>NZ_APML01000060.1 GCF_000359605.1 Gracilibacillus halophilus YIM-C55.5
ACACAATGGAGATGTAAGTTACACATTGTTTTTGCGCCCACAAATATAGAAGACAAATTATCTATGGAAAATATAAAAAAAGCATCGGAGAAATAGTAAGAGAACTTTGTGAAAGGAAGGGAGTTGAAATACACGAGGCTGATGCATGCAAAGATCATATTCATATGCTAGTAAGTATCCCACCAAAACTAAGTGTATCTCACTTTATGGGATACTAAGCAAATACAAATGCGGTTGAGATGTATAAGCATCATCTCCCTGATTCCTTATAAAAGTTAATTAACTATAATGTTTAATGAACATGTATCAATATAAAAATTTTTAAAATGTATTTGGATATTTATGCCGGTTTAGCAATTAACAAGAGCAAGTTTCTTTATCAGAAAATGTGAATCTTTATTCAACTAACGCCACCCGTTAGTAAATTTCATTATCTTTAATCATCAGAATTATCATCTTGCTGTTTAGTTCGTATATAATAAATGTATATGACTGGAATAAGGCCACAAACAAACAATATACCGCCTATCATTAACCCGTTAATAAAAGTGAACTCCTCACCTATTGACGTTACGATACCAATAACAATTGAAATCAAGGACACTATAAACAACGATAGAAAGAATCCTTTTTTTGGTGATTTTTCATTGTTTTCATAGTCAACACTAACATTCATTGATAGATAAGCAGAAACGACAATTGATAACATGAATACAATCCATAAAGGATTTTCTCTCATTCCATCTAATCCTTTTGTAACTAAGTCATATCCCAATATGCCAATGATACCAACTGTTTGAATAATATACGTTATACGGATATTTTTTAAATTTACCAAGATTAAACGTTCATCTTTAATTTTTTTCATTGTTCATCACTCTCCCTTTCTATCCAAAATACTTCATCCAAACTTTTATGTACTGCATAGCAAATTTCCAGACATAACTTTAAGGTTGGATTATAATTTCCTTTTTCAATTAAACTAATTGTTTGTCGAGTGACACCAATCTTTTCAGCTAATTGTTGCTGAGTTAAATCAACTTGAACACGAGATATCTTAACTTTATTTTTCAAGTGGTGTAATCCCTCCTCATAAAAATAGTAACATATATTTTACATAATTAAATATATAAATTACATTTAAAACAGAGGTTTTCTTAAATATTTCTGCTTCGTTAGCTCAAAATCTCTAATTCAATAATAACATAATATTCCATTTGTTTTGAAAAATATTAGACAATCATTGATTGCCTTGTTCAACTCTAGCCCCCATTTGTTTAAGTACATCTCTTCAAATGATAGTTATCTTTTTGAGAGCAGACGAACTAATAACCAAATGCCTCCAACAATTAGAGTAAAAATAATCAAAAGTAAAATTAAACCTGGTAAACCTATATTACTTATCAAACAAAACTCTCCTTTTATGCTAACCTTCGCGTTAGTTGAATAACTTTTTTTAACTTATTATACCATAATCATACTATAAATCTTTAATTTTCCAAACTAGTTGTGCAATCTTAATTATAGTTGACACCTTGTTAATATATCTTACAACGTAAACTACTACATAAGGTGCATTATAGGAAAATTAATACCTTTATGGTAAAATAAACTAAATAAATGTCTTTAACTAATGTGGCATATTAGTATAAGATGCTGTTCTAGTCATTTGAACTGGAGGTTTTTATGAAGAAAGAAAAGTATCCGATTTTATTGCAATTGCTACTCTTTCTGGTGGTGGTAAAACAACTATCCCTCGCACTTACAAGCAAAGTTACAAAATTCTTACACCTTTTATTTTGATGGTTACGATTTTTGAGGGGCCAGAAGATGTTGAAAAATGAATGGAACCTACTTACACTTATTAGGAATCTACAAATAGTACTAAATGTCCTATTTAGGGAGGATGGGTATTTGAAGTCGATAACGGTGTATCATTATGATGCGTTTAGTAAAGAACCAAATAAGGGAAATCCTGCGGGAGTAGTTTTTAATGGTGATGAATTAACAGATGCAGAAATGCAAGAAGTTGCTTTCAAAGTTGGCTTTAATGAGACTGCTTTTCGAGTTAAATCGAGTGTAGCTGACCATAGAATACGATTTTTTACACCAGGTCATGAAATGAATTTATGTGGTCATGCAACAATGGCAACTGTTTATGCTTTAAAAAGTAAAGGGTTATTGGGCGATAAAAAAGATTTAACAATTGAAACGAACGCTGGCACTCTTCCGATTAAAATTAACACATCAGATGACGGTGAACTATTCATAACAATGAAGCAGGCATCTCCCCAATTCAAGGAATTTAAAGGTTCAAAAAAAGATTTAGCGAACTCGATAGGACTAAATAAATCAGACCTACGCGTAGATTTACCAATACTATATGGAAGTACAGGTACTTGGACTCTACTAATACCGATAAAAAATCTTGATGTTTTTCAAAAAATGGAACCGCAAAACAAGCAGTTTCCTAAACTTTTAAATGAAATACCAAAATCATCCGTTCATCCTTTTTGTCTGGAATCTTATGATTCTAAAGCTGATATGCACGCTCGACATTTCTCCTCACCATACTCACGAACAATTGAAGATGCCGTAACGGGTACAGCATCAGGGATAATGGGGGCTTTTTATGCAAAATACATAAAAGATAATTTTACAGAACCTTTAAAGCTTATAGTGGAGCAAGGCCATGAAATTGGAAAAGATGGTCGGGTTGTTGCCCAAGTTTCTAAAAATAGTCAATCACTTGATGTTCAAATTACTGGAAATGCAGTGTTTGTTAATGATGTTCAAGTGTCGTTCAATAACTAGCGTTTGTCCATAGAATGTATATTTGCTTAGAGAAATAATGAGTCATTATGACATTGGGGGGATAGTGATGGATATTAGAGAAGCTTCGATAAATGATGTCCCTGACCTGGTATTATTAATGGAACAACTTGGTTATCCAACATCAATCGATAAGTTTAAAATTAGGTTGAAAACTATTACTGCCAACCTAAACTATCATACACTAGTGGCGGAAATGGATGGAAAAATTGTTGGAATGGCAGGTTTATGTACGGGTTTGTTTTATGAATATGATGGTTCATATGTTCAAATTGTAGCTTTTGTTGTAGACATAGATTATCGAAGAAAGGGGATAGGTAAGAAACTGATAAAAGAAGTGGAATGCTGGGCAAAAAATCAAGGCGCCATCACAGTATCTATAAACAGTGGAAATCGTAAAGAGAGAGAAGCTGCACATCACTTCTATACAAGTATGGGATATGAAGCTAAAAGTATCGGTTTCAATAAGAGCCTTATTTAAGGGATAGAGATTGTTAAACACGTTGGTCTTATGGGCATGAAAAGTCATACATAGATAGGGGAGAAATTATGAAGGTTGCATTTTTTGATAGAGATGGCACCATCATCAAGGATTATCCAGACCATGAATGGACTTCAATAATGCATCCTGTTTTTATGGATGGTGCCATCAATACGCTCCAGGAAGTAATGACTAAGGGATATAAAGTTATTATTATTACCAATCAATACATAATTAACGAAGGATACATCACATTTGAGCAATACCATAATATAAATAATCAAATGATTAGAGAACTGGAAAACCATAACATTGATGTTCTTGATGTTTTTTATTGCCCTCATGGAAAAAATGAGGGGTGTAAATGTATAAAGCCCCGAAACGGGATGATACAACAAGCAATAGAGAAATACCCAGATATAAAAATATTAGAATCTTTTATTATTGGAGATTCAAAAGTTGATATTGAATTAGCAATGAGAATGAGGATAAAAGGATTTGGGATTGGAGTTGGCGTGGATTACGAAACGGCTAATATAGTACAATTAAAAACTATATATGATTTGGTGCGATATATCTGATTTTGTTAGAGGTTGCACTTAACTGCTATTTTACATTAACACTATGGAGGTCTTGAAACTTGGAGAACCTTAAATCTTCCAAATACCATTAAACGAATTAAGCGAACGCAAAATATAGATAAGACCAGCGAAAGAAATGGTTTTGATTGTGAGTAGGTCTTTGGAATCGAGATTATTTTCCAATCGTAAACAATAATTTGTTTATCTTTTGGTGATTTGGGTTCTATCCTCTTCTGGTGATATATTTGAAATTCTTTTATGAATATCATTTAGTAAATACAACCCTCTAAAAATGCAACCTACTACAATTCCAAAAGCAACAATACCACCTACAAGTGGCCCCATCATCATTAATACGTAACCTAAAATGGAACTTAGAATAATTGATATAAGTAAATACATAGTAACTCCCCCCAATTATAAATACGTTACTAAAAAAAGCATTTGGTAATGCACCTGTTTTATGAGAATTCTATAATTTTTTAGCGATACAAAACATTTCTGCAAAGTCATTGACTATTGTTTTGTCTGTATTAGTTTTTATATCATATTTCATTCTTTCTAACCCCTCTTCATAATCATTATCTGGAATTAAAGTCAGTACAGAAATCTCTCTGTTTACAGCATAATCCAAATAATCATTTACTTTTATTTTCTCCATTTTGTACTCGATTTTTAGGTTTACTTCTAACCCTCTTACTGTAAGCTCGTTAAAAATAACATCTTTATTCCAAAACCTTTTTAAATCTTCATAATAAGCTGTTGGAAAGTAGTGATAAACCCACCATTTAGACATATCGTGGATGGATATGTTATGTAATTTATAAATACCACCTTTTCTTAATACACGATATACCTCATTTAATGCTTGCTCCTTATTGCTATAATGATGAAATGCATAATTATTAGAAATAAAATCAAATGCATCTGAATGATACGGCATATCCTCAACATTAGCATTAATAAATTCTACGTTTGGCACTTTTTCACTAGCCTTTTTTAACATTTGATCTGACAAGTCAAGCCCATTCCATCTTATATTAACTTCATTAAAATAATGAACTTGTTTTTCAAGGTAAAGACCTGTTCCACAAGATAAATCTAATACGCTATATTCAGGCTGCTTATTGCTCTCTAAATGATCTTTTAAATCATAGTCCAATTTTATTTCCTTAACGCGAAACTGGTTTTTATCGTACTTTTCAGCTATTTTTGAGTAATTTGTAGTTTTCATATTATTCTCCTTTTTCAGAAGTGCAAAAATTTCACAAAGAAAATCCTGCTACCTTGTTTAGACATTCCTATCTGTTAATGAAAAATTCACTTTAACTTATTTTACCAAAATGGAAATTGATTAGACACTATAATCTTAGTCAGGAATACTTTTTGATATCATTGCTAAAGGGTTCTATGAAGTTGCTAGGGTAAATGCTCCGATCAATCGAAGCTGAAAAGTCGTAAAAAGATAATAATTGTTCATTGATGAAAGTAGGGAACTGTGGTTTGCAAATAACTCACAAATACAAATGAACATTGATGTAACAATGAAGTTAATAAGACTTTTTACTTATGAGACAGGATTATTGAATAAAGATAATGATAATTATTAATCTTCATCGAATAACCTTTCTAACATAGCATCTCTATCGTTTAAAAAAAGCTTAGAAATTTGATAATGTTGTGTTTCTTCGTAAATGACTTCTTTCAAACCATCGTCAAAACTTATTATAGAAGCCCCTGGATAACCTAATAGAATGGGAGAATGGGTTGCGATAATCAATTGTGCGCCATCTTTCTTCACCAAGTCATTGATAATTTTCAGAAAAGCTAGCTGATTTTGAGGCGATAGAGCTGCTTCTGGTTCATCTAATAAATAAATAGCTTCTCCACGAAATCTATTTAAAAACAAAGAAAAAAACGATTCGCCATGTGATTGATGGTGTAACGAACGCTCACCATATGCTGCTCCTCCTCCAATTTTATCAATGTGTGTAGCAAAATCATAAAAAGATTCAGCTCTTAAGAAGAAACCATTTGTAACTTTAGGCATCCATGATAGTCTTAGGTGTGATCCGAGAGCAGATTCTGCTGCATGAAGTTCATAATTATTATTTCTCCCACCTCCTGCCGTATTAAAATCACATTTATAAGCTATTGCTTCGAGTAAAGTGGATTTGCCCGATCCATTTTCACCTACAAAAAAAGTAACATCACTTTTAATTTGCAGTTGTTCTAACGCTTTAATAGAGGGAATAGAAAATGGAAACTTATTATGGTCGCTATTTCCTTTAATTAACGTTATCTCTTTAAGAAACATAAATATCACCTACATATATTTGGTTTACAAAGATTACAGTTGTTCAAATATCATGTTTGTTTTTAACAATATTGGTTTTATTAAAGTAATACGTCATGCAGCTCCAGTGTTTACTACTTGTTTTTCTTTTACCAATCCACCCTTTTTTTAGTAATTCCTTCCTTATGAACATATTGAAAACTCCATGTCCAACTAAAGCAATAGATTTATGTTCTTGAGCTTGTTCAATTAATACTTGAGCTGCTTTTTGTGCTCTAAGCTTAGCATTAAATATAGACTCACAATCCCTCGAATACCCCAAAAACCACAAACATCTTAAAGTAAATAACCAAACATTAGGATTTAACTTAATACCTTTTATTAAAGGAATGGGCAGTTCCGTTTCTCGAAATAATGGCATAGAGGTGATGTTAATATTTTGATGTAAAAGTTTAGCTGACTCAATTGACCTTTTTAAGTCACTCGATATGACTATATTTACTGATTGTATCTTGTTAAGTGTCTCTTGAGGATAAAGGTGTTCTTTAAATACTCCAATGTCATCATAACTTTTTACCCAATTCTTAAACTCTTCACCTGTTATAGGGTGATTATCTGTAAATTTAGATTTACCATGTCTAATTAAAGAAATCTCCATAATAACTAAACCCTTCCTATGTCTTTCGACGCCAATACACGTCAACTTATCCATGCGTGAATGCCGGAAATGTTTCTTTATTATCTATCTATTGTATAAAAGTAACAATGAAATATGCCCAGTATTAAATATTCATCCTGTATGTAATCGTAGTTGAAAATATCTAGGGTAACCGTACGATTCAAATGATAATCTTTCCATTCTGCTATAAGATGATTGTTTAATAAAAGTTTAGCAGGTTTAAGAGATGGCTTTTTTATAACAAAAGTATTCTCGTTATATTCAAAAGTAGCTTCGTCACCTATATCAAACATTTTACTATCTTTGATGACTAATTCTGTTTTTTCATTTTTTGAAGGTGTGTATATAATTTTGACTTTCTTATTGCCTAATTTTGTTACACTGGAAGAAGTTAATCTGTGGTTATGATTACTATCCTTTATTTCGAATCTAATGAAAGTGGAATTTTTTAAAATGAAATAATCAAACATTTTAGTCCAGATATTTTTATATGAACCTTGTAAAATACCAATTTTACTTTCTCCTTTAAATAAATCTATTGGCTTTGTAGGTGAAGTTAGTCGAAGTTTATAAGAATATTGCACCAATTTATTGAACCTCCTTCTTACTTTTTATTTACAGTTATTTATCTTATTGTAAATCATAACATGTATATGTAAAATATACACAATATTATCCGGCAAAATAGCGGATATATTGAACAATTTAAGGGAGGTGATTATATGTTTGTGAAAAAAATGTTCACTGTTTTAGCTTTTTTCATTATATTGGCATTAATAGGGTGTTCAAACGTAGAGGGGTCATCAAAAATTTATAATAATTTGGAATCTGATGAGATTGCACAACTAAGAATGACTATGATGATAATGGCAGATGGTTATTACAATGAAGAAGATATTACGTTCACACAGGATGAGATTAATAAGTTTTTAGATTTATATAATGCTGTTCCAGAAGAAAGAATTATTGAAATTAAACAAGTCCCTTCTGAACTAAAAACAGGTATTGTTATAGATTTAAAGCAGGAAACTGAGATTCGTATACAGTATGATGGAGATAAAATATATAATACAATTATAGATGTAACAGGGCAACAAAAATATGTTATTCATTTTCCTGAATTAACTTCATTTTTTGAAAGGAAAGTAGCAGAGAATATTTAGTTTAACAGACTTACAAGGAAGAATAAGAAGTAACATTGATTAGATAATCTTTATGGTGAGTTTACCAGTAATTTTAGGTCCTTTGTTGTTTTTTATGATAGAGTAACAAACGAGTAGTATTATATAAGTATTGGAGAGATTAGGGTGGTAACGCGTACAGTGGGGATTTTCATCTTTAATGAAGTAGAAGTACTAGATTTTGCTGGACCATTTGAGGTTTTCTCTATTGCAACTTTTCCTGATTCAGATATTAAACCATTTGCAGTTACAACTATTTCACAAGAGGGAAAAACGATTTCAACCAGAAATGGTCTTAATGTAACGCCAGACTATAGTTTTGCGAATCATCCTGAATTAGATATCGTTATTTTGCCAGGTGGCTACGGTGCTGAAAAAATAGAGATTAATAATCCAAAAGTAATTCAGTGGATAAATAAACAGAAATTAGAGGTAGAATTGATGACTTCTGTTTGTACAGGAGCTCTTCTCCTTGCGAAAGCAGGGCTTTTAGATGGTAAAAGGGCGACCACACATTGGATGGATATCGAAAGACTAGAAAAGGAATTTCCTTTAGTATCAGTACAGCGTGATGTAAAGTTTGTTGACGAAGGATCAATTATTACTTCTGGTGGTATTTCAGCAGGTATCAATATGTCTTTCCATATCATTTCTCGACTACACGGAAGATCAGTTGCAAAAGAAACGGCTAAAAGAATGGAGTATGATATTGAGGTATAAGCGTATCCTTCAACAAAAATGAGATCTTTCGTTGAAGGATACATAAATATTAATTTAGTGTGCTTCTGACAAATTTTACTTTCCAAATGCCAAAACCTATATAAGCACCGACCATATTAAGTATGAAATCATCAATGTCAAAACTTCCTCTTCCTGTGAACAATTGTAGTATTTCTACGAACAATAAAATGACGATCATCAAAAGAGTAAATTTCCGCCATTGATGAACGGATTTAAAGAAAAATGGCAAGTATATCCCCATTGGTAAAAACATAAACAAGTTACCGAATAAGTTTTTTATAGGTATACCCATATTCATACTGTTATCAAAAATTGCTTGAAGGTATGTATTTATTGTTTTAAATGGAATGAAATTAGAATTTATCCGTATACTTTCTAATAATGAAAGATCTGTGGTCCCAATGCCACTAACTCTGCTTAAAAATAATAGCCTAAGCAATATGAATACATAAAAAATAAAACTGATGCTGAAAATAACTCTTATGATCTTTTTCGTTTTCTCCCCCATAAAAAAAGCTCCTTTCTGTATGATTTTAACAAAAAAATTTGTTTAAGGAAATTCTATCAAATAAAAAGTTTACCATTTTATGGCAAACTGAGTATGTTCGGTCTGTATTAAACGTAAAGAAAATAGGAAAGCCATTCATCTAATATCATTGTTGAATGATGATCGTGAGTGAGGGATTGTAATTATACAAGGTGAGGTAGGATTGGTGAATAATGAAGTTTACGATTAAGAAGGTGAAACCATATTATCGGCATTTTTTAATCATGTTTTTCTCACAAACACTATGGCATTTTGCTATTTTACGCGATGCTGATATTCAGAAATGGATTGATATATTGGCTGTTTCTTGTTTATATGCTTTTTTCTGGTGGGCGGGAGATAATCTGTTTACAAGTCAAAGAAATGATGAGAACGCATAAACTATTCGTAGATGTAACTGTTTTGGTATTCAGTAGCATTTTTACGAAAGGGTGATTCAGCACCATTAGTGACAAACATTATGAATTGAGAATGAAGCATTTTTTTGCTAGGATTTTTAATTGTCACGTTAACTCAAGCAATACAGCTTAGAAAATATCGTAAATAGTCGATTCATAAAGGAGAATTTCATAATGTCATACAATGCGTTCTTATTTGCCATTATTGCAGGTGTTTTAACATTTATTTTCATGAGTGCCCATAACCCCATTGACCCAATTCTTGTCACAAATATTCTATTGGGATTAATTGTTGGGATACTTATCGATAAAAAACAATCTTAGTGAAAGAGATGATGAATATGATCAAAGCGGCTGTGTTTGATTTGGATGGAACATTGCTAAATCGAGAAGCGTCTGTGAAGTATTTTATTCAAAATCAATATGAGCGATTCTGTCAATGGTTTCCTCATGTTTCAAAAGTTCAATACGTATCAAGGTTTATTGAACTTGATCATCATGGTTATGTATCGAAGGATAAAGTGTATCCAAAATTAGTTGATGAGTTTCAAATTACAGCGTTGGCTTGGACAGAGTTGCTTCAAGATTATACGGAGGAATTCAAACATTGCTGTGTACCTTTTCCCAACCTTATAGATATGTTAGAAAAGTTGAAGCAAAACCATAGGAAGCTAGGAATGATCACAAATGGTAAGGGGCAATTCCAACAGGACAATATGATAGCACTCGGTATTGAAAATTACTTTGACACAATTCTTATTTCTGAATGGGAAGGGATGAAGAAACCTGAACCTCAAATATTTAAAAACGCCCTGAACAATCTTGGTGTTTTGCCTTCAGAAAGTATGTTTGTCGGTGATCATCCAGAAAAAGATATACAAGCAGCACAGAACGTAGGTATGAAAACGATATGGAAGAAAGATGATTATTGGGGAAATGTTGTAGCTGATTCAGTAGTGGAAGATTTAGGGGAAATACCTACCATTCTAGAGAAGCTAGACGAAAGGAAGCGCAACTGCTAAAAAGTATCGCTTAATCATATCTGTTCATTCCAATTAAATTCATCGGCAAGTATGGAATAGATTTGAGTATCTCTAAACTCACCTTTTATAAATTCGTTTTTACGCAGTGTCCCTTCATAAGTCATGCCTACTTTTTTCAATACTTTTTGAGAACCTACGTTATGTATGTCACATCTACCCTCGATTCGATTTGCTTTTAGCTCTGAGAAGCCATACTGAATTACTTTGATTAATGCTTCCGTGACAATTCCTTGTGCCCAGTAAGACTCTGATAGGAAATATCCAACTTCAATACTTTTGTGTGTATTACTCCAATTGATTATGGCCACGACGCCAATGACTCGCTGATTTGTCTTCCAAACGATGGCCCATTCGGCTGATTCGCCTTTTTCATAACCGTTAACAACGCTTTTTAGGAATTCATGCGTCACTTCTTTCGTTTTATTGGTTTCCCAAGTCATAGGTTCTGCTACTTTTGGATTCGAACAGAAATTGAAGACGTCATCTAAGTCAGCAAGAGTCAATTTTCTTAAACAGAGTCGCCCCGTTTCAAAAGTGGGAATGTCTATAAAATGTTTTTTAAATCCTTTCATAAATTTATCCCCCCTCAATGGCTTTTATTTTACTTTAAATACCAGTAAAACACAATTGGACTTACATATTTTTCTTTAATTTTAATTGTTTAGGAAAAATATCTGTTATAATGAAAGTATGCACCTATAGATTATATGTCGTATGAATAAGTGGAGAGTGAACGAATGTTTAGAGTTATCGTAGTGTTAGTATTTTTAGTTTTCATGTATTTTGCGTTAAAAAGAGAAAAAAAGGCTGTTCGATTTACAATTTTTACTTACTTTATGTTGCAATCGATTGTATTTCTGTCCGGTATATTTTATATTTCATCCACATATCGATTGTATGAAGCTCCCGTAGACGGGGGATTTAAGGTTTTAAATAATTGGGTAGTTGTTTTCGCGTTTTTGTATATCGTCCCTACATTTCTTCTTTTTTCATACTCCCTATTCAAAATGGCTACGATCACGTTTGAACAAAAATGGATTAGAATAGGAATGTACACGGTTTGGTTTCTGTTATTACTAGTAGCTTCTTTAGTATTTTTATATATGTTTGTTTTGATTTTTTATGGATTTGCTCCATAAGTGGGAAGTTGCAATGTATTTATTAATGACTGGAATATTATGTTATTATAGATGTAAGTATTCAATTACTATGAACGCAAAAGTACGCTTTTACATGATTTATTCTAAATAAGGGGGAAAACAGAGTGCGAGTTGCATTAGAGTCATTGCGATTTGTCGTTATATTTGTTCTGATGGCAGTACTGTTAAATTTTATAAGTTTCCTGATGTACTATCCCATATTTGGCGAAAATGCCGAACGTTATATAGGATGGACAGCATTTATTGGTTCCTTAGTGATTATGTTTTTTCTCTATCGAAAAAAAGAATGGGGGAAAGGTGTTTTCAATAAACAAATCCTTTTTCTTTCGCTCGTGATGGTGATCCTTTTAGCGACATTAATTCCAGATTTCACTCCTGATCATTTTGGTTCTGACCGTTTCGTATATTCTTATGGTTTTCCGTTTCCGTTCATAACGATTTACAGCGTAGTTGATGCTCATTTTGTTATTCCGAACTTGTTTTTTAACAGAGGAAGAGGAGTGAATGTAGGTATGTTTGGCATTTTATTGAACTTCCTTGTATTCTATTTTATTTTGCGTTTTATATTAGGAAAGATTTCGAAGTCTAGTCAGATGGCTGAGAAAACTTAGAAAAAGGTGGTAAGAAATGGATGCACGATTGAAACCATATCTCGACCTTATTGAAAAGAAATTTGATTTAAAAAATTATACATTTAAAGACTACCATTTGAGCCGAAAAGTGAATATTTTTAATGAAACGGTATATTCACTGACAATCGAATGGCTCCCTGAACATGCATCGGTAGAAGAGGATGGGAGTAACCCAGATGGAACGGCCTCAATCGACATAGACATACACACGAAACAAGTGTATTCGGCGATATTTGTTAATGGGCTCACATATTCGAGTGGACCAACATTCAAAAGTAACGACCTTAACCAAATTATCTCTTGGATTGAAACAGAAACAGGTTTGTCTTATGAAAAACAATTTAAACTAACAAAACAAGAAGATCGTCAATTTTTATTTACGGCTTGCTGGAATGGAACTGCTATATATCCAGGAGGTTCTATAGATGTGAGACTGGATCAAGAGGGGAGGATTGTTTTCTATTCGGTGATTGAACCGTTCCCATCTGACGGTGATGTTTATGAAGAGTCATTTGCTCTAACATTACATAAAGTTGATAAAATTGCTGAAAAACAGTGGCAATTCATTGATTATCCTGACTATGAAGCTGAAACCATTACCCCCGTTTATGGCATTGAAGAAATATTTATTGGAAATGATAATGAATCGACGCAAGAATACTTACCTTATTCATATGGACAGACACCGGTAAATCAAGTTCTAACTTGGCGTGAATCATCGACAACCACTTTTGAATTCCAAAAGGTTGAGTTGACTGAAGAAGTAACGCTTGATCAAGCTTTTAGGCAAGATCCACATCCTGATTTGACACCAATTTCATTAGATGAAATCGATCGTATCGTCCAGTTGTCACAAAGATACTTTAGTCAGACATTTCCTAATGAATCGGGTGGCTGGATACTTAGCGCAGTACAACGAACACAAGGTTATCTGATTGCGAAAATTTTGAAGTCGAGTAGTGGTCTACAGCTCTTTCCGCGAAAAGTCTCTCTCATTTTTGACAGTGATGGTCAACATTTAGTAAATGAATTCGATAACCATGTTATGCAGGAAATGATCGAAGATTTTCATCACCAAGGCGAAGTGAACATCAGTCATCAAACAACCTTTCAGCAAATCAAACCATATTTGACGTTAGAACCATACTACGTGTATCAACCAGAACATAGGCAATTTCGCCTATATGGAAAACTGGATACCTCATATGGCGTGAATGCTACGACAGGAGAAATCAAACCGTATTTTGAATGACGCTAGAAAAAAGAGTGTGAAGCCAGAATTATTTGCATCACGCTAGATAAAGAAACGTGAAGCCAGAATTGTTCGCGTCACGCCAGATAAAAAAACGTGAAGCTAGAATCCCTCACGTCAAACCAGATAAATATGTATCATTTTTCACCATCTCTTTTCATTACCGATCATGTCATCATCGCCATGTTATTTACGTATTAATATAGGGACAAGACTGGATCTTGTCCCATATTTGTTACTTTCCGAAAATATAGGTATCTATAAACGAATTACGAAACTTTCCACTTGGATCATAGGTTAGTAGGAATCTCTTGAAGTCTGGTAATCTAACAAACAATGATTGTACATGACTTGGGTTCATCGTAAAAAGTTTTCCCCAATGCGGACGAGCATGGAAAGGTTGAAGCACTTCCTCGACTTTTGGTAATACTTGCTGAACAGCTTCCCAATCTTTCTTCCATGTGAAATGAAGGCCAATGGAATCTTGTTGGTAACATGGACTCATCCATAGTTCGTCCTTGGCAATCGAACGTATTTCTGAAATGTGCAAATGTGGTGCAATCAGCTCGCGAATGGTATTGATCGCAGCCAACGCATCGTAAGCGTATTTACGTGGAACTATATATTCACTTTGTAATTCCTCACCGCTACTAGGTGTAAAATCGATGCGAAAATGTGGCAATCGCTCATACCATGGCCCTGGAACACCTAACTGTTCCGTGCAGTTTTCTGTTCCTTGTCCAGGAATCGGGTGGCGACTGTCTCTAGCTCGTTTAGCCCCAAAGAAATCATCAGGCAGAGTCATTGTTTTATCATCGGTACAAACATCTTTTAACCACACTTGATTAAACGTTTCGCTTTTCCAATCAGTAAATAAACTGACACTATAAGCACTTGAAAAAATGTCATCTAAATGTTGTTCTAATTGTGCCAAAGGTAAATCATCATAAACATCTTGCTTCATTTGAAATGCAGGAATTAAATCAAGCGTCACTTTTGTAATGACACCGAATGCACCTAGTCCAACGGAAGCAGCATGCATTTCTTCTAGATGTTTGTCACGTGAAAAATGGATCATTTCACCGCTAGCATTGACGACTTCCATCGCTCGTACACTTGAAGATAAATTGCGATTGTTATCACCAGATCCATGAGTTGCTGTGGCACAAGCACCGGCCACGGATATATGTGGAAGTGATGCTAAATTTTCAATCGCAAAGCCTTTTTGATCGACATATGTACTTAGATCACTATACTTCATGCCACCTTCAACAGTAATTGTTTGCTGTTGATGGTCAAAGCGAATGACTTGATTCAGACGTTCGAGCGACAGAATGTTTTCTGTAGAATCGGCTATTCCGTTAAACGAATGACGTGATCCAACCACACGGATCTTATGGCAATTCGCTACAATCTCTTGTACTTGTTGAATGGTATCAGGTTCGTACCAGTTTGATGCTTGATACGTATAATTGCCTGCCCAATTTGTATATCGACTCATTTCTCTCGACTCCCTTTTTCGTTATCGCTTTCAGTTTCTGTTCTTTATCATACAATAAAAAAGAAAGAAAATGGAGCAGTTCGCACTTATGTTATTCGTCCATTTCATAGGCTCCACTTTCTTCGCCGAAGTATTTGTTATATCGTTGCTTAAATTTCTGGAATAAATAATCACCAAGAACTCGTACAATCGCATAACCTGGAATTCCGAGAATCACACCAATAACACCAAATAAGTTACCCGCGATGAGCAAGACGAGAATAATGGTTAATGGGTGAATGTGCATTGTTTTGCCCATGATATTCGGTGATACGAAATTTCCTTCTAAAAACTGTACAGCGATCCAAACAATAGCCAGTTTTAATAACATAAATGGCGAGTTGACGATGGCGATAATCGCAGCTGGAATAATGGCAATCGTTGGGCCGATATAAGGAACTACGCTAGTAACCGCAGCGACAATCGCTAATGTGAATGCATAATCAAGACCGATGATCAAATATCCTATAAATAGAAGGATACCGATGACTGTGGCTACAATGATTTGTCCTTGTATGTATGAACCCACTTGTGTATCCATTTTTGCCAAGACTTCTTTGATATCGTCACGGAACCTTGGTGGAAACACTTTAATTGTTATTTTACGAAATTTTTCCCCATCCTTGAGTAGGAAAAACAAAACAAACGGAAACGTAATAATGGATACAACTGTACTCGTAATGGTGCTAGCAATGTTTTGTATTCCTTGGTAACCGTCTGAAATCGAACTTCCAATCAGTTCAGGTAACTCACTTAGCCTGTCCATGACCCAGTTATATCCATCATCATAATATGGCGCTAAAAAGGAATGCTGGATCCAATTTGTCATTTCATGCCCCAATTGTTGCACATAATGAGGAAAGGTTTTTATTAAATCGTTCACTTGTGACTCAATTGCAGGCGCTGATATTAAAATGACACCTGTTAATCCACCGCTAATACCGAGAATTAATAAAATAATTCCCCATAGCCGGTGAATGCGGAAACGTTCTAATAAATTGACAATAGGGTTTAGTAAGTAATAAGCGATAAAGGCTAGTATAACAGGAGGTGCAATGGTCGTAATGATCACCTGTAATGGATAAAAGACAAATGAGATTTTCGTATAAATAAAAATGGTGATGCCAACTAAAATAAAGAAAGTTAATATGTAAAAAATATTTTTTCCACCAATAAATTGGAAGAAACGGTTTGACGTGTTCAAAGTATCCACTCCTTTATAAGTAATATACCATATTTTGTATCCGAATTCTAAGTATAAGGGATGTAGAGGCGGTTAGGGAATGAATCAATGAACGCCCAGTCAAAAAGTGAATCTTTTCATAATATGTATTAGACATTGTGAAAAGGTGGTGACTCTTAATGAGTTGTGGGGGATACAATAATAGCTTTGTGTTAATTGTTGTTCTATTTATTTTGTTAATTATCGTTGGCGCTTCATTCTATTAAATGCATAACCACTAATATGTGTGCGATTTATCTCTCCCAATGAAGAGTCTTTGAGGCTCTTCTTTTTTTGCTCATTAACACGTACGTACAATTTTATTTGACGAGGGAATGGACGAATGATAATATATAGATATATTCGTTAATATTACTAATAGATGTATACGTAACTAGTCGTACATACAAGTTTATAATCATAGCAAGCTTTGTTTTTTCAAAATCTATGAAAGCGCTACTATCAACTCGTGTGATGGTGATTAAATGATGAGAGTAGGGGGAAATGGTATGAGTCATGATGTGAAACAAATGATTGAAAATGGTGAGACAGTACTGGGGATTGAACTAGGCTCTACGAGAATCAAGTCGGTATTGATTGGTGCAAATCATGAACCGATCGCGTCCGGAAGTCATGATTGGGAAAATAGTTATGTGGATAATATTTGGACATATAGTTTAGATGACATTTGGAGCGGGTTGCAAGATAGTTATCAAAATTTAGTAGCAGACGTAAAAAAACAGTACGATGTAAAACTACAAACGATTGGTGCGATCGGATTTAGCGGGATGATGCACGGTTACATGGCGTTTAATAAAGATGAAGAACTTCTTGTGCCATTCCGTACTTGGCGTAACAATATTACAGAAGAAGCATCGAAAGCACTAACAGAATTGTTTAACTATAATATTCCGCAACGTTGGAGTATTGCTCATTTATACCAAGCGATTTTAAACAAAGAAGATCATGTATCAGAAATTGATTTTCAAACAACGTTAGCTGGTTATATCCATTGGCAACTAACTGGGGAAAAGGTGCTAGGAGTCGGCGAAGCCTCAGGTGTATTCCCAATTGATTTAGAGACAAAAAGCTTTAATCAGAATATGATCAATCAATTTAATGAACAAGTCGCTTCACGAAATTTCGCATGGAAGCTCGAAGACATCTTACCTGAAGTATTAGTGGCAGGTGAAGATGCTGGAACGCTTACGGCAGAAGGGGCGAAGTTACTTGATGTGAGCGGCGAATTACAATCAGGTATACCGCTCTGTCCACCAGAAGGCGATGCTGGCACTGGTATGGTTGCGACAAACAGTGTAGCGAAACGAACAGGGAATGTTTCAGCTGGTACATCTGCGTTTGCCATGGTTGTACTTGAAAAGGATTTATCGAAAGTATATCCCGAAATTGATCTAGTCACGACGCCAACGGGAAATTTAGTTGCCATGGCGCATTCGAATAACTGTACATCTGATTTAAATGCATGGGTCGGTTTGTTTGGAGAATTTTCTAAGGCGATCGGTGCAGACGTTGACGCAGACACGTTATTCAGCACGTTATTTCATCAAGCACTGAAAGGAGATGCTGATGGCGGCGGCTTGCTATCATATGGTTACCTATCTGGTGAGCACATGACCCATTTCGAAGAAGGACGCCCGTTATTTGCTCGTTCATCCGAAAGTCAGTTTACTTTAGCTAATTTTATGCGAACGCATTTATTTACAGCATTTGGTGCTATGAAAATCGGTATGGATATCCTATTAAAAGAGGAAAACGTAAAGTTGGATGAAGTATTAGGCCATGGTGGTATCTTCAAGACAGAAGGTGTAGCACAGAGTCTGCTTGCTGGGGCCTTTGATACCCCTGTTTCTGTTATGGAAACTGCAGGAGAAGGCGGTGCATGGGGCATTGCTTTACTCGGCGCCTACTTAAAACATCAAAAACAAGGTCAAACCTTAGAAGCATACTTAAATGAGAATGTCTTTGGCAATCAATCAGTGAAAACAATCAATCCTGATCCAGAAGATGTGCAAGGATTTGAACAGTTTATGGCGCGATACAAGAAAGGACTCAGTATCGAACGCGCTGCAGTTGATAATTTATAAACAGTGTTAAAGGAGAGCTAAGTGATTGTAGCTCTCCTTTTTTGTGATGTGAGACGAGAAAAAAGAATGTCAGGCTAGAAACGTTTATGTGATGCCAGAAAAAACGTAGCGACTCATGACATTCAGACAAGCCAAAACTCAGCTAACAAGTAGATAGCTGAGTGTGACTTAGTTAGAATTCCTCGTAAACGGCAGGGTCTTGATCATTGATGCGACCGTCTTGTATTGACATGTGATTGATTACTTCCATATCTTCACTGTCTAAGGAAAAATCAAAAATCATCAAATTCTCCCGTTGTCTTATGGGTGAGGAAGATCGGGGAATGGAAACTGTACCCAATTGATAGTGCCAGCGCAAAATGATTTGAGCGACACTTTTATTATATTTGTTAGCTATCGGTTGAAGTATGTCATTCTGAAGTATTTCTCCAGTACGATAGAGCGGGCTCCATGATTCTGTCACAATGAGATGCGATTCATGCCACTTTCGTTGCTCTTGTTGATTGAAAAAAGGATGAAGTTCGATTTGATTCACACTCGGTGTTACGCTCGTTTCGTTGATTAATCGTTCAAGATGTTCTGGTAAAAAGTTACTGACCCCAATGGATCGAATCAGTCCCCATTTTTTGGCGTCGATTAAGGCTTGCCATGCTTCTAGGTATTGATCTTGAATCGGATTTGGCCAGTGAATTAAATATAAATCGTAATAATCTAAATTTGCCCTGAACAGTGATTCTTGTATGGCTAATACGGCGTCATCATAGTTATGGTAACGCCCAGGTAATTTGGAGGTAATAAACAGATCTTTTCTTGAAACAGAACTACGACGGATGGCAGTGCCAACAGTTCCTTCATTTTCGTAATTATAAGCCGTATCTATCAAACGATAGCCATTGTCAATCGCACTACTGATGGCAGTAACACCTTCCATCCCTTTTAATTTCACAGATCCTAATCCGATCATGGGCATATGAACACCATCATGCAATGTCACCTCAGGAATCGATAACGTCATTTGATCACTCCTTTGTTATCTATTTTACCCTATAAAGCCAATAGTTATGACTTGAAGCACTCAAGAAGGGTACGAATTTATCTAGCTTCAGTTGTGGATATCTGGTCTGAGATTAATATTTCTAGTCTCATTCGTGAAATTCTAGCCTCAGTAAAATATTTCTGGCTTGAAGCAAATTTATCTAGCCTGAAAGATAAAATCTACAAAACATTTGATTACCTTATCCTTTTTTGACATAATGTAAGGGCATACATACTTTATGGAGGAAATGTACATGACACAAGCGAATACAGTTTTAACCAATCCTATTCTTTGGTCGGATGTGCCGGATGTGGATGTCATTCGAGTAGGGACCGTCTATTATATGGTAAGCACTAGTATGCACACTATGCCAGGGTGCCCAATTATGAAATCAGACAATTTGGTTAATTGGGAAATCGTAAGCTATGTTTTTGATACGTTGGAAGATAACAATGCTCATAATCTATTAGATGGACAAGGAATCTATGGACAGGGATCATGGGCGGCAAGTTTGCGTTATCATAACGAAACGTTTTATGTTTGTTTTTCTAGCAATGACATGAATCAATTTTATATTTATCAGACGCAAGATATCGAAAATGGACCATGGCAACGGTCAGTCATTGACGGAATTTATCATGACCCAGGTTTACTGTTTGATCAAGATCGTGTATTTGTCATTTATGGTTGTGGCGATATACATATAACAGAGCTTACCGAAGATGTGACTGCAGTGAAGCCTGGTGGTGTGAATCAGTTATTACTCGAAACGAAAAAAGAAAATATGGGTTTGCGTTGTGAAGGCTGTCATGCTTATATCATCAATGGACGATATTATTTATTGTTTATTGAATGGCCAACGGATGGAAACAAACGTAGACGACAAATTTGTTACCGTTCCAATCATCTATTAGGTGAATATGAACGAAAAATCATTTTTGATGATGATTTGGGTGATCATAATCAAGGGATTGCACAAGGTGCGATTTTCGATACCCCTGACGGTGATTGGTACGCCATGTTGTTTCAAGATCATGGTGCAGTTGGAAGAATTCCTTATATTTTACCGGTCGAATGGCAACATCAATGGCCGGTGATAGAAGTCAAACGTGAATTTGAAGTGAATGGTACACATAAAGCCACTCAACCGCTTGTTGCGAGTGATGATTTTGATTATAAAGAACATTCATTAGCATTACAGTGGCAATGGAATCATAATCCTGATCATCGCTTCTGGTCTGTGACGGATCGACCTGGACATTTACGTTTGAAGACAGGGCATGTGACGAGTAGCGTTCTCACTGCTCGCAATACGCTGACTCAGCGCACCGAAGGGCCAGGTTGTCGTGCGTCGACTGTCATGGATGTATCCAATATGAAACCAGGCGACTATGCGGGCTTGGTGGCTTTGCAGAATGCTTTTGGAACGGTGGGATTGAAAGTAGATGACAATCATCATTATCATGTAACCATGACGGTAAACGACGGGAACGGTCAGGAAAAAGTGGTGGAATCCCTTCCTTATCGAAAGAATCAAATTTATGTAAAGATTGTCTATAATTTTGAAAATCAGATCGATGAAGCCACTTTTTTTTATTCAGAAGATGGTTTCAATTGGCACGCTATTGGTGAAACGTTATCGATGAAGTATACCTTGGATCATTTTATGGGGTATCGGATCGGATTATTTAATTATGCTACGACTGAAAGCGGCGGTTTCGTCGACTACGATTATTTTTATTATGAACGGAGATAATGGGACGAGGGATAAGACCTTGTTCCATTTTTTTCTATGAATGATTAACTTCCCTAAGCAAGATGCTAACGTGTATGTGGTGTGCATGTTAACATTTAGTGGGGTGATAATTATGAAGGCTATTGTGATTAACCAATATGGTGGGAAAGATCAATTAAAAGAAAAGGAAATGGACAAGCCTGTACCTGGTGACAAACAGGTTGTCGTTAAACTACATGCCACTTCAATTAATCCCATTGACTGGAAATTGCGCGAGGGTTATTTGAAAGAAATGCTTACGTTTGATTTCCCAATTATCTTAGGATGGGATGCGGCAGGCGTTATCGACGAAGTAGGCGAAGATGTGCAAGATTTCCAAGTTGGCGATAAAGTTTTCGCCCGTCCTGATACAACGAATAGAGGAACGTATGCTGAATACACAGCAGTTGATGAACATTTGTTAGCAAAGATTCCAGACAATATCGGATATGAAGAAGCAGCTGTTGTGCCTCTGACTGGTTTAACAGCGTACCAATGTTTGTTTGAATTCGGTCGTGTTAAAGAAGGTGACAAGGTACTGATCCATGCAGGGGCTGGTGGTGTTGGCATGTTTGCGATTCAACTTGCCAAACACGCAGGAGCTTTTGTTGCGACAACCGGTAGTACGAAGAATATTGAATTTTTATATTCACTTGGTGCTGATGAAGTGATCGATTATACAAAGCAAGATTTTGATAAAGAACTCACAGACTATGATTTTGTACTGGATGCACTTGGCGGCGAGGTTCTTGAAAGAAGTTTCTCCGTGCTGAAAAGTGGCGGTACACTAGCTTCGATTGCTAGTAAACCAGATGAAGAGAAATCGAAAGAAAAAAATATTACATCTGATTTTATCTGGTTAATTCCAAAAGGTGAAAATCTGAAGAAGTTGGCTGACTTGATGGAACAAGGTCAATTAAGAGTTACTATCGGCCACCAATTCCCATTAACCGAAGAAGGAATCAAGCAAGCACATGAAGTAAGTGAAAGTCATCATGCCAAAGGAAAGATTGTTATAACCATGTAACTGAATAGTGCATCACAACCAGTCGTATAGGAAGCGACTGGTTTTTTTGTACCTAAGAATAAACAGTAGAGCCGAGTACATACTAAACTTGAGAAACTATGTGTAAAGTGAAGGAGGATGTTATGAAAATAAAAGCAGCGGTAACGTATAGTGAAGGTGATGCTTTTGAAATTGAAGAAGTGGATTTACAAGAGCCAAAAGCTAATGAAGTATTAGTTAAAGTCGTCGCATCTGGCATATGTCATACGGATTTAATTGTTCGAGATCAGCATGTACCGGGTCACTTGCCAGCTGTATTAGGACATGAAGGTTCTGGTGTTGTAGAGAAAGTAGGAGAAAATGTAACAGAAGTTGAGCCAGGCGATCATGTTGGGTTGTCTTTTAGCTCATGTGGGAAGTGTGAAAGTTGCAGAAGGGGTGCACCTTACGCCTGTGTCAATATGTTTGAATTGAATTTCGGCGGGAACTTAAATGATGGAACAAAACGTCTGAGTAAAGATGGTCAGGAGTTAGGAACGTTTTTTGGACAATCATCGTTTAGTACATATGCCGTTGCACACGAACGTAATGTGGTAAAAGTTGATTCAGACATTGATCTGAATATTGTCGGCCCATTAGGCTGTGGAATACAAACTGGAAGCGGTGCGGTGCTTGAATATTTGCAACCGGAAGTGGACTCATCTATCACTATTTTTGGATGTGGCACAGTCGGATTAAGCGCTGTGATGGCTGCGAAATTAACGGGAGCTTCGCATATTATTGCGGTCGACTTACAGGAAAATCGGTTGGAATTGGCACAAGAATTAGGGGCTACAGATATCATCAATGGAAATGAAGCGAACGTTGTGGAAACAATCAGAGATATTACCGATGGCGGCGTGAACTATGGTGTTGATACGACAGGAGCACCACCAGTTTTTAAACAGGCGTTGCATTCGCTAGGTGTGCTTGGCCATTTGGTGGTAGTAGGGGCGACAGGTGAAACGGATATTCGTGTCCATGATGATTTAGTACCACCCAATCGAACGGTATCAGGCTGGTAGAAGGTGCAAGTATTCCTAAACTTACCGTGCCAAAACTCATTCGCCTGTATCAAGCAGGAAAATTCCCATTTGATACATTCATCAAGACCTACAAATTTGAAGACATTCAACAAGCGGTAAAAGACACAGAGGAAGGCAGGACTATAAAACCTGTCTTACTCATGTAGGCTCAAACGAGAAAAATAATTGTGACGCTAGAAATAATAATCTCAGGCTAGAAAAATAAGATAATGGTCTCTCCTTCGTACATTTATATGGGTGTTTGCATAAGATGGAATGAGTTTCTTAGAGAGGGGAAAATGCTATGTATCATTCATATGACCAACCATTTTGGCAAAGGCAGATGCAACATCCTTGGGGATATCCGCAACCCTATCAACAACCTCATTGGCAGCATCAATCAATGGATCACGGTGGACGTCCGTTTATCGTCAATATAGAAAAAGCGACAAAACAGAATCAAACATTTCGTACAGCTTTGTGGACGGGGCAACATTTACAAGTCACATTAATGTCTATAGGTGTTGGGGATAGTATCGGTTTAGAGGTGCATCCAGACACTGATCAATTTTTACGCATTGAATCGGGGCAAGGACTTGTGCAAATGGGAGACAGAAAAAACAGGTTAGATTATCAACAATATGTGTTTGAAGATAACGCAATTATGGTTCCAGCTGGTAAATGGCACAATTTAATTAACATAGGGAATCGTCCGTTAAAATTATACTCGATCTATGCCCCACCAGAACACCCATACGGCACCATTCAACCAACAAAATAGAACAGGTTCCTCGTCCTATACTGGGTCGAGGAACCTGTTCTATTGTTTTAAACTATTTCCATTTCCTTTTTAATTTGAAGGTTTCTTGAACATAACCCCAAACTGACACAGGAGCCATTAACATTTGATAGCACAAGGTAAATAAAATAAAACCGCTCATATTTTTTCTAACACGTAGGTTAAGTTCCTTGAACACGCTTTTTTGATAACGGTAGAGGATACCATAACTGATAAAAGTTAGTGGTAATACAAATAATGTCATTGGACCAACAATCCAAAAGTAACCGAATAACGATAAGATGAGACCGGGTAGCCAAAAAAATGTGTATACAACATCCATATAAGGCATGATAAAGTTAATTCCTGTTAAATATTTTGTATAAATTTGCGGTTGTTCCCAAGGTTTGGATAGCTTTAGTGCTTCGACCATGCCACGCGCCCAACGTGAACGCTGCTTAGTAAAATCTCCTACAGATGTCGGTACATCTGTAAAAGCGACGGCTAATGGTTCAAAAAACACTTTCCAACCTTTTCTAAGAAATTTCCACGTCAATACAATATCTTCCCCAATGGCATCAGGCCATCCATCTATGTCTTTTACCGCTTCCGTTTTATAAATGCTAAATGCACCTTGAGCTACGAGTGTACCTTGATATAATCCTTGTAATCGTTTAATTGATGCGATTCCTAAAAAATAATCCCATTCTTGAATTTTGGTCATTAGATTATATCTGCTGTTACGGACGAGCACTGAACCAGCCACAGCACATACATCTGTCGGTGCACTGATGATTCGGGCAACGAGATAACGCACGGCTTTGGAGTGAAGTAACGTATCAGCATCTAATGTAATTAGAAAATCTGATGTCACTTCTTGAATGCCACGATTTAATGCATGAAACTTCCCAGGCTTACTTTCGTGAATCACATGTATATGCATATCAAGATTTTGGGCAGCTTCAAGAGCAATTTCTGCCGTATTATCTGTGGAGCCATTGTCAATAAGAATGACCTGGATCAATGAGCGATAATCCTGATTTTTAATATATTGTAACGTATTTGCAATCGTATCAGCTTCATTACGACATGCGATTAAAATAGAGACAGGTATATCTGGCCATTTTTGTTTAAATGCGGGTTGGCGGTCTAAGATCAATGTGATGACTAAGAATGCATTTAAATAACCAGGAACATAGGCGATTCCACCTATTATAAATAATGCGATTGGAAATGTGAAAATCTCTGCAAGGCTTTGAACCCACGGGAAAGATAAATAAATGGAAAATAACATCCAGCCGATCGCGAAACCATGACTCAGCCAAAACTTCAATTGGACGGGAATGTAAATGGGTTTCTTTTTTCGTTGTTTTCTCATGTTGTTCACCTTTTTGCAAGACAAGTAGACAGGTGTTCTATTCCTTATCTCGATGCTGAATTAGGAAAAATATGTTATAATTGTATAAGATATTATAAATCTATATGATCATTATATTGAATATTTGGCTAAGTGTATAGTGTTTTTTGGATTTGGATAGAGAAGGAGACCTCCGTTCCCATTATGTGAGACGGAGGACCTGTCCTTGCGTCCAATATTAGGATTTAAAAAAATGTTTAGTTTGTGTGATTTCCTGAATTCGTTGTTTTCCTTCCTTTGTTAGATATACGTTTTTATCATTTAATAGTTTTTTTGCTAGATTTGGGGTCATGTCATAGGTGTTTTTGTTAGACAAAAAATCGCCTCCCTTTTTTCCCTATGTCATAGTATATGTAAGACAACAAAAATGAAAAAGGCGGAATAGCCAAGGCATTCATGGATTTTACATCATCAGTAATCGAGAGGAGGTGACTTGATGGGAAGTAATATCATACATATTAGTTTTACCTTGTTATTTCTCAGTATATTCGGGTATTATCTATTTCAATTCATACTTGTATTAGTGAAGATGAAACAACCAGTTCTTCTTCCAGTAACTGAAGAAGAAAGGCAGGGGTTACAATTACAAATGGATCGAAAAATAAATGCGCCTATATATCGACAACAAAAGTTAGGTATCATCCTTATCAGTTTTATTTTTTTGTTCGCTTTGGCATTGTTTTTATGGATAATCTTCAATGGTGATAACCTTTTCGCGGCAGCATACTCCCTTTTTTTGGTTATATCTACAGGCTTAACGAATCTTATCAATCAATTTGCGATTCAACGTGATGGTATCCTGTCTGGAACGACATTTATTCCTTGGGATAAGGTGAAAAGCTTTGAGTTTATTCCGATCGACGTTAACCATAAATATTTTGGCTTTTCAAAAGAAGTGAATCACCAATATGAATTAAAAATAAAAGCCACATGCCGATCGGTGAGTTGTATCGTGCTGACACAAGAGATGAGAGAAAAACTAAGAGAAGAACTGAATCAACATATTTTTTAGTATATATTGAATGTTGATGTACAGATCCGTTTGAGGAAAGATTAGGATCTGTTGTAATGAAAAGAAAGGATGCAATTTATGAATGATCTATTAAGTCAAAAATTGTCTGATAAAGCTCCCAAATTGTGGTTTGTCACCGAGTTACTAGGTAATTTAATCTTTTTCGTGATATTGGGTGTACTCTTTTTTCTTGATACTTACTTCTCATGGGTTTACTGGATCGAATGGATTTTAATGGGGATAACCGTACTAGCTGTCCTTGCTACGATATGGGGCATGATACAGCCAAAATATTTGTATCGAAGTTGGGGCTATCAAGTTGATGAGGAGTTTTTGCAAACGAAGAGAGGCATTTGGAAAGAACACTGGGTGACCATTCCGATGAGCAAAATTCAATCTGTCACAGTGAGCCAAGGACCGTTTCTTCGATATTACGGTCTACGTACGATTCATGTAGAAACGATGGGCTCATCACACAACATCCCAGCGTTAGACGAACAATTGGCCTTGGATGTGCGGGATGATATTGCAAAATTTGCGAAGATAAAGGAAGTCGATCAATCATGAGATATCATCCGCTAACAATACTTTATCAAATGTATCAATTCGTCAAAAATATTCTAGTGTTTGCACTTCTATTATTTTTCGTGAAAGCAGGTTCAGAATTTTGGGTGTTTGAATATGGTAGATATGTATTCGTTTTTGTTCTGATTTGGCGCCCGATTCATATTGTTATCAGTTGGCTGAAAGAAACCTATGAGTGGGAGGATCATACCTTTTATTTACATAAAGGAATTTTTGTGCGCAAGACGGAGACGATTCCGTTTTCTAACATTCAAAATATTACTCGCCACACAACGTTATTTCACAAGTTATTTGGCATGACTTCGATAACGTTTGAAACTGCAATGGATGGAGATGATGATGCGGTTGTCTTTCAAGTTGTAACTGAAAAACAAGCGGAAGATTTACGCCAATTGGTTGAGAAAGATGCCAATTTGAATCATCACATTCATCAACAAGAAGAAGAAAACGTGAGTGAAGAGGAAACAAATAAAGAGTCTACGCATGATGCAAACGTACAAACAGATCATCAAAATGTAACAGAAGATCAATCTGTTATTCATTTTAGGCCGAATAAAAAAGATACGTTAAAAGCGAGTATGACGTCGTTAAGCTTTTTGGCGTTTGTTCCGATTTTGTTCGGTGTAATAGATTATCTACAAGTGCTTTTTTCCGATCGATTCGAGATTGAGGGGATGTTTCGTTTGCTCTCGAATGGTCGATGGATGACGGCAATTGTCATCGTGATAGCTGTTATTGTAGCTGTGATTATCGGTATGGTGAAAACGGTCATTCAATATGGAAGATACGAGATTGCATCGAACGCAACACATATTTTTATCCGTAAAGGTCTATTGGAAGAGAGTGAGTTTTCAATTGAAAAGAAAAAGGTACAAGCTCTTGAAGTAAAACAGCCCTTATTAAAGCGATTGTTCGGTTTGGCTGAAGTCAAATTAGTGAGTAGTTCGAATCCTTCAGGCACTGATGAACAGACAAATGTCAATGCTCTTTATCCATTTTTGCCGATTCGCCAAGCGTATCAAATGATACATGAACTACTTCCTGAGTATCAGGTGTATGAAACGATGCAGCGCTTGCCGAAAAAATCATTATGGGTTCGTCTATTTACGCCAAGTTGGTTTTGGATCATAGTAACGATCGGTTTGTTCATATTTCGACGTCCGATTTTTGGCATTGAACAGGCATGGTGGATGCTATCATTGCTATTGTTTGCCTATATCTATCTGAATCGCTGCCTCGATTATATTCACACGTCTTGTTCCATAAAAGACGACCAGTTTCAACTAAGAAAAGGTGGTCTAACGACGTATTTATTTATCACGAAACGTTCCAAAGTAATTGAAATAGCGGTACAACAAAATCGGTTGCAACGGCTGCTTGATATCGCTACCATTACAACAACCAATCGTTCACAACCGGTGCATACAGAAACCATCAATGATGTACCGTATGGATTTGCTGACGAGTTTAGAACATGGTATCGAAACCGATATCATGAGATTCAACTAGAGAAAATGACTTCCTAGTAATTGTTGTGGATATGGATGCTTATGGTCTGTGTATCAATGTTATAATGAAGTTATTGGATAAAAAAATAGGAGTAATGAAATGATGACAGACCCATGTATGATCAATACTAGCAAGAGTTATATGACAGCAGAGATGAAGGCAAAGCAATATTTTCAAGCATTATCGGAGCGAATCAATCATCAACATTACACGAGTTGTTTCATGGATTATTTTAATGACTGGAAACGGGGTCACTTTTCCCGTACCTTCTCACACTTTTTGAAACTGAAGCGACCATCCGCCCCTCGGAACGATTACCATTCTTATTTGAGATGGTTGGAACGGACAGGGAAGCTTGATGATTATCTTGATCGCAGTATTTCGTATATTTATATGCGAGATCTTGGACAAACACTTGAATCAAACAAGACGCGAGTGAAAATTGATCAAGCTGTTAATCAAGTGAAAAAATATCTGATACAAACGGAACACCAAAATCCTTTTCATATGAAAGAAGTTTATCGTTGGGCGCAGAAAGAGGGGATTGAGTCAACCTTTTTTTGGCTGATGGCTAAATTGCAGTGGGTGTCCAGCGTGTTACCAGATGAAATGGACAAGGAAAATGCGCAACGTAAGCTGATCAAATTAATTGCCGGTGTTGTGATGCAAGAATTGGATGGCATGGACCAAAGCATTCCTTATCAAGAACGATCAAATCGATTGGCCAGAGCGATACGAATAGGTTATTGTTACGGTCTTAGTTATCCGTTTATTGATGATTTGCTTGATGCTAATGTGTTATCAGCACAAGAAAAGGAACAATTTGCGTCGTTTATTCGGACGAGTGTGACGACAGGTGAAGTGCCACCATTAGCAGAATGGAATGGTAATCATTACGAGTTAATGGAAGCGATACATCTTGAATTAAGAGAGGCATTTGCTTATATGAAGGATTATCAAGATGCATCAATGGTAAAAGACTTCTTTGAGCAGTCCTATGTTTTCTTTCATTCACAAGAGATTGATCGCAATAAACATTTGTCGAATACTGAATATACCAATGAAGAGCTATATATTCCCGTTATGATTAAATCGTCTGCATCACGAATGATTGTACGTTACTTTATTGATGGCGCAGATGATCCGGGGCGAGATGAGCGACTCTTTTTTTATGGGATATATAACCAATTGGCCGATGACTTAGCTGATATGGCTGATGATATGGCAACAGGTACGGTGACGCCTTATACATACTACTGGAAGTATCATAAATCGCGGCCTGACCTCATCAACCCTTTTGAACTGTATTGGGCTGTCATTTCGTATTTGATTGACGAAGTGTACCATAAGGATAAGAAATCGCGTGATCTTTTATTAAATCGAGCCATTAACGGGTTAAAGCGATTAAAGGATAAATTGGGTCAAAAACAATATAATCAAATCATGCGAGTGTTTGGGTTGAGCGATCAACGGTTCCAACAAACGATACAACATATGGTACAAAAGGCAAATGATGTTGATTTCTTTGATAAACTGCTACGTGATCATTTTCTACGTACGATACGGACTGAAAAAGAAGACAAAAAAGCTTTCGAATCGACGATTGAATCGGTTCGACAATCAATCAATCAAATGTTATCTATCGACACAAATGAACATGCTATGCTGTGGACCGATCCGATTACAGATGCAGCCAATTATAGTCTAGAAAGTGACGGGAAGCGTATACGACCAATTATGACATGGGTGATGGCTATACAAGCCTATCAATTGGATGAAGATACTATCATCCCATTATTGCGTTCATTGGAATATATGCATACGGCATCACTCATTTATGATGATTTGCCGTCACAAGATAATGCTCCGATTCGACGTGGGCGTCAAACGTTACATGAAGCGTACAATCCGGCTATAGCTGAATTAACGGGATTATTTATGACACAAAGGGCCGTTCAAGAGCAGGCATCGATGTCATCCTTTGATGCAGACACGATTTTAGAGTTAATTACGTATTCGACGCAAACGACGCAAAAGATGTGTAAAGGACAAGCGATAGATTTGGAGTCAAAGAATAAAAGATTAACTGTCGAAGAATTACGCACCATGTGCTTTTATAAAACGGGAATTGGTGTTGAAGCATGCCTAATGATGCCAGCTATCTTAGCAGGAGTATCACAAGACGAACGAGAGGCACTCCAAACATATGCCTATCACACAGGAGTTGCCTTTCAAATTAAAGATGACTTGCTGGATGTTGAAGGGGACCAGATGGCGATAGGGAAACCATCTGGTATTGATCAAACGAATCAAAGTGCGACCTTCGTATCCATATTAGGTATAGAAGGAGCGAAGAAGGAAATGTGGGAACATTATTGCCGAGCCATGGAATCGCTACAAAAAATCCCGCACCACATTAGTTTTTTAAAACAATTTGCCAGTTATATGATCAATCGTGGGGGATAGGTGTTAGTGCGGAGGAGGATGATGGTTTTCTAATTGTCATCAAACTCTTTTCTCACGGTTGCGAGTGCGGCGCCAATCACTTGGTGCATATCATAGTATTTGTAAGTTGCTAATCGACCGCCGAATATGACATTTTCTTCTTGATCAGCTAAGGCTTTGTATTGCTTGTAGCGTTCATTATTTTTCGTATTGTTAATTGGATAGTAAGGTTCATCGCCAGGTTTCCATTCCTGTGGATATTCCTCAGTTATGACCGTTTGATCTTGTGTACCGAATTCAAAATGTTTATGTTCAATAATACGTGTGTACGGTGTCTCGCGATCGGTATAATTAACAACAGCATTTCCTTGATAATTGCTTGTATGCTCTAAACGTTTTGTTTCAAAGTGAAGGCTCCGGTATTCTAGTGTCCCATAGATATAGTCGAAATATTGATCGATCATTCCCGTATACACTGTTTTTTTGGCTAAATTTTTAAATGCTTGTTTCTTATCAAAGTAATCAGTATTCAATTGAACGTCTACATTTTTAAGCATTTGATCAATTATTTTTGTATAACCACCAATCGGAATGCCTTGAAAACGGTCATTAAAATAATTGTTATCAAAGGTGAATCGAACAGGTAAACGTTTAATAATAAACGGTGGTAATTCAGTTGCAGGTCGCCCCCATTGTTTTTCGGTATATCCTTTGATCAGTTTTTCATAAATATCGGAACCTACTAAAGAGATCGCCTGTTCTTCCAAATTGCTAGGTTCGGTAATATGTGCTGCTTGTTTTTGTGTTTCAATTTTTTGCTTCGCTTCGTCAGGGGATGTTACGCCCCATAATTGATAGAATGTGTTCATGTTGAATGGTAGATTATATATCTCCCCTTTATAATTAGCGACAGGTGAATTAGTGTAACGATTAAAGGTAACGAATTGATTCACATAGTTCCATATGTCTTGATTATTTGTATGAAAAATATGAGCGCCATATTTGTGAACTTGGATGCCGTCCATTTCTTCGGTATAGATGTTACCACCAATGTGATTTCGTTTGTCAATGACGAGGCACTTTTTTCCTCTCTTCGTTGCTTCATAAGCAAAAACGGACCCAAACAATCCTGCTCCTACAATGAGGTAGTCATACATAGTAAGCGCTCCTTTAGTTAGAATTTCATAGGACGTATCAACGATTATTTGATGCTGATTTTTAACAAGCCATCATCTATTTATGGTAACCTATACGTTAAATGATGATCTATTGTTTTTATATCAAGATTATTTTTTCATACTCCTAGTCATATATCAACCGAATCATTGAAATGACATAGATTATGACAACAGTATGGTGATCTCGGTTGCATATTTGTGCTATACTGACAACATTACCATTGCGCGTTATGACATGAAAGGATCTTTTATGAATACAGAAGCATTAGAATATTTTATCAAAGTTTATGAGAAAAAGAGTGTTACTGCTGCAGCTAAAGAATTATATATTACACCTCAAGGTATTAGTAAAACGATCAAACAACTAGAACTAGAATTGGAAACTGAATTATTTTATCGAGGACCGCGCGGAGTAGAAGCGACAGAGGCTGGGGAATTATTGCATGCCCGTGCGAGACACTTGAGATACTTAATAGAAGATATAAAAAAAGAAATCAGCATTATCAGTGGTAGTAAGGGAGTATTAAATGTATTGGTAACCTATTCGACGACTTCCGTTTTACCAGTACAAGATTTGTTTCGTTTTTCTGAACAGTATCCCGATATTCAAATGAAATTAAAAGAGTATCCCGACGAACATCCAATTCAACAACTTTTTGAGGAAGAAGTCGATGTTGGCATTGTAATGGAACCTTATAACATTGATAACTGTGAGTATGAAATCATTGCGCATGGGGAAGTCGTCTTAGTTGTTTCGCATCACCATCCACTTGCAAAAAAAGATGAAGTGTCGATTGCTGATTTAGAAGAAGAGTCTATTGTTCTTAAAGCAGTCGAGAGCGAGCAAGAGCATATATTCATGGAGAAGTGTTTTGACTATGGTTTTACACCAAATGTGATCCATGAATTTGGTAGTATTTTAACAGCACATCGTTTATGTGAAATGAATGATTATGTAGGCGTTTCGATTGATTTCGTGGAAGAATCTGTACAAAATCCAAAGTTAAAAACGATTCGAATCAGTGAATCGGTACCTCAAAATGTTTATTTAGTCTATCGCAAACGTGGTATTCAATCCAAAGCAGTTGCTTTATTTCAACAATACATAAGAGATATCATGTAATAGTCGTTTTAAAGGAATCACATAACCTTAAAACGACTATTTTTTTCTAATATATAACACCATTCCGGTATGTATTCAACCGTTCGTTACTACCTCCTAACTTTTCGTTGATAGTCATTTGATACGCAATACGTTAATCTAAATATACAGTCGTGAAAACAGATACAAGTCACGCCTGTATGACATTTGTTCAGGGGGGAACTACATGAGTAATGCGAGAGGAAGCAAGAAGAAAGTTTGGACAATATGGCTGATTAGCTTAGCCTTATGATTGGTACAGCAATTACTGTGTCTTTTGTAAGCGTTCCAGAAATGGTGAAAATCTTACTTATCGGTGTCATCATTCTTGCAATAGGTATTGTTATTTTTGGATTTATATGGGCAAGAAAGCATACGCCGAAGAGAAAAGGAAGAAGAAGAGTTTTATTTGCTTTGTTAAGTGTAGGTTTAATCGCAATTATTGTATTAAATGGAGCTGTTTATAACTATCATGTCGTCATTAACCAATACTTAACAAAAGTGGATATGGATGAAGAGGAGTTAGCGAAAGTAACAGAAGACGCTCGAGGCATTACAGAGAAAATTGAAGATGAGGGGATTGTTCTATTAGAAAATAAAAATAATGCTCTTCCACTGAATCAATCAAATGAAACAGAAACAAATATTAATGTCTTTGGTCAAGCTTCGGTGAAGATGGTTTATGGTGGAAGCGGTTCAGGTTCTGGTGACGAAAGTGAAAACGTTACACTGCAACAAGGTCTTGAAAATGCCGGTTTCAACGTGAACGATGAATTAACAGAATTTTATGAAGAACATAAGCCTGAAGAGGAAGAAGAAGATGTGTTTAACTTGGATGGTGGGGACTATCGATTAAGTGAACCAGCAACCAGTGATTTCTCTGAGGAAATGTTAACGAATGCAGAAGAGTTTTCAGATGTGGCACTTATTACTTTATCACGAGCTGGCGGTGAAGGTGGTGATCTTCCGTTTGAAACGTCAGAGTATGGAGGAACAGAGGATCGTCATTATTTAGAAATTTCTGAAGCAGAAGAAACCATGATTGAAATGGTTAAAGAAATGGATTTTGAAAAAGTTGTTGTCATGATCAATTCGAGTCATGCCATGGAACTTGAATTTTTAGAAGATGAGGGAATTGACGCCGCTATGGTCATAGGTGGCCCAGGATCCACTGGCAATAATAGTGTTGGCAAAGTATTAGCTGGAACAGTGAATCCTTCAGGGCGATTAGTGAACACTTATGCTTATGATGCGACATCATCCCCAGCCTATTATAACGCAGGTGATTTTAAATATTCGAATACTGAGCACACTTCAGTCGACAAGTTCGGTGAAGAAAGTCAAAAGTATCATACGTTTTTAAATTATCAAGAAGGCATTTATGTAGGTTATCGCTATTATGAAACACGTTATGTCGATAATCAAACAGGTGAAGTTGATGAAGAAGCTTATGAAAATGCCGTGCAATATCCATTTGGTTATGGTCTCAGTTATACCGATTTTACGCAAGAAATTACAAACTATCAGTCAAATGGAGATACGATTACCGTTGATGTGGAAGTAACGAATACAGGTAATGAAGCAGGTAAAGAAGTCGTACAAGTGTATTATACACCGCCATATGATGAAGGTGGTATTGAGAAATCGCATGTCGAACTTGGTGCCTTTGATAAAACAGAAATGTTAGAACCTGGTTCGTCTGAAACCGTTACATTAGAGATTGCCGCGGAAGATATGGCTTCTTATGACTATCAGAATGAAGAAGCTTATGTGTTGGAAGAAGGAACATATGATATTAAATTAATGAATAACGCTCATGACGTACTGGATACAAGAGAGTATGAAGTAGGAGAAACTATTGTCTATAACGAAGGAAACAAACGCGCTTCTGATCAAGTAGTTGCAACCAATCAATTTGAAGATGCTCAAGGTGACATTCAATATGTATCACGAGCAGATTGGGAAGGTACTTTGCCGACACAACGTACACAGGATAAGGAGGCATCTCCTGAATTAGTTGAAGCATTAGAAACCAATCCAATCGAAGATAATCCAGAAGACGAAGATATTACATTTGCCGATCACGGATTGGAATTAGCAGATATGAAGGGATTGGATTATGATGATCCCAAATGGCAGGATTTACTTGAACAAATATCTGTTGATGAAATGGCTCGTCTGATCGGTTATGGCGGTTATGAAACACAAGAAGTTGAATCGATTAATAAACCAGCAACAACCGATTTAGATGGACCAGCAGGGATCAATGATCTGCTTAGCGGCGTGAATGGCGTACAATATATGACTGAAGTCGTATTAGGTTCTACGTGGAATGTTGATCTTGCGGAGAAGATGGGTGAATACTTAGCGAATGAAGCCACTGTATACGGTGTTAGCGGTATTTATGCACCTGCTATGAACATTCATCGTACACCATTTTCAGGAAGAAACTTTGAATACTATTCTGAAGATCCATTTATCTCTGGAAAAATGGGCGCAGCAACTGTGAAAGGTGCCATGGATCAAGGTGTTTATACGTATATTAAACACTATGCATTAAACGACCAAGAAACAAACCGTGATGGTGTAGCCGTTTGGTCTAATGAACAAGCCATTCGCGAAATCTATTTAAAAGCCTTTGAATTACCTGTGAAAGAAGGCGGTTCTACAGCGATTATGTCTTCCTTTAATCGACTGGGTACGTTATGGGCTGGTGACCATTATGGATTGTTGACAACCGTTCTTCGTGATGAGTGGGGATTTGAAGGAATGGTAATAACCGATTGGGATCAATTTCCACATATGAGTCCAGATAGCGCAATTCGTGCTGGTAATGATCTAATGCTGACAACGCTAGGTGACGAACCGACAGAATTAAGTACAGAAACAAATACGGGTAGACAGGCGATGCGACAAGCAACTCACAACATTTTATATACAGTTGCTAATAGTAATGCGCTAGAAATTAATCAAAAATCTTATCCAAATTGGCTATTGTTGTTAGGACTGGGGGATATTATTCTACTCACTCTATTATCACTCGGATTCTACAAATTGACACATCGAAAAAACAAACAAGCTGATGCAGTTGAAAAGGTCGCAAATCAATAGCAAATAATCAAAATTAGCTTTAGACAGCCCACTCTGGTGCTGTCTAAAGCAAAAAAGAGGTATCAACGATGAAACATAAAGAGATTATCAACAAGATGACATTAGAAGAAAAAGCATCTTTAATGTCAGGCAAAGACTTTTGGCAAACACAAAATATTGACCGTTTAGGAATTAATAGCATGTTTCTTGCTGATGGACCACATGGTATAAGGAAACAAGCTGAAGCAGCGGATCACCTAGGGTTAAATGAAAGTATTCCTGCTACATGTTTTCCAACAGCAGCGACAGTTGCCAATAGCTGGAATCCTGATTTAGGTGAGAAGATCGGTGACTATTTAGGGAGAGAAGCCGTAGCTCAAAATGTGAATGTTTTATTGGGGCCTGGGATAAATATGAAGCGAGATCCTTTATGTGGAAGAAACTTTGAATATTTCAGTGAAGATCCTTATCATGCTGGAAAACTAGCTGCTAGTTATATTAGAGGGATTCAATCCCACGGCATATCTGCTTGTGTGAAGCATTTTGCAGCAAACAATCAAGAAGCGCGCCGGATGACAATTGATACAGTAGTCGACGAAAGAACATTGCGCGAAATTTACTTAACAGCCTTTGAAATTGCGATTCAAGAAGGCGAAACCAAGACGGTGATGTCCTCATATAATAAATTAAATGGTGAATACACGAATGAAAACCTTCATTTAATGCAAAGAATTTTGCGAGATGAATGGGGATATAACGGAGTTGTTGTTACTGATTGGGGAGGAAGTAATGATCGAATCTCTGGGCTAATTGCTGGCAATGAACTCGAGATGCCAACTACAGCCGGGGAAACCAATAAGGATATTGTGCAAGCAATAAAAAATGGCACCATAAAAGAAGAAGTATTGGATGTATGTGTCGATCGATTACTAGAATTGATGAAATCGACTGAAGTATCGTTACAAGGTAATCCACAAAATAACTTTGATCAAGATAAACACCATCAAGTAGCGCAACAAGCAGCAGAAGAATCAATCGTGTTGTTGAAAAATGAAGATCATATATTGCCATTACAGAAGGATGTAAAGGTAGCGACAATTGGAGATTTTGCAGAAAATCCACGATATCAAGGGGCAGGTTCTTCGATTGTTAATCCAACAAAACTAGATACGACACTAGAATTTATGAAAGATGTCAATGTACAAAGCATCGGTTATGCGCAAGGATTTGAACGTTACGGTAAACGGAGTAAAAGGAAAATCAAGCATGCTTGTCAATTAGCGAAAAATGCCGATATTGTGTTGTTGTATATGGGATTAGATGAAGCGACGGAAGCAGAAGGTCTTGACCGGCATGACATGAAAATACCTGAGAATCAAATTGAGTTGTTACATGCGCTTTATGAAGTGAATCCAAATATTGTCGTTGTTTTATCTTGTGGTTCGGCAGTTGAAATGCCTTGGATTGATAAAGTCAAAGGACTAGTTCATGGCTATTTAAGCGGACAAGCGGGAGCAAAAGCGATCTTACGAGTGCTAACAGGTGAAGTAAATCCTTCCGGTAAATTGGCTGAGACGTATCCGATTCGTTATCAAGATACACCTGCTTATAACCACTTTCCAGGGGAAGAAGCAAGTGTAGAATATAGAGAAAGCATGTATATTGGCTACCGTTATTATGATACAGCCCATGTAGATGCTCTTTTTCCTTTTGGTTATGGATTAAGTTATACGACGTTTGAGTATAGCGACTTGCAAGTGACTCAACAGGGTGTCACCTTTACTATAACAAACAACGGAGAAGTAGCTGGTAGCGAAGTCGCGCAACTCTATGTTAGTTGCTCATCCGGAGAAATCTTTCGGCCAAGTAAAGAGTTAAAAGGTTTTTCAAAAGTTTTTCTTCAGCCTGGAGAAACAAAAAAAGTTGAGATAGCTTTTGATGATAAAACCTTCCGTTATTTTAATGTAATAACCAATCGATGGGAAGTAGAATCGGCGGAATATATGATTCAAATTGGTGCATCTGTTGAAGATATCCGACTCAAAAACACCATCCATATTGAAGGTTCCCAAGCACCGCAACCTTATCAAAAAAATCAGTTGCCATCCTATTATTCTGGAGAGGTCAACGATGTCAGACAGGAAGAATTTGAACAGTTACTAGGTCGGCGTGTACCGGTTTCCCATTGGGATCGAACGCGACCACTTGGCTACAATGATACGATTGCTCAATGTCAATATGCTAAAGGCGCAATAGCTAGAATTGCGTATCATCTTATCGTGTTTTCACATTGGTTTTTAAGGAAAATAGGAAAACGAAGTACAGCCAATCTTATTATGATGTCAGTTTATCATATGCCGTTTCGAGGCATGGCAAGAATGACAGGTGGCGTCATAAACATGTCGATGCTTGATGGCATTTTGCAAATGGTAAACGGTCAATTTTTCAAAGGTTTGCGTCACTTCTTAAAAGAGAGAAGAAAAATGCGTCAGTCACAAAAGCAAGTTCCAAAAAGTAGCTAATGCGACAAAGGAGAGGTAAAATGAGTAATCAGAAAGCAAATCAAGATAAGTTAGCTTCAGGTCCACTTGGCTTTTGGGCAAGGTACAAGGAGAAACACCCACATTTTGCGCAATTTTTAGTCTTTTTCCTTTTGAGTAATGGGGTAACAGTGCTACAATTATCGTTAATGCCGATTTTTAAGAGTATCTTTGCGCAAACGTCGTTAATTCATATGAATTTTCAGATATGGCAAGTAGGGGAAACATTTGATGGCAGTCCTTACTATATCTTTGATTATATGGCAGGTCCGCTTTCCTCTGGTGGCGGAGGTGGACTTGCTTACTTTTTAGCTGTTCAAATTACGATTGCTATTGCACAGATTATCAACTTCTTTGCCCAAAGAAGTATTACATTTAAGTCAAACAGTAATATATGGAGAGCGGCTTTCTGGTATTTTGTGGCTTATGTCATTATTACAATTGGTGCCGCTGCTGCACAAGGTTTTTATAAAGCGCCGATATATAATCTATTAATGAATACTTGGGAAATGGGATCCTTAGGAGAGACCACAGCCGATGTGATTACAATGATTATTAATAGTGCCATTTCATTCTGGGTATTCTTCCCGATCTTTAAAATCATTTTTAAGCAAGAGCCAGAAAAACAAGCGGAGTAAAGGTTGTGAACATCTATGAAACTATTATCTATCGTTATACCATGTTACAATTCACAAGATTATATGAGGTATTGTATTGAATCACTTTTGCCGGGTGGAGATGAGGTGGAAGTGTTAATCGTCAATGATGGATCTAGTGATCAAACTGCGGAAATAGCCAATATGTATGCCCAAAAGTATCCATATATCGTAAGGGCGATTCATCAAAAAAATGGCGGACATGGGGAAGCGGTGAACACAGGTCTTCGTAATGCATCTGGCTTGTTTTTTAAAGTAGTAGACAGTGATGATTGGGTGGACATTCGTTCGTATGTAAAAATCCTTGATACGATCAGAAATCTGTATGGTAAAGGAAAGTACGTGGATTTGCTTATCAGTAATTTTGTGTATGAAAAAGAAGGAGCAAAATATAAAAAGATTATGAAGTATCAAAATGTCCTTCCTGAAGGAAAAGTTTTTACTTGGGATGAGACGAAAAATTTCCGCAGAGGGCAATACCTTTTAATGCATTCTGTGATGTATCGGACACAATTATTAAAATCATGTGGTTTAGAATTACCGAAGCATACGTTTTACGTGGATAATTTATACGTATATACGCCACTAGCGTATGTTAAAAATATGTACTATGTAAATGTTGACTTTTATCGTTATTTTATTGGAAGAGAAGATCAGTCGGTACAAGAACATATGATGATTAAACGAATTGACCAGCAATTGAAAGTGAATAAACTGATGATTGACGAAGCACAACATAAGTATGTCGAAAATGATCATCTTCGTCACTATTTGCTCCGTCATTTAGAAATCGTAACTGTTGTATCATCCATTTTGTTAATTCGTTCTGGTACAAAAGAAAACATACAAAAGAAAAAAGCCTTAATGCACTACATTAAACATAATGATATTCAGTTATACCGAAACTTAAAATATGGAATTATGGGAAGGCTGATTAATTTACCTGGTAGAATCGGTCGTCAGATCTCCATTGGTGCTTATAAAATTTCTCAAAGATTAGTCGGGTTCAATTAGAAAGAATATCTCGTGGTTGTGCTGTTAATGAAAGTAGGGATTCTATCCGGAGTTCCTGCTTTTTCAACTATAATGAACATTGTTTTATGTGTAATCAGCCGTATTAGCAAATAATGATATTCTATAGTAGAATACATATAGAATAACGAGCATTCGTTTAACATACTTTTTATATTGAATAAACGAGGAATGAACATGAAGTATAACGATATTATCGAAAAAATGACATTAGAAGAAAAGGCGTCATTAATGTCTGGGAAGGATTTTTGGCAGACACAAGAGATTGAACGTCTTGGCATTGATAGTATTTTTCTTGCAGATGGTCCACATGGTATTCGCAGACAAGCAGCAGCAGCGAACAAACCTGGTTTAAACCAAGGGGTTCCTGCCACTTGTTACCCAACAGCCGCTACCGTTGCAAATAGTTGGAATGCTGAATTAGGAGAAAAAGTCGGTGAATTTCTCGGCGAAGAAGCGATTGCCCAAAACGTAAATGTCTTGCTAGGACCAGGGATTAACATGAAAAGAAACCCTTTATGTGGCCGGAATTTTGAATACTTTAGTGAGGATCCTTATCTTACAGGGAAAATGGCGGCTAGTTATATTCGAGGAATACAGTCATATGGGGTGTCTGCTTGTGTGAAACACTTTGCTGTCAATAATCAAGAAGAAAAACGAATGACGATAGACACCATTGTAGATGAAAGAACCATGAGAGAAATTTATTTAACGGCATTTGAAATGGCTGTAAAAGAAGGCCAAACACAATCTATTATGTCATCTTATAATAAATTAAATGGTACATATACAAATGAACATATGCATTTAATGCAGGACATTTTACGTCATGAATGGAACTACACAGGCACTGTGATTACAGACTGGGGTGGTAGTAATGATCGAGTGGCGGGCTTACGAGCTGGCAATGAATTAGAAATGCCCACAACAGCTGGTGAAACAGATCAAGAAATTATTCAAGCCGTTCATAATGGAGAAATAAGTGAGGAAATATTGGATCAATCAGTTGACCGGTTGTTAGATTTGATATATTTCACTGAGACGAAAACAAAGAAGGACCCTCGTCCATTTGATGTTGAGAAACATCATCGTGTATCGCAAAAAGTAGCAGAAGAATCGATTGTTTTGTTGAAAAATGAGAACAATATTTTACCATTAACGTTTGGTAAAAAGGTAGCTGTCATAGGTGATTTTGCTAAGGATGCTCGATACCAAGGTGCTGGTTCTTCTATTGTCAATCCAACGATCCTTGACCATACAATGGAATGTTTTGAAGAGTCTGGAATCATTAGTATTGGCTATGAACCAGGTTTTGAACGTTATGGAAAGAAAAATCAGAAAAAAATTGATAAAGCTTGTGCGCTCGCTGAAAAAGCAGATGCTGTACTGTTATATATTGGATTGGATGAAGTAACAGAAGCAGAAGGACTAGATAGAAAACACATGAACATTCCTGAGAACCAAATAGAATTACTTGATGCCATTTCTGAAGTGAATCAAAATATCATTGGAATCATCTCTTGCGGCTCTGCTGTTGAAATGCCTTGGATAGATAAAGTAAAAGGTCTATTGCATGGATATTTAGGTGGACAAGCAGGGGCAAGAGCCATCTTAAGGGTGTTGTCTGGTGATGTGAATCCTTCAGGAAAATTAGCAGAGACGTATCCAATTCGTTATGAGGATACACCATCAGCTAAGTATTTCCCAGGCAAAGAGAAAACGGTAGAATATCGTGAAGGTATGTACATTGGATACAGGTATTATGATACAGCGAATGTAAATGTAAGGTTTCCTTTTGGTTATGGTCTCAGTTATACGACGTTTGCGTATTCAGATATTGAAGTGTCAAAAGACGCTGTGACTTTTCAGTTAACCAATACTGGACAGAAGGCAGGTATGGAGGTTCCACAGCTCTATGTACGCTGCCAATCTGATCAAATATTTCGACCAACAAAAGAATTGAAAGGTTTTACGAAAGTATTTATCAATGCTGGAGAAACCAAAACGGTTACAATATCATTTGATGATAAAACATTTCGATATTTCAATGTACAAACAAATCAATGGGAAATCGAAACGGCCGAATATGAAATTTTAATTGGTGCTTCTAGTGCGGATATTAAGTTAAATGACACGATTTTTATAGAAGGTACCAATGCTCCTATACCTTATGATAAAGAAAAACTACCATCTTACTATTCAGGCAATATTAAGAATGTCAGCCAAAGAGAGTTTGAATCCTTACTTGGTAGATCCGTACCGTCTCCATATTGGGATCGAACGCAACCGCTTGGTTACAATGATATGATTGCACAATGCCATTATGCAAAAGGGATATTTGGAAAATTATTATATCATTCTATTGTCTTTACACACTGGTTTTTAAGGAAAATTGGCAAAAGAAGCCAGGCGAATTTAATGATGATGTCTGTGTATAATATGCCATTTAGAGGTATTGCTCGTATGACTGGCGGTATCGTCAACATGCCTATGCTAGACGGAATCCTTACCATGGTCAATGGCAACTTCTTTAAAGGAATCTACCATTTAACGAAAGAAAAAGTAAAATTAATGAAGAATGGGACATAGGATATATTCTGTGTCCTATGATGTGTCCAATGAACATAGCATAAAATGAAAGCAAAAAAATAAGCTTGAATCGTTCTAAAGTGTCTTCATAGTTTCAATGAAGGCATTTTTTCTGTATGTAGGTCGATTATAAGTCATCATAGCACGAATGAGAGCAGAAAACATGAGTTTTATCACTAGAAAGTGCTTTCACGTTCGATGTACATAAGAATTTGTTTTATAAAAAGGTGTTTGATGTTCATATATCGAATATATAATGAACCGAATAAAGAAGAGGTGATGCTTATGTTTGTACATAAAGTGGACGACGAATTATCTTTAAAATTAGTGGAACGAGCGGATGCACCAGAGATTTTTAAATTAACTGATCAATGTAGAGAATATTTAAGGAAATGGTTAGTGTGGGTGGATGATATAAGAAGTGCAGACGACACTCAATCGTTTATTTATCAGTCAATGAAGGAGTATGGTGAAAATTCCTGAACGATTAGGATTTTATTTAGTCTTCACCTGGAAAAAGGATAGCTAAAATAACAACATCATTTTCTATCCATTTATAATAAACTCTAAACCTTTTAATCACTATCCTAGTAACACCTTTATATTTGCCGACTTCTTCAGTGTATGTTTTTCCAATTATCCGATTCTTTAATAGATCTTCAGTTTCGATGATAAACTGAGAGATAAAATCAAGAGTCTCTTTTGGTGTAAATCTTTCACTTCTAAACAGAGTAAGTTTTTCTTTAACAGCAGGGTCCAAATAACATTTCGGTCATACATTACATAAAGTCCTTTTTAGACACAGCATTTAATAATTCTGAAGTAGACATACTCCTTTCTGTATCATACTGCTCCTGACTTTCTTTTAGCATTCGTTTAAGTTCGGGATTTTTATCAACTTCAAACTGTATAGATTTTTCATCATCTTCTTCTTGTAAAACAAGTGTAAACTTTCCTTTGCCAGGCATCGAAAATTGGAATACAGAGTTGTCACTATTCATCTTCTCAATATATTTCATAAGCTCTTTTGCAGATTGGATTTTTCCCATACGGATTAATCACCACCAATATCCTTTATCTTATACTATCATAACAATTCATATATGCAATGAATCGAAAATACTTATTTTAGTTGTGCTCGCGTAAATTTAACAAAATCATTCTAACGTTCTTTCACTTATTTTATCATATAAATACGACTTATCCTATTCGTATATAAAAGTAGTTCAATTAAGGGTGCAATTTGCGATCTTGCACTCCAAAATTGAACTACTCATGAATCCTTCTTCGTTTTTTAAAACTAAATGTTGAATTGGCTCATTTCTTCTTGAAGTTGTTGAGCCATTTCGGCTAATGATTCGGAAGCATTAGCTACTTCGTTCATCATTGATAGTTGTTCTTCAGTTGTAGCAGAAACATTATTCGCATGGTCACTTGTGTCATGGGAATAATTCTGTACTTTATCCGAAAGTTCCTTCATTTCTTTCATATCTGCCAGACTTTTTTCCATGTCTGAAGTAATGCTTGTAATTTTCTCAGATAAGTCATAGATAGAAGATGTAATTGTATCGAATGATTCACCAGAACGTTCAACAGATTGAATACCTTCATCAGCAATCGTCTGGCTTTGTTCCATCATTGTAACAGACTCTGATACTTCTTTTTGAACATCTTCAACCATATCATTAATTTGACTAGACGTTTGTCCGGTTTGTTCAGCTAATTTACGTACCTCTTCAGCGACAACGGAGAAACCTTTACCAGCTTCACCAGCACGTGCTGCTTCAATCGCAGCATTTAATGCCAATAAGTTGGTTTGTTCTGTAATTTCCGTAATCATTCTAGACATTTCACCGATTTGATCCGATTTTTTGTCTAAGGAGTAAATTTTGTCTGATGATGATTTGATCTGTTTATTTAATTCATGCATCTTTTCTACGACATCTTTTACATTTTTACTTCCTTGACTTGCTCGGTCTGTAGACTGAGATGCCTCTTGATTCATCATTTTCATAGAGTCAGCCATATCATTCATATTTTCATGCATTTTTTCACTAGACCCTGATAACTGATTGGCAATTTCATTTTGTGATGTTGCATTATTCGCTACTTCTTGAATCGATGTTGCGACTTCTTCAACCGATGAGTTAATTTCCTGTGAACTTGCGGATAGCTGTTCAGATGTTGATGCAACATGTTCTGAATTCTTTGTAATACTTTGTAGCATCTGATGTAAGGAGTTGACAGAGTGGTTATAGTACTGCCCCATCTGTCCAAGTTCATCAGACGATTGAACATCAATTCGGTCGGTTAAATCGCCTTGTGCTAGTCCTTCTAAATAGGTGTTTAATTTCTTAGCGTCCTTAGAAACGGTTCGTCCAATGAAAAAGACGAGAAGCACAATTAGAATAACTAATGCAACACTTGTTATAATCAATTTGTTAAGCAAAGCGGGTAGTGACGCATACAATTCATCAGTTGGTGCAAACATCATTAGTTTCCAACCGACTTTTGGTAATGTTTCGTAATGGACTTCATACTCTGTTCCATCTAGTGATAAAGTTACATCTCCGTTACTATTTTCGTTGATTTGAGAGATGACATTTTCGTTACTAATTTCATCACTTAAGCTAGCGGAGAGAATCTTCTCTTGGTCGGGATGTGATAGAAATGTGCCATCCTTTCCAATTAACGCTGCATACCCCGTGTCTTCTACTTTAATGTCAGCGACTAATGATTGTACGGAATTTAATACGTAATCGCTAGTTAGCACCCCTTGTGTTGTGCCTTCTTGATTCGCAAAAGAAACGGCCGTTGTGATAAATGTTTGATCCAATGTTTCATCATAGTACGGTGTCGTCCAAATAGGCGTATCAGCTTCAATTCCTTGTGTATAATAACCTTGTGAGTGATAGTCGTAAGACGGCTCTTCATAATCTTCGGTGTATTGAAGAGAGTCCTCACCTTTATATACATATGGGCCGAAGTATTCATCGTCTTCATTGTGAGCATACGGTTCGTACCATACGCCTAACCCATAAGTTTCTTCGTTGCTTGGGAGTAACGATTCAAAATAGTCACGATACTGTTGACGATTGTATTGACCGTCTTGAGATTCAAGTAGTGCTTTTGTCGTAACTAGATTTCGTTCATGACGCGTCATTTTCTTGTCGATTTCTTCAATTGTTTGGTTTAGTTTGGCCCCATGCGTTCATTAATTGCATTGTTTAGTTCAGTTGAAGCGTTGTTATAACTAATGAACGTAAGCACACCAAGAAAAACGACAATAATCGGGACAATGATCATGATCTTCCAAAACATTGAGAGATTGCCTAGTATTTTTTTCATATAAAACCTTCCTTTATGTAATTGCAATATTTTTTGAATAAATAAAAAGGCCTACTCTAAAATAACATATTCTACTTTTCATGGAAACAGCTCAACCTTTATATGAAAAAGACTGTAATCGCAAACACCTTTGACATGACAGAAGATCATTAATGATTATATTTTTATGATTTTAAAGAAAAATCGACAAATGTATCTGGGATCATAATCCTTTCCGTCAATGAGAAAAAAGATTAGCAAAAATAATTTGCTAATCTTTTTAAACGACATATAACCTTATTTGTATAGCTAGTAGTAATACGGGTAGCCGTAATTAGGGTAAGACGGATAAAAAAATGGATAAAGGAATAATCCTCTAAATAGATTAAAAGGATATGTTCTTCTGCGATAACGACGATAGCGTCTACCGGGTGCATATCCGAATTGTCGGTTCATCGTGATTTGTTGTTCATCTACATCTTCTGCTACTAATATCGTTACATTTGTTTGATTGATCGAAACGATGATCCCTTCAAACTGTGTCCCGTCATTCAGTTCACCAAGTACGTGGTAATTCATATATTGTTCGCACATCTGTTTAAATTGTTCTGGATGTACCATTTCTTGCTGATGTTGTTGATGATACACGTTCAACACTCTCCTTTCTAACAATTATAGGATATTCACCTAATAGGCAGAATGTGCAAAAAAACAGGCTTTTTATGGATTTACGCTGATCAAAAAAAAGCTGCTGTACTGATTCAATCAGCACAACAGCTTTTATAATTATTTAACAACTTCCACTAATACCAGGTAAGGCTTTAATATCAATGCCATGAGGTGCTTTTCCTGCGCCAGCGTCAAGATGAACCAGACATGTGACAGCATGATATGCGTCAAACAGAAGAAGCAGAAGTAATTATTTGCATAGAAAATGGAGATCATAAAGTTTTTCCGGGAAAACTAGTTTGCGTTATGTGACGATTTCCCGGTAATTTTGATATTACAAGGAAATCGACATGAAATAATCAATAGATTTCCCAGTAATTCATATTTTACTGGGAAATCTCCTCCTCAGTCATTACGGATTTCCCAGTTATTACACGGATTACCGGGAAATGTTCTCTCTGTAATAGAACATTTCCTAGTAATCGTTAAAATGTTATCAACTCTCATGTCTCTCATTTGTATGGTTATGAGAAAAAGTATTGTAAAATCATTCCGAAGATAATCAGGATAGAGAAACTGCCGAATAAAACCATGCCTAGTACACGAATAGCGCGAGGCAAGCGACCACCAGTTGACGTGACACTCCCAGTAATTTTTTGCTGATGATCGATAACGTCATTAAATGGTTTATCGTGTCCTTGTTTCACAATAATAGTCCTCCATTGAATCTGTTCTTACTCCTCATGATAACAGCTACGGTATCACTAATCCATATGAAAGACTTCGTTTAAGTTAACGGTCACGGGACTGTTATCTGAATTCGTTTCCATAAGTGGTTCCATATAACGCCACCATTTTTGGTTAACCTCAGTCTGAGCCAATTGTTCCCATGTTTTTTCATTTTCAATTTCAACATAAGCGAATAACATACTTGTCGATGGATCTAAAAAAATGGAGTAATTCTTTGCACCATGATGGCGTAATGCTGTAACTAATTCAGGCCAGATATCGCGATGCTTTTGTTCGTATTCTTCATGTTTGTCAGGATATACTTTCATAACAAAGGCTTTACGAATCATCATTGATCCTCCTTCCACTTGTAAATAGCGCTTACATAATTATCATAAATATTTCCAATCCATTCGTCAATCATAAATGAAACAGTATTTAGGCTAGACTGCCTTTGCGTCTTACTGTATTGAGAAAGAGTCGCTATGTTATAATGATAAATAACAGTTTATATCTCCATCATTCGCCTCATTCTATTAATGGAAATCCTACATGTTGAACAGAATATAATTAGAGACAACGGAAGAGAGGAATGTGACGAAATTGAATATTTTATTCTCCAAGCTTCTGGAAGTATTGATGGCTGTCCTTCCGATTACCATCATTGTCCTTTTTTTGAATTTTACGCTTACTTCACTTGATACCATTTTAATTGTCCGCTTTTTAATAGGTGCAGCTAGTATTGTTTTAGGGCTCGGTATCTTTCTGTATGGTGTTGATATCGGCATTACACCAATTGGGAATCGAATGGGAAAGGCAATAGCAAAATCAAATCGATTATCAATTGTGATTATCGCTGGTTTGATTTTAGGTTTTATTATTACAATTGCAGAACCAGACTTACATATTCTTGCTGGTCAAGTGGATAGTGTGACAGGTGGCGATCTGTCTAAATTATCGATCGTTATTGTGGTTGCGATTGGCATTGCAATCCTTTTATCACTAGGTCTAGTCCGTATTGTTTACAGTATACCACTATATAAAATCTTGATTATGTTATATAGCGTCATTTTTCTTATTGCGATATTTACACCTCCTGATTATCTTGCTATATCATTTGATGCATCTGGTGCGACTACTGGTGCAATGGCCGTTCCGTTTATACTCGCTTTGTCTGTCGGTATTTCAACATTAAAGAAAGATAGTAAGGCTTCAGAAAAGGATAGTTTCGGTCTCGTTGCGATTGCGTCGACGGGAGCCATTATCACTGTGATGTTAATGAGTATGTTCTCTCAAACAGATGGTTTAACCGGAAGTATGAAGCAAGCACATACAACGGGTGATGCCGTTATGAGCCCGTTCCTTCACGAATTACTGCCCATATCACAAGAAGTCTTACTCGCGTTATGCCCAATTATTTTCATCTTTTTGCTTTTTCAAAAAATATCCTTTAAGCTATCTAAGAGAACCTTTCAAAGGATACTATTTGGTTTAGTATTTACCTTTATTGGCTTAGTGCTATTTCTCGTTGGTGTCAATGCTGGCTTTATGGAATTAGGCAGTCAATTAGGTTCGAGTATTGCTTCAATGGAAAATAAACTATTTGTGGTTACCGTTGGCTTCTGTTTAGGTGTAGTTACGATATTAGCAGAGCCAGCTGTCTATGTTTTAACACATCAAATCGAAGACGTTACCAGCGGTTATGTGAAACGTAAAGTTGTCTTATTTACACTAGCCATTGGTGTCGGTATAGCGATTGCTTTATCGATGATTCGGATCTTAATTCCTGAACTGCAATTATGGCATTATTTATTGCCAGGATATGCAATTGCTGTGGGACTCACGTTTTTCGCACCAAAATTGTTTGTCGGTATCGGCTTTGACTCGGGCGGTGTGGCTTCGGGACCGATGACAGCTACATTTGTATTGGCGTTCACGCATGGAGCAGCAGATGCGACTGAAGGTGCTAGTATAATCGTAGATGGATTTGGTATGATCGCGATGGTCGCTTTGACACCACTGATTACGTTGCAATTGTTAGGGTTGTTATATCGGGCGAAGTCGAAAAAAGGAGGTTTGGAATAGATGGAGGATATGTCTCAGCATGACCTTGTATGTGTAGTCGTTAAATTTGGATTAGGCAGTAAAGTGATAAAGGCCGCCAAGAAAAAAGGTGTTTCAGGTGGAACGATCTTTATCGGTCGGGGAACAGTGAGTAATCGAATTCTCAATTTACTTGGTGTATCCGATATACGCAAAGAAATTGTGTTTATGATAACGGACAAACGAAGGACAACTCGTGTATTACATCATTTAAATAACGTATTTCATTTTGATAAACGGAATCATGGGATTGTTTTTACAACATCTATTTCAAGCCTCTTAGGAACAAGGAGCTGTACGGTGCAGTATGACGAAAAATCTACAGATGAAGAAAGTGGTGAGGATCAAACCATGTATCAAAATATTAGTGTAATCGTGGACAGAGGAAATGCTGAAGATGTCATCGATGCGGCGATGAAAGCTGGTTCAAAGGGTGGCACAATCATGAACGCAAGGGGATCTGGTGTCCATGAAACGGGTAAGTTATTCTCAATGAATATTGAACCCGAAAAAGAATTAGTCATGATTCTTTCTGAAGAAGATAAAACAGATGATATCGTTCGTTCGATTAGAAATGAATTAAACATTGATGAGCCAGGGAAAGGAATCATATTTGTTCAAGAAGTGAGCCAGACGATGGGGATTTATGAATAATTTCGTTTCGTAAGCATTTATCATGCAAACAGAACTGAAGAAATCGACTGTTTGCATGAATAATGAGTATATGATGCAAACATGAAGCGTGCTATTCCCTGTTTGCATCATACAGCTTCGATTCCCTTCAAACAGCGGTGATCGAGGTTGTTGTCTGAAGGAAAAAATCAAGTTACTCTGACAGATGGTCGACTTGGTTAAAGTTTCTTACTTCCCATTGATTACTGTGAAAAGCGATGTTACTGATACAAGCATTAAGCAATTTTGTATGACCTGCATTCATTTCACTCGTTGTAAATTCACGCAGAATGGTGCCAATTACTGCACCGTGTGCGACGAGAAGGACTTTTTGACCGTGGTACCGTTGATTGATTTTACTGATACCAGATAATACCCGTTTGCGAAATGTGGCCCGATCTTCTTGATTAGGTATGGGTGCATCTTTATACTTTTGATTTTTCTTCTCTATCGTCATCCCCTCAGCATCACCAAAGCTACGTTCTTTACATTCATCTAGCTCAGTTAATGGCACTTGTAATGATTGATTGATGATATCCGCGGTTTTTCGGGCCCGTTGCAATGGGCTTGTTACGATTACATCCCAAGCAGCGTCTTTCAGATAATTAGCGCACGCTTGAGCTTGACGTATGCCTCGATCATTTAACGGTATATCAGTCATTCCTTGCAGTCGTTCAGCGACATTCCAATCCGTTTCCCCATGCCTTACTAGACAAATCGTAGTCATTTATCAGTTCTCCCTTTCATCATTTAGCTAATCTTTTCTCTATCTTTTGTAAAATTGATCGATCGATTGAGGGTCTTCTGTAAGATCATATTCATTAATATCAATTCGTAATACTGGACATGCATCGAAATTCTCAATCCATTCTTGGTATCTCTCGTACATTTCTCTCCAGTAACTAGTTGCTGTATGTACTTCCATGTCTCGACCGCGTTGTTTAATTCTTGCCAAAATATCATCAAACGAACCATCCAAAAAGATTAATAAATCTGGATGATAAAAGTAAGGTGTCATCACCATCGACTCAAACAACTGATAATAAGTGTGATAGTCGGTCGGTGTCATTGTACCTTTATCGTAGTGCATTCGTGCAAAAATATCATGGTCTTCATAAATGGAGCGGTCTTGCACATAGCCACCGCCAGCTTCTGCGATTTGTTGCTGCTTTTTAAAACGCTGGCCTAAAAAATAAACTTGCAAGTGAAAACTCCAACGCTCGAAATCTTGATAAAATTTCTCTAAGTAGGGGTTCGTATCCACTTCTTCGAGCGAAGTTTTAAACTGGAGCGCTTTTGCTAACGTTTTTGTCATCGTTGTTTTTCCGACACCGACTGTTCCAGATACGGTGATGATGCTGTCTTTTGGTATATGATACATAAGAAGAGATAGCTCCTTTTATTCTGATTCCTGTGTTAGCCATTCGTAAAAGGCTTCATGCGTTAATGGTTTGCTAAAATAATAACCTTGTAGTATATCACAATGGTGTTGACGTAAATAGGTGACATGTTCTTTTGTTTCGACACCTTCAGCAACAATTTGCATGTCTAAGTTATGTCCTAACATAATGATCGTATCCACAATATCTTGATTATCTTTATCAATAATAATATCACGGATAAATGATTGGTCGATTTTTAGATAGTCGATTGGAAATCTCTTTAGATGGCTAAGTGAACTATACCCAGTACCAAAGTCATCCATCGAAATTTTGACTCCAATTTGTTTCAAATCACGCAAAATGGACAGTGCGGCTTCAGCATCCATCGTCATTGTCTCAGTAATTTCAAGTTCTACATACATGGGATCGATTTGTGTCTCATGAATAATTTGTTCGACCGTTGTCACTAGGTCTGATTGGTGAAATTGCCGCATCGATAGGTTGACGGATACTGTGATAGACGAATATCCATTGGCATGCCATTCTTTCAATTGGCGGCAGGCTTCATATAGAACCCATTTGCCAATCGGAATAATTAAACCACTTTCTTCAGCTAATCGAATAAACTCGCCTGGTGAGATTAAGCCATGTTCGCGATTATTCCACCGGATCAAGGCTTCGACACCGATGACTTCCTCAGTGTTTCCACTAACTTTTGGTTGATAAAATAACTGAAATTCATTCCTTTCGAGCGCCTTTCGTAATAATGTTTCTAATTCAATATTTCCATAAATTTGATAACCTAATGATTCTTGATACATCTGATACATATTTTTTCCTGACCGTTTGGCATGATACATCGCATTATCTGCTTTTTTTACTAAAGATTGCCTAGAGTCTCCGTCATGTGGAAACATGCTGATACCGATGCTTACAGTGGTTACAATGTCCAATCCTCTTATCTCATATGGTTGTGATAATTGATCCATTAATGACTGAGCGAGTAGATTTGTTTTCTCATCATTAGTCTCTTCTTGAAGAATGATAAATTCATCTCCGCCAAAGCGAAACACTGTTTCCGTAGCAGTCAGTTGTTGTTGTAGTCGATTCGCTACTTTTTTTAGTAAAAGATCACCATATTCGTGTCCCAATGAATCATTTACGTTTTTAAAGCGATCGAGATCTAAAAAGAATAAGGCGAATTGGTTATCGTTTAACTTTGATTGTTCGATTAATGCTTGCAGTTGAAATTGAAAATGATGTTGATTCGGTAATTCTGTTAAATAGTCATGATAAGCCATATAATTTAATTGATCTTCTAAATGCTGGTTTTCGGTTATATCTTTTCCGATACAGTGTACCCCCGTTACTTTTCTGTTAATAACAATGGGGATCACAGTAACATGTAAATACACTCGTTGCTTATTTTTATGAAACATACATGTCTTATATTGAATCGGGTGACCACGTAGTACTTTTCGATATTGTTGATACGTGTATGATTGCATTTCTGGAACGATGTGAGGAAGAAATGGTGTGTGAAGTAATTCCTCAGCTTTGTATCCCATAAGTGCTTCCGTTGCTTGGTTTAAATATAGAAAATTTCCTTCTAGGTCGAGAGTAAGCACTGCATCAATATTGTTCTCAAAAAGAGAGCGATATCGTTGTTCGCTAGTTTCCAATTGTTGTTTGACTTGCTTTTGTTCCGTGATATCTCGTGCAATACCAATAACACCCGTGATTTCTTCATCGATAATGACAGGAACGGCTGTTACATCCATCTCAATGATTTCATTCGCCTTATTGTAAATTTTTAATTCTAATTGTACGATTTCATTTTTGAGCACTTGTTTGAATTTTTCTTTAGCACGGGATATGTCAGTGTCATGAATCAAGTCAATATACCGTTTCGTTATCAATTCTTGCTTGGAGTATTGTAATATAGCTTCGTTTGCTGGATTAATATTCGTAAAAAAACCTTCCGTATTCAACATAAAAATTAAATCAGGATTGAAATGAAACAGGGATTCCAATTGTTGATTGGTATAGGCTAAAACGTTTTCGGTTTGGCGTTTATCTGAAATATCCTGAAACAATGCGATCATATAATCCTCATCTGCAAATGAAACGACTTGAAGTTTGACGCGTACGGGTATCTGTTGGTGGTCTTTCGTCAGATGTACCGCTTCAAATTGCATCGACTGTTGTTCGCGTAAATATTGATGATCAATCGTCATTTTCTGAAGAAACGCATCTTCTATGATGTCGAAAGGACTGATATGGATCAGTTCATCCCTTGTATAACCCGTATGTTCAGTGGCGCGTTCATTCACATCAACGATTTCTTGTGATCCATCGTGATGAATTTTTATAATGAAGATAGGATCAGGCATCTGTTTAAAAAAATGATAAAAGGATGGTTGCGAATCATTTGATAGTTGATTCATGTTGTTCCTCCTGAATAGATTCAAATCTTATGTAAGCTAATACCTTTTAACCTATTATAGCAGAAAAATAAATATTGCGAATATACATAGTTTCTTTTGTTGGGTATTGATTTTTCGCATAATGGTGCATATGCTTAGCATAACATAATGTTATTATGAGGAGGGCTTCCATGAATGTCATTCATACAGAGAATGTAACGAAACGATTTGGTTCATTTACGGCATTACAAGGTGTCGATTTAGAAGTGAAACAAGGCGAAGTGTACGGTTTTATCGGACCTAATGGCGCCGGTAAATCAACCACTCTTCGGATATTACTAGGAATTTTACAGCGTTCGTCAGGTAAAGCGACGATTTTTGGAAAAGACGTATGGAAAGAAGCGGTAGCCATTCACCAACGTATTGCTTATGTCCCTGGTGATATTCAATTATGGGAAAATCTAACTGGGGGAGAAGTGATTGATGTTTTTCTACAATTACATGGAAATATGAATCGAAAGAAACGTGATGATTATATTCAGCGATTCCAACTAGACCCGACGAAAAAATGCGGTACATATTCAAAAGGGAATCGGCAAAAAGTCGCTTTAGTGGCAGCTTTAGCTTCAGATGCGGATTTATATATTTTTGATGAACCGACATCAGGTCTTGATCCATTAATGGAGAGAACATTTCAAGAAGCGGTAGAAGAATTAAAGCAAAAAGGGAAGACGGTTTTATTATCGAGTCACATTCTTTCTGAAGTCGAACAACTTTGTGATCGAATTGGTATTATTAAAGATGGCGAAATCATTGAGACAGGTACTTTAGAGGAATTAAGACATTTAACGCGAACCAACTTAGTTATCAAAACAAGAGATCCGATTGCAGATTTACATGATTGGACGGGTGTATATGAGGCAGAAGAAAATGGAGGAGAATGGACGTTTCAAGTCGATCAGAAACAAATGGCTACTGTGATGGAGGCGTTGAGTCGTTATCAAATTATAAAATTGGAAAGCATTCCACCCACATTAGAAGATTTATTTATCCGCCATTATGAGAATCAACAAAGATAAGACGATAGAAAGGATGAATGGCTGATGTTTTTTCAATATAAGCAAATGCTCGCTTTCCAGTGGCGCCTCAATCGTTTTCGTTTCTTAGTGTGGTCAGTTGCGCTTGTTTTTGTAACTGTAGTCACAGCATCGGCATTTACTGGGCTTTATCAGTCAGATGCTGAGCGACAAGCTGCCGCAGAAACGATGAAAAATCCAGCAATGATCGCCATGATTGGACCAGGGTATGGTGTTGATAACTATACAAATGGGGCAATGATGGCTCATGAAATGTTCCTTTTTACAGCAATGGTTTTTGCCATCATGAGTATTTTATTTGTGAGTAAACATACAAGAGCAGAAGAGGAAGACGGGAGAAATGAATGGCTACGCTCATTACCAGTTGGTCGTTTAGCGCCATTAACAGCTACAGTGATACTTGTGAGTGCATTGAATATTATAGTCGGTGTATTGATTGGTGGTAGCTTGTCTGTCGCCAATATTGAAGGAATTCCTGTAGAAGGCTCGATTTTATATGGGGTTTCATTAGCAGTGACTGGCTAATCTTTACTGGATGTACTGCGATTTTCGCCCAATTGAGTGAAACGAGCCGGGGCACATTAGGAATGTCGATTGGGTGGCTGATACTGCTATATATCATCCGCGCAATTGGTGATGTCGCGAGTGAGCCGTTAAGTTTAATGTCACCATTAGGGCTGATATTAAGGACAGAAGTATATGTGAACAATCAGTGGTGGCCAGTGCTTGTAGGGGTGTTATTGTTTGTTATAACGGTGTTCGTTGCATTTTATTTGCATCAAAGACGAGATATGGGAGCTGGATTACTACCATCAAAACAAGGGAGAAGAACGGCATCGCGTTTCCTTTGTTCACCTTTAGGCTTAACGTTACGAATGATGCGGACAATGATTATTGCTTGGTCAGTCGGTATGTTCTTGTTAGGTATCTCCTATGGATCCATTTTTGGCGATTTAGAAAGTTTTATTAAAAATAATGACATGATTCAGCAAATCATCGCGAGTCATCCAGATTATTCAGTTACCGAACAATTTATCACTCAGTTGATGGTCATACTGGCAATTATTGCAACGATACCGGCAGTCACGTCCTTTTTAAACATTCGTAGCGAAGAGAAGAAGGAAAGACTAGAACATTTATATACGAAAAACGTTTCACGAATACGCTTATTCTTCGTGTATGTCGGCATAGGATGTGTAGTCGGTCCGTTGGCTTTATTGTTATCGGTGATTGGCTTATGGTTAAGTTCTATGATGGTTATGGCTGATCCACTCTCTTTTTCGATCTTTATGAAAGCGGGTATGGTTTATGTGCCAGCGATCTGGGTCGTTCTTGTCATTGCGAGTCTCTTATTCGCATTTGTTCCTAAATGGACATCAATCGTGTGGGTATATGTCGTGTTTTCATTTATTACTGTATATCTCGGTGATCTCATTGATATACCAGAGTGGTTAGTCAATGTTTCGAGTTATTCGCATATTCCTCAATTACCCGTGGAAAATGTGACGTGGCTTTCACTTGTTGTATTGATTATCGTTTGGGCGATAGGCACGTGGATCAGTATGGCCAAATATCGTTATAGAGATCATGTAGGGTAAACGTAAAAAGCTGGCGTTTGTGAAACGCCAGCTTGTTTCGTTTATTCGGAGACAGGTACTATAGCACCGTCATATTCTTCTTCCATAAAGGTTTGGATTTCTTCAGATCTTAAAACATCGACGAGCGTATGCAATGCTTCATTATCTTTATCTTCACTGCGAGCAGCGATTACGTTAGCATATGGTGAATCAGAACTTTCCACAATTAAAGCATCTTCGCTTGGTACAAGACCTGCTTCAATCGCATAATTGGTATTAATCGCAACAATTGCATTTGCTTCACGCTCATAAAATTGTGGTAATAAACCAGCATCTATACTTGCATCAAATTGAAGATCCCGTGGGTTCTCGACAATATCTTCGATCGTTGCATCAACTGGGTCAACATCCTCATCGATCTTAACTAATTCTTCTTGTTGTAACAGCGATAATATACGGCCGTGATCGGAAACAGAACGGCTCATAATTACAGTTGTACCTTCTTCAACCTTATCTAAACTATCAATATTTTTTGAATAAATGCCCATTGGTTCAATGTGAATGCCACCTAAGTTCGCAAAATCGAAATCTTTTTCTTCCATTTGTTGTTCTAAATAAGGCGTATGTTGAAAGTAGTTCGCATCGATGACACCATTAGCTAAATCTTCATTCGGTAGTACAAACTCTTGGTATTCCTCAATCTTGATTTCTATTCCTTTTTCTTTTAATAACGGTCGTGCTTCTTCCAATATTTCAGCGTGAGGAACACTCATTGCACCAATGGTAATTGATGTCGTTTCCTCATTTTCAGAACCAGTTTCTTCTTCGTTTCCTTCTGCTGAACCATTTGCGTTATCAGCACTATCTCCTTCATTGTTTGCTGTGCCACATGCTACTAGACCAAAGAGAAACAGTGTAGCAAGTAATAGTGTAAGTAATTTTTTCATAATAGATCTCCCTTTCTGTATAAGTTTTTATCTTTTATCTATCGCTTTGGATAGTTGATCCCCAATGAATTGGAAAATAAACACAATAACAACAATTAAGATTGTACAGGCAACTACGACATCAAAATCCCAGCGCTGGAATCCTTTTAAATATGCGAGATCGCCTAAACCGCCTGCGCCAATGACACCAGCCATTGCGGTGTAACTAATTAAGTTAATGGCAGTTACGGTAATTCCAGAAATTAAAGCTGGCATTGATTCAGGTAGTAATACTTTAAAAATAATCGTGTGTCCTTTTGCTCCCATTGCTTTGGCAGCTTCGATGACTCCTTTATCAACTTCTTTCAAGGCAATTTCAACTAAGCGAGCATAGAATGGTGAAGCGCCAATAATTAATGCTGGCAGGGCAGCCTCCCATCCACGAATAGTACCAATGATAAATTCGGTAAAAGGGAACAATAATAAAATTAAAATAATAAATGGTATCGCACGAAATATGTTTACAACCGTAGCGGTAATCATATTAATTGTACGGTTTTGCCAAAGGTTGCCACGATCGGTTAAATATAAGAGTAATCCGAGCATTATGCCAAACACTAATGTGCCAGCAACTGAAATGGTTGTCATATAAAGTGTTTCCTTTGTTGCGATCCATAAATCTTCAATGACGACATTTGGAAATAATTCATTCCACATCATGTAACACCTCGACTTCGACACCAGCATTTTCGATAAACGAAATAGCCTCTTTTAAGACAGATTCTTTCCCATTGATTTCGACAAATAGTGTGCCATAAGCACCTTCTTGAGTTGGCGCAATGGATCCTTGCAGTATATTAACGTCAATATCGAACTGCTTGATGACTTGGCTGATTAATGCTTGTTTGGCATGGTTACCGACGAAGTGAAGTTTAATTACTTCGCTTGTGCTGTCCTCGTTAATAAATGAAGAAAGTCTATCTTTCTCGTATTCTAATGGATTGAGTTGTTGAACAAAGCGTCTCGTTGTCTCTGATTGTGGTTTCACAAATACGTCTAAGACATCACCGGTTTCAACTACTCTTCCGTTTTCCATTACAGCGACACGGTTACATATTTTCTGAATGACGTGCATTTCATGTGTAATTAGGATAATGGTTAATCCTAACTTTTTATTAATCGAGACAAGCAATTCTAAGATATCGTCCGTTGTCTCAGGGTCAAGTGCTGAGGTGGCCTCATCACATAAGAGTACTTCTGGATCATTAGCTAATGCTCTGGCGATACCAACACGCTGCTTTTGACCACCACTGAGTTGAGATGGATAAGCATTTTCTCTGCCAGATAGACCGACTAATTCGATGAGTTCTAGCACTTTAACTTTTCGTTCTGTTCGTGGTACGCCAGCGATCTCTAATGGAAAAGCGATGTTTTCATACACGGTTCGAGACCAGAGTAGATTAAAGTGTTGAAAAATCATCCCTATTTTTTGCCGTTTTTTCCGGAGTTGATGATTCGACATCTTCGTTATATCCTCATTATGAATGGATACGTCTCCATCTGTTGGTTCCTCAAGTCGGTTGATTAGTCGGACAAATGTACTTTTCCCAGCACCACTATAACCAATGACACCGAAGATCTCGCCTTTATTTATGTCTAAAGAAACATCATCAACAGCTTGAATCTGTTGCTGTTTTAATTGGAACAACTTGGATAAGTTTTTGATACTAATCATATGCGGACTCCTTTCAAGGCTTCCATAATAAAAATCCTTTCTGCATAAGAGGACAGAAAGGATGATATGGCACACGATTCGTCCTCTTATCTTTCAAAACAGTGATGACTGCTTTGATGGAATTAGCACCTATCAGAAACTGACGGTTGCCGGGCTTCATAGGGCCGTTCCCTCCACCACTCTGGATAAGAGTTTTATACTATTTTTTAATGACTAAGAGAAATCATAGCATTTTGGTAAGGATTCGTCAATAGGTTTAGATATAGTTAAAAAATTGTGACTTTTCAGATATTATTTATTATTCTACTACGATAGTGTTAAAAGCGAATGAAGACAGAAA
>NZ_APML01000061.1 GCF_000359605.1 Gracilibacillus halophilus YIM-C55.5
AAATCACCCGAAACGAAACTTGTGAGTTTCGGGAAGTTGAGGCCGTGCCCGCGGCAAGCGCCCGTCTGAAGCGAAAATCGAAAGATTCCATCTTTTATTAGAAAAACTAAATGCATTTTAATGAATATCCAGGCAATTCATATTTATTTTTTTTATGTCACGGATTCAGGATGTTTATTTTTTTCAATGTAGGGTAGACATATAGTGGAAACCATATCGAAAGGATGATGTATAAGATGGCACAAAATAATGAACAATTACAAGAATTACTCGATGGTTTAAATGAAGACTTAGCTCATGAATATGCAGCAACCATTATGTATACGTATCATGCTTCTGTTGTGTCTGGTCTGTATCGGTCGTTATTAAAACCTTTTTTCGAAGATGAGATTAACGATGAGATTGGTCACGCACAGTACTTATCAGAGAAAATTAAAACATTAGGCGGAACACCAACTACGACACCGGCAAAAGTTGAACAACTTACGGATGTAAAAGCAATGCTTGAAGCCACACTAAAAGCAGAAACTGAAACGATTGAGCGCTACGAGAAAAGAAAACAGCAAGCTAGTGAATTAGGATATACAGAACTCGTCGTCGAATTAGAAGATATGATCGCAGACGAAACCAAACATCAAGAAGAAACGCAACGTTTATTAGCAGATAGCAGTTTCTTTTAAGCAACAGCGAAATAAATAACCCGGATGTTAACAGTTGATCTATTAACATTCGGGTTTTTACTATTGATAATGAACAGCAACAAGTTTGGACGCACTCGTAGTTCTACCTATAGCGTTCCTTAATATACACTCGGGCATGTTCCAGCTGCTGGTTCATAATAACAATGGTTTTTATACCGTCCAGAAAAAGGTTCACCATACCAATCTGACGGACAGTCTCCACTTGGCCTGAAGTACCAAAGAGAATATTTCGCCGGATGTTGTGTCCAATATTTCAAATTCTTTCTTGCTAATCTTCTTTCAGCATCTCGCGGTCTCCGATAAAATAAACTACCTTTTTGAACAGCTTCAAATGCATAATTGCCCCCTTGAACTTGATAAATGACATCACGTATTGTACGTACATCAGTAAAATCTAAACAATTCGCTACATCACGATTCACAATGACATTTCCGACAAACAACATGCCTAGCCTTCCTTCACCAACAGCTTCCGCTCTCATCAACCTTGCCATTAAATCAACGTCTGAACTTGTAAATTTTGCTCTTGGCATTTTTTCACCTCCGCTACATCATTGTATGAAACAAATGCCTATTTTGTTTTTGACCAAACAAGATCAATACACGACGAAGACTCAACTATGCTATAATAAAAGGAAAAACAGCTTACGATCGGGGATGATGAAGTGAACAAGCAGCTTTTTAATGCATTGGAAAACTCTTATGAAGAAATGGTCGAGATTCGCCGTTATTTACACCAATATCCAGAACTTTCATTTGAAGAAGAACAGACAGCCAATTACATTCAATCATATTATGACCAACTACATATTCCCTATCAAAAAAATGTCGGAGGTAACGGGGTAGTAGCAACAGTAGAAGGCGGAAAACCTGGAAAAACCATCGCCATTCGTGCAGACTTTGACGCGCTGCCGATCCATGATGCCAAAGACGTCCCTTATCGCTCCAAAGTAGATGGTGTGATGCACGCTTGCGGTCACGACGGCCATACCGCTACATTACTTACAGTAGCGAAAGTTTGTAAAAAATATCAATCGGACATTCCTGGCACGATTGTTTTTATTCATCAACATGCAGAGGAGTTAACACCAGGTGGAGCGAAAGCATGATTGCTTCTGGTGCATTAGATGGAGTGGATGAGGTATATGGAACTCATTTATGGACCAATACACCATACGGTATCGTACAAACAAGTCCGAGTGAATTAATGGCCGCGGCCGACAAATTTGAAATCACGATAAAGGGAAAAGGCGGACACGGTGCCATCCCTCATCAAACTACAGATTCCATAGTTGCCGGATCACAAGTAGTCACAAACCTTCAACAACTAAAAAGCCGACGAATTGACCCACTGCATACGGCTGTTCTCTCGATTGGTACATTCTATGCAGGAAATGCTTATAACATTATTCCAGGGAAAGTCGAAATCACTGGAACAGTCCGCACATTTGACGAAACATTACAACAACAGATCATCGACGAGATGGAACGAATCATTCAAGGAACGTGTGTCAGTTTCGGGGTCGAATATGACTTTCATTATACAAAAGGTTATCCAGCCGTCGTAAATCACGAAGAACAAGCACGTGCGGTCATAGATGCAGCGACTTCTATCGATGACATAAAAAAAGCAGAAATGACAGCACCGAGTATGACGGGAGAAGATTTCGCTTATTTTGTAAAAGAAAAACCAGGTGCCTTTTTCTTTACTGGCGCTCAACGTAGTGATCATTTTGTTCCGCATCATCATCACTTATTTGATTTCGATGAACGAGCCATGTTACTTGCTGCGAAAACTTTCCTTCAGTTAATTGAACAAAGAAATCACTAGCGAAGTTTTTGATTCAAATAAATCGGTCCTGCTCCAAACAGCAGGACTGCACTCGTTATAGCAACAAGTACCCCTGCTTGAACACTGTCAGAAAACAGTAATAACAAGACAAAGAGCACTGTTTGCACAGCAATTAACTGAGTGATCCACACTTTCACTGCTTTTTTTCGTTCATGAAACCTAATCGGGTACAAATCCACCCACACGATCAGTCGATGATGGTTAAATAATGGCACCATCTGAATCCATGTCATATACAGAAATAACCAAGCAAAAATAACCTTCAGCCACATATTGGGCACATAGTACATCGCCAAAGCACCAATAACGGTTAATCGAAGCCATAACCCTAAATACTCACCACTTCTAGCAGTTGTCAGGCGATATAAATAAGTAAAAGTGTGCGATTGCTGAAATGGGATCGAACGTGTCAACAACCGAGCTAACCAATGTCTTTTTTTCACTTCTGTCTCGATATGTCCTACATCAGTGAACATATTGGCTAATCGATAAAATGACCGCATCCGCAAATAATCTCGTTCAATCAGTATATCCCATTGTAATGCCACACTTTTCCTTGATTCTTGATAGTTAAAGAGTATTAGTACAACGAATAAAGCGGTCACAAGCAACGTAAATAATAGCGCTTGATGAATATAGAAGAAAAGCATCACCATAATTAAGAAATACCTTACCAAATGATCCATCATGCGCATCGATCGCTCACGAATACGCAACATCCACCAATTTGCTATTAAACTCCATGCTTTAATCACTAAAAGTACAAGTAATAACAAACCATAACTTGACGTTTGACGTTCTGGATAGGCAGCGAAATATAACGGTGCTAGTGCTGCACCAACTAAGAAAAAAACATACAATTGTGTGACGTAACTATATAGTAATGTACGGAAAAAATAGGGACCCATGTTGTACTCTGCAGGGATTAAAAACACAATATCTGCTTTCTTCAAAAAGTTTTGAATCGGACTATATGTCGTTACGAAACTTAACACAAGCGCAATCACCCAGGCCGCCGGAAAATCTGTTGGTAAATTTTCTAACCATTGCTGATAAAATACAGACATCGCTGATAATATAAAAACCATCGCGATCATGAAATGCCCCGTCAATATATAACGCAAATAACGACTCAATTCTTTCATATGACCTGATAAACGATTTTTAAACAATTGTTTAGCGTCAAACATTGTCATCGGCTTCCTTTGTTAATTGAATATATAGATCATCTAACGTTGCCTCAGGGCGCTTGAATGACTGTTGGAGTTCAGATAATGTACCTTGTGCGCGAATATAGCCGTCATGCAAAATAATAAAACGATCGCAATAACGCTCCGCCGTCGCCAAAATATGTGTAGACATCAACACACCTGCTCCCTGTGATTTCATTTCATTCATCCAATCTAAATAAGACTGAATCCCTAACGGATCTAAACCGACAAACGGTTCATCTACAATATAAAGTGACGGCTCCACTAAAAATGCACACATAATCATCACTTTTTGTCGCATCCCTTTGGAGAAATGAATCGGAAACCACTTTAATTTCTTTTCTAATCGAAATTCTTTTAATAATGGCGTGACCCGCTTCTGATAGGTTTCCTCTGATAAATCATAAGCCATCGCCGTCAACCGCAAATGTTCTTCCAACGTTAATTCATCATATAATACTGGCATCTCAGGAATATAACTGAATTGTTTGCGGTAATTTTCAGGGTCATCCTGAAATGATGTCCCATTAATCGAAACACTTCCATTTTTCGGTTGCATTAAGCCGATCACATGTTTAATCGTAGTACTTTTTCCAGCACCGTTTAAACCAATGATTCCCACAATTTCATTCGGATATATGTCAAACGAAAGTCCATGCAACACATTCTTATGAGTATAGCCACCTTCTAAATCTTTAATTTGTAATAAGGATTCCATTGCAATACTCCCTTCCAAAAGCTTGACCTGCTAAAATATTACCATTTTATCAAGCGGATAACAAAAATATTCATGGTATAAATCAAAAATAAATAGGGCATTCTATAAATGAAGGAGGAGGAAGAAACAAGGTGATTGGTAACCTTTTCTCTCATGTGAATGATGGAAAAAGCCAAACATGTAGCGATCGAATCAAACGTTGTTTCCAAAACAACAATCTTGATTCCCTTACACTCGCTGTTTCTGATCAACCAATGAGTCATTCCCCGATTCCATTGTATAAAGAAGAAATTTGATTCTTCGCCTCCTTCCAAAGCAGGGTGCTGTTTATCTCCATAAACAGCATGCCTGCTCTTTTTTCATCTCTACTCCCTTTCGTGTTGCTTAATCACTAAAATCTTTATACAATAGTAATATAGTATGGAAGAAAATGATTGTAGCAAAGGAGAGAGACAAGTGACCGAACAACAAACAGACTGCATATTTTGTAACATTCATTCGAAAGAAATCCCTTCTGCCAAAGTATACGAAGATGAAGACGTTTATGCTTTTTTAGATCTAAGCCAAGTAACAAAAGGGCATACACTCATCATCCCAAAAACGCACAGTAAAGATATTTATGACACCGATGAAGAGGTAGCTTCCCGATTATTCAGTCGTGTGCCCGTCGTAGCGAATGCGATCAAAAAAGCGTTTCAACCATCTGGCTTAAACATATTAAATAATAATGAAGAATTCGCTGGTCAGTCAGTGTTTCATCTACATATTCATTTAATCCCGCGCTATGATCACCAAGATGCTTTGGGGCCAAATGGGAAACACATGAAAACGAATATTCACAGGAACAACTAACAGATATCGCCCATCAAATTCAGGAAAATTTATAAATTTGATGTTTGAAAGACACACAAATAGGTATTATATATTATAGAAAGGAGTGTGTGTGCGTATGATCAATGCAAAATCATTGTTTATCGGCGTGGTAACTGGCAGCGTGATTGGCGCCGCAACCACCCTACTCACAACACCAAAATCAGGAAAAGAATTGCGTACCGATGTCAAACACCGTAGTAATGAAGTGGTCCAATCCATCAATCATTTACGTGAAGAAGGCTTTGATTTAAAAGATCAAATTGCCAAAACGTCTAAAGAAGGAGCCGCTCTCATTCGCGACTTGTCAGCGGATGTAAAACAATCCGTAGAATCGTGGAAAAAGACCGTAGAACCTCATCAAAAAAATATTCAAAAGTATTTAACACAAATTGAAGAAAGCCTTAAAGAGTTAGAGGACAAAACCCAACAAAATGATCAATCCACATCATAAATCACGAAAGAGCGATCAAGAAAATTAAGATCGCTCTTTTTTTCGAGTAAAATGTGAACACACGATAAAATTATCATTTTTATCCATAAATTTTTTGTAAAACCTATTGATTTTTGGTTTAAAACATACTATAGTCATGTAGTAATTTTAAATAACTATGAATAAAATGAGGTGATTCGCATGATGAATTGTTGGGACACTATCCAAATCACAAAACAATTAGGCGTATATCGAACAATTATGTTGTCTTTTTTATTAGGACTTGGTTCATTTATCATGCTGTATTTACCTTTTACTTTTATTCATCAACATATTGAAGTCAAGGAAAATGGATTTTATCCTTTTTTGCTAGCATTGGTTGTCTTACCGATTCTACACCAATTAACACACATTGTACCGTTACAATTAATTGAAAGACATGCCAAGATAAAATGGATCAAATTTGCTAAACAGTTTCCTTATGTTAAGATTATGCCAAATACAAAAACATCTAAGCGAACCTTATTAATCTCTTTGCTAACACCAACGATGTTACTCACGACACCGTTGATTACAGCAAGTGTGACTTTTGGTGGCTATTATCCTTATTTTTTAATGTTAGCTGCCATTAATATCGGTTTTTCTTATACAGATTTTTTATATGCCCGTCGAATCTGGCGCGCACCAAAACAATGTATTATTACAAATGACCATAACGGATATGATATATTAATTAGACGATAAGCCAGTATGATACTGGCTTTTTCTTTCCAAAACTTAGAAATTATAATGGATATACTGTTCAAATTTCTAATTTTTTGTTAAAGTTATGAGAGAAGCAAGAAGGAGGTACAATGAGCATGATGTTAGTATTTGCGATATTCTCATTCTTCGCATTATTTATTTTTAATTCTTTAACTTATCGACTTTGCATGCAAACGGAGATGTCCCAAGAGAAACAACCCAATGTTTTTCGGACCATTAATATATTGATTACGATTTTACTCGTATCTTCTTATGTAGAAGTTGTTTACACATAAAAATGTGTAAAATTAGTGGAATAAATCGCTTTCGCTATATATAACCGAGTAATATATGTTATAGTATCTCACAGAGTCAAAAAAGTTAGGAAAGATTAGGAGTGTAGGTAATGAAAATGAAAAAATTAGCAATGGCAACAACATTTGCAGCAAGTGTTATAGCTTTATCAGCTTGCTCTTCTGACGACGAATCAGAAACAGTTGTTGAAACTGGATCAGGAAATATCACCAAAGATGAATTTTATGAAGAATTAAAGTCATCAAATGGCGGACAAGTCTTACAACAAATGGTTTTAAAAACTATTTTGGAAGATAATTATGACGTGTCTGATGAAGAAGTTGATCAAGAAGTCCAATCATTAAAAGATCAATATGGAGATCAATGGGAAATGGTCTTAGCCCAAAGTGGTCTTGAAGATGAAGATGCATTGCGCGAACAACTTCGTACAAGCTTGTTACAGCAAAAAGCTGTCACTGAAGATGTAGAAGTATCAGATGAAGAAATTAATCAACGTTATGAACGTATGCAAACAGAACTCGTCGCAAGCCATATTCTTGTCCAAGATGAAGAAACAGCAAACACTGTGAAAGAAGAGCTTGACAACGGTGAAGATTTTGCTTCACTAGCCGAAGAATATTCTACGGATCAAGCTAGTGCTTCTAATGGTGGCGAGCTTGATCCATTTACAGCAGGTGATATGGCACCAGCCTTTGAAGATGCAGCGTATAATCTAGAAACAGATGAAGTCAGTGATCCCGTTCAATCAGACAATGGCTGGCATATCATTAAGCTTCAAGAACGAAATGAAGTAGAAGTCGAACCACTAGAAGACATGAAAGATCAAATTCGTTCAGAAATCGCACAAACAAAAGTTGAAGATTCTGCAGCGCAAACGAAAATGCAGGAGCTTATGCAAGACGCTGATATTGATGTGAAAATTGATGAATTTGAAAGTCTATTTGAACAACAAACGTCTACTGGCTCATCATCTGGATCTGGTTCAGGTTCCAGTTCAGAAGAATCATCAGACGCTGAATAACAACTAGAAATGAATTGCACTGCCCTATCTCACGAACAGAGGTAGGGCTTTCTACTATAATCACTTAGGGGGAAGCATTTTGAGTCAGAATCATTATTTTTACGGGATGGTCCCGGTTCAATATGATCTTACAGAAGAAACCAAAGCAACCATCCGCCAACAATTTCCACCACCGACGCTGCCAGATGCGACAGACATCATCGACTTAACCGAATTAGGAAAAGGAACAGCCATTGAAACGCGTGTACTGTTGAACGATTATCAAGTACGAACGACGAAAACCAATAAATCTTTTTTAAAATTGAATTTAAGTAACCAATCTGGCAATATACCCGCGAAAATGTGGGATAATCATGGCATGGTCGCTACGGTTCAACCTTTACTTGATACACATGGTGTTTTTGATATTAAGGGGACAGTAGATGAATTTAATGGCTTTAAAAGTGTTACCGTTCAAGAAATGACACCTTGTTCTCAAGAAATTGATCCTTTCACCCTTCTGGCCTATACAAAACAAGATTTAGATGCATTAACACTTGAACTCTTTGCTTATTTATATGAGTTAGAAGAACCTTATCAAAGCATTACGCTTCATGCGATGGAAGAGCTTTGGGACGCCTTTCGCCTTAGTCCTGCCGCCAAAGGATTTCATCATCATTATCTAGGCGGATTACTCAAACATACAGTCGGATTAATGCGTATTTGTCGCTACATTACCGTATTTGAAGAAAATCCATTCCGAGCTGTCATGAAATTAATACATAAAGTTGAAACCGAATATAAACAAGAAATATGGGAGTCATTAAAACAAGATGAAACATACCCTCGTTTTGTCTGGAAAGGCACCATCGATCACTTATATCAAATGCTTCATGGAATGGCTGAATATAAATATGATAACCTACATTACGATGCACTGATGACAAGTATTTTATTCCATGATATTGGGAAATTAATGGAGTATGATTATGCAGGTAAGACACTAGATATCTTCCAATATTTATACCCATCAGCTTATTTTGAGTCAACGCAAAGACAACAAGCAGGCATCACAATGGACCCATTAGGTGTATTCGTTGGCCATATCCCTTATGGTGTGTTACTAATGAACCGCATCATCGAAGACAAACAAATTCACGTCAGTATGGAAAGCATTCATGTAATGAACCACTGTATCCTCTGTCATCACGGATTACCAGAATGGGGAAGCGCTGTACAAAAGCCGTTACATTTAGAAGGTTATATCATTCATATCGTCGATTACTTGGACAGTCGTTACGAAAATACTGAATCAAATGAAGAAAAATAACCAAATATGCGTTTGTTTTCCATTTTTATCTACAAAGATTCTATCGTTTATGATAGAATTGTCTCAGATATGACAGATTGGTGGTACTTAAATGAATGCGACAACTATAATTAGTCTCGTTTTGTTGTTTATTTCCTACCTTTTATTACAATATTACATAAAGGATAAACACAAAATACAATCTAGTTTGATCCAATCATGGACGAAAAATCGACGTTTTCCTTTTGTACTCACAAATTTGCTGATGATATGTGGTGGCATCATTCTCCATTTCATATTGTATCCGAATATTGCTTATCCGATGGCTGTCCGCATGTTACCTTTATTTCTTATATTATTTTCGGTCCCATTCATTAGCGGAATTGAACGATGGATGACCCAACGCAGAGAAAAAGAATATCTATCACAATGGCTATCTGCTGGTTTTGTCTTCAGTGCATATGCCATGCTTGTCATCTTAGAACAGCTTTATAAACTATAATGCTGTTCTTTTTTTTATCTATTACGTAGGGAGTTGAGGAAATGAAACGAACACATTGGCAACGAAAAGATGTGAGTGAACATTATTTGGAACAAGTCAGAGGTGGTATTCCATATGGCCCAGATCAAACGAAAATGATGCTTAATGTTATCAATCATTTTCAAACAAGTCCTAGAACTGTCATCGATGTAGGATGTGGGAATGGCTTCTTGGCAGAAATATTATTGCAAATGTATCCGAGAGCTTCTGCCATTTTAATCGATCATTCAGAGCCAATGATCGATGCGGCAAAAGAGCATATGAGACAGTATAAAGATCGATGTGAATTTCTTTTAGCTGACTTCAGTCATGGATTAAAACAAGTGTCTACGATCGATTCAGTTGACTGTATTGTGTCAGGGTTTGCGATTCATCATCTGCCCGACGAACAAAAACAACGTGTTTATCAACAAATTTATGATTTACTCGCTGATGGCGGTGTGTTTATCAATATCGAACATGTTGCTTCTGCTACTCCACAAGTTGAGGCATTACATGATCAACTTTTCATTCATCACTTGAGTACATACAACAATCGTCATTATGAGGATGTGGAGCAAGAATATCACGAACGACCGGACAAGGAAGATAACATTTTGCAACGAGTAGATATTCAAGTGGATTGGTTAAGAGATATCGGCTTTCAACATGCTGATTGTTTCTTTAAATGGATGGAATTGTCCGTGTTTGGCGGCGTAAAATAACGGTCTTTCTCCATTATTTAAAAGCCAATCGATGACAAAGACTGTCTCGATTAGGCTTTTATTTCCTGAATCATTTGATTACCTTGGCGTTCGACACATTCCTGGAATCAAAGGTATATCGATACTGCCATGTAGTTTTAAATCACTCCTACAGTGTTGAAAATGTTGTTAGAAATAGAGATTTTCACTCTTCACTACTTATAAGTTTTCCATCCCTTATGTTCAACTATTTTATACCCGTCCGTTTCTACTAAAGAATTTTCAATCTCCCCTGTATTACTATTCACTCGATAGATTGCTTTCCTTGCTTCAACAAGTTTAGCTACATATATAAAATATGTAGCGATATCTTTCCAATCATTGTGCCCAGGCCTGGAATAGGAGTAGACACTGTCCCTGCCGCAGTAAATGCTGTCTGAACGTACCACCTACTGTTTTAATGATTATTTAAATCTTACTGGAATTTGACCATCTAATATTGTCATTGCATTAACTACAGTTAAGGTAAAAAAGAAAAAGGTTGCAATTATCAACAGCATCATATTACCATCTGTAATAAATAATACAAACGTGGCAATGAAAAACAATAGAATAAAACAATAAACAAATATACTTTTTATAAAATGTTTAACTGTTACAGGCTTTATAAAAATTTGTTTTTTTAATAATAGATTTGAAGTAACCTTTTCAAAAAATTTCTTTTTATACTTATTGCCAATATATATTCGTATTAAAACTACGATTAACAACATCAATGTTGCAATAATACCGTTCACTAACATGGTACTTTGAATTTCAAAATACGATGAAAGTGGTCTTAATAAAGTGGCTAAAAAAATCCCTACACCTGTTCCTAGAGTAGCAAGACCTTGATCCTTTGATTTATCTCTCTCTATGTGCTTCACTTTTTCATTGATCTCATCTTCATCTACTTTATAGATTGTATATGGTACTAACCATGATAAAAATGGAAATATTGTTTTCCATACTGACCTGCCCATATCTAAAATATAGCTCTCTTCATCAATCTTTAATATTTTAAATCTCGGGTTCTTATAAACACGTTGCACTTCACATTTCATCAAAATCACCACACCCAATTCATAGGGTTAATTGCTTCTAGTCCTTCACAGATTGTTTCTCCCGCATTAACAGATCTTACACAAAATATTTACTCTTTTAACTCTACTTCAGTGTGATCTAAACTTATATCAATATTCTCTTCCTCTTCCGTTAATCTCATAAATATTTCTTCATCTTCTGGATGAATATCTACTAAGAACGGTACAGCGCTATCTGTTTCAATTAAACCAAATGTTTTCTCATTTAAAGTTACTGGCTTATTTTCAAAAATGTAGTCGCCATTTTGATTGCCAAAGGTAAGTTGAAAATAAATACTTTTAATTGGAGCATCTAATCTATTTACACCAAGGAAAAGTATAGAAATCCCACCATTTTCGTTATACACAAGATGACGGGGATATACAGTAAAATCATTGGGAAAACCCGCTTTTGGATCTGCTTTTATAACTTCATTTAATTGTCTATACATATCATTGTTTTCAATAGTTATTCCTTGTTCTTTATCTATTTTTGTAACCTGTAATTTTAAGTCTGGAGCTTCACTTGACTTTGATTTATCAGAGGACCCTACTGTTGCTTTATTTTCTGAATCATCTAATACATCTGTTGTTTTTTCCGCACTAGTTTCATTCGCAGTCTTCTCTGTGTCAGTTGCTGTATCCTCATTGGAATTACTACAACCAGCTATTATTGACACTAACACTATATATAATATTAGTTTTTTCAATTTGTAAAATTAACTCCCTCATAAATGAAATATTCCTTAGAATTCTTTGTTCGGTCTAACCATGGTGGATGCCGAAAATACTCCTAAATCATGTTATAGAGTTTCATCCCTTCACATAATTCTGCGTACACATCCTCCGGTAATGTCGGCTCATGATAACGTCCGTCACATATAACCGCACCGCTTTAGTCATTTTTATATAATCCGTTGCTTTCTAAATAATACTTCTTTGTCTTAGGAAAAACCTTTTTATATATAAGAGTAAATATCCAAGTAGTTAGTATTGTTGGTATTAAAATAATAAATCCAATGGGATCAAAAATAGCACCAATTAATATATATATAACAGTAATATACATGATGGACATTATTAATAAATACATATATGCAGCATACATAAATGGGTAAATATTTACTTTCGAACTTAAATCCTTAGACTTCTTTATTAATTGCTTATTTTCTCTTACTTCTTGTATGCCTATTCTAAAAGGATATGTTAAGAATCTCTTCATATTTGATTACCACCAGTTTCTTCAGGTTTTTCTCAGTACCCTCTCACTTTCGATTTGAATCCTTTGATATAACTTTTTTTTGATCATGATGAAAGAAAATATTGCTTTCATCAGATAAGTATCCCTGAATATGTGAACATCCCATAAGGACCTCTCCTTATCTCGTGTAAGTCGTTTCCGTCTCCCAATCTGTTACGATGTTCCCTTCTTCATCGCAAACTGGCTTTATTTAACCATAAATGCGTTTAAAAAAAGGATCTGTAAAATGATTAATCCTAGGCCAATCGATAGCTTATAATGCAAAAAAATAATAAAGTTGCTTCTACCGAACTTACTACCACAAAATTTGCTCCCATATGCGTCTTTGCTCTTTCTACTATTCATCTAGCTCCACATCATAATTATCTAATCTTAAGTCAATATTCTCTTCCGTTAAGCGCATAAAGATCTCTTCATCTTCAGGATAAATATCAATCAAGAACGGAACAGCACTGTCGGTTTTAATTATACCAACGTATTCCTCATCTAATGTGACGGGCATTTTCTCAAAAATATATGCCCCATTTTTATTGCCTAATGTGAGTTCAAAATAAATATTTCGAATTGGGGCATGCAATCGATTGATCGCAAAGAAAACGATAGAAGTACTGCCATCTTCGTTGTAAACAAGATCATGTGGGTAGATACTAAAATCGTTTGGAATACCGCCTTTTGGATCTGCTTTAATGACTTCGTTCAGCTGGCTATACAATTCACTATTTTCAATCGTGATACCATCTTCTTTGTCGATTTTTTGTACTTGCAATTCTAAATCAGGAACATCCTCGTTCGTTGGTTGATTAAAAAAGTCATCCACTCCCTTATTCTCCGAGGTATCTTCTGCTTCATCTTCTTCATTTTCGATATCGACGTTCTCCTCATTAGATTCATCTGTCTCATTTGCTTTCGTTGTATCTTCTGATTCCACATCGGTGTTTGTGTCTTTTGATGCTTCTTCATTTGTATGACTACACCCAGCTATCATTACCATAAGTATTACTAATATATATAACTTTTTCATTTCCTCATCTCCATTATTCTAAATGTAAACACCTACGCTCATTTCAACATAAGTACGGCCTGATTGCGTTTTTTTATATACTACAAAGATAGGGGTTCGTTGCTCTAGATCATTCTTCTGTAGATATTCAACTAATTCCCAATACTTCACTTGGGATTGTTCATCAAAGTTTTCTGTAACTCTTGTCATCACCATAGGTTTTATCGAAAAATAACTGCGGAAAAATACTTGTTCATCGATATCTTTCCGTATGGAGTCTTCTTCAATAGGTAAAAAAATCTCTACGGTCATTTCATCCGCCGTTGGGTCACTCAGTATGGAAAAAAACATGTCACCGGTTGGATGATAACCATTTTCTTCTAATATTGAAACAAAATCTTCAAAAGCTTGTTCCATTTCTTCTGGTCGAAAATGATAATACTTCGATACAACGTTCCGATAAGCGATTTGATGGCCGAACATCATGACGATTCCCCTCGCTTTTGCAGCGGAATATATAAGTCAATGATGATATCACCATACACTTCTAGTAATACACAATAAAATGTATCTTCTAATGGCATATTCTGCTCTTCGGCATACATTTTCAATTGATCACGGGCTTCGTAGAAATCTAATGCTTGATCGGCCTGTCTCATCACAAGTGCCTCTTCAACATAAAAGTCTCGTTCAAACCGGAAATCTGATTCATCTTCTAGCTGAACGGCACCATTGATG
>NZ_APML01000062.1 GCF_000359605.1 Gracilibacillus halophilus YIM-C55.5
ACTATCAGCTTCACGTAGAATTAGAGAGGAAGCCGCATTGTTGCCCAACTTGTGGATTGGTGACGGATCGTATTCATGATTATCGTATACAGAAGATCCAGCATAACCAGGTATGTAGTAGACGTACCGTCTTATTTTATCGAAAGCGTCGATACAGCTGTATTAATCAAGGCTGTGGCAAACGATTTTATGAAGAGAATACTGTGGTTCAACGTTATCAACGGCAATCCATCGAGTACAAACAAGCGATAAGTATGGAATTGATTCATGGCAAGAACTTTAAAGATGTTGCGTCTCGTTTTGATACCTCACCAACAACCGTTATGCGTCGCTTTGATGCCATAAGTGCATCCATGTTAAACGAAACAAAACAGTTGCCAGAAGTCATTGCGATTGATGAGTACAAGGGAGATACTGATGGAGAAAAGTTTCAAACGGTGATCGCTGATCCGATCAACAGAAAACCATTAGATATTTTATCAGACCGAAAAAAAGAAACGGTAAAGGACTATTTAAAACAACATGGAGATAACGTCAACGTGGTGGTCATGGATATGAGTTCATCTTTTAAAGCAGCTGTTGATCAAGCATTAGGCGGTCCCGTGGTGATCGCTGACCGTTTTCATTTTTGTCGCTATATCTATTGGGCTTTAGAACGTGTCCGAAGGAAAATTCAGAATGAATTTGATGATTATGATCGTAAGAAGTGTAAAAGAATGCGCCATGTATTCTATAAACATCATGAAAATCTAACGGCAAAGCAGTTGTGGTACTTACAATATTACTTAGACAAATCAGATGAGTTAAAGAAAGCCTATCAATTAAAAGAAGCCTATTGTTTATGGTTTGAAACAGCAAAGCAGTTGGCTCTAAACGGCTTACAAGAAGTGAAAGAGCAGTTATATCAATTTTATGATCTTGTGAAGGCAGCAGGCATCAAGGAATTTGAAAGAGCTATCAATACCTTTCAAAATTGGCAGAAAGAGATTCTAAATAGCTTTGTCTATGATTTACATAATGGCTTTGTGGAAGGCATTAATAACCAAACCAAAGTCATCATCAATATAAACAAGTAAATATAAGAGTCGCATAAATGAGGAGTGAGCAACGCTAACCCCAACATTTGACTTAGAGCCGTTTCAGAACGAACAGGTGTGTTTACTGACCGAGGGATTCAAAAAATGCTAACTAAATATGGTAAACTTGACAGTATGACAAACATTACTCCACACCACTTCCGCTATAGCTTTTGTAGGAATTTGGCAAATGCCGGAACAGCTATTGCAGTGATTAAGCGCCTTGCTAGGCATGAAAGTGTGGAATCGATGATGATATATGTTGACTCTTCTTACGAGGAACAGTTGAAGGCTTTGAAGAAGATGTAAGTAATTTTGGTGGAAAAAAGTAAGGATTTAATGTACTAAATGTAAAGATAATATTTCTAACAAGATAGTTTTTAGGGTAAAATTGAGATAGTAATTATATGTCCGGATATTTAAATGTTTATGGAGGTGATAAAATGAATAATTCAGATTTTTTGGATCTTATTATTGATAGTGGTGAAGATGCAGAACTTGAATGTAAACTGGCTAAAGGTAAGGTTCCCAAAGAAATGTGGTATTCTTACTCTGCATTCGCTAATACAAATGGTGGTATTATACTTTTAGGTGTAAAAGAAGAAAAAGGTGAGTTTTTTCCTGAAGACGTCGATGTAGTTAAACTTCAAAAGGATTTTTGGGACAGTATCAATAATCCTCAAAAAGTAAGTGCAAATATTCTACAAAATGATGATGTTGTTCCTCTAGAAGTTGATGGGAATAGCATTTTAAAGATTGTTGTTCCGAGAGCTATGCGTCAACAAAAACCAGTTTATGTTGGGCAAAACCCTTATGTGGGTACATATCGTCGTAACTTTGAAGGGGATTACAAATGTAGCGATAAAGAGGTCCAACGGATGATTGCGGAACAATCTTCTTCTTCGCAAGATAGTCAGATATTAGAGAATTTTGATATGAATGACATTAATATGGAATCACTAAAAAATTACCGTAAAAGGTTTGCTAACTTAAAACCGGATAGTACGTGGAATGAACATGATGACATAGAATTTCTAACTAGAATAGGTGGATGGAATAAGGATCGCGTATCAAAAAAAGAAGGTTTGACAATTGGAGGGTTACTAATGTTTGGTGAGGAAAAGTCTATAACTGATTATTTTCCTCACTATTTCTTGGATTACAGAGAAAAACTTTCTGATATTCCGGGGCAGCGGTGGTCCAACCGGATTACCTCTCAAGATGGAACATGGTCTGGAAACTTATATGACTTTTACTTTAAAGTCATTGGTAAAATAACCTCTGATATTGACGTTCCATTTCAAATAGAGGGGGATGAATTTATTCGGCAGACTGAATCACGTGTTCATAAAGCTCTTAGGGAGGCAGTTCTAAATACAATAATTCATGCAAATTACTTTGGCGAAGTGGGAATTGTCATTGAAAAGAAAAAAAGCTTTTTCCGTTTCTCTAATCCCGGCATTTTAAGAATGCCTTATGAAAAAGCAATAGTTGGTGGAAATAGTGATCCGAGGAACCCACTGATCTTTAAGATGTTTGCGCAAATTGGTTTAGGTGAGCGTTCAGGATATGGGTTAGAAAGTATTCATACTACTTGGAAACTACAGCATTGGAAAAGACCAGCACTTTTGGAAGAGTTTCAACCGGAAAGAACCACCCTAACTTTGTTACCTACTTCCTTGTTACCCAAAGAAATTGTGTCTTATATAAAAGAGGCCTTAAAAGACCGATCCCATCTCCTTTCACCAGACGAGCTATTGGTACTCGTAACTGCTTATCAAGAAAAAAATGTGACTAATGTTCGTTTGCAAGATTTGACAAACAAACATTCAACAGAAATAAATAAAATATTGTCTAACTTAGTTGAAGAAGGTTTATTATTACCACAAGGTTTTGGACGTGGGACAACATATATACTTTCTGATGCCTTTGTAGATAATGAAGAAAACATGCTAAGTGTTAGTAATGAAGAAAACATTGATGAGAATATCAATAACCTAGGTAGTAATGAAGAAAGCCCCGGTAATAGAGGGGAAAGCTAGGTAATAAGAGAAAAAACTTAGGTAATAATAGAGAGGCCCTAGGTAGTAATGAAGAAATTCCTACTGAGAACAAGAGGCTGTTGGGAATTGCAAGACCAGCACGGGAAAAATCAAGACTAAAACCTGAAGTATTAAGAAACTTAATATTGTCTTTGTGTTCTAATCAATTTTTAACTGTAAATGAATTAGCCTATTTATTAAAAAGAGATTCCGGTGGTTTGAGAAAAAACCACATAAAAAAACTTGTAGAAATGGGTAAATTAGAGCCACGTTATCCAAATACTCCAAGTCATAAAAATCAGGCTTATAAAACAGTACAGCATACTGAAAGTAATAATTAAGAAGAAGGTTGGGGCATAACAAAAAACAATCAATTCCAAAAAAGAACAATTAACTATTTCCAGAGCAGGTTTATGCACCGACCGTTATTCCAATTAAGTTTGGGTTTTTCTTTGTTAAAAACTTTTTTGCCCCAACCTCTTTTTTAAAACTAAATAATTTTAATTCCTGAGATAACTTTATTTATATTCTTATAGAACATTAAAAACCTCGGTAACAGTGAAGTGATCTTAGGTAATAACATCTATAAACATCGGTAATAGTAGAAGGTGCCTAGGTAATAACAGTCAAATCCTAAAATGTTAAAGGGAAAACGTATTTTACCAAACAGTCAATTATTCCTTCATGCTTACTAGTGTCTTAAACGGTTAGGTATTATAAACGAATTTCTTTATTAGATTTAACAAGTAAGGTGAAATATGTGCCAATATGAATAAAACGATAGAAATACCATGGAAGTCGATACTAAATAATTGGATGCGAAAACCAAGATCCATTGTATATTCACGGTATTTCCCTTATTAACATTAGTGGGTTTCAACAATTCCAATGATCCCTTAAAGCTTTTTACATATCATTAAATAAATTGTTCAGGCAACCTGATTTAAAAACTTTTGTAGGTGTATGTGATTACACTATTCTTAGACTAACATCACTTCCACTATGTTATGTAAATCTTATGAGAGTAAAATATTATCGTATATAATAACGTAAAAACCATTTAGAGCAATATGAGAATGATGTTGTATAGTTGGGAACAGTAGAGCTCAGACGAATTGTTGATGTATTTAATCAGAAGGTTGAGCAATTTCAGTCAAATGAAGAGCAATAAGATTTAAACATTGAATCTTTAAAATTGGTACCATTTTAATAAGTAATAAAGAAAACGTCTACATTCACAGGGAGGGTAATGGGAAAGTGTTCTGTATTTTCTGTAATGGCTCATGACAAAACACTAGATTAATTATTGTTATTGATAAAAGTAATAGGTTATGACGTAATGAATGGCGATTTAAAAGACACCAAACATGCTTAATAACGAACAGACAAGTTTTTCTAGAACAATAAATGTACGATTGATCCTGATGTAACGGATGTTTAATTGGAAAAGTTGAAACAATTAATGAATGCCAGTAGAAAAAGGTGTTGTGAATGGATAGCAAGTTATAAAGGATCTGAAATCCGTTGGTTATGAAGGATATATATAAATTGAAGATTTTAGTAACCAATATGAAACGCCAACTACACTCTTTTCAAACACTGCATCAAAATATCGATCATTCTCTGAAATTATGCCGCACTGTATATTCTATAAAATCGAAACCTGTTTCTCTTTCTTCTCCGCTTTTAATTTTTTAAAATTTGGGATTGCATTTTCAATGTTTAAAATTAGTGGAGTGGGTTTTCAGTAGCTTCTAGAATCGTTTCACATGGTTTATAAGCATGCATAAAACGAGGGGGGATAGGTCATGGAAAATATATATGAGTCAATTGAAAAGTTTAATATTGTCTACCGAATGGTTGATGTTGATTTTCAAAAACAAGATTTTTTTGTCCACTCTCATAACTTTTATGAAATTTATTTTTATCACAATGGGGATTGTAAATTATTGATTAATGATGACATTATTGATTTGCAGAAAAATGACATATTTATTATGAATGGCTCGAGTTTACATGGACCTTCACCAGAACCTAATTGTCCATATGAACGAAGTGTTATTGAATTTTCTGATGAGTGGATTCGGCCGATTCTCGATAAGATGAATGCATCAGAGCTCCTGTCACCTTTCGATGAATTATCGAATTCATTATTACGAAATGTGGATAGGCTGGTATATGAAAAAATAATGCAACTGGTTAAAAAAATGCAAATTAAACAAATCCAGCAAAGAGATCATCATAAAACGGAGATTCAAAAGCGTTTATTGGAAGCGGAAATTTCGACATTATTGATTGAATTATTATTTATAATATATGAATTAAGCAAAGGAAAATTAAATAGTGTTCCATTAGACAACAATGAAAAGAGTTGTCATGTTAATCGTATTATTTCATGGATCGACCAGCATTTTCAAGATGATATTTCATTAGATAATATTGCTAGTTCCCTTCATATCAGTAAGTACTATATGTCAAGAATATTTAAAGACATCACAGGTATGACCATTATGCAACATTTAGTGCATCGTCGGTTAGCACGAGCAAAATATTTATTAGAAATGCAATCAAATAAATCGATATTAGAGATAGCAATAGAGGTTGGATTTGATAGTTCCTCACATTTTAGTCGAAAGTTTCGAGAATGCTATTTAATTTCACCTTCTGATTATCGTAATAAAATGAGAGAAAGGAACACGACTGGTTAAAGGAGTAATATTATACAATCGCTTTAATCGTTAGGGCAACTAATGTCCAGTAACACATTTCTGAATCACGATATCCTGATTATTATATAAAATCAGAATGTTCAGTAGGAATTTAGCTGTATTAGAAAAAGCTGATTTAGAAAGGGAGGGAAAGTCTTGAATAAAGACAGAGCAGAAATGGGAACGAATGTATCCGTATTGTCTAACGAAAATGTAGAAACTATTAAAAAGAAAAATAGAAAATCCACTTTTTCGTGGTATCTATTTTTGTTGCCAAGTTTTGTAGGTATATTATTATTTATGGTGTATCCAATATTAGAATCATTTCGATTAAGTTTTTTTCAATCAAATGGTACTATTGAAAACTTCATAGGATTAAAAAACTTTCAACTCGTTTTAACATCTAAAACATTTTGGAATTCTGTCTGGAATACATTCTTCATTGCATTCCTCCAAATTGCAATAACTATTCCATTAGGATTCATTTTTGCATCTATGATTAACTCGGTTCGAAGAGGTCAGAACTTTTTTAAAGTTGTTTATTTCTTACCGAATGTAACATCAATTGTAGCAGCTGCGATGATCTTTCAATTTGTATTACACCCTGAGATGGGAGTTGCAAACTATGCTTTAGATGCTATCGGTTTGCCAACATCTTCATGGTTCTCAGATCCGTCTACCTCTAAATGGGGGGTAATTCTATTAGCGGTATGGCATTGGATTGGTTTTGTCATCATAATTTGTTTAGCTAATTTGCAAGCGATTTCAAGTGAGATGTATGAAGCTGCAAGAATTGATGGTGCTAGTCGGATACAACAATGGCTATTTATCACGATTCCTAATATGTCAGGTACTTTCGCTTTTTTATTGATCACAGGTTGGATCGGTGGTTTGCAACGTTTTAATGAAGTGTATGTGCTGGTGGTCGAACGGTAGTCCTGCTCGTTCAATTCAAACCATGGGGGCCTTCATTTATGAACGAGGTTTTACAGGATTTGAATTTGGTATCGCCTCGGCAGCAACATATATTATGTTTATCATTATTTTAATCTTTACTTTTATAAATTTAAAAGTATCTAAAATGAACTTGTAGAGGTAAAGGAGGTAAGAAAATGAATCAAAAGTCGATGGATAAACTAACTGGAACAGTAAAGTTCGTGATTCTGTTAATATTTGGCATGCTGTTAATGATGCCTTTTATATGGATGGTGAGTGTAGGATTTGATCGAAATGCAAATATTACGATGCCTTTTCCACCACAACTGATTCCAGAGGAAATCTCATCATTTAACTATGGAATTGTATTTGAAAATGGTCGTTTGATTCAATCATATATTAATTCTGGAATAGTAACGACAAGCTCTGTTGCTCTTCAGGTAGGTGCTTCCTTATTAGCAGGTTATGCCTTTTCGAAAGGAACATTTAAATATAAAAGATTACTTTTCATTTTAGTATTATGTACCTTGATGATTCCTATGGAACCAAGATTGATTCCACTATATACGTTATTCAACTCTTTTGGTTTATTAAACTCTTTTTGGCCATTAATTCTGCCAACGGTAATCAATGGGATGCTTATCTTTCTATGTAAGCAATTCTTTGATCAATTGCCGACCACACTTAGAGAAGCCGCACAAATAGATGGAGCTGGTGAATTTCGTATTTTCTTTACTGTTTATTTGCCGTTAGCTGGACCGATTGCGGCAACAATGGTGATCCTTTCTTTTATTTGGAGTTGGAATGATTTTATGTGGCCATTAGTAGTTCTTAACGATCAAGAGCTTCACACTGTACCACTATATCTCGCAAGTTTTTCACTCGAGAATGGTACTAGTTTAGGTGGTTTAACGATGGCATTAGCCACTGTTAGTATAATACCAATCGTCGTAATGTATCTCTTCTTACAAAGATACATTATTCAAAGTATTGCTTTAAGCGGAGTAAAGGGGGAATAGATAACTCAGCTATCAGTGAACTATTCAGTCTATTAATTAACGGGGGTGTAAAAAAATGAAAAAAATCAAATGGTCACTATGGTTAGTGATTGCGTTGCTATGTTCAATGGTTATTATGACAGCTTGTAGTTCTGATGATGAAACAGGTGGAGAGTCCGATGCAGGTACTGATACGAATGGAGAAAACAATGGTAATGGAGAAGAAACAAGTTCTGAAGGTGGAGAAAACTGGGAAGGTCAATCGATCAATGTTCAATTGATCGGGGACTTTGATTTGGAAGATTCAACAGATCCAACTACTGGTGAAAGTAGAAAGGGTTTACAAGATATTAAAGATCAATTCGAATCCGAGCATCCTGGTGCAACTGTTGAATTTACACTGATGCCGTGGGAAGGGTATACGGAAAAAACACAAGCAATGTTAACCTCTGGCGACGCAGATGTGTATCAAATGCCTGGTATCGCAGACTTCGCAGCACAAGGACTGCTTGAACCGCTACAACCTTGGATAGAGGAAGATGATGAGTTCACAACTGATATTTTCATTGATAATCAGATGAAAGGTTGGATGGCATTAGGACCCGATAGTGATGAATTAGAGGTATATGGCTTACCATTTTTGGGTGATGCTCGTTTTATTGCTTATGATAAACAGCTATTTGATGAGTGGGGAGTAGAGTATTTGTCAGAATATCCTACTATGGATGAAGTTGCTGAAAAGGCAAAGCAATTGACGGGTACAAATCCTGAAACTGGTGAGGAAAACCACGGCATCTGGTTCCGAGGTGACTGGTCTTCTGCTTTTACATTAGTTAACCTTGCTGAAGGACAAAATGGAAGATGGGGAACAGGCTTTGCATGGGATGAAGTTGAGTTTGAATTCGATAGTCCTGAAATGGTCTCTGGTCTTGAGTGGTTACTTGAAATGCAAGAATATGCACCAGAAGGTCTAGTGAGTAATCAAGGTTCAGAAAAATGGTTAACACATGACAATGATATTGGCATTATGTTAAATCAAGGACCCGGATTAATTATTCAAGCCAAAGCACAAGACTTAACTGACAGAATTGGGATTGTTCAGGAATTCAAGAATGATGACGGCATGGGTGGTATGTTTGCTGGATCTCCTATCACTATGGCTGCCGACAGTGAAAACAAGGAATTAGCTTGGGAATGGATGAAGTTTGCAACGAGTGAGACTGTACAGAAATATATATTTGAAGAAACTGATGGAAATCCTTCTATAAAATCTGTGAAAAACTGGGATAGCTATGCTGAAGTTGAAAATCTAATGGCTCCAACAATTGAGGCAATGAGTACACCATATACGACTCCTCGATATCATTGGGCATCTTCTCAACCTCGTTTCATCCTAACGTCTGAAGTGGAAGCTGCTCTAACAGGTGAAAGATCGGCACAAGAAGCACTAGAAAAGGCGCAAGAGGAAAGTATGGAATGGTTAGAAAATCGTCAATGAGTAAAGTGAAACTAAGTTCTTTTATTTCAGGGTATTATTGATCCTAATGGATGGATAACAAAAATTGTCAACGGGTTAGTTGTTCCAACCATCTTAGTTTCATAAAGTATGTAATGGGCTTATAAAACGCTAAGTATCATGATAAATGGAGGTAAACAAAAAGGGAGGCATGC
>NZ_APML01000063.1 GCF_000359605.1 Gracilibacillus halophilus YIM-C55.5
GCTATCGCCGCTATGGGCACAATGAGATGGATGAGCCACGAGCGACACAGCCAAAGCTCTATCAATCCATTGATCAGCATTCATCAGTTGCCGATATTTATGCCAATCGTTTACAAGAAGAAAGTGTGTTAACGACTAACACTCTTAGTGAAATGAAGGATGCAGTATTTGATAAATTACAAGGCATTTATGATGATATGACGGAAAACACAAACGAAAATCCGGAAGCAGAGCCGGTTCCACAAGCTTTACGTAACGGATTATCTGATATTGAAACAGCCGTGCCTTCGGATTTATTGTTAGCGTTAAATAAAGGGATCTTAGATCGACCAGACGGATTTCATGCCTATAAGAAGCTTGAGAAAATTTTGAAAAAACGACACGATACATTTGAAAAAGAGAAGAAGGCAGACTGGGCCGTTGGTGAAGCGTTAGCTTATGCGTCGATTTTGCAAGACGGCATACCGATCCGAATTACCGGTCAAGATACAGAACGTGGGACATTTGCTCATCGTCATCTTGTGTTACATGACGAAAATACAAGCGAAACGTATAGCCCAATGCACGGATTGGAAGAAGCCAAAGCAACATTCGACATTCATAACAGTCCGTTGTCTGAGGCTGCGGTGTTAGGTTTTGAATACGGGTATAGCGTAAAAGCACCGAAGACTCTTGTTATTTGGGAAGCTCAGTTTGGTGATTTTGCTAATGCTGGGCAAGTCATTTTTGATCAGTTCATTTCCTCAGCACGTGCGAAATGGGATGAACGCTCCAATATGGTCATGTTATTGCCACATGGCTATGAAGGGCAAGGACCAGAACACTCTAGTGCAAGGTTAGAACGTTTTCTTTCAATGGCTGCTGAGAACAATTGGATTGTGGCGAATGTAACGAAAAGTGCACAATTCTTTCATTTGTTACGACGCCAAGCGGCTTTAGTTGATAGTGAATCATCGCGTCCATTAGTTGTCATGACGCCGAAAAGTTTATTGCGTAGCCCGCGCGTCGTTTCGGAGATCGATGAATTTACAGAAGGCAAGTTCCAAACCGTTATGCCACAACCAGGTTTGCCTTGGACAACCAAGAAAGCGAAACGCCTGTTAATCGGTTCGGGTAAAGTGATGGTAGATATAGAGGAGAAGGTTGAAGAAAATAAATCAGCCTATCAATCGGTTCATGTTCTTCGCTTGGAACAAATTTATCCGTTCCCAGAAAAGAAAATTGCAGACATTATCAAAGGTTGTCCAAATCTAGAGGAACTGGTTTGGGTCCAAGAAGAACCTCGAAACATGGGGGCTTGGAACTTTGTGAAAGAAACGTTGTTTAAAATGTTAGAAGGTACACAAATTGAACTTGACTATGCTGGACGCTGTGAGCGGTCATCACCATCTGTCGGTGATCCACATATCCATAAAACTGAGCAACGTCGACTAATCAAGAAAGCACTAGAGCTGCCTAAAGGAGGAGAAACCAATGAAAGAAGTTAAGGTCCCAGAATTAGCAGAGTCGATTACAGAAGGTACGATAGCCGAGTGGTTAGTAAGTGAAGGCGATGCCGTTGAAAAAGGTGACGCGATTTGCGAGTTGGAAACAGATAAAGTCAATGTTGAAGTGAACGCCGATTATAGCGGGGTGCTCGCCGAACAAGTCCGCAGTGAAGGTGAAGATGTAGAAGTCGGTGAAGTGATAGCGAAAGTTGATGAAAGTGGTGAAGCGAGCGGCTCTTCGGATCAATCTGATCATGATACGGATGATGATGCATCAAGTGAAGAAGCACCGGAACAAACAGAGACAAAACAGGAAGAAAAACAAGATCAAGCATCCGAAAAGACTTCATCCACTGATGCAGAACAGGATCAAAAAGTGATTGCATCTCCAGCAGCAAGAAAACGTGCTCGTGAATTAGGTATTGATTTAAATGATGTTACGAGTGATCCATATGGACGAATTCGGCCTGAAGATGTCGATAAATTAGCAAGTGAAGTAAAATCGTCCGCACAAAAGCAATCACAGAAAGAAGCGAAAACAGAAGAAAATAATCAAGCAGATTTTGAGAAGCCTATTGAGCGTGTGAAAATGACACGCCGCCGTAAAACGATTGCGAACCGTTTAGTGGAAGCGCAACATCAATCAGCTATGCTTACGACTTTTAATGAAGTGGATATGTCAGCTGTGATGAAATTGCGCAGTGAACGAAAAGATAACTTTTTAGATAAGCATGGCATCAAACTTGGGTTTATGTCGTTCTTTACCAAAGCGGTTGTTGGCGCATTGAAGGATTTCCCATATTTAAATGCAGAAATTCAAGATGACGAGATATTACTGAAGAAATTTTATGATATTGGCATTGCGGTTTCGACCGATGACGGTTTAGTTGTGCCAGTTGTCCGAGATGCGGATCGCTTAGATTTTGCAGGTATTGAATCAGAGATTGCCAGCCTAGGCAAACGTGCACAAGAAAAAGACTTACAGCTGAGTGATTTGCAAGGCGGTTCATTTACGATTACCAATGGCGGTATTTTTGGATCGATGTTGTCGACACCAATTTTAAATTCGCCACAAGTAGGGATTCTCGGTATGCACTCGATCCAAAAGCGCCCGGTTGCTATGCCAGATGATTCCATTGAAGTGCGACCGATGATGTATATTGCGCTCTCTTACGACCACCGCATTGTTGATGGCAAGGAAGCGGTGCAGTTCCTCGTTCGCATTAAAGAGCTAATCGAAGATCCTTATGACTTGTTACTCGAAGGCTAACAATTGATATATTGTTCTAATGCTCGCACATTGCCGAAATGATCGACAGTGTGCGAGTTTTTTCGTGCTTTTTTGTTGGCTGGGGAGTGTGAGGGATTTATGCGTCAAATAGACGAAATCGAAGTTGCTGTTTGCATGATAAATGCGTATATGTGTCAAACAGCAGAAGTAAGGGTAGCTGTTTGCCTCGAAAATCGATTTATCATGCAAATATAGGATAAAACCCATGCTGTTTGACTCGAAAAATAATTTTACCCGGAAATCTATGCAGGCCGAGCAGAAGAATTCCCAGTAATATGCGATTTACCCGGAAATCTATGCAGGTCGAGCAGAAGATTTCCCAGTAATAAGTGAATTACCCGGAAATCTATGCAGGCCGAGATTAAGTCCGTAAAATTG
>NZ_APML01000064.1 GCF_000359605.1 Gracilibacillus halophilus YIM-C55.5
CCCTTCCTACCATACCAAATTCTAACTAACCTAAATGGTTGAAAGCTTGTATCTGTATTTTACACAAGATTAAGGACTTGACTTTGTTCTAAATGATATCCTTTCAAAGCAATCACTAAGATATCGGCATGTGATATTTGCTGTGGATCAGTGGTGATTTGTGGCTCTTGAATCGTATCGTTTCCTTTTACACTCTGAATGTGCATGTGATGCTCTCTCAATTGTTGATATCTACCTTCGCGCACAAGATACGTTACCTTTGCGCCTGCTTTTTCCCACCTTGTACCGAAATAACTACCTAAAGCGCCTGCTCCAAAAATGACAATATGCATAAAATTCCCTCCTATTTTTATTTTACTATAAATCACGGCATAGAGGAAAAGCTTTGAAAAGGTATTTTCTTCTACTGAATATGTGTTATAATGCTTAAGTCATAACCTTTTTTCATAATGAATAGTTCGTTTATAGATAAACCAACGTAGTGAGGAGGTTCTATCAAGTAGTGTCTAAACAGGAATCACATGATCAAAAACTGATACCTTTTATTCCTGAGGGAGATTTCTATTTTTCAAAAGGTGTAGAAGCATATCGTAAGAAAAAATTTGATATATCATTGAAATGGTTTGGAAAAGCCATAGAAGCAAAACCCAATAACCCTCTCTATCAATGTCAAATGTCGATTGTCTATACAGAGATCGGTTCGTATCATTTAGCCAATCAATTATTAGAGGATGTTCTCGCGTCACATGGTGAAGAATATGTAGATTGTTATTACTTGCTTGCCAATAACTGTGCCCATTTAGGATTATTGCAAGATGCAAAAGCTTATGCGCAAACTTATGTAGAAGAAGCGCCGGATGGTGATTTTTCTGAAGAAGCCAATAGTCTCTTGACGGTATTATCGATCGATGAAGAAGAGGAACAAGAAGATGAATGGGCATTTGATAAAGAAGATGATATTCTGATGTATCAGGAAACGGTTTTTTATCACTTGGACCGTGAAGAATGGACGAAAGCCTTGGCCTTATTAGAAGAAATGATCGCGATATTCCCAGATTTCTCACAAGCGCGCCATGAATATGCTTATGCTCTTTATTTTGCAGGAGAAAAGGAAGAAGCCATTGCATTAGAAGAGGAGTATGTCCATCATCATCCCGACGCTTTATTCGGCATTATGAATTTGGCGATTTTTTATTATTATCAAGAAGATTCGGATAAACTAGAACCAATTACAAATACCCTTGTAAATATTTATCCAATGCATGAACAACAGAAGTTACGACTGGCAATGACCCTTTCACAAATTGGATTCGTCGAAGAAGCTTATCAACGTTATCAATCGTTAAGTAAAGATATTGTGAAAAACCATGCTTCTTTCTATCGATGGTACAGTGCATGCTGTTACGGATTAGGCAAAATCGAACGCGCCTATCAAATTTGGGAAGAAGGTTGTCGTAAACATGATATCTTATCGAAGCAAACACCACCGTGGTTGATGTCATCTACCTTTTACCATGGGTAGTATGAGCAGAATGTTAGACCTTTTTTCATTCAAACGCAATAATAGGGGTTAGAAAGAAAGGCAGAAAGGATGAAGACAAATGGCAGAAGATAAAATTTATGACGTGATTATTGCCGGCGCTGGTCCTGCAGGTATGACAGCTGCAGTCTATACGTCACGCGCCGATCTTGATACATTAATGTTAGAACGTGGGATTCCAGGTGGCCAAATGGCAAATACAGAAGATGTAGAAAATTATCCTGGTTATGATCATATTTTAGGGCCTGATTTATCAACAAAAATGTTTGACCATGCGAAAAAATTCGGTGCAGAATATGCGTATGGTGATATTAAAGAAGTGATTGACGGGAAAGAGTATAAGACGATCGTTGCTGGCAAAAAAGAATATAAAACAAGAGCTCTCATTATAACGACTGGTGCACAATATAAGAAATTAGGTGTACCTGGTGAAGAAGAATTGGGTGGTCGTGGTGTATCCTATTGCGCTGTATGTGATGGTGCGTTCTTCAAAAATAAAGAACTTGTCGTTGTAGGTGGTGGCGATTCCGCTGTCGAAGAAGGGGTTTATTTGACAAGATTCGCAAGTAAAGTCACGATTATTCATCGCCGTGATGAATTGCGTGCACAAAAGATTTTACAAGATCGTGCATTTAAGAATGATAAGATTGACTTCATTTGGGATACCAATGTAACTTCAATTAATCAAAAAGACGGAAAAGTTGGTAGTGTAACTTTATATAATAACAAAACAGGTGAAGAGTCTGAATTCGAAACAGATGGTGCGTTTATTTATATTGGTATGGTACCACTTAGTGAGCCATTTCAATCCATTGGTATTACGAATGAAGAAGGTTATATTCCAACGAATGAAAATATGGAGACAAGCGTTCCTGGCATTTATGCAGCAGGTGACATTCGTGAGAAAGAATTACGTCAGATTGTAACTGCTACTGGTGACGGAAGCATTGCCGCCCAAGCTGCACAATCTTATATTGAGAACCTTGAAGAAACATTAAATACACCAAGTTAATGGTTGTCATTAAATCGACATAGAAAGTAATGAGAAGTTAACTTCACTGTAACACGCACGAAATAAAAATACGTTACAATGAAATTAACTAATTGACCCCCTTTTTAATAAATAGATGTTTGGCATAGGCTCCCATACCTATGCCATTTTTTTCTATGGAATAAAGAAGTGAAAAGGTTGTGGGGGATCATGGCATACGTGTATAATAGAAGGTGATGATTCGTAAGTAATAAACATATAGATAAATAAATGGTTGTTTGTTGAGGAGTGACGCGAATGTCTGCCCAAAAAGAAGAAACCAAACTCGTTATTATTACAGGTATGTCAGGTGCTGGAAAAACTGTTGCGGTGCAAAGTTTTGAAGATCTTGGCTATTATTGTGTTGATAACCTTCCCCCCGCCCTTTTGCCGAAATTTTTGGAACTAATGAAAGATGCTTCGAATAATATACGAAAAGTTGCGCTCGTTATGGATTTACGAGGTCGTGAATTTTTCGATTCATTATTTCAAGCCTTGGATCAATTAGGGCAAGCTGATTGGCTGGAAGAACACATTTTATTTTTAGATGCGGATGACCATGTTCTCGTTTCAAGATACAAAGAAACGCGTCGGTCTCACCCATTAGCACTAGACGGGCTCCCATTAGAAGGGATTCACGCAGAACGTAGTATGCTGGATGAATTACGGGGGAGAGCGCAACACTTTATTGACACTTCTTCTTTAAAACCGAAAGAACTACGTGAAGAAATTGTCGAGCGATATAGTGAGAAAGAACAAGATATCTTTTCACTTCATACTGTTTCTTTTGGTTTTAAATACGGTTTACCGATTGATGCTGATTTAGTTTTTGATGTTCGCTTTCTCCCTAACCCACATTATGTAGCATCGATGCGCCCGCTAACTGGTTTAACAAATGAGGTTTCTTCGTATGTATTCAAATGGTCAGATACACAAAAGTTTATCGAAAAAACACTGGACCTACTCACATTCATGTTACCGCAATATAAAAAGGAAGGGAAAAGCCAACTTGTCATTGCCATTGGATGTACAGGTGGGCAGCATCGCTCTGTAGCAATTGCTGAACACATTGCTACAGCATTTGATAAGCAGTATGTGACGCATGTTACACACAGAGATATTGAAAAACGAAAGGGTTAAATCATGTCACAACAAAACCAAGAGCAGGGTAACATTGTAGTCATCGGCGGCGGTACTGGTATGCCAGTATTGCTTAGAGGATTAAAAAAACAATCCGTAGATTTATCGGCGATTGTAACAGTAGCCGATGATGGTGGTAGTTCAGGTAGACTACGTCATGAAATGGAAATACCAGCACCAGGAGATATCCGGAATGTGATTGCTGCTTTATCAGATGTGGAACCCATGTTAATGGACTTGTTCCAGCACCGTTTTACGAAAGGAAATGGGTTAAATGGGCATTCGATGGGAAATTTGTTGTTGGCAGCGATGACTTCTGTGACGGGTGATTTCTACACAGGGATTAAAGAAATTTCGCGCGTGTTAAACGTCAAAGGAAATATTTATCCCATTGCGAATCAAAATATGTTTCTTCATGCTGAATATGAGGACGGTAAGGTGGTTGTTGGCGAATCCAATATACCAAAAGCGAACCAGAAGATTAAACGTGTCTTTTTACAACCGAATCCCGTGTTGCCGTTACCTGAGGCTGTAAATGCGATTCATCAAGCGGATTTAATTGTCATCTCACCTGGGAGCTTATATACAAGTATTTTGCCAAATCTCATTATTCCCCAAATTGGTCAGGCATTGAAAGAAACGAAAGCAAATGTCGCCTATGTTTGTAACTTAATGACTCAAGAAGGGGAAACGAATGAATATACAGCATCAGACCATGTGCAAGCCATTCTAGATCACGTAGGCTCTGGTTGTTTGCAACATATCATTATGCATAATCAACCCATCGATCCATCTATGCGTGAAACATATGCAGAAGAGAATGCAATGCCAGTTGAATATGACCGTGAACGATTAGAAAACTTAGGATTAAATATCATTGAAGCGGACATTGTGAAAGAGCAACTACAGACGTTACGACATGATACAGATAAGATCGCTAAATTGCTGGTTTCGTTGCTGTCCGATTTATGAAGGGGAGTGGAGAAAGATGTCCTTTGCTGCCGATATAAAAAAAGAATTAACGAAGATAGAAGATGATGATTGTTGTCAGAATGCGGAATTGGCTGCATTGATTCGGATGAATGGGGCGATTTCATTATCACGACAACGATATGTGTTAGATGTACAGACGGAAAATGCGGCGATCGCTCGAAGAATCTATACGTTAATCAAATCCATGTATAATCGTCCTGTCGAGTTACTCGTGAGAAAGAAAATGAAGCTGAAAAAGAATAATGTTTATATTGTTCGCATGAGTGAAGGCGTTCAAGACATGTTAGAAGATATGAAAATTTTGAGTCAACCATTCAGTCTGATACGAACGATCTCAGAAAAATATACAGACCGTGAATGTTGTCGGCGAGCTTATTTGAGAGGAGCGTTTTTGGCAGGTGGTTCAGTTAATAATCCAGAAACGTCCTCCTATCATTTGGAAATCCATAATTTTTATGAAGAACATAATCAATCATTGTGTGAACTTTTAAATGAGTATGGCTTACATGCGCGTATTTTGGAACGCAAAAAAGGCTATATTACGTATATTAAAGAAGCTGAGAAGATTACAGAGTTTTTAAATTATATTGGTGCTCACCAAGCATTATTAAAATTTGAGGATGTTCGAATTGTGCGGGATATGCGCAATTCTGTGAACCGTTTAGTTAATTGTGAGACAGCCAATCTAAATAAAACGATTGGTGCTGCCTTCCGTCAAGTTGATAACATTCGTTTTATCCAGAACACGGTAGGGCTAGATGCATTGCCTGACAAATTAAAAGAAATTGCAGAATTACGTGTTGAACATCAAGATGTTACACTAAAAGAGTTAGGTGAGATGCTATCAGGAGGTAAGATCAGTAAGTCTGGTATTAATCACCGCTTAAAGAAAATTGATCAATTTGCTGAACAACTTCGCCGTGAAAATGTAACGGTACAGCAATAATTGTGGCTTTCTGTCATCTTAGATGGCAAGTAAGTCCTTTTCTTTTTCAATAATTGTCAGCGTTTTCATTATTATGAGGAGGGATTAGATGGTTTCAAAGGAAGTTGAGATTGCACTTCATCCTGGTTTACAAGCACGTCCAGCTGCTGAATTTGTACAAAAAGCGAACCGGTTTGTTTCACATATTTTTATTGAACAAGGTGAGAAAAGAATCAATGGCAAAAGTATTATGGGGTTAATGAGTTTAGCTTTATCAAAAGGCGATCACATTACAATTATTGCTGATGGAACCGATGAAGAAACAGCCATAGATGAATTAGTCGGCTTTGTCACTGAGAAAGAAGAATAAGTGAGTAGGAATATTGGTGACAGGATATTGGTATATTTTCCTGAGCTTTCTTACACAATAAGTAAGAAATGATCTGAAAAGGATGTGTAACCATGGTGTCATCAAATATTCCTGTGATTGGCATAACGAGTACCGTTGTTCATCATAATCAAATATTGAGTTATCATCTTCATGAAAAACATATTCAAGCAGTCAAACGAGCAGGTGGTGTCCCGGTCATTATTCCGACTGGCACAGATGTAATGTGTGATATTTGGGTGCGTATATGCGATGGAATTGTGTTAAGCAGTGGAGAAGATATCGATCCTGAATCATTTGGCGCGCATCCATCGCCACACATTCAAAAAACGAGTAAAAAACGAGATGAGACGGAAATCCAAATCGTTCACCATGCATTACAACAAAAAAAACCGATGTTAGGCATTTGCAGAGGAGCTATGATCGTTAATGTCGCATTAGGCGGCACCGTCATCCAAGATATTGAAACGAGTCATCCAAATGCCATTAATCATCAGCAGCAAGCCGCTCGATCTGAACCAACGCATCACATTCAAATGGATCAAGATAGTCGATTATTTCAATTAAGTACCACTTCTGATATTCAAGTCAATAGTATTCATCATCAAGCTGTTGATCAACTAGCGCCACAGTTAAAAAAAGTCGCAACAGCTCCTGATGGTGTGATTGAAGCCATTGAATCAGTAGATCCATTTTCGCCAATGATTATTGGCGTTCAGTGGCATCCAGAGGAGATGGCTAGCGAAAATCCGACCATGCAAAAACTTTTTGATACATTGGTCATGGAAAGTCAATCATGTTCTTAGGGCGATGGTTCGTTGTTGGAGTCAAATATTCATCATATAGGTGTGATTACAATGACAAATAGATATGTGTGGTATGCAAGTTATGGTTCGAATCTTAGTAGAGAGCGGTTCCTATGTTATATCAGAGGTGGACGCCCAAGAGGTGCTGATAAAGAAGAAATTGGTTGTCGAGATCAGTCGTTGCCAATAGATGAATCTACCCATATCATGCATTATCCCCTTTATTTTGCGAAAGCGTCAGAACGTTGGCAAAATCAAGGGGTCGGTTTTATTGGGCTTACGAAAGACGAACGTTGGTATACATACAGTAGAAAATATTTAATTACAGAAGAACAATTTACGGATGTAGTCAAACAAGAAAATAACGGAGCGACATTAAATGTTGATTTTGATGAAGTGATTGAACATGGCTTTAAGACGTTTCGTGACTCATGGTATGGTACGATTTTGTATATTGGAGAAGAGGAAGGGTATCCAATTTTTACATTTACAGCGGATTGGGATCTAGATGTTTTATTTCAACAGCCTTCCAGTCAATATTTACGAATGATCATTTACGGTTTGAAGTCAACACTCTCACTTGATAAACATGAGATTGTTGCATACTTAATCGACAAACCTGGTATAGAAGGAAATTATAAAGAATCAGATATTGAAGCGCTTGTTGAAGCAGAGAAATGATGATTTTAACTGTTTTTCGGCATTAGGCTCGGGTAGTTCCGAGTCTTTTTTGTGTTTATAAGTCAAATAGATCATGTTTAAGTGGTTGTTTGCATGAAAAACTGTATTTACTAGGAAATCGATACAAAATGTTCTCTGGATTTCCCGGTAATTTGCGATTTACAGTCAAGTCCTTAATCTTGTGTAAAATACAGATACAAGCTTTCAACCATTTAGGTTAGTTAGAATTTGGTATGGTAGGAAGGG
>NZ_APML01000065.1 GCF_000359605.1 Gracilibacillus halophilus YIM-C55.5
AAAAAAAGTACGTGATATCGTGCAAAGTAAGTACATCAATCATGCTCCTGCTATATGATATCAATGATTAGTTTGTTAAAGATTGCAATGGTGCTGGGATACGTCCACCGCGATTGATGAGCTTGTCCGAATGGTAGTTATTCACGCCAATGACTGGAGCGCGTCCTAAGAGGCCACCAAACTCTACGGTGTCTCCTTCCGTTTTACCAATCACAGGAATGACGCGAATGGCTGTTGTTTTTTTATTAATCATACCGATCGCTGCTTCATCGGCAATAATTGCGCCTAGTGTTTCTGCGCTAACATGACCGTCAAGTGCAATCATATCTAAACCGACGGAACAGACACAGGTCATCGCTTCTAACTTCTGTAAGTCGAGCGCATCTTCTTCAATGCCACGAATCATGCCATTATCTTCACTAACTGGAATGAATGCTCCGCTTAAACCACCGACATATGAACTAGCCATTGCTCCGCCTTTTTTCACTGCATCATTCATTAAGGCAAGAGCGGCAATTGTCCCGTGTGTACCTACTCGTTCTAAGCCGATTTCTTCTAAGATTTCTGCGACACTATCATTCATCGCATTGGTAGGTGCAAGTGATAAGTCCATGATGCCAAAAGGTACTTGTAACCTCTCAGCAACAACACGACCAATTAATTCACCAGCTCTCGTGATTTTAAAAGCGGTGCGTTTAATGACATCAGACACTTCACCTAAATCAGCATTTGGATATTGCTTTAAAGCATTAAGTACAACACCAGGCCCGCTAACTCCAACGCTCAAGACAGCTTCTCCTTCACCAGCACCATGGAAAGCACCAGCCATAAATGGGTTATCTTCAACGGGATTACAAAACACCACCAGCTTAGCACAGCCAATGCTATTTTCATCTTTTGTTAATTCAGCTGTCCGCTTTATCGCTTGTCCCATTTGTGAAACGGCATCCATATTAATTCCAGTTCTCGTCGTTGCCACAGAAATGGATGCACATACACGTTCCGTTTGACTTAATGCTTCAGGTAAGGCGTCTAGTAACACTTGATCACCTTTAGAAATGCCTTTATGTACCAGAGCCGAGTATCCACCGATAAAGTCAACACCTAATGAACGTGCGGCATCATCTAGTGTTTTTGCTAAATCAATCGCTTGTTGTTTGTTCGCATGTCCTAATAATTCAGCAATTGGGGAGATGGCAATTCGTTTGTTAATAATCGGCACACCATATTCTTTAGCCACTTGGTTGGCAGTGGTTTGTAAGTTTTCAGCATAGCTCGTAATTTTTTGATACACATTTTGTTTCACTTGTTCAAAATCTTGATCTGCACAATCGCGTAAACTAATCCCCATGGTCACTGTGCGAATATCTAAGTGCTCCATCTCGACCATGCGAATCGTCTCTTGTATTTCAGTAAAAGCGATCGCCATAGTAGTCCCTCCTTGATTAGATCCGATGCATTGCCTGGAATACATCTTCAAGTTGAATATTGATATTCAAGCCGAGTTCTTGCTCTACTGGTTGAAATTTTTGTTCCAATGCTTCCAAGTTACTGGGATCTTGTATATCAATTAACATAATCATTGTAAAAAAATCTTGTAATATCGTTTGACTAATATCTAAAATATTGATCTCATTATCAGCCAACACCGTTGTCACTTTGGCAATAATTCCTGTTTGGTCCTTGCCAACGACACTCACTACTGCACGTCTTTGCATGGTATCACCTCTTTTTCAGTATTAAGCGTATGATTTTATTTTACCCAATAACTTGTGTTTTTGCGAAATTTTTTGATTTAGCATAAAATATAAGAGAATGTCGATCGATGAGAGAGGAGCATTCTATGAAAAAAGATATCCGATTAATAGCACTTGATATGGATGGTACATTGCTGACGGATGATCAGCAAGTAACCGAACGAACGAAACAAGCGATTCAGATGGCCCGAGAAAAAGGAATTGAGGTCGTGATTTCCACAGGTCGTCATTATAGTACGAGTGCTGAAGTCGCCAAAGCACTTGATATTCATTATTTAATAACTGTCAATGGCAGTGAAATCTGGACGATGACAGGTGAATTAATTGCCCGACAACAACTTGATCCGTCCATTATTGCTCGGTTAGTCGAATTAAAGGAAGAGCATGGCACTTGGGCATGGATGTCCTCGACAGAGAATGTGTGGCGCGGTGAAGTCCCAGAAGATATTGCAGCACATCAATGGCTGAAATTTGGTTTTGATACAGAGACTATGGAGGCTAGAGATCGATTAATGGAGGCTTTAGCCGATTGGGAAGACATCGAATTGAGTAATTCCAGTCCGACCAATATTGAAGTAAATGCAATTGGTGTTAATAAAGCTGCTGCTATTGAGGTAATTGGCGAACGTATCGGCGTGTCGATGGGACAAGTGATGGCCGTTGGTGACAGTTTAAATGATATCAAAATGATTGAACAAGCTGGGATTGGTGTTGCCATGGGAAATGCACAAGACACGGTGAAAGAAGTCGCAGATTGGGTGACAAGCGACAATCACCAGCACGGTGTAGCCAAGGCCATAGAAGAATGGGTATGATAACCTCATGAATTGCTATTACTTGCAGTCTCAGTAAGGATGTAATAAGGTGAAAGTTGTAATAAAACGTAACAGTTAACTACAATATCATTCGAATTCATGGTAAAATGTATAATTGGAATGATACATACCGATATCTTGTAAAAAGGAGCGAATAAAAGGATGTCAAAACAACAATTTGGTGTAATTGGTCTTGCGGTTATGGGAAAAAACCTAGCTTTAAACGTAGAGAGCCGTGGCTATTCCGTATCCGTTTTTAACCGTACGTATGCAAAAACGGAAGAATTTTTGAACAAGGAAGCAAAAGGGAAAAATTTCTTTGGCGCTGAAACGATTGAAGAATTTGTTGAATCGCTAGAAAAACCTCGTAAAATTATGATTATGGTTAAAGCGGGACCAGCGACTGACGCAACGATTGCTACATTAAAACCACTACTTGATAAAGGCGATATTATCATTGATGGAGGAAATACCTTCTATCAAGACACAATCCGTCGTAATGCAGAGCTAGATGAGTCCGGTATACACTTTATCGGTACTGGTGTATCTGGCGGGGAAGAAGGGGCGCTAAATGGTCCTTCTATTATGCCAGGTGGACAAAAAGAAGCTTATGATAAAGTCGCACCTATTTTTGAAGCAATTTCAGCAAAAGTAGAGGGCGATCCTTGTGTGACTTACATTGGCCCGAATGGTGCCGGCCATTACGTAAAAATGGTGCACAATGGTATTGAATATGGAGATATGCAACTAATTTGTGAAGCATACTTTATTATGAAGCATGTACTTGGCTTAAGTACAGATGAATTGCATGAAGTATTTGCTGAATGGAACAAGGGTGAGCTTGATAGCTACTTAATTGAAATTACCTCTGATATCTTTACGAAAAAAGATGAAGAGACAGGTAAACCAATGGTAGATGTGATCCTAGACACAGCTGGACAAAAAGGAACAGGAAAGTGGACAAGCCAAAGTGCCCTTGATTTAGGTGTTCCTTTACCAGTGATTACAGAATCCGTATTTACACGTTTTATCTCGGCTATGAAAGAAGAACGTGTAGCAGCTAGCAAAGTATTACAAGGCCCTTCTGCTGGTGATAAGCCGTATGAAGGAGATAAAGATGAGTTAATCGAAGCTATTCGCCAAGCGCTTTACATGAGTAAAATTGTTTCTTATGCACAAGGTTTTGCACAAATGCGTGCAGCTTCTGAAGAAAATGATTGGAACTTGCGCTATGGCAATATTTCAATGATTTTCCGTGGTGGTTGCATTATCCGTGCGCAATTCTTACAGAAAATTAAAGAAGCATATGACCGTGATCCAAACCTTGCCAACTTATTACTTGATCCATACTTCAAAGGCATCGTTGAAAGCTATCAAACATCTTTACGTAAAGTACTTTCGATTGCAATGGAACGTGGTATTCCAGTACCAGGGTTTGCAAGTGCATTGGCTTATTATGACAGCTATCGTACAGAAACATTGCCAGCAAACCTATTACAAGCACAACGTGACTACTTCGGCGCTCACACCTATCAACGTATAGACAAAGAAGGCGTCTTCCATACAGAATGGTTAGATTAATCAGTACAAAGCCCACTTGCATGTATAAGCAAGTGGGCTTTTTTTTAGTTTCATGATTGAAAATACGCTCGCTTTGTTGCGTTTGCATTGAACAGAAGAATGATGCGTTTGCTTTACTGGGAAAACTAGTTAGAACCACGTGCAGATTTCCCAGTAATTCGTGATTTACTGGGAAAACTAGTTAGAACCATGTGCAGATTTCCCAGTAATT
>NZ_APML01000066.1 GCF_000359605.1 Gracilibacillus halophilus YIM-C55.5
GTAGTCAACTGTTCCTGCAAGGTATTCCCTGCGTCATCTTGCAGTTCAAACTCGACACCCTCAAGCAGTTCGCCTTGTTCACCGGTTTTCGTCAGTTGAACCGCACCAGTGGATTGTTCGTTTTCCATAGTAAGTTGTAACGTCTCTTGTTGATTAAACACAATCTCAAACGGAATCGGTTCATTATCTAACTCATGACCAAACGGTGCTTTCGTTTCAACCAGTTCATAATTTCCTGGCTTTAAGTCCTCAATCAAGAGTTTGCCATTCTCATCCGTTGTCAATTCGGTCTGAAGGGTGTTTCCGGCTTCATCAAGTAGCTTAAATTCAGCTCCTGATAGAGGCTCGTTCAATTCACCCACTTTCGTTAGTTCCACGGATCCAGGAGTTAATGGGTTTTCAAAACTAACTTCTTCAGTTTCCGTTTGTCCTAAGGCAATTTCAAACGGAATCGGTGTATTGTCCAATTCATAACCAGGGATCGTTTTCGTTTCGACTAATTGATAATTTCCCGGTTTTAAATCGTTAATCAACAATTCGCCGTTACTATCGGTTGTCAAATGTTCCTGCAAAGTATTCCCTGCGCCATCTTGCAGTTCAAACTCGACGCCCTCAAGCAGTTTTCCTTGTTCACCGGTTTTCGTCAATTTAACCGAACCAAGTATATAATCATTTTCTTTCGTTACTTCAACTTGCTCCGTTTGATAAGCACTCTCTATTTCAAACGAAATCGGCGTCTCATCTAACTGATACCCTTTAGGTGCTTGTGTTTCTACAAACTCATAGCTTCCAGGTAATAAATCCTCGACTGTGACTACGCCATTTTCATCGGTCGTTAACCCTGTTTTTACTTCTTGCCCATTTTCATTAAAAAGGGTAAACTTAGCACCTTGTAACGTTTCTCCAGCCTCATTGACCTTCGTTAGTTGAACAGAATTACTCATTTCCATATATGCACCAACACGTGGTGGTTCCACAGGCTGACCTTGATCAGTCGCCATGGCAAACGAGTTCCAGGCAGCACGTTGTTCAGGATCAATAGACGAATCTAAAACTTTTGGATCAACGTTCGTTGCTTCTGGAGCTTGCATTGAAAATTCAACCAACATATCTTGCCCTTCGATCCAATTTACACCGTCCTTCATTTCTATTTTAAATGAATGGATCGATGACCAATCCGTTACTTCGCTTTCCGTCATCCAATTCGGGTCCTCTGCACCAGGCGGATTTGACAGCTGGGTTGTAGAATCTGGATAGTCTGTATTTCTTGTTAGGTCATCACGTTTTGGATTTTTAGCCGTACTATAAAAAACATTTACTTTATTCTGCCATTCCTCTGGTAACGTAATAGAATTCGTCATGATAGGAGTAAATTGACTTCCACGATTCACATTATCCGTAATGCCTAAGTCACCTATTGAAGGCAAAACATCGATTAATGTCATATAAGAAATATCTTTACCAGTCGTATTCGTAAACAGTAACTGATAATCTATCTCGCCACCAGGTACCGTATGCCCAAAATACGTATAATCCTCATCGAGTTCCCCTTTCACTCGTTTTTCTGTCTCTAAATTATATTCTGAACGAATAAAATATTGGTTTCCTGATTTCAGTCGTGGTTCATTCGTTACACTATTCTGATTCAAATCTTCTTCATCTGTTTGCAAAGTTGTATCGGTGATCGCTGATCCATGACTACCGGGAACCTGTAAATCACTTTCCCCAGAAAATCCATATACATCAAATAATAGATTATTCGGAGCGCTTTCAGAAATGGTTACGTCTAATTCGGCTTCTAATCCATTTCCAGTGCGTAACAAGTCATCGTTCCAATGAACCTTAACCAATTGACGACCGCTATTATTATAGTTTTCATCTACTACTTCATAGTTTCCGCCCTCTGCAATGTTAGAATCGATGCTAGAACGTCCATCTGCATCCACATAATCAGGATTCGGATTATCATTTAATGTGACACCAGGTGGAAGTAATACCGTTGTTTCAAACGGTCCCTCCATGGCAGAACTAGAACTATCAATATTATTTAGATTCACCTTCATCCGGTTTTCACCAGTTGTTACCTCACCTTCTGTATGATCTAACAATTCGACTCCTACATATGCAGTAGGCGGTGGTGATGTTGGTTGATCGGTAATTTGAGCCGTTCTCGGTCCGTTAATCGTATCGACATCTTGTTGACCATATTGATAGTTAAAGCTATCCCCATTTCCATCGACGCCATATACATTAAATTCGTTTCTCACTTCACCCGTGTAACCAGACTCTACTTCAAAATAATACTTTGGTTTCCCGGTATTTAACATGCCATTAGGCGCATAAGTAAAATCATAGTAAATCGTACTTACTTGATCATCTTCTGTGAGTCCGAGACTTTCTCTCGTATACGTTGTACCTGTAGCCGCATCTTCCACTAATAACCTTTCTTCACCATTCACATCAGCTAATAGATTGAATGTTGGGTCTTTTTCTAGTGGGACACCAGCTGGATGATCTGCATTGGGACGATACACAAAACCGCCTGGTGTTTGTAACTCGTTAAAAATCAAATTCGGATCAATATCATAAGATGTTGTATACTGCTGAAAATCACCGTATTGCGATTCCTTCAAAGGCGAAATGCCATGCGTAAAACCTAAGAGTGCATCATCGTATACAACAGGATTTGGGTTTTTATTTTGAAAAGTCCCCAGATTTCCTTGTCCATCAGCAGGACCAATATGAACAGGCACATAATAATTCCCGTCGATCTCACCATTCGCTGTGTCTGAATCTACAATATCAATATAATCATATGCCTCAACCGTTTCAGTAGAGTCATCGATATACGTCACATTTGCACTTACATCATTTTGTTGCGTCGTATCTTGTGTGCCATCATCTACTTCTAAAAGTACTTGAATGGTCGTTGAATACAATTCCGTATCTGCATCTTTTTGCTCTTCTATCGTAGGCGCATCATATGTCCATGTTAATGTGTTTCCATCCTGCACGGGTTCTGGACCTTGTGCGGTTGAAACATAGCTTAGCCCATCTGGTAATGTATCCGTAATTATTATTTCAGAACCTTCTTTAAGATACATTTGCCCTTCTTTATTTTTGGGAATATCAAGCTTCATTTCCCATAATGTCGTTGAATTTGGCGTCGCTAAATTCAGATCATTATCAGTGACTTCTTGAAAAGTTTTCGACACATCGATAGAACTTGAAGTCGTAATCGCTACCGTCGCATCATCAGAAATGCTGGGTTGTTGATCTGCTTCAAATGATGCGTTTGCAGTAAGCTGCTCTCCATCAGGGGATAACCCATTGACTGTCGCCACTTCAATGCCTGTTTCGTATGTTCGCCCCGTTTGAATAGAGTCAAATTGATACGTTAATGTGTGTGCTTGTTCATCATAAGTAGGCGTTACACCATTGATGCTTAGATTGTCTACATTTTGTGAAAAATGAGTATAAGACGTAATCGGTAAATCTACTGTTACTTCAGCATTCGTATAGGATGTAACTGCAGTAGATCCTGTTAACTTAAGCTCCAAATTATAATTTGCAAAATGTCCTGATAAAATCTCGTCACTAACTGGGGACAGACTGATATCGGCATTTAAATTGCCTGAAAACGTCGTAATCGGACTAGAAGAGCTCGTATTCGTTGATTGCGAGGTATCAGAAATCGTAAAATCAAAAGCTTCTAAATTATTTTTATCTTGCCCAACTAATAATGTTACTTCTTCAGATAGATTGGTAAGTTCAAGCGTAATCTTCGAATTTTCTTCTGAATGGTTCGTGATTAGTAATGAATGATCTTCTTGATCATATTGAAGTTCAATTTTTTCACTATTTTTTCGCTCTGTTTTCTCTTGATCAAAATCGGCATCTTTTGGCAAAACCATGTGTAATGTCTCGATAGATGGATCCTCTAATGTTAAATAAAAAGTTGCTTGCTCTGTCGTTGAGCTAGAGTCAACTGATAGGGAGAAGCCATTGTCAGCTGCCATTAACGAATTACCAATATGGTATAATTGTCCATTTTGAAAAAATAATACAAAGGCTACTAGAATGAATAATAGATTTTTTTTCACGGAGCCATCCTCCCTTTTCTAAGCTGCATTCACCGAAGAACTAACAGTCAATTGAATCATCTATATAGATTTCAACATTTTCTCATATTATCCATTTCTTGCATTCCCCCTTTGGAATATGGTAAAAAATAAATATATTTCCAATTTCATTTTATTACTTTAATCTGAACATTTTTTGAACAAAATATTACTTTAAATCATTCATATATATGACTTTTTGCCCAAACAGGAGGAGCGACATGGATGTCATTCTATTTGACGATGAGCCACTTGCGTTGGATTATCTGGAAAATTTAATTGCAGGGATGAACAATTGGAAGGTATGCAAAAAATATTTAGATCCATTTATCGAAAATAAAGAAAAGTCTATCAATTGTGCGGATGCCATTTTCTTAGATATCTCAATGCCACAAGTAAATGGCATCGAATTGGCTAAAAAAATTCGTGAGATCAATCCTCAGATTCCGATTGTCTTTATCACAGCTTACGATAATTTTGCGTTAGAAGCTTTTGAAGTCAATGCGATTGATTACTTACTAAAACCTGTACAATTGGAACGATTACAAAAAACAATGAATCGACTGGAAAATTATATTTACCAGCAACAAGAGCATCATCAGTCCAGCACTCATAAGCAAGATGACTTATGGGTCTATGTCAGTGGAACATTTCAACTGCAACGCCCCCATCAACAACCTGAATTTATATCTTGGAGAACGTTGAAATGCCAAGAATTATTTTTATATTTATTACATTTTCATGATAAGGTGATATCAAAGTCAGAAATCGTGGAAACGTTATGGCATGATCTCCATCCAGAGAAAGCTTTTTCTTTGTTGTATGTTACGGTATATCAAATACGGAAGGTGCTGAGGCCCTTCAGTGACTACATGTCCATTCGCAATATACAGGGTGGATATCAGTTAAAATTACGAAACGTAAAAATAGATATAAAAGAGTGGGAAAATAATATAAGACAAGCACCCGAAGTATCCTCGCAAACATTAGCACAACATGAAGAAATCATGGAACGATATCAAGGACCTTTTTTACAAGGATTTGATTATTTGTGGGCAGAACCTTATCGATATCGTTGTGAAAAACTGTGGATCAACCAAGCGTATCAAATCGCTAACTGTTTATTTGAACGGAAAGAGTACGAACAAGCTGCATTATGGTATACACAAATATGTGATAAACAGCCAGAAGATGAAACAGTAAATTTTGTGCTTATACGGATTTATGCTTTTTTAGGTTATGGTCTTTTAGTCGATTATCAATTTTCAAAGTTAAAAGAGAATTTATTCGATTTGAATATTCCCATGAAGGAAGATATCGAATTATGGTATCAACAATGGAAAAACAATCCTCACTCCATGCAAAACACATTTTAAAAAGGGCTGTCACCTGTGAATTGCGGGACAGCCCTTTTACTTATGCTATGTTCTGTTTTTTCTGGAATAAATCAGTAACATCACGAACCCAACCGCTAAAGCACATATTGCGATCAGAATAATATTAAATGTGTTTGTTGCTGTGTTCGGTAACGGTCCATCACTCTCATCTGTTGAACCTGATGACTCATTTGAATCCTCTTCATTGGCAACTTGAGGGGTCCATGTATTAGTAATATCAAAACCATCTACGGTTGAACGGTATCCTCCCACCTCTTGTTCATCGATGGTGTATTCGTAAGCAACACCATTCTCATCATATTTTGGTAAATCTTCAAAACGATAGTGCCAATCATTAGCTGCTGTTACCTTCTTCGTTGTATATTGCTCACCATTTTGGTAAAGAACAACAACAATGGAAGACGGGCGATCTTGTTCGGTATCATTTTTCCATGTTTTCGTTCCTTCAATCGTCGTCGTTCCTACGCGACGATTCGTAATATCATCACCATCATAAGATGTTTCATAACCTTCGACGGGTTCTTCTTCCACATGATATTCATACGCAACGCCATTTTCATCAAACTTCTCTAAATCGGTAAAACGGTAGATCCAATTTGTTTCTGCCGTCACCTCTTTGGTATCCATCCGTTCACCATTTTGGAATAAATGAACTTGAATAGACGCTGGACGTTGATCAGATTCATTATCCAACCATGTTTTTGTACCTACAACATCCGTTTTTCCTACACGCAAGTTTGTGATGTCATAGCCATTCACCGTCGATTGATAACCTTCGATGGATTCTTCTGTAATCGTATAGTTGTATTTGACCCCTTGCTCATCATACTTAGGCAATTCATCGAACACATAGGTCCAATCACTTTCAGCAGTAACTTCCGCATCTTTTAGAAATTCCCCGTTCTGATATAGCTGGACGGTAATCGATGACGGGCGATCTGCTTCTGTACCATCTTTCCACGTTTTCGAAACCTCCACAGAAGTCGTTCCTGTACGAACATTCGTTATATCATAACCGTCATAAGATGCTTCGTAACCTTCCATTGGTTCTTCTTTGACCGTATATTCATACGCCACACCATTTTCATCGTACTTCTCTAAATCGGTAAAATGATATTGCCAATCCGATTCAGCAGTGACTTCTCGTGATTCAATGATCTCCCCATTTTGTAAAAGCTGAACCGTTATAACGTCTGGACGACTTTCTGAGTCATTGTCCAACCACGTTTTGGTTCCTTCAACTTCAGTCTTGCCTACACGAGTATTCGTAATATCAAAGCCATCAATCGTTGTTTCATAGCCTTCGACAGGCTCTTCTTCGATCGTATACGTGATCGCTTTTCCTTCACGATCGTATCCATCTAAATCAGAGAATGTATATGTCCAACCATCTTCGGCCGTTAATTCGGTTTCTTTAAAATTCTCACCGTTTTTGAGCAGTGTGATCGTAACTGAAGAAGGACGATCTTCCGCCGTTTCATCTTTCCAACCTTTTGTGATCGTTATATCACGTTGTTCTGCTCTCGTATTGATAATATTTGTACCATCCACTTCTGATTGATAGCCAGGAACCCCTTGCTCCTTGACTGAATATTCATAAGGGATGCCTTCATCAGTATATTTCGGCAAGTTGGTAAAGCTATATTTCCAATCTGATGCTGCAGTGACTGTCTGAGTATCGGCTACCACACCATTTTGCAATAGATTGACGGTAATTTCGTTTGGTCGGTCGTCCGCATGTTCGTCTATCCATGTTTTTGCCCCTTCTAATGCAGTTTCTCCAACGCGAAGGTTTGTTATCACAAAACCGTCTTGACGATCACCTGTAATTGATTTTACTTCATAATGATCAAATGCATCTTTTTCTTTTACTGTGTACGTATAGGCATTTCCATTTTCATCATATACATCAAGATCTTCAAACGTATGCTTCCAACCATCAGATGCCGTCATGGTCGTCTCTGCTACTGGCTCATCATTACGGTAGAGTTCAACGGTCACCTCTTGTGGCCGATCTTCTGTATCCCCATTATCTAACCATTTTTTCTTGACATCAATGGACGTTTGTAAGACGTTAATGAATCTAAAACCATCTTGCATCGTACCTGTCTTGTTCTGTAAACGATAGCCTTCCGGTGTTTTTTCTTGGACCGTATATTCATAAGCAACACCTTGATCATTAAATGCATCGAGATCTGCAAATGTATGTGTCCAATCTCCGCCTTCGTTTGGTGTAATGGTTACGGTATCCATTGGCGTATCTTTTTGATCACTACGATATAGCTCTACTTCGATTTGTTCTGGCCGCTTATCTGCACTGTTTTGATTGTCATTCCAAGTTTTAGTGACATCCACAGAAGTGGTTCCTTCGCGTACATTCGTAATTTTAAACCCAGTATCGGTTCCCTCAACGCTCGATTGATAGCCTGCTACATCAAGTTCTTCCACGCTATATTGAATGAGGTTCCCTTCTTCATCATACTTCTCTAGTTGCTCGAACGTATGGTGCCACTGCCCGTTCTCATCTGGTTCAATCACTTGCGTTTTCATAGGTGTCGATTGATCATTTTTGAAAAGTTGCACCGTAATTTCATCAGGTCTTGCTTCGGTTTCAGCTGTATCGACCCATTCCTTTTGAACCGTAATGTCAGTCGACGGGCGGTTATTCTGACTAGCTGATACGGTTCTTTCATGATGTACATCATCTAACGTAACTTCAACAGTAATTGGCTCAGAATTAAGTAAATAACCATCAGGTGCTTCCGTCTCAACGATGGAATACGTACCTGGTTTCAAGTTAGTAAACGTAACTTTGCCTGAGCTGTCGGTGGTACCTTCCAAGACTTCACTTGAATAATTCCCATCTTGATACGTTAATGTAAAAGTCGCACCTTCAAGGACATCTCCATTGATATCATCGGTTTTCGTCAATTCAACCGCTGTTGTTTTCACTTCATTGCTGACTGTTCCGATTTCAAGTGCTTCTTGTTGACTGCGTTCAATGGTAAAGTCGATACCATTCGCCGCTTTTTCTGAGATGTTGTATCCTGTTGGCGCTTTGGTTTCAACGAGTGTGTATTCACCAGGACGCAAATCTTGAGTATTCGCCATGCCATCTTCATCCGTTGTAATTGTACGAACTTCATTTCCTTCGCTATCCTGAATTTCAAACGTTGCACCTTGTAAGCCAGCGCCTGTATCCGCATCGACTTTTTGAACAGTAGCGTTCCCTGGAATCAGTTCATTTTCCACTGTTACTGTATCGATCGTTGTTTGTTTTTCCTCAATGGTAAAAGGGTGATCCTTATCATTTGGTTGATAATGTTCTTTTGCTGATGTTTCAGTGAAATAGTAATCACCAGCTGATAGATCTTCTACACGAATTTCACCGTTAGCATCGGTTGTGTACGTATCGACAATCGTATCATTAGCACCATCTCGTAACTCAAACGTAACCCCTTCTAATGGATCGCCACTCGTACCATCCACTTTCGTCAGTTCTACGTGACGTTTGATTTTTTCATTTGTTATCTCTACTTCTAAAGGGTCGCCATCAACAGTCACCGTTTGCTGATCATCAATGCCAACGACATAACCGTCCGGTGCATCTGCTTCTTTTAATACGTAATCCCCGTATAACAGGTTATTAAAGGTTACGACCCCATTTTCATTCGTTGTAGCTGTATCAAGTAATACATCACCTTCTGCATCGTACAATTCAAATACTGCACCAGCTAATGTTTTTGTCGGGTCGTCATCATCGACTTTGGTGACTTCGAGGCTGCCAACTTCACCAGTAATACCACCTGAAATGGCTGACAAATCAATCGCATTTGATACAGAATCGCCTGTATCCAACTCTTGCGTTTCTTCGGCGTTAAATGACGCCGTATTTTCCAAGTTGCCATCACCTTCATATAAAATATAAGTGTCATACGCTAAGACATAAGCCTCTTCAATCACTTCTTTGGCAAAGTCAATCGTGAAGGTTTGTTGACCATCCGCATTTTCTGTAATGGTTAAGGTATAGTCTTCTCCTTCGGTTAAAAGACGATCCGGATTTTTTGAAACGCCATCTTTCGTAACATTCGTTTCATATAGTTTGATCGTATCCTTCAGTAATTGTTGATTGATACTTGGTGTATCCGATAGGGAAAGGTTCGATACTTTCGATTGAGAAAAGTTAATCTCCACATCCCAATTGACCACGCGCGGATTATCCGGATTTTGCGTAGCATTCTTTGTCGTGAACTCTCCACCGTGATCTGGCTCGACCGTTGCTGGTAATACATCCGTATCATCATTACTACTAGTCACATTTGCTGTATTGTCATAGGATTCATGAACGATTTCACCATTCAAATCGGTGGTAAATTCAATCAAATACGGGCTAGTTATATCCCCTAAATCTACTTCGAACCCTGATTCATCGTTGCCCCCAGTGATTTCATTAATCGAAGCACTACTCACAGCGTCTCCTTTTTCATAACCATTCGTTCCACCGGTTAATGTCATGTGATAGACTTTGACGTCATCTATTGAGAAATTTTGATTTTTTTTAATGAGATCCTCTACTACCACATCATTCAGTGTTTCTTCATTATAATTCACACCAATTTGCCACGTTATTTCTTTGGTGACCGGGTTATAACTTCCATGTTTGAAGCCGTTATTTTTCGTATAATCATCTGGATCAAAGGTAGCTGAGTCACTTTTCGTTTTCGTTGCGCCTCCTGCAGTCGTCCACTCAATCGTTGCATCGTTTGTATATTGATCAACTGTTGAATCTACTGCATCAAAATCAATAGAAGTTGTAAACGTAATATCGACTTTTTGATCGATCGATTGATTAAAATCAATAACCATTTCTTGACCATTAATAGTGACATTATAGTCTGTACCTTTTTCCCACTCATTTCCACCGTGTGTCACCTTAATGTTTTCAGCAGTAAACCCTTGCGGTAAAGTGTCTGTAACAGTAACATTTTCCATGGTATATTTATCACGGTTCAATTCCATCGTCCAACTGGTTTCTTTCGCGTCATAATCCGGATTGCCATCATGCGATTTATAGAAAATACCGTGACTAATATTTTGTTCGCCTGTTACCGTATGGCTGAATTCATCACTAATTTCATTTACGACCGTGTTACTATCCATCACACGATCAGTTGCTGTCGTTTGATATTCAATTGTATATGCTTGGCTGATATCCTCGTTAAATTGGAAGTTAAAACCCTCCGTTGTCGAGGTGACATCATAATTTGCAGCATCGACTTGACTTGTATCCGTTACCTCACCTGTATCCGGGTCAATCGTAACACGTTCAACAGTAAAGCTATCCGCTACAAGTTCCTGATTTTCACCAAGAACATCTGTTAATTTTGCATTTGATTGGGAAATCTCTTTTTCATCGTAATTATACTTCACTTCCCATGTGATTGTTTGTGAAACATCATCATAATCAATCGCGCTTTTTTCTAGCGGCTGGCCACGTTCAACTGAAACAGATGCCTCCGCACTGCTTGAATCAACATTGTCTCCACTTAATGTGGCTCTATTGCTGTATGTTTCACCTGTACTATCGTTAATTTCAGTGTCATAGACGACACGATAAGCAGACTCAATGGTTCCAAGATCTAAAGGAAAACTGTTTCCAAAACCATGATCTGTGATCTCTGTGCTGCCAGTTATTTCTCCATTGGCATTTATATCAAGCTTGTAAACTTTCAAAGAGCCATCGATAAACTGATGATCGCCTTCTACCATCTCATCCGTTAATTCAGCATTTTCGATCGTTTGTAAATTTTTATTAAAATCGACGGTCCATGTGATTGTTTTCGTATTATACGATTTATCAGGAACCCCTTGTTTATCGATCGCAGAACCACCTGGCATGAATTTCACAGGATAGGAGATCGTATCTTCCCCTTGGATCGGAAATGTGATCTCTCCACCTTGAGCTGGCCCATCATAATGTTCATCAAATGCTGACTCTAATAAAATGTACCCTTCAATGTCGGAGTTATTTTCGATTTGCTCGTTAAATGTAATCTCAATCTTGTTACCATCCGTGGTGTACGAACCAAATACCGTTCCATCTGCAGTTGCTAACTCCTGTGGTTTTGCTACCGTTGGAATGGTGAACTGTGACGGTACTTCAATTGTGTATGTGGAACCATCGCCATAACTGTGACCATTTGGTAATGCAAAATCATAGCCCAGTTGAACCTTAAAATCGTCATATGGTTTTTCGACGACAATCTCTTCACCCGCTGGCAATTCTTCCGTTATACCATCACCTAGTATTTTTTCAAGCGTCACATCTGTCACTATGTTTTCGGTAATTTCCGTACTTTCTACCGATAACGCCTGGGTAGTCATTTCGGTTGTACTTTCTTTTGTTGTTTGTTGCTGTTCATTTTGCGATGTTGATTCATCTGTTTTGTTGTGTGTAGAGTCCGAGCTGGATGTATCTTGTGTGTCTGCTGATTGACTTGTTTCTGTTGTATTTTCTTGTTTTGTTGTCGTATCATCTTTCGAAACAGTCGCATCAAATTGAAACGCACCTGTAGCATCAGGAAGTGCTTCGATGGCTTCATTATATGTAACTGTGACCGTTTGATCAGCAGATACCTCGTATGTTCCAACCTCAGTTCCTTCAGCTTCATCTGTCAATGTACCTGTTTGCTTTTCTGCAACATGCAATTCACTTGGCAAAGATAAAGTTTCCGAATATTGCTTCTTTACGTCCAATCCAGAGACTGACCAATTGATTTGGACATTCGCTTTTGATTCTGACTCAATTGGCTCATCTAAGTTAATCACATTGCCATCTTGATCTTCTACTATTACATCTGTGAAAACCGTACGCTGATCGTCATTCGTAATTGCTTGCGCCGGTACCATCGTTTGAAACAAAAGCAAAAAGAGCAGAACTATACTCAATCTTCTCTTCATCGACTTTTTCTCCTCTCTTCTATTAAATTATTTGAATCTAGATGTCTAAATGAAAAAACACACAATTAATGATTGTAACCACCAACCCTTAACATTTTCTTAAACAGTTCGCGCAATCACATCATGAAGATTAGTAGAAAAGTACCATTCATGATGCTAGAAAAATTATGTTCGTCACCCTAGAATGATTATGCTGAAGCTAGAATTATATGACTCAGGCTAGAATTATTGTGCTGAGGCTAGAATCTCATGCGTCACGCCAGAATTATCGTGCTCACACCAGAATCCCGCGCGTCACGCCAGAAAAACCTAATGAAGCCAAAAAAACTTTCCTAAAGCCAAAAGAAGGGACGCGGGTCTCACACCCGCGTCCCTTCTCATTTATCTTTCTTCTGTTGACTTTCTTCCCTTAAAAAATGCGATACCTAATACCAAAAATACGAAGCCAACAAAACTCCAATTAAATTGATTCGTTGCAGTGTCTGGAAGCTCACTACTTTCTCCATCTCGCTTCAGACCACTATCCTCATCAACCTCTTCCACTGCTTCACCAGAGTCACTATCTTCATTATTAACAGAACGATCTTCTACATATTCCAACTGAGTTATCGCACGTTGTAATGTAATCAAAACTTGATCCACTTCATCTTGTGTGGAATGGCGACTATCCATTACTTCCCGGGCATGATTCACCGCGGTCATCACTTTTTCCCAAGAAGACGTTGTATAGTCAGTTTCATTCAATTCGTCAACCAACCTCACTTCTTCGACCAATGCCGATTTATCTATATCCGCCAACTTAGCCAACGTAAAATGTATCGTATAGGTTTCCGTAACCGATTGATCCTCAGAAGTCACGTGTACTTCTGCTTCTCCAGGTAGCTCATCAGGTAAAGCAATCTCATGTGTAGCAAATGGATCAACTAGTTCTACTTCAATCGTTGGAATTTCTGTCCTATTCGCCGGCAATTTGACATCGTAAGTCAATCGATCTGATGAAAAATCCGCTAGCTCTTCACCATTTACAAGTATATTCTCTACAGATGCGTCACTGCTTGGCACGATGACATCGCCGCCCATTACTTCCACTTCTCTAATCGCCATACATGTACTCGGCATCGCATCCATCTGCACACGAATTCGAGAAGTATTTACAGCTGAATCAAATGATACCGTTGCCTCATCTTTCGTCTGCACATCAACTCTTGTATTTGAAATTTCTTCCCAACTGGATCCATTCCAAGATTCGAGATAAAGCGATTCAGGTGGCCTTGTTCCCCCTTCATCATCGTAGAAGTGAAATCCAACTTCTACGATGGATTGTTTTTCACCGAAGTCAAGTGATACCCAGTCGCTCGCACGCCATTCCTCTGAGTCCCAGTTGGTCCAACGGTTATTCGAAAGATCCCCATCATTAATATGGTTTACATCATCCCATTGACCTGTAAAAGACGCACTTACTTCTGCTTCTAATGCAAGATTCGATACTTGTTGTCTCGTTACTCTCACCTTAGCAATGGCTTCAACATCTGATCCGTCAACCTCCCCATTGACGGTAAACTCTCCTAAATTTGCATATCTGTCCGCGTCAATTTCTTCCCAATCGATAGGGATTTTCACTTGTGTCCCAATGGAAAGATTTGCTGTCACTTCTTCTGGTAACGATGGTTCTTTTCCCATCGCTGTATACACTTCGACGGGATCAATGCTCGTCACCGTAGATGAGAGAGATTCAAGTACATACCATGATTGATGCGCACCACCGGTTGCTGTCCATAAGCCGACAGACGCCCCTTCATCCTGTGACTCTCCACCAACTTCCAATAACTTTCCACTGTTCTTATTAATGAATGAATAATCAGTACCGGTCGTTGACAACGTCCACAATTGCGCATCATGATTATCATCAGCAGCTAATACAGCCTTTCCGTCGTTATTGGTCAGCAATTCACCGGTAGAAGCATTGATTATTTTATATGTTTCTTGGTTCGTATAGCCATCTGTTACTTTTTTAAACGTCCACTTCTGAAGGTCTTTTTGATTTTCATTTGAATGTTGTACGATAGAAGCGTTCTCATTCGCTTTATCTAATGCTAACCCACTATTTTTGTTAATGATTTTATATGTTTTATCAGATTGAATGAAGCTATCATTCGAATCCACGCCTGCAACATCAGAGATCACAAATGTTGTTACCGATTTTGCATCTACTGTCGCTGTTAAACGATCGTTCTTCACAGTTATTGAATCTTTTTGCGAAATGTTTTCTTCAGCAGAAGTTACAAAAGGAGTCGCTTGTGCAGATTCGCTCACCGTTTCAAAACCAGACAAATCAAAATCAACCACTTGCTCTTCATCTGATTGATTCGTATGAACAACAACCACTTCTTGATTCTCTTTGTCCATTGCTGCTAAAGTATTCTCATCATCCGAACGAATAAATTGATCGCCCGGTCGAATAAACTTCGTATAGTTACCCATCGTATAAAATTTTTTATTCTTATGATATTCTAAGTCTTCAAAATCGTCCGGAGCAAAATCAACGTGAATGAGCCCCCAGTTCATATTCTCATGATCTGCATTCATGTTGACTTGGTCTTCAATCGCTTGCCAAAGAACCCATGCTTTTGGTTCAAGATTTGTAATATCTGATGTAATCCGCTCTGATAAGGCAAGACCTGGCTCTATATTTGTAAAATCTTGTGGAATGCCGCCTGGCCCTAAATCAACTTCAGACATCCAAAGACGTTTATTTTCAATTTTAGCTAGATCCCGAATCGCGGTGCGTCCTCCTGTTCCATACGTATGCACATTCATCTGACCTACATTATTTTTTGTGGCTTCGTCATAACTTTCCCAATTCGTTCGAAACTTACCAGGGTTCGTTTCATCCATGGCTGAAACCACCGTATCTAAATCAAATGCCTCTAATTTTTTGCTTACTTCTTTAATAATCTTAGCTTGAGATGCCGGATCCCAGTGAGACCCTTCCTGCCTCCCTTTTGCTCCCCAATAATCCGTATTGGGTTCATTTACTGGAGAAAGAGTCCGTATATCAATCCCCATCTCTTCCTTCAAATACGCTACAACTTTTGTCAAATAGGTGGCAAACTCCTCATATTTATCTGGTTGGAGATTATCTTGATTGGCATCTGTATTGCCTGAAGTATAACCACTTTGCGTCATAAAATAGGGAGGAGAGTTCGAAAATGCTTCAAATAGATTTGCTCCACGTTCTTTGGCTGCCTGTAACCACCATTGTTGATTCGCATCTTTATTCCAATCCCAATGATTCGGTTGACTAGGATCCCACCAATCTTCATCAACACTTACACCCTCTGGCGGAGCAAATTCATCTGGACGATTCCAATAACCTGGCACCGCACCACCTAAACGCATATAAGGTTCGGTTTCAGGTGAATCTTGGCCACCAATATTGTAACGCGCAATATTTAGGTTTAATCCCTCTTCACCAAAAAGTTCATCAGCCAATTCATTTTTGATCTCATCAGGCCAGCCACCCGTCACATTAGCAAACCAAACCAACGCTGTTCCCCATCCTTCAAAAGGTTCATGTTGATAACTTGGATCAAGCATAATTACTTTATTTGTTGCATCTGAGTTATTTATACTTACTTCAGCTGATCTTGATGTCGATGCGATGATAGGCATAACAAACACTGCAATAAAGCCTATGGACACTATTTTTTTGATCAGCTTATTCACTCTGTATCCCTCCTCATATGATTATCCTTTCACAGACCCCATCATGCCAGCCACAAAATGTTTCTGCATAAAGAAGAAGACAAGTGCGGTTGGCAATGTTGCAATCACAATCGCTGTCATAATCATGCCATAGTCAGGCGAATAACTTGAACCAAGGTTGGAAATCAATAATGGAATCGTTCGTTTCTCAGGTGATTGTAAGATGACCAATGGCCATAAATAATTGTTCCAGCTATTCATAAACGCAATAATCGCCGCTGCTGCATACGTTGTTTTCATGGTTGGAACATAAATGCGTAGGAAAATCCCCCATTCACTTAGCCCATCAATTCTCCCCGCTTCAATTAAATCGCGAGAAAACATCTTCGTATTTTGACGGAAGAAAAAAATAAAAAACGCTGTCGTAACAGTTGGCAATATGGCTGCCGCTAATGTATCAATTCCGAAAAAAGGCATCGTGTCAGTAATTCCACCAAATAAGCGATATAAGGGAACCATAATCGCTGCAAATGGGATCATCATTGTTAACAAGACAATATTAAATACGATATCCTTTCCCTTGCTACGATGAATTTCAAAACCATACCCAGCAAGCGATGCAATAAATAATGTTAAAAATGTCGTGACAACCGCAATAATCCCAGAATTCACAAGGGCAGGTACAATATCAACTGTTTCAAATAGTTTTTTTACGTTTTCAAATAAATGCGTGCCAGGCAGTAAACGCCCTCTCGTCACATCTACCGATTGATTGGTCATACTCGAAATCATCCATAAAAATGGAAAAATTGAAACGATGGTTGCAATGCTTAGAAACGTGTAAATAAAAATTCGCTTACACTTTTTCATTTTTTATCACCTGCCACTTTAAACTGAATAATTGATAGAAAGACGATCAAGATGACGATGACATAAGATACAGTCGCAGCATAGCCAAAGTCAGGCGTATACTCAAAAGAAAGATTATAAATATATTGTGAGATTGAAAGGGTTGCATTACCTGGACCGCCTTGCGTAATATTCATAACTTCATCAAACAATTGCAACGTCCCGATGGTTGATGTAATAGAAGTGAATAGTATGATTGGCTTTAAGAGTGGAATGGTAATTTGAAAAAATTGCTGAAACGCATTAGCCCCATCAATTCTTGCCGCTTCATAAATGGAATGATCCACGTTTTGAAGCGAAGACAAGTAAAAAATCATATTATAACCCGTCCATCTCCAAGTAATCGCCAGAATAATGATAATTTTTGCCCAAATCGGATCAGCTAAAAAATTTATCGACTCAGATATCGCGCCTACATTCAATAAAAAATGATTCACAATACCATCAACGCCAAATAAATATTTAAAAATCACCGAATAAGCAACGAGTGACGTTACACAGGGTAAAAAAATCGCCGTCCTGAAAAACCCTCTAAACTTCAGCGTTGGATCATTTAACAATACCGAAAAAATTAACGCTAATACTATCATGACAGGCACTTGAACAAGCAAATAGATCGATGTATTAATTAAAGCAGCAAGAAAACTCGGATCACCAAATAAGCGCATCCAGTTGTCAAAACCTACATATTTTAAACTTGCCCCAGCCCCTGATTGAAACGATAAGAGAAAAGCCTCAATCATTGGATAAAAATAAAACAAACCAATCGCCAGCACCGAAACAATGATAAACAGCCAGCCAATATGCTTTCGAATGAATGCCTTCATCGATCGTTTATGTGTTATGTGTTCTTTATTTATTAGTTGTTGACCCATGTTTACTCCCCCTATAACAAAGCCCTGAGCCGCGGCAACTCAAGGCTTTCTTCGATCGAACAATCTATTATTTCAGTTGTGCTTCAGCTTGTGATTGCGCATTTTCTAGTACTTGAGATAACTCTGTTCCATTCAAGTAATCTTGCATCCCCGTAACAATAATATCCTCGATTGCATACGTATGTTGACCGTAATTTACCCCTGGAATGTCGTCTGTCCATTCAGAAAATTTGGACACAATTTGTTCACCACCAAAAAATTCATCCTCTACGGCATACGCATCTCCCTCTGTAGCAGGTGAGTAGGTACCAACTGCGCCCACTTCTTGAACAAGTGTTTGATATAATTCCACATTTGAACCAAAAGTATTGGCTAAGAAATCAGCTGCTTGCTCCTTCCCTTCAACATTCAATACATACCATGAACTACCACCTAAGTTCGATGCATTGACCGCTCCTTCCATATCTAATCTTGGAATCGGAACGACGGCCCATTTGCCCGATTGCTCGGCAGCTTGTTTGACACTTGGGGTAATCCAGTTACCTGTTGGAACACTGGCAACATCACCACTATTAAATGCACCCACAAACTGACTCCAATCCGAAACAATTTTGGCAATATCTGCATCCATCATCCCTTTATACACTTCAAACGCCTTTTTAAGCGATTCGTTTTCAGAGATATGAGGCGTCGATCCATCCTCTTTGACATACCATGAGCCATTACTTTGCATCATCATACGAATTTGCCCTAAGTCATTGGGGTCTAAGGTGAGCATATTCTTGCCAGTAGCTTCTTTGACATCTTTCCCGATTTCGATATATTCCGCCCATGTAATATTTGATACATCCTCTACCGTGTAACCAGCTTCTTCAAGAAAATCGGTCCGCACATACAATCCTGCTACCCCTGAATCAAAGGGTACACCGTATTGTTTACCATCAAGACTCGTTGTGGCTGTCTTGTAATCAGCGAACTCATCCGTATTGATCACATCTGTTAATGGATGAAAAGCATCTGGATAAGCCTGCAAAAAACTTTGCGCCCGATAGTCTTCAATTAAAACAATATTGGGCATACCTTTCGTTGTACCTGAACTAAGACCGGTATTTAACTTTTGAATAATATCATCTTGCGCATTTTCGACAATCACGACGTCATAATCACCGCTATATGCTTCTTTCGCATGTTCAAGTGCGGCAATGTTAAATGCTGGATCCCAAGCCCAGGCTGTAATCGCATTCGTTTCTTCATATTCAGTAGTCCCTTCATTAGAACTGTTATTCGTTTCTTCGCCTGAAGAACAAGCTACTAATACCAGCCATCCTATCGACATCAAGACGATCCATACATACTTTTTCATTGAATGACCTCCTTTTTTACAAGCGATTGATCAACCGTCTTACCTTTATTGTAGCGCTTACATTTACAGAGTGTTAGAACGATCTTTAGATCCATCGTGAAAAAATATTTAGTAATTTCCCTACAAATTTGGATGATTTTTAGCTATTTGTCATTTTATTAGATAGGCAACGCTCATTCTTCTCGTAACGGTAATTCGATCCGAACTCTTGTCCCTTCTCCTTTGGCACTTGTCATTTCCACACCATACGGATGGCCATATAACAACTGAATCCGCTCATGCACGTTACGAACCCCAATACCGGTGAACAACTGACGCTTCGCCTTCATATTGTGACCTGCCATATCTATGCCATCCCCATTATCTACAATTTCACAAACGAGTCGATCCTCTCTTTGAGCAATCAATAGTTGAATAAATCCTTCTTTCTTCTCGTTAAACGCATGAAAAAATGCATTTTCAATAAAAGGTTGGAGAACCAGTTTAGGCAAACGATGATGCAAACAATCTGGTGAAATAAAATAATTCACCTTGATCCGATCACCATACCGAGCTTGGTTAATCAAGACATAATTTTTCATATTTTCGATCTCTTCTTCAACGGTTATTGTTTGATTAATACGACCAAGCGCATGTTGAAGTAAAGAGCTCAATGCGTGTATTGTATCAGTAGCCTGCTCCTTCTTCCCTTGCTGAACCATCAATTTAACCGACGTTAATGTATTATATAGAAAATGCGGATTGATTTGATGTTGCAATGCCCTTAATTCAGCATCTCTTTGCCGCTGTTGTGTTTGCACAACAACGTCTACGTATTCTTGTAGTTCATGTAACATCGAATTAAAAGCATATGCTATCTGATTCGCTTCATACCCACCCGTTTCTGTGATCGGTTTGTTAAAATGATGATTCGCAATATCTGAAATTTGATGGACTAGCTGACTGATGGACTTAGTCATCCGCCGGGAAATCACAAACACAATGATCACAGCAATGATGACAATTCCCATACTAATAAAAATAATTTCTTTCGGGTTAATTAACCGCTGAAGCACGGCATTCTGATCAACGAGATTGACCAAATACATATCATATGTCGGTAAATATTCTGACATTAACATATAGTCATCTTGCAAGACATGGACATCTTTATACTCTAGTTGCTCCTTGTCCACTTCTTTTGATGCTTGTAAAACATCTCGAGCATCTTTTCCCGCCCACTGCCCTTGACTACTTGAAACAATCGTCCCTTTTTCATTGATCAATAACACATTATTTCCCTCGCTCGTATACCCTTCGTAAAATGCCTTCAATTGATCTTCGTTAATTAGGAAATAAAGAATACCGTAAACATGATCCGTAGACCGCTCCGTTAACGCCTTCGTGCCAATAATCATCGGTTCACTATGAGCCATCAAGGAAGGCACATAGTGATACTGCAATATATCAGGATGGTTAACTGCACTATGGGTAATCGGGTGTTCCGCTAACTCTTCCCATGATACCGACCAGTTCGAATAATTCATATTATATAATTGCTCTTGTTTCCCAAACACGATCATACTGGCATTATAAGGTTCGATATTCGTATCAATTCTTTCAAGTTGTTTCATAATCTGATATTTTGATTCAGCAATAGCAATCGCATTTTCTCCTTGTTCAGTTAATCCCCTTTTAATCGTACCATTGTCTTGGACATCATTTTTCGCATTCACGATCGCATAACTCAATGATTCAAACCTCGATTCAATTTGACCTAACACCTTCGTATTCGTAATGCTGAAGGTATCCATAAATAAATGACTCGACATACGAATCGAGCTAAATGTGATAAATAACGACACAGCAACAATACTGATCACCATGACAACAAACATTTTAAGAAACAAATTATGATTTTTAATCACTTGCATCAATTGTTGTTGTCGTTTCATTTTCATAACGGTACTCCTTCCGATAATGACTAGGAGACATTCCTGTGATTCGTTTAAACACTTTGCAAAAATAGCTATGCTCCGAATATCCAACCATTCCACTGATATCTGATATGGAAACAGTACTACTTTCTAATAGATTCATCGCTTTCTTTATTCTCACCCGGTTCACATATTCACTAAATCCTTCTTTATGATGACTACTAAAATAAGCGGACAAATAGGATGGATTAAAGTGAAAATGGTCCGCAAGTTCTGATAGACGAAGCGTTTCTGTATAATGATCTTCAATATACGCTAACATCCTGTCTAGTTTATTCGAGGAATCATTCGAGAAAATCATCGTTTGTATTTTATTTACAACTTCATAAAACTCTTCCAGCGCTTCATTGACGTTGCTTGCTTCATTGATATTCGCAAAATAACGATATTTTTTCCGTTCGATTTCTGCCGTGTCACATGTTAAGTTGTCTAATAAAACGATCATATTAAAAATGATATTTCCTAAAAATGAGGTAAACTCGAATGGATCTTTTGTATATTGTGATGCTAAATAATGAATGTAATCGCTTAAATAAGTGAACGCAACATGAAATTGTCGATTTTTAAACATATCAATAAAGTGATTCAGATCAAAGTGAACAGGCCTTTTCTGCTCTTTCGGCAATTCATCATAAATTAGGAAAGATTGTTCCGGTAAATAAAACAAATATTGCTTCATTTTCAACAGACCATCCTCATATACACTTTTGATCTCCGTAATCGAGTCAAAGGGTCGCGCTACGATCCATGTTAGACTGGTATCCTCGCTTGAAATGGTTTTTATTGTTTCTTTAATTGTAGCGAACCGTTGTGGTTGAAAGTTAAGTAGGAAAGTTGTGCAATTGTCTTCAGCTAATAACGATAACACCTTCACATGATCACCGAGTTGTGGTTGCGCATGTTTCCCGAGAATTGCTACCAACACAAACTGACTATAGGGAAGAAAATGTTGTATGAATGCCTCATCTAATGCTGATTCATTACCTCGTAACACTGTTTCCAACAATTGTTCAGGCGAACGTTGACGAGCCGTGTGATCAAGATCAGGAATATTTGCGGCTATTTGGTATAAAATTTGGCATAATTCATCCTCATTTAATTTCGGTTTCAATATATAATCTGCCACACCATTCTGAAAAGTAGATCGTACGTAATCATAGTTCTCAAAACTACTTAATACAACGATTTCAATACTGGGGTATGCTCTCTTCACTGCTTTCACAACATCAATGCCATCCATAACGGGCATGACAATATCAGTAATCACAATATGGGGATGTGTTTGTTCAATCATATCCATCGCTTCTTGTCCATTGGATGCTTCGCCAACAATTTGAAAACCCTCCGCTTCCCAATCAATGTAATTTATAATTCCTTGCCTAATCAGCATTTCATCATCCACAATCAGAACACGACAAACTTCCGCCATAAATGAATAACCCCCTTCTTTTTGTAAGCGCTTTTAATAATTGGTACTAGTATATCATTTAACAAAACATAAAACGAAGTTGAGCGTCACGCCAGAATTATTGTGCTGAGGCCAGAATTCAGCGAGTCACGCCAGAATTATTGTGCTGACGCCAGAATCCCACGCGTCACGCCAGAAAAACCTAATGAAGCCAAAAAAATGGAACGAAGCGTCTAACTTCGTCCCATTTCATTCGTTATATCATGTAAAGCTGTTAATGTTTGATAAAATTTATACCCTTTTCCTTCAAGCAACTGTTTTTGTTCTTGTTCCAATCTTTTCAGTTGATCGCTCACCGTCTTCAAAGATTGAGCATGGCTTTGCATGTCATTCTCTACTTTGTCCATCTCTGGATCAAGCACACCTTGAATCATTGTGACGTATAACGCATCCTGATCAAGCAAGCGGAAGTAATATTGTTGAATTTGCGAGCGAATCTCTTCCTTCCCTTTCGTTCGTAACCAATGAACATAAGAATCTTGCTCCATTTTTTTCATCCAACTGCCGCCACCAATCACCTTCTTGACATGATTGGTCCAACTATCATCCCTTTGTAAATCGATACGAGGCATGCTGGATGAACGCCCATTCTCTTGTACCTTGTTTATAATCGGTTGCGTGGTGGCATTCAACCTTGGTAACACCTTTAAACGTGAAAGGTTCAAGTCATCAGATGAATGATCCTGTAACATTTTGATCAATCGATGTTTCAATAACTCAATCGTATTGACAAAGGATGGCAACAATTCTGGCTGCCAATTCGCCGTATGTAGCTGCTGAATCACTCTTTGTTCCATTTCATTCACATCGTACTGATAACTCAAATTTGTAATAATCGCATCCAGCTCATCAGATAATTTTTGATCCAATTCATTGATCCATTCGTTAAACGTTAATTGAAATAAGTTCTGTCCCTTTTTCTTAGCGGATTCCTGTGTATCTTCGATGAACGCTTTTAACTGAACATACTTGTTAAGCGTTCGGCGTTGTCGGTTCACTTTTTGTTGCATCGCTTGAACCACTTTTGCATATTGGGCATGAAGTCGATCCATCATATAAAAACTCTGATCTAGCCATTGCCTCAACCGCGTATCTGTCGCTACAGTCCCTGTTATACTTTCAAAAAAACCTGCTAGATCCTCTTGCCAGAAGTCCTTCTCCTCAGAAGAAAAAGGAATCACTTGTGAATGTGGCGACGTATATTTTCGCACTTTTTTCTCGGTATCCTCTAGGACTTCATCCAATTCATCTTCATCAAGTATAAAATCAGCTTTATTTAAAATAAAATCAATCGGCATATCAGGACGTTGCTGGGTCAACTGTTCAATCATGTCCTTTTCATCTTTGCGAAAAGCCTGCTCTGCACTCAAAATATACAGTAACCGATCAGCATATTGAGAAAAACGAAAGATTGGATTTTCTTCTTCGCCCTGATCATTGGTACCTGGCGTATCAATCAAACGAATGCTGTCAAAATGCCATTCAGGTGCCTGCGTCTGAATATAATATAATTCCGTATCATACGTCTCCTCAATAGTAGTTGAAGTCACCACATCATCATACGCCAAATCGATGAATCCATGTCCTGCTTGCACCTTTGAATAGTAAACGTGACTATTCTTTTCCAAAATGGTCACAGCAGACGTCGTTGGTACAATATCCGTCTGTAAAATTTTCTCACCAAATTGAGATTGAATAAAACTCGTTTTTCCATTATTAAATGTGCCAGATAACATCACATTCGTGGTTTGAGCATCAATAAAGTAATTCATCCAAAAGGCTGTCTCTGTTTCCACTGGAAGCATGAAATCACTTGTCCACGCAATGATGTCTTGGTGGAGATCTTGGCATAACATAAAGACAAGTTGTGCCCGATCCGTTTCAGGAACATCTATCGTGGTGTCACTTGCCTCGATGATACGAGATAGATAAGAGCCGAGAAGCGTTCCCTCACTTTGTTCCACCCATTGTTTCAGCCAATTGCTATGAAGGCCAGGTTCACGTACATACGCTTTTTGTGCAGTACTCAACAACCAAGGCTCTAATTGTGTAATAAAGAAATGCGCAATCGTTGGATGATTGGCGAGCCATGATGCCAAATAGATCATGATTTGAGCATATGACGCGAGTCGTTCACACATCGCTTGAATATAGGCAAACGCATCACCATCCGGCAAATGATCTTTACATACATCCATATATTGAATAAATGCTGCCTCATCAATGGGGAAATCATCATACATATAGTGCTGCATCTCTTGGAATAATTGCCAATCAAAAGCTTGATCCACCCGTGATAAATACGCTAAGAAACTTTCAAATGTCATCTTATGTTCATCAAAAAAAGCCACACTTTCTATGAAAATATGGCGATAAAAGGCGTCTTGCTGAAGTACCTTTAGGTAATATTTCGCGGATTGCTCTTGATCTTGTAAACCAGCATAGCAACGAGCCATTTGTAAAAACTTCTCTTCTTGAATATCATCTTGAGATAATCTTTGGTAATACTTCAACGCATCTTCATATGACTGCTCACCTTGTAAAATATCACCTATATTTTTTCTTGCCCATTCTTTCAAACGAGAGTCCGAATCTGCTACTGATTGCCATTTCCATCTAGCAACTTCTTTATCACCAAGATGATAATAGATTTCACCCAAGTAAAACTGATTATCCACGTCAGATTGCTCTATAAAATAACGAAGGTCAGCTAATGTGTTGCAGGATCGAATCATTGTATGAAGTTCTTTATGAATGAGTAGAGACAGTCTCATGTTCACGTACCTCTATAGATGTTTTTAATAGATCCCATGCTTGGAGATTTGTTTCGCGTCTATCTGTTTGTGCATGTCTATGCTTAAGATCTTGTTCGATCATCGTTTTTCTTTCCAATAACGTTTCTTGATAAGCCGTCATCGCTTGATGTTTGAAGTCTTCTAACTGCTGGCGGATGTAGATGGCAAATTGCTCATGCAATTGATGGGATATCCGTTCCGTTTCTTCACGTATAAGAGGGATAGCTTCTTTTTTAAATTTCTTTAACTTGTGATCTTTGAAATAGTCTTTCAAAAATGGCATCCCCACCAGTAATAACGGTAACGTAACCATACTCGCACCAAAGGCACCTACAATGGCAGCCGCTCCTCCACCAACAGCCCCGGCTTTCAAACTACTATTTGTCTTCTTATGTGTAGTAGAGAAAGAGCTTTGCCACTGATCGATGGACATGAATGGTTCGGAAGACTGTAACCTAGTTTGATCGAATTCATTTCGAAATAATTGCGCTAACCCCTTACCAATTTCATATCTCACTTTTGCCATCAGATGATCCACCTTTGGGGCGTTCATATTGATCCAAGCACGAACTTCATGTTCCATCGTCTTCGGTAATTGTTTTTCAAAGAAAACTTTTATATTTTCGCCTTCAAAACTGTCAACTTCATCGATCACCTTATTTTCGAGCTCTTCCATAAAATGAGCTAAAGACGAAGTGGTCAATTGCATAATTTCTTGCTGACGGTCTTGTGTATATACATCTAATTGCTGTCGATGCCTTGCTTGGTCGGCTTCCATTTGTTCTAATTTTTCAATCAAAGCTTGTAACTCTTCTTGCTCTGCATGTTGTAACTCCCGAATCAATTCCATCTCGTGATCTACTTTAGAGAAACTATGATAAAATCGTCTCTGCCAGATTCGTTCTTTTTGCTCAGCGCTTTTCCCTGTCGTTATCTTTTCTTTCACCGCATGTTCGAACGCTTGCCATTCTTCATCCTCATCATCTTCCATGGCAAATAAAGAAGAAACGGCATACACTTTTTCTTTATGCCCAGTGATTTTCTTTAATTTCTTTTCCATATACTCAATGACTTCATCAACTTCTTCTTCATCCACTCGATCCGAGAAATTCGCCACATACATAATCTCACCCATCGCTAATGGTAAAACCGTATCTCGTAGATAAGTTAATTCGGTTTTACGAATCGGTGTCGTCATATCGAATACAAAAATAATCAGATCCGCTCGTGGAATATGTTCATATGTTACTTCAAAGCGATGATCATTTAAATCGCCAATACCTGGTGTATCAATCAACTCTACGTTATCCCCTAAATGGTCTAACGGTTGATAAAGTTCAATAAAGTTCACATGCTGATATTGGGATTCATATGTATAATTCATAAGTGATTGTTGATGGGATGCGATGGATTCTATCTCCTCATCATCCGTATAGACCGTAGCGAGATCAGATTGACCATGCTTGATTTTATGTAATACTGCTGTTGTCGGCAGAACATCAACCGGCATTAATTCCTCTTGTAATAATGCATTAATGATGGATGACTTCCCTCGCTTAAACTCTCCCAATACGGCTATACGTTGTTCTTGGTTTTCCATATCCTCTTGTAAATGTTCTAATTCAGATAATACTTTATGTTCAGGCATTTCTTGCTCTAAAAATTCTTGCAATTGTCGCATTCGATTCTGCATACATAATCCCTTTCTTTACTCGTAAATCATGAAATGGTGTACTGCTCTATCTTCTCTACATTTTCCTTCAATTTCTGTTGTACGTGTTGTACGGCTTGCTTCTTTTCATCGATTTTTTGTTGATTGAGTTTATTATCTTGTTTCATAATCACTAGTGTTTCTCGCAGATCCATCATATTATCCTGTACAATCTGATCAAGTTTTCGAACGGAGGAATGAACTGTTTCTTGCCACTTCAACTTCACAGCATGTTTTTGTTCACGAAAAGCATGATCCCATTGCTTAAAATATTCCTTTTTAGCATTTGTTAACTTCTTACGTTTAATATACGCATCTACCATCCCGAACAAAGGGAGCTTGGCAATAAACGCGCCAATACCCGCCAGAATCACAATCGGAGTGGCAAAAATCGTTGCACCGATGAGGGCACCTCCTGCAACCAATCCCGTTGTAAATAATTCTTCAAATGTTTCTTTATCTACATTGCGAGATATGCTAACATCTAAATTCATGTCAAATTGAAATAACGCATGCGTCTCCATATGTTTTTCTTTCGTTTTGAGTAGTTGTAACGTATTTTCGACTTCATCTTTTATCATTTGCTCCATATAAGCCGAAAGTTCTGAACTGAATTGGTCTTGATGCGGTTTGATATCTCTAGATACTTGTTCAAAATGACGTTTGATGTCTTCATCATCGGGTCCGCCATGATAACGATCGATTTTTGTTTCAAGTGTTGATTGTAATGACTGATATAATTGGTCGGTTTTCCGTAAAATGGCTCTCTCTTGTTGCAACAAACGAGCCCGTAAATTCTCAACTTCTTGCTTCATGTCTTGCGTGACTTGTTGTAAGTGAGACTCTGCCTCTTCAATTTGTTGAACGAGTTCTCCTTGTTCGGCTTCCAAGGTAATCAGGTGATTTTGAAGTTCTTTTTCTATGTATGACTGAGTCACTTCCATATAATGTCGAGCTGGCTTATCCACTTTCACCAACCCTTGCTCATATTCAAAAAAATCATTTAGCTCCCTTTCAAATGAAGCAAACCCCGTCTCTTCAAGAGTATCATACGTGGGTTTTCGTATCCTCAAATGTTCGCCTTTTAAGCGGAGAGCTTCTAATGAAGATACTAAATACATGTTGACATCTGTTAATTGATCAATATGCAATAATTCTTTGCGAATCGACTGCATAACACGTTCATCTTCATCTTCTTTTAATCGATCTTTAAAATTAACAACAAAGAATACTTTACGGATATGTTGACTGAGAATTTCTTGATTTAAAAATTGAACCTCTGAATCGGTCAAATTTCCCGTCGCTGATAAGACAAAAATAATCGCATCTGCTTGTGGAATAAAGGTTTTCGTAATTTCTTCTCTTTCTTCATAAATATCATTCATACCAGGTGTATCATAGATTTCCACGTGACGAAGTCGATCTCCTAAAGGATAGGCAATATTGGCTCGACGAATATTTTTCAAACGAGTTAATGTGTCATAATATTCATCCATTTCTTCCTCGTCACTATCCTCATCAACCGCCATAGGTGCAGTCATTTTCTTAAATTCGTCAAAACTCAGTGAAAGACCTTCCGTTGTATCATTCATATCTAAATGAACCGCCTCTTGGTCGGCCTGATAGATCCGGTTAATAAAAGCCGTTGTTGGCCGCATTTTCGCTGGTAGTACTTTCTTACCGATGAAAGCATTAATAAATGTCGATTTCCCTCTCGAAAAATCGCCTACAATGGTTAAGTAAAACTTTCCATTATTCAATTGGTCGTAGATCGGTTTTATTCTACGTTCATATCCCGTATGACCAATGGAATTCATGAATTGTATGGACTCATCCATGATCGCACTCGTTTTATATTTTAAGTCAGTAAAAGATTGTCGCAATATACCACCGCTCTCCCCTCACCATGATAATGTAATTTTATCACTTTTTATGTTATATTTGTAGTATAAAAGATCTAATATAGGAGTGAGAACAATGACTTATGATAACTTTGACGATTGGGATGTAACGACAAACGAATTGGATCAATCCACTCTTAAGAACGGAATCGGTGACACCATCGCTTCTAAAAATAACCATACGATTCAGAATGAACATGGTACTTACCATTTACAAGATGGACCGTTAGATCAAACGAAAATTACATCTGAAGATTATTCAACAATCGGTTATATAAAAGAAGATGCTTTAGGTCAGACAAGTGTCTATGATGAAACATATGGCAAACTGGGCGACATCGATGAACACGGAAACATTGACCGTATCGCATCGTATCCCGACCCATTAAGTATCGCTGACCAAGCCAGATTTCAATCACTGAAACTCAGTGAAGAATAAGTCACGCTAGAATTATTGTGCTCACGCCAGAATTATCGTGCTGAGGCTAGAATCCAGCGCGTCACGCCAGAATTATCGTGCTCACACCAGAATCCAGCGCGTCACGCCAGAAAAATAGTTCGCATTCAAATGAAAAAGTTAACAAATGACTGCTTTCGTGTTTTGTAGTAAAATAAGGATAACAACTTAAAGTAGTGAGCGAGAACTAAATGGGAAAGGAGAGGTACGATGGAAAAAAGTGAGATGAATATGATACTTCAAGCCATTCACGAATTGTCCGACAAAGTGGATCAAAATCAGAGCTCGATTCAGCAATTATCAGAAAAAGTCGATCAAAACCAGAACTCGATTCAGCAATTGTCAGAAAAAGTGGATCAAAACCAGAGCTCGATTCAGCAATTATCAGAAAAAGTGGATCTGAATCATGCAGAATTAACAAAACGCTTGGATCGTATGGAAGACGACCTCGAAGATAAGACGGAATATATGCAGCACAAATTAATGGAACATGATGAGCTGATTTTTAAATTAAAACGTAGAGCACAATAGATCAAACAGCCCACATTCATACTATATTTTATTGTAGTAACCGCCTTAGGACGGTTATTTTTTATTTTACCTCTCGTGAATTTTGGTATGGGGGTTCTGGCTTCAATATGATAACGCGTGAGTCATATAACTCCATCCTCAGCACGTAATTTCTCGCGTCAATCATATAATCTCTAGCATATGTTCACTAATTCTCGCCTAACAAAAAAACATTTATGTTTGATGTTTTTAATAATCGGTTATGGATTAATAAAGGTGGTGTAATATTTGTCTGTCAATGCTTATGACCAACATCAACAAAAACGTAATGAATATGTCGACTCACAAATGGCAAAACACAATCGATTTTATAAAGATATTTACAACATTTTGTATACTCTTAATGACTTTACGATTGCTGTATGGTTTTTAATTGGTAGTATCTTCTTTTATTTTGAATCGCTAAAAACTTGGGGTGTGACGTTATTCGTGATCGGCAGTTTTCAATTTTTAATTAAACCGACGATTCGATTAATTCATGAGGTTAATGCAAGAAAACATTATGGAACAGAATATGATCAATTGATGAAATGAAACGTGTATTTCTTGCAGGATGGTTAATTTTTATTTCACATTGCGTGGATTCTAGCTTCAGCGAAAGAATTCTTGGATTCCAGCTTGACGCCTTTATTAATAAGTTTGACTCTCTACCGGCATCATGTTAACGAAAAATTTCCAGAACCTCTTCCCAAGACTTTGATCTGAAAATTCTTTTTTGAATGTCTTCTAATACTTCGATGTTATCAATTGCATTCAGTTTATTTTCAATTATTTGCATATGGTTTCCGGGATAAGAAACTTCTAAATAGTTAACCGTAGAACTAATGATACGCTTTTGTTCTCCTTTTTTGAAACCCTCTTTCCGGCCTTCACTGCGACCCTCTTTCCGACCTTCTTCACGGCCTTCTTCACGACCTTCTTCACGACCTTCTTCACGACCTTCTTCACGTCCCACTTTGTGCCCTTCTTCCCGACCTTCTTTATGTCCTTTTATTTTTGCTTCTTTTTCTCTTAATTCCGCTTCTACAACCGCTGCCTCTGCATCCAAAACCTCTTTAAGTCGAGCTTCATATGCTAGTACTTCTTCCTGTGTTGCACTGAGTACATCCCAACCACGGAAAGCATTCTTTAGTGTGTCATCCTTCAATGCAATTCCCTCCAGTTCCTTATAAATGTCTTCGTAGACTTTGCCATTTCGATGATCCACAACGCCTAACATCAATAACCATCTCGCCAATACATTATTCCATGGATCTAACTTTTTCTGTTTCCATTTACGAATTAGTTTGGGGATTTCCAAAAAATGAAATTCCATAACATCTGTTAATTTGAATTTTTCTATATCTTCATATAAATGATATGAAGTATGAAAACTATCTGTTCGCGAAAATAATTCAAAATTTAATATATTAATAGCAATGACTGGATTAAGCTGTTTATATGACATCTTTCTTTTCATGGGACCACGGTAAACACCTGCCCAATAATAAATAGAACGCTTGACCATATCATATTTATTTGTAAATTGAATCTCAATATTGATCCATTCGTCATTGTTCGTTAGCGCTAAAATATCTAGTCGTGACTGTTTATCCTCTTTGTATTCACCACCTGCTCGGTATTTTGAAAAGAAATATCTTTGATTGTATTTCGACCACTTCTATCCAAAATTGCATTTAAAAAAACAACTGTAATTTCTTTATTCTTTTCTGTTCCGAACAGTTGCTTGAAGCTATAGTCAATTTTCAGGTCCATCAAGTGATGCAAAGGAACACGCCGGAGCAAACTTTCCTTCAAAGACCTTCACCACCCATGTTCTATTTTTATTAACAACCTAATTCATATAAACAGAATACGCCTACTCGTAAGTGTACGAATCTTAACAGACGAGAACGGAATCAATTTTAATTGCCTATAACACTTGGAAAATACTCAAAAATGACTGCCACATTGCCCTTCACTTCAAATAACGTTTCACTTGATCAATCGTTTGAAATTCATCGATATGATCTATGATGGTTTCTAATGTTTCCGGGTGTTGCTTGTGAATCTGTTCACTTACATCATTTGATACGGGTGCAACAAATTTGGTGATTAAACGCGTGCACGTGTCTGCTAATGCTTCAGCTCTCCCTTCTTTTCTACCTTCTTTTCTACCTTCTTTTCTACCTTCCTCTAATCCTCGATCACGCCATGAATTCGGTAAACTCCGTATGAACGCAAGTTCTTCAGGGGTGAATTCTTCCGTTTCTTTCATCAGCTTTTCCTCCTCCTTATGAATCGGTAAATAATTTTCAAAAAAGCCATTGACTAACTCTAACTTCGCGGGTGGTTCATTTAATCTTAACAACATATTCAAAAACGCCTTCTTCACTTCTGATTTCTCGGATTCAGTATAGCCCATTTTACTAAGTAAAGCCGCAGCGACAGGATTATTAGACTGCAAGAACTTGCGCCAATTTTGCTTCTTGAGTTCGATTGTTAAAAAGGAAAATGTTAATACATGGAAGAATGGAAAACTAACCGTGAATTGATTGGGTTCATCTCGAATGTGATCGTACGTAAAAAGGGCAATAGGTAAGATCGGTTTTCTATATCTATTATACAACAGGCTGAAGTATTGATACATACGTTGATGGAAAAAATCTTGCGGATAACTTTGAGGTTCAACATGAATGATGATAATCGTTTCTTCACCTTTTAACTTGGCTTCGACGACAATATCTGCCTTACGACTTTCACCGTCTAATAAATCGGTAAACAACTCATTAGATAGTGGCTTTACTTGCGAGAAATCGATATGTTCGTAGATGTCGGGGAAAAATAAGGCCATAAATTCTGCGAAAAATGTATCGATCAACTGCTTAAAAAGTTGGTCATGAGGAATGTACGGTTTCGAATCTTCACAAACGACTGGCATTGCCGCATCCATTAGTTCACCTCTTCTCTTTTCATTTACACTTAACGCAAACATATGTTCTACAAATAATATACTATTAACACACACAAAAAGCAAGTGTTTTATAGAAAAATTCCACATTTTTCTTTACACAAAATTTGCACACGTAGAGCTGTGGCATTCATTACATGCTAAAAATTGGAATGCGCTAGCATCTTCAAATCCCCACCTAATATTTAGGAAGGGATTTTTTGTATGAAATGACAACCACTCAATGCATTATATTGTATATACTCTTGCTTCATATGGTCTTAACCTAATGCTATTTGCAGAATCCTGTTTGACAGGATAATTATGAATGACCAACTGCTTTACGAATACCTTGTTTTCAGTAAAACTGAATGAAGTATCTTCCTCAGATAAATTCAATAATATAAACCATTTCTCATTTTCATCAACTCTATAATAGGCATAAATGGTCGGATGATCTTCTAAAATGGGGTGATATTCACCGTATGTCATGACGCTATGACGTTTGCGCATTTCTATCAGATTCTGATAATAATAAAAAATCGAATCCGGATCATCAAGCGCTTTTTTTACATTTATTTCGTGATAGTTTGGATTCACTTGAATCCATGGCTGCCCTGATGTAAAACCGGCATTCTTTTCGTCATTCCACTGCATAGGTGTTCTAGAATTATCTCTAGAAAAAGGGACCAGCTCTTCAAAGACAGAATTGGAGTCTTCGCCATTCGCGACTCTTTCTTTATACTCATTGATCATTGCAATGTCATTATATTCATCAATACTGTTAAATCGAACACCGGTCATACCGATTTCCTCACCTTGAAAAACGTACGGTATTCCAGGTAAAGTATGAATTAATGTGGCAAAACAAGTAGCAGATTGTTGGCGATATTCTTTATCATTACCGAATCTTGTGACCAATCTTGTGTGATCATGATTATTTAAAAATTGAGAATTCCAACCTCTTTTCCATAACCCTTCATACCATCTTTTTTGAATGGATTTAAATTGTAATAAATCCCAACTTTTCATATCATCGAGAACTTCAAAATGGAATAAAGTGTTCAATTCCTTACGATCCTCTCCCACATATAACAAACCATCTTCAGGGGTAACAAATGGAATTTCACCAACTGTGAATATATCATAATCTTTCAAAACTTCTTCATGCATTTCTTGCAAATAATCATGAATCCCAGGATTGTTTCCCAAGTATGATATATCTTCTGGTTTTTCAGCATCAGGAAAACCTGGTATTTTAGCTAGTAAATTGATAACATCCATCCGAAAACCGTCTATTCCTTTGTCTAACCAATAGCGCATCATTTGGTAAATTTCTCGCCTGACAGCTGGATTCTCCCAATTTAAATCTGGTTGCTCCACTGCAAACGAATGAAAGTAATACTCATTCGTCTTTTCATCATATTCCCATGTTGATGGGGTGAAATAAGAACGCCAATTGTTGGGCTCTCTCCCATTCCTACCTGGCTTCCAAATATAATAATCACGGTACGGGTTATCCGTTGACTTACGCGATTCTTGAAACCAGTAATGTTGATCAGAAGTATGATTCACCACTAAATCCATAATTAGCTTCATATCTCTTTTATGTACTTCCTCTAGTAGACGATTAAACACTTCCATCGTCCCAGCTTTATCCATTATCTCTTGATAACTCGAAATATCATATCCGTTATCTATATCCGGAGATTCATAGCATGGATTTAACCATATTACATCAATTCCCAAATATTTGATATAATCTAATTTTTTAATGACTCCTTCTAAATCACCATAGCCGTCCCCGTCTGAGTCTAAAAAGCTTCTCCAGTATACTTGATATACCACAGCTTCTTTCCACCAATCCTGTTGCAAGTGGATCACTCCTTCCTCTCTAGGATTACAGTTTGATTTCTCCGCTTATTTTACAAGCATTAAAAAATGGAGCATTCCCAAAACAAAATGAGAATGCTTTTATAAAAGTGCTATCTATGAATTCTTATACTAGACGCCTTTATAAACTCTTGCTTCATATGGACTTAGAGTAAATGATTGGTCATCCGTCTCGTTCTGTATCTCATAATTACTAATTAATAATTCATTTGCGGTAAACGCAATATCTTCTGGTAAATCAAAGTTCACATGGTCATCTGAAAAATTAGTAACAACTAATAATTTTTCTGACTGATAATTTCGCAGATAAGCAAATATTTTTTGGTCATTAGGAAGAATAAGCTGATAGTTCCCATACACAATAATTGGATGATTTTTACGTAATTGAATTAATTTTCGATAGTAATGATATACGGAATTTTCGTCTTCGACAGCTTGCTTCGCATTAATCTCTTTAAAATTCTGGTTTACCTTCATCCATGGCTCTGCATCTGTAAAACCAGCGTTTTCAGAATCATCCCATTGAAAAGGTGTTCTCGCGTTATCTCTTCCTTTAGCATATATTGCTTGCATGATTTCCGCATGATTTTCATTCCCATCAATGACTTGTTCTTGATACATATTCAATATCTCAATATCCTGATAATCATTAATCGATTCAAATTTCACATTTGTCATACCTATTTCTTCACCTTGGTAAATATACGGTGTTCCCTGTAACATGTGTAAAAATGTTGCTAGCATTTTTGCGGATGTTACACGGTACTTTTCATCATCTCCAAAGCGAGAAACAATTCTCGGTTGATCATGATTATTTAAATATAAACTATTCCAGCCAGTACCGTGCAAACCATTTTGCCATTTCGTAATACTTTGTTTAAGATCCCTTAAGTCTAACTCCTTCAAATCCCACTTACCATTTGGACCTGAGTCTAGATCCATGTGTTCAAACTGAAAAACCATTTGTAATTCCTCTCGACTAGGATCCGTATACTTCTTCGCTTCTTCCACATCGACACCAGGCATCTCACCGACGGTCATAACATCGTAATGAGATAACACTTCACGATTCATTTCATGGAGAAATTCATGGATTCTCGGTCCGTTCATATAATATTGCCCGCCACCTACATATTTTTTATTATCTGGGTTTGGTGCATCTGGCAAATCAGGGTTCTTCGAAATGAAATTAATGACATCCATACGAAATCCATCAACGCCTTTATTCAGCCACCATTTCATCATACGATAGATGTCTTGGCGAAGTTTTGGATTTTCCCAATTTAGATCTGGTTGCTTTTTGCTAAATAAATGCAGATAATACTCACCAGTCAGTTCATCATATTGCCAAGCCGACCCACTAAATGCAGATTCCCAATTATTTGGTTCCTGTCCATCTTTTCCTTTTCTCCATATATAATAATCGCGGTACGGGTTGTCTGTTGAACTTCTTGATTGAACAAACCATTCATGCTCATCAGATGTATGATTGACAACCAAATCCATAATTAACTTCATGCCTCGATTGTGGACTTCATCTAATAGGTTGTCCCAATCTTCCATGCTTCCAAATTCGTCCATGATACTGCAGTAATCTGATATATCATAACCATTATCATCATTGGGAGATTGATAAACAGGAGATAACCAAATGACATCAATACCGAGCTCTTTCAAATAGTCTAATTTTTCCGTTATTCCATTAATATCACCAATACCATCTCCATTTGTATCATTAAAACTTCTAGGATAAATTTGATATACAACACTTTCTTTCCACCAATTTTTTTGATTCATTCATAATTCCCCCGTCGTTTATCTTTAATACTGAAATGCTTACTTTAATGAACCTCTCATGACCCCTCCTATGATCCACTTTTGAGCAAGTATATAAATGATAATCATTGGTAACATTGCCATTAAGTAAGATGCAAAGGCGAGATTATAATCCGTACTGAACTGTCCTTGAAAAGCATACTGCACAAGAGGCAATGTATATTGTGACGAATCACTTAAGATAACAAGTGGCAGCATAAAATCATTCCATGCAAATAATGCTGTCAATATAGCAACAGTTGCATGTATTGGTTTCATTAAAGGAAATATAATTTTCCAAAAAACCTGCCATATACTAGCCCCATCTATAATAGCCGCTTCTTCCAAGGCTTTAGGGATCGATTTAATAAAACCAACATAGACAAAAACATTGAAAGCTAATTGCATAACTACGTTTAGTAAAGCTAAACCAATTAAATTATCCATTCCCCACATACTTGTTTGCTTAACGATTGGCAGCATGATAACCGGAAAAGGAACAAACATCGCACTGATAAAATATAAATATAAAAACTTATAAAACTTTTTATGCATATTTCTAGCAATCGCATATGCCACAAGTGAGTGCGTTAACAGAACAAGTACAACAGTAAGAGTTGTTACGATAACACTATTTGTCAACGCTCTAAAAAAATCGGTCATAACGATCGCTTCCATGAAATTTGAAAAGGCCCACGATTCAGGAAGAGCTAATAGATTTCCTGCCATCTCTTCTGGAGTTTTCAAAGCGATATTCACCGTTAAATAAAGTGGAAACAGAATAAATAGACTTCCAAGAATTAATAAGATCGTTGCTTTCCAATTCGTATGTCCTCTCATTAGCTATTTCACCTCTCTTTTCTCTAAAACACGTAGCTGGAATATAGAGATAACAACAATAACAATGAAATAAATGACAGCATTCGCCGATTGATAGGCAAATTCTCCGCCTTGAAATGCACCACGGTAGATGAGAAGTGAAATTGACTCTGTAGCTTGCCCAGGTCCTCCACCGGTTAAAGCAATGATCTGATCAAAGGCCATTAAAAAGTTCTTCATGGCAACGACCATATTGATCGTAAAGAATGGTGCAATCAAAGGAAATGTAACCTTCCAAAACTTTTGCCATGGTCCTGCACCATCAATATCGGATGCTTCATATAATTGCTGATCAATCGTCGATAACCCCGCCAAATATAAGAGGGTGTTAAAGGCAGCTGATTGCCAAACAGCTAATAAGACAATTCCTACCCATGCCAATTCCTGATTTCCTAGAATATTTGAAGCTAAAAATTCGATATTTAAGGTGTCTCCCACCTTTGGAAGGATATGAGTAAAGATGAACCGGAAAATGTATCCTACGATGAGGACACTTAAAATAAATGGCAAAAAGTAAATAGCTCGCAAAGTCTTATGAAATTTAATTTTTGCATTTAGGCCTATTGCAATAAGTAAACTGACAATATTAACAAGGATGGTAGATACAATCGCGAATTGAAAAGTGAAACCGTAAGCACTTAATGCACGTCCATCTTGAAATACATTTAAATAATTATCAAAACCTATAAAGTCCCAACTTCCATACCCTTTAAAATTGGTAAAACTGTAGAAAATACCTTGTATAGTCGGATAAGTATGGAAGGTGAAAAAAATGATAATGGCAGGGATGACCATAATTAAATAGGTGTAATTTTTCTTTGTCATCACAAACGCTCCTTTGATAACTTGAGGGGGCGCTATAGCCCCCTAAGCAATTTTTAGCGATTCAATACCTTATCCCATTCAGAATCCATAGTTTCTAAAAACGCATCCTTATTCTTTTCTATTAAGAAGTCCTGCACAAGATTTTCTGTACCTAAACCTGCTGGATAATAATGATCAGGGAAGCTAGTCAATCTTCCTTGTTCAAAATACTTCTTAATTCCATCGAATACAGGGTCTTTTTGCAAGACTCCCGTTAATCCTGAGAAGGCTTTTTGCTCATTAATATATCGTTGAGCCACTTCTTCGCTTGCTAAATACTTGATAAATTTCATTGCTTCTTCTTTATGTTCAGTGCTGTCACTGATGGTCAATGCTACATCTACGCCTGATACAAGATCGTTTTCTTCAGCATTATTATTTGAAGGAAGTGCCATTGTGCCTAACTCAATATCAGGATTCATCTCTAGAATTTCAGGGATTGCCCAATTTCCTTGAATGTAAAAGACACCTTCTCCATTAGCGAATGCTCTATTACCGTCCGCATAACCAATCCCAAAGTTATCTGAATGACCATAATTAAGTAATTCTAACATCTTACTAGCAACATCATTATATTCTTCTTGAAATGTTGCTTCTCCGTTATTTTTTAATTGTGCAAAATCTTTAGGAACTAAATTGGCTGCAACACCATTCCAGATTGGCATACCAGTCCATGCATCCTGCAATGTGAAGTATATCGGTATTTCACCTGCCGCTTTAGCAGTCTCAAGGGCTTGGATAAACTCATCCCAGTCTGTAGGTATTTCAATTCCCAGTTCTTTCACTTTTTGCTTGTTGTAAATCACTCCATTTGCATTTGTTGCGTAAGGGATTCCATATACTTCTTCTTTATCAGGTCCGACTAATCTACTTAACATATCGATATATGATGGCTGTACACTATCTAAAACATCTGAGCCTGAAAAATCATGAAACACTTCGCTACTCGCTAATTCACCGTATGTCGCATTTCCGCCAATAGACATTATATCTGGTAAATCATTTTTCGTTAGCCTGGTTTTTAGTACGGTTTCAGCCTCTGGAGGAGCTTCCAATTCAATATTGATATTAGGGTTTTCAGATTCGAAGTCTTCAATAATTCCTTTATACGTATCGATACTCTCAGACTTATTAGAGAACATCTCCAATGTTACAGAACCGTCTGCACCTTCACTTTCTTCATCACCTGATCCACAACCGGCAAGGAATACCAATAGGCTAAGTCCAACGACAAGCAATCCTTTAGTTACACGTTTCATATTAACCCTCCAAAAATTATTTTTAGGTAAACGTTTACGTTTTGCGCAAACGTTTCTAATTCGTTCAAAATAAAGTATATACCCCAAATATTGTCTCACTTTGTTATATTTTTCTTTAAAAATACTTCTTTTTTAGTAAACGTTTACTCAAATGGTAAAAACATTTCATTATGCCCGATCTGTCTTTTGTCGTTAGTTAGACGACAAGTCTTTTACACTGTCTCTTTCCTTAATTTCATGTTGAAAGATACGGCTTTCCACAAGTTTTTCTGGTTGATTAATCATTTCAAAAACTAATTCTGTTGCTTTAGCACCCATATCATATAATGGCTGATGCACTGAAGTTAATGGCGGTGTGCTCATTTCGGCAATGCTTAAATTGTCATAGCCTATTAACGATATGTCATCGGGTACTTTTACATTCAGTTGATAGGCTGCTGAAATAACACCGAGCGCTATCTCATCACTAGCTGCAAAAATGGCTGTTATATCAGGAAATTGCTTGATTAGACGATGAAATCCATTAATGCCATCTTCAAAACCAAAGCCTGTTTCAACAACGATTTGATGATCATGAACAGGGAAATTATTTGCCTGCATCGCTTGCTTTACCCCGTTAATTCTTGGTAGTCCTGCAACAGGATCGTTCGCATTACCACTAATCATTCCAATCTTCTCATGGCCTTTCTTAATGAGATATTCTGTTGCAGAGTAAGCGGCATGTTGATCGTTCACTTTAACAAATGGAACCGGAAAATCATATGACTCTGATGAGAGAAGAACCATCGGTATTTCCATCTCTTTAATAAAATTGTAGTATTCCTCTTTCAATGTCTCACTAGTAAAAATCATACCATCAACTTGCTTTTCTTTAAGTAATTGCAAATATTGCATCGTTTTTT
>NZ_APML01000067.1 GCF_000359605.1 Gracilibacillus halophilus YIM-C55.5
ACAAAATTCTTGACACTCCCTGGTGTTCTGTAAAATTTAGATAAGTTGAGGTAATAATCTTACCTTTTATTCCTTTTTTATTAGCTTGTTTCAACGGATCTAATAAAAGTTGAAGGCCACTGAAATTAATAAAAGCCACGCTGAAATAAAATCTCTGACATTCTTGTATGCTTTGCGCTAACTCTTTTAAAAGATTTCCAGTATTATTATTTGTGATTAATTCCCATCGATCATCGAGCCACTCCTTGTTGTAATTAGAGGTTACTTAAATTACATATTTACTACACGTATGATAGAGCTATTATACTATAACAAAAATGGATAATAAAGTTAATGAACGTGTAGTAGAAGCCAATGCTTGTATTCTCTACATAACCTGCTAATATTATTATCAATAATAAAAAAGCCCCTCGAGATGATTTGAGGGGCTAAGTAAAAAATTGATTGGCATATGCTAATAGGTCTTCCTTTATTCCGCTAAAATCTTGTTGTAAATTCAGAGATGCAACAAAAATTTGATTACCTTTCATTTGATAAAGATGGTTAGGTTGATTTATTGCTGTTGTTTTCGCATAAAGTAGCATACCTGCTACGGTCTCGCCCGGTTCATTTTTCCAATTATTTATATAGGTGAAGATTTGATAAAGATTACTGGATTTTTGTTTTGCAGCTCCACCTTCAAACCTTGCTGCCATATTTTCTGAATAAAATTTCGCATCTACAATCAATGTTTTATTGTCTTTTTGAAGTACTAGGTCTGTTTGCATAATCGGCAATGCTTCTTTAAATCCATCATCAACATTCCACTGAATTTGAGGACGGGATACATTATATTTCGTTTCCCGTTGGAAAAAGGCATAAATAAACTTTTCATATAAAGATGATAATTTTTGCTCGTCTTGAATCTCTTTCAATATTTGTGATGCAGAGCTTTGATCAAATAATAACTCCTCATAAAGATATCTACACACGTCTACAATAAATTGATAACGGATGTTTTGGTGGTTATACCTAACGTTTTTCCATAGGTTTATGTCTAACTCTACATCTGATACCTCTTTAAAATAAGGCAGCAATCCGTAAAATAATCTACGCATTTTTTGACTTAATTTATTTGAACGCGAAAGGTAGACGAGTGTCGATTTAATAATTTGATTTAACAATATATCTTCAGAGAACTCATCATAAACAATTGCGACCTTTTTATCTACCAATGCATTTTTCTTTATCGTAGCATTGATATCAATTTTTCCCTTAATAAAATTGGAGGTCTCTTCAACACTTATATAATCTTTACTTAATCCTCCACGAATCAAAACGGGTATACCAATCGATAAAATTTCTGCATAAAGCTCTTTGACGTTCTCAAACTGTTCTGTTCCGATTTGTTTATACTCGGAAAGATGTAATGTTTGATAGGCATAGGAAAGCATATAGTATATATTACGGATTGGAATATTTTCATTTCTCTCCATCGTAATAACCTCTTAGTCGTTCAGCCCAATAGATGGCCTTCTGTTCATCATCAAACCAATATTCGAATAGCTGTGGAATAATATCATATTCGATCACCTCTTCTATACGCTCTTCAGTATTTACTTTATAAGCATCACCTACAAAGTAGCTATGCCCAATTTGAAAGCCTGTCCCTAGCTCTTCAACAATTTGATTATTTAATCTTTTAATTTGATCAATGATATGATGTAGAACTTCTGGATTATCTAATTCGCTTATATACGACATAAATGTCTCATTTTGAAATGCCGGTTTAATGTCGAAAAACGAAAATCTTCTCCTAAGTGCGTAGTCTAATAAAGCTAAACTTCTATCTGCCGTATTCATCATTCCAATAATGTATAAATTCGAAGGAACAGAAAAATAATCATTAGAATAGAGGAGATTGATTTGCTCCCCTCGCTTATCCGCTTCGATCAACATCATTAATTCTCCAAATATTTTACTCATATTCCCACGGTTAATTTCATCAATAATAAAAAAGTAGTCTCGTTCTGGATCTCGTGCTGCTTTTCTAGCAAACTTCACAAATGGTCCTTGTTTCAGCTCGAACCCTTCTCCTTCAGCTTTTGGACGGAAACCTTCAATAAAGTCCTCATAGCTATAGCTTTGGTGGAACTGAACCATATGGATTCGTGTTTCATCTTTTTCTCCCATCATTACACTCGCTAAACGTTTGGCAATATACGTTTTACCTACTCCTGGTGCACCTTTCAAAATAAGATTTTTCTTATTTTCGAGTAGAGAAATAAGACGTCTAAGCTCCTCATCCTCGATAAAAACCTCTGAAAGAAATTCAGCCGTTGTATAGGATTCATTTTCTTGCACAGTAGGCTTCGACTCAATAAAACGAATGTAGTAGTCAATGGAACTTCCCGATACACCTTTATATTTATTGTAGGCTTCATGTGATGCAACGGTATCTTTCAACTGTTTTAATTGCTCTGTATCTGTTTCGCCAAAAATGGGAGCATCAAAGTATTGCTCGATATCCTTTAACGCATTTACTTTTTGCATAACTGTTTTATCATTCAAGCTAACCCCTGTTTCTGTTACTTGATTGGATAACCAATTTCGAAATTCATTTATCTCAGTAGTTTTTGGATTAATAGAATCTTCATTCATTACTTGATCAATTTCTTGAATAAGAATTGGATAGGGATTTAGACATGTTAACGTTTTTTGAGCAATTGTTTGATGGATCTCCCACTTTCCAGCTTGAAACCATTCTACTTTTCTTCTATGTTTATACTCTAATGCTTCCTCATCGAAGTAGTAGTCACCCGTAACCAATCCGCGCGCGAGAATTTTTTTAATTCCTTCTTTTACGTATACAACGTCACCTATTTGAATTTCGTTATAGAAATCCCACACGGCCTTTGTATCATTAACCGGACGGACACCATCCGCTCTTTGCTCAGCTATTCCTCGTTCAACAGCTTCCTTTGAATCATAGGTTTTTAAATCTCCTAAATAGTCCCAACCAAGCGCAATCATGTTTCCAGCGTGGAACTGATCCCATAACCTTGAATTCTCACCAGGTGAAATGACCCAATAATTAATGCTGTTATCAATTTCATCTTCTTGATTCGCAATTTTTTTCTCTTTTTTAGGATATGTCAAAGTAGAATTTTCATCATAATATAAGAATATTAAATAAGATCGCATTAAAACGCCCCAGTCAGGTATCCCACCTAAATTATCAGGCTTACTTCTTTCACCGCGATTATATTGTTCTTCCGCATATTTTTTTCTAAATTGAATTCTTGTCTTACCAAACTTATCTGGATATCGAGGTGTACTCTTACCAGTTACTAATTTCTCAATATCTTCATCACTTTGTTCCGTCATTTGTTGATAGATATTTTTAAATTCTGAATATGATTGATACTCAAAAAAATTTTCCTTATAGCCTCTACTCAACCCAAACTTTCCCAACAGATATCCAAGCTTTTCAAGATATGGCGTGTACCAAACACCTGTTTTTCCGCCTAAGTTTTCAGTAACCCAATCTTTATATTTTTCCTTTTGAGTATTTACAACATCGTTCATAGAGCACCTCCAAAAAGAATATATTAAATTATGACAATATTATCCTCACTTTTTAACCGTCCAAATATACATCCCGCCCTGTAGCATACTATTCAGAAATGTGACTAAAATTTAACTAGCAGCACTTGAAACTCTCCATTCTTTTCAACATCTAAAGACAAATAGGGCTGCCAATTTATTTGATTGTTTTGTTTCAAGAATAAATCCTCCTCTCTATTTCTCTTTATACCTTTCGAAGCTTCTTCACCCCAAGATAATACCCAGTTATTTCAGCACCATTATGTATGTGAAAGGATTTATCTACAGAATTCATTTTCTTACCAGGGTTCCAGTATGCTTGGTCATTTGTGATTCATCTGTTTGAAAAGGCATCACAACGGATGAAATTGCACATCTGATCGAGCATTTGTATGGTCATCATTATTCCAAGCAAACGGTGAGTTCTACCTTTATTCAAGTTCCTGTATTAATTCTCTCGTTAATATAAGGAATTTTTGTTTACCAGTTATTTATGGTACGGTTCACCTTTCATTATCCTAAATCCCCGATACACCTGCTCTAACAACACCAGCCTCATTAATTGATGAGGAAAGGTCATCTTGGAAAATGACAAAGCATAATCACTGCGATCACGTACCGCTTCACTGAGTCCTAATGACCCGCCGATGACAAAGGCGATTTTGCTTTTGCCATGAATCATAAGTTGTTCAAGTTTTTCGGCAAATTTTTCAGAGGTTGGTGTTTGCCCCAATATTTCCAGGGAAATAACGTAGGTATCTGGGGAAATTTTAGACAAGATTCGTTCTCCCTCTTTGCGCTTTACTTCTTCTTGGTCTGCTTGACTCATGTTTTCTGGCGCTTGTTCATCGGGGACTTCTACTATATCAATTTTGGCATATTTGCTTAATCGTTTCATATACTCTTCTATACCTTGTTTTAAATATTTTTCCTTCAGTTTTCCGACGGCGACAATTGTTATTTTCAATGTCATTCATCCTCTCCGCGCTACTTCTATTCATATTTTAACAAAATTCTTACATTCACAAACCATTTCTCGATTGATTTTCATCGCTTTTTTCGATAATCTAATATATAGACGATACAATGAATGAGTTTCACCTTTTTGATGTTGGAGGCGATTACATGGAACAGATTATTTTTATCGAAACAGGGACAGGAATTGATGTGCATGGACAAAATGTAACGAAAGCTTGCTTACGAGCAGTGGAAAATGCGATTCATTACAATTCCATGCCAGGGATTCGCAACTACTTACCAGAACAGGACTTACACAATATGGTCGTCAACGTCAAATTAGCCGTGCCAAAAGATCAAGAATCCATCGACATTGATCAAATCAAAGAAGAAATTCCCTATGGCACAGTAAATGTGGAAATTATGGATGGTGGAATGGCGACAACATCTGGTATTATGCTTGAAGACAAACAAGATAAAAATGATTTGATGTATATCGTCAATGCAGCCGTTGAAGTCGGCTATTAATTTCACTAAGGAGGTATGCGAATGTCGTATCGAGCCAATCCAAAACGGTATCAAGAAATCACCTTTAACCGATGTGGTCATTCAGGAATCAAACTACCTGCCATCTCATTCGGTTTATGGAACAATTTTGGTGATAGGGACACGCTGGAGAATCAACGCAACATGCTTACCCGAGCTTTTGATTTAGGCATCACACATTTTGACCTCGCGAACAACTACGGACCCCCACCAGGATCAGCAGAGAAAAATTTCGGACGGATTTTACATGAAGATTTACATGCCTATCGAGATGAACTCATCATTTCAACCAAAGCAGGATTTCGAATGTGGGACGGACCATACGGTGATTGGGGATCGAGGAAATACTTAGTCTCTAGCCTCGACCAAAGCTTACAACGCATGAACCTCGATTATGTCGATATCTTTTACCACCACCGTCCTGATCCAGAAACACCTCTCGAAGAAACAATGGCCGCCCTTGATCACGTTGTCCGACAAGGAAAAGCACTTTATGTCGGAATTTCCAATTACAATGCAGAACAAACCAAGCAAGCAATTGACATTCTACAAGAGCAACGTACACCTTTTATCATTCATCAAGCAAAATATTCAATGCTTGATCTCACCATTGAACAAGGACTTACGAATGTTCTATCTGAACACGGCATCGGTTGTATCGCTTACGTACCACTGGCACAAGGTTTGTTAACTAACAAATACTTAAATGGCATTCCGAAAGAGTCACGCGCTGCAAAAGATTACATTCCGTTTCTCAACGAACGTGATATCTCATCCGACGTCTTACAAAAAGTGAAGAAGCTAAACAATATCGCAGCCGCTCGCGGGCAAACATTAGCACAAATGGCATTAGTTTGGGTGCTGCAGCAGGAATCCGTTGCTTCTGCGTTAATTGGAGCGAGTCGTGTCAGCCAAATCGAAGAAAATGTCAAAGCGCTCGACCGATCAGACTTTACACCTGACGAACGAAAAGCCATTAGAGAAATTATTGAATGATTCTACTCTTCAAAAATAGTAAGATTCCAACGATAGATAGATCATGAGCTGTAGGCGACGATGCGAGGAGCAGTTGTACTTGTAGTGCAGGCGCCCGCCCGTTTAGCCAATAGCGAATGATCTGATCAAACAAAAACCCGAGGCTTATCAAATAAGCTCGGGATTCAGTTTCTCATCTTGTTCTGATGATTGATGAGACGCGATCAATCCACACCTGTATTATTTATTCAAATATATATTCGTCCACATGTGGATAACTTTTAAAGTTCCGCTATTTCAAATCCAGCATATTGGCTCTTTTCCTTCGAATGATCGCTAACCACATCGTACATGACAAGCAAACTTTCCCGTTGAGATCTTGATTATTTCGATGGATATGAAACGATGAATTCTGCTTTGCCTTGTAGTGAGAATTGTGAGATCGTTGCTGGAATAATAAAATGATCGCCTTTTTCGATGTTGTACGTCACCTCATCTACAATGACGGTTGCTTCGCCTTGAATGACGCTAACTTGTAAAAAGTCCTCTGTTCTTGTTTGTTCTATAGAGCCATTTAACGTCCAATGGTACACGCTAAAATACGCTTCTTCGACGAGCTTTTTCTCTATGAATCCTTCTTTTACACGCTCGGTTTGATTGAGTTGTGGTGTTTCATGTGGAACAGTCGTCACTTCTTTTGCTTGTTCTAAGTGTAGCTTTCTTTTATTTCCTTGCGCGTCGGTTCGATCATAGTCATACACACGATATGTAATATCCGAGCTCTGTTGTGTTTCTAAAATTACAATTCCTTTGCCAATCGCATGAATCGTCCCACTGGGTACATAGACAAAATCGCCAGGCTGAACGTTTATTCGTCGTAATAAATGATCCCAGTTGCCGCGATCAATCAATTGCTCGAGTTCTTCGCGCGTCTGTGCGTGATGCCCAATAATTAACTCAGCATCTTCCTCAGCATTTAAGACATACCAGCATTCCGTTTTTCCATAAGATTCATTGGCCACTTCACTTGCATAATGATCATCAGGATGAACTTGAACGGATAAATCGTCATTCGCATCTAAAATTTTTACTAACAGTGGATACTCTTCAGTTGGCTTTTGGGGTTGACTAAATAATTCTCCATGGTTCTGCCACGCATCACGTAACGTTTGCCCTTTTAGCGGACCGTTCGTAATTTTACTTGGCCCGTTTTCATGGGCTGAGATCACCCAAGCTTCACCGGTTTTATCATAAGGGATCGAATATTGAAATTCAGTATGTAGCTTCTGGCCACCCCATATCCTTTCTTTAAAAATCGGTTCTAGAAAAATCGGTTCCTGATACATGTTCTCGTTTCCACCTCTTCCCTCTTACTCTCTTTTCACCTTACTATGATGCGAATAAAAACGCAAAGTATTTTTTGAAGTTATCCACAATTTTATCCACTTCAGATTAAATACGTCATTTATTCACAATATGTACCCAATGTTACCGGATAAATCCACAAAATTATCCACAATTCCACAATGCATGGTATATATTTCGTATAGGAATTTATGTTCTATACCACATCTAGCAAGTTATCCATATATAAATCCACAACCTGTGTATAACTTGTTAAAATTCATTTATGTGCCTTACTTATCAAAAAATTTTCCTTCTACATGTCATTTTTCTTCATGCTGCTGGCGATTACCGGGAAAAGTTTATAAAGATAAGATGAGATTTCCCGGTAATTCTTTAAGTACTGGGAAAACAGTCGTTTATCATACGGAGATTTCCCAGTAAAACGCAAATTATCCGGAAAACTGTACATGTTACTCTCTTGATTTCCGGGTAAATGACAAATTACTGGGAAATCGATATATGATGATGACTAGATTCCCTGGTAAAATACATATCAGCTTTTTTATCATGCAAACAGGATAAGTGAAATCTTCCATTTGCATGGTAAATGAATTTTCGATGCAAATATCCAGTCTTGGATCTTCTGTTTGACATATATATTGATTTTTCATGCAAACAGCCGATCTCGGATCTCCTATTTGACGCATATATTGATTTTTCATGCAAACAGCCAGTCCTAAATGTTCTGTTTGACTCATATATACACATCAATTAAAAAAACGGTGAATCACTGCCTCGATAAGGTAGTGATTCACCGCGTTTTGCGATTAATATGATAATGTTCCTAATTCCACTGTCGTTTGTTGCTGTTCGCCCCTGCGATAATACGTAATCTCAAGCGTTTCTCCTACTGATTTTTCTTGATACAAATGTTTTCGTAAATCAACAATGTTATAAATCGGTTCACCGTCTAATGCTGTGATGACATCATATGCCTCTAAACCACCTTGTTCAGCTGGTGACATAGGTTCGACACTGCGGATATAAATCCCGCCTTCTACTTCAGCAGGAAGCTCCAAACTACGATCCCATTCAGCTTGGGCGACATCTTCTAATGAATACGCTTCTACTCCTAAATAGGCACGTGTCACTTCTCCATTTTGCTCTAATTCTTGAATGACGGGGATCGCATCATCGACTGGTATCGCAAAACCGATGCCCTCGACTGCCGATTGAGCTATCTTCATGGAATTAATACCTATTAGTTGCCCTTCCATATTAATCAGTGCACCGCCGCTATTTCCTGGATTAATCGCGGCATCGGTCTGAATAACTTCAGCCTGCCAATCCGCGCGCCCGTCACCGTTAAAATCTTGTGGAATCGCCCGTTGTGTACCACTTATAATACCTTGTGTAACCGATCCTGATAAATTCATACCGAGCGGATTCCCAATCGCGATAGCTGGTTCGCCGACGTTGACTTGGCTGGACGTGCCGATTTCAATCGCTTGCTCGGCATAAGAAGCATCGATTTCTATAACAGCCAAGTCTGTAAACATATCGCTTCCTACAATTGAAGCTTCCACTCTTGATTCGTCTGGTAACATAATTTCCACTTGATCTGCTCCTTGGATCACGTGATGATTGGTAATAATGTAGGCACTACTATTGTCAATTTTATAAATGACGCCTGAGCCTATACCTTGTTGGTTTTCCTCTTCTTGATCCCACAGGCTCATACCTGATTGTACATTGACAACACCAACGACAGCCGGTGTTACTTCAGAAACTATATCTGATATGCGTGTAGATATATCCACTTCTACGTTCGTTACATTGGATGTTGTCCCTGGATTTGATTGATCGTTATCCGCTTCGTTTGCATCATCCATCTCACCTGTAATCACTTGGTATGGCAATAGATCATATGTAACCATGGTTGGTAAAAGAACAGCGAAAAGAAAAGCACCAAGCACCGCTCCAATGATAAACGGTGTGAGCCAACTTCTTTTGCGCTTTCGTCTGTTCGGATAGTGATGATCATAGTAACCCATGTTTTCACCTCAATGATATTCTGTCATAGTTCACATAATGGCGTTGGATGTTTCGGGTCCGTATCGTGTAAAGTCATTTGTTGACCGATTTTGAATCCATATTGATTCAGACCACTTTCTACAGACATCCTAGCAATATCCTTCATATTGTTATCTTTGCTTAAATGGGCTAAATAAATACGCTTTGTTTGATCATCAATAATATCTTTTAATGCCAGTGCGCAATCTTCATTGGACACATGCCCCGTATCTCCTAAAATTCGACGCTTTACACTCCACGGATAACGGCCCATACGAAGCATCTCCACATCATGATTAGCCTCAAAAATAAGCGCATCGGCACCTGCTACTGTTTTTTTTATTCGTTCGGACACATAACCTAAATCGGTCACAAGCGCAACCTTTTTCCCTTGATAATGAAAGGTGAAAAACATTGGGTCAGCCGCATCATGTGAGACAGCAAATGATTCCACATCGATATCGCCAAAGGTTTTTGTTTCTTCCATTCGAAATAAAAACTTCTGGTCGAGATCGATTTTGCCTATCGATTGATCCATCGCCTGCCATGTCTTTTCATTCGCATAGATCGGTAATTGATACTTCCGTGCAAAGATGCCTAGTCCCTTAATATGATCACTATGCTCATGTGTCACCAATATTCGTGATAAGGTATTGGGATCAATATCTATTTCAGAAAAAAGTCGCGTCATCTCTTTCCCGCTTAATCCTGCGTCCACTAAAATTTTTTCATTTTCGGTACCAATGTAAAATGCATTTCCAGTACTTCCTGATGCTAACATACTAAACTGAATCGTCATTCTTCTCCCACTCCATTTGATGATTGTCCACTCGTTGCTTCTTGAAAGCTACTTAGCATTTCATCGATCAATGATTGTCTTTCTTCTTCATCCATATCTCCGCTAATTACTTCTGTATTCATTGTTGACGAACCATTCGAATAATCGGTTAACTGACTGTTCAATTCATTAGAAAAATCCTTGGGCTCCCGTATTAACGAATGTCCTTCGGTTGCATTGACATAAATTGATTTATTATTATTTACAGTAATTTCCCACGTTGGTGCTAGTACTTGTACACCATTTGGTAGTGGTAATAAGTTTTGATAGCCCATTTGAACATTGGTAATCTCATTACCGGATGATAGTTCATTATTTTTATACAAATTCGTGACAGGCTCCATTGGGGAAATTAATTCCTCAGGCTCAGGTTGTTCTTCAGATTTTTTGAGTAATGCTTGGGCATAATGAGTCATTTCCCCATCACTATTCAGTTGAACAATGATTGCACCACTTAAATTATAAAAGATTGGATTTTCGATTTGTTGAAAAAAGATGAGCCGCTGATTCGTCTCGTCTTTGCCAGAATATTGATATTCACTGTCATTCCATATATGCTCGCGTAAATTCGCCATTTCCCCTTCCACATTGATTGGAACCGGGTCATCTAATTGCGATACGATAAAATAATCGTTGATCACCATTGTTGTTTGATTCGGAAGTTCTTGCAATTCTTGTTTATCTGTTGTCGTTAATTTTTTGCGTTGGGCATGCAACATAGAGGCTTCCCCTGGTTCCTCTGGAATGTTGTCTAAGCCTGTAATATTATTGCGTAAATTCTCTTCTTCACCATATTCAGGGATGGTGGAAATCACTGAGTTATCCTCTTTCAAAAAATGATAGAGCAAAAAGGCATCAAGCACTAAAAAGCAGAGGATAAATAATGTTTTTATTTGCCCCCATTGCATTATTGATTTCCCCCTTGCTCCGTAAATGTATTTTCATCAACAATTTCCCAACCACTATACGTACGAATCGACCATGTTGGAATGAGATCATATACTTGCTCTCCTTCTTGACTCATTTGGTATCCCACTTGAATATCTACAATCTGATCAAATGAATAGGTTTCACTGGCCTCAATAGATCGGATTAATTCTTGGGCCGTCATTAATGGTGTAGATGCTCTATCATACGAATAGGTGAGTTGAACTAACGAACGATGATATGAGAGCACTTCTTGACCGTCCATATGAAGATAAATATGAGCTAAGTTTTTCGATGAGAAGATTGGATGTTGATTGTATACCATGCGATAGTCGACCGAATGACCAGGAACGGATAAATTGTAAAGCTGATATTGAATGCCTTGTCCAACAAACCAACCTTTATGTTTATTCATATGATTAATAGTATTGGTAATTAATTGACTACCTTGGTCATCTGTATCATCATTATTACTCCCTTGATTATTTTGAGATAGAGAGAATTTAGAAAATTCCATATAATAGCCATCAATCATTAATTCTCTATGATCATCTGAATAGACTTCCTCACCATTTGGTGTATTCGCATGACTTACAATAGCTGGATTATAAAACAATATATTTAAAAATTCATTAGAATCATAATCAACCGTTCGATAACGAAATTTTCGTCCTTTCAATTCTGGATTGCTTGGAATATAAATATCCTGTTCTTGTGCCCCTTCCACCTGCCGATAAGAGATAAGCTTATTTGCGTTATCTGTTCGTTTTTCTTCCAAATAATCAATTGCTTTTTGTGTGTTTTGAATATTCGCTACGATATCTGGACCACTATCATTTGAACTCTTAAACACGATATGATGCTGATCTCGATTTTCATCAATGAAGATGACAATTCGGTCAAAAAAGCGTTCAAATATCACTGGATTCTCCAATTGAAACAAATCATTGATCACAGAAGAAGGCAATGCAGTTGGAAACGTCATTTTTAATTTCCGATAAGCATACTCATCATATGATCCTTGTTCTCTTTGCTCAAAATTATACAATGACCAGTCTTGGATTGTCTGAAAAATTTCTCTTTCTAGACTTTTTTCTTCAAAACCAACTGCATTGTCATCACCGATTTGATAGATCAGTCGATTCGGATAAATGACATCATCTTTCGTTTGTTCTTCACCATTTAGCGTTGCTGGTTGGGCATCTTGATTACTAGTTTCATCAAATGTTCCTTCATAATTCCATACTAAAAATGTTAGCACCATACTTACGCCAATGAGGAAGACTAAAATAACGGTTTTAATTCCTTCAACTTTAATCATTGGCCATTACCTCTCTTTCTAACAGGTAGCGGTAATGTAAAGGATATAGTTGTCCCCTGTCCTTCTTGACTCTCTGCCCAAATATGACCGCTATGGGATTCAACAATCTCTTTAGAAATCGCAAGTCCCAAACCTGTTCCGCCTAATTGACGGGACCTTGCTTTATCAACACGATAAAAACGATCAAAGATTTTATCGACTTTCTCTTGTGCGATGCCAAGTCCTTCATCGATAATACTGACTTTCAATCGATGCGCTTGTTTTTCTACTTGAAATGTGATCGTACCACCTTCTGGTGAGTATTTCATCGCATTAGATAGAATGTTATCGACTACTTGTGTAATTTTATCGGTATCTAACCACATCATGACTGTATCATTTGGGATGTTGCGCTTAAATGAAATATTATCTGATTTATTCATTTCAAATCGATCCACAATGTCATGGAAGAATGGAATCACATTCACTTGTTGCATATTCATCGTATTATCCGTTTGATCCATACGAGATAATTGGAGTAGATCATTCACTAGACGGATCATACGCTCTGTTTCATTCTGTGTGACTTGTAAAAAGTAAGGCGCTAATTCCTCATCTTCCCATGCCCCATCAGACAAGGTTTCTAAATAGCTTCGCATCGTTGTTAACGGTGTGCGCAATTCATGGGAAACATTGGAGACAAACTCGCGCCGTTCGCGTTCTACCTTCTCTTCTTCTGTTACATCGCTAATAACCGTAATCAAGCCATTAAACATTTCATTTTGGTCTTGTACAATTGAAAAATTAGCTTTTAGTAGGAAGAACTGATCCTCATTACTAAAATCAATCGTTAAAGACCCTGTTTCCTCTAATTCTTTTAAATCAACAATATTCTCTTCAAGTAACAATACTTCAGCGAGTGGTTTACCTTTTACATCATGGAACGACTGGCCAATCAAACGAGCAGCAGGTTCATTCATTAATGAGATTCTGCCATGTTCATCTGTTGCCATCACACCGTCTGACATATTTGATAACACGGAACTCAATTTTCTTCTCTCTTCTTCAGTAGATTGATTGGCTTGTTTAAGCCGATCGTTCATCTCATTAAAAGTCATGGCCAATTGACCAATTTCGTCAGTTCCATACACATTTACTTTTTTCGAAAAATTTCCGGTAGCCATGATCATTGCTTGTTTACGCATCTCAGTAATGGGCTTTGTAATCGAACGGGCTACTAAGATCCCTAAAATAACAGACACTAATATCGCTAAGATCATCCCATTTAAGAAAATTTGATTCGTACTTTCAACTTGATTGTATACCTCTTCAATGGACGCTTCAACACGTATCGCACCTACTACAGCATCACCATCTTTTACGGGAACAGTACGAACGAGCACACGGTCATCAGTATATTGATTACGCATAATCTGTTGATCGGTTTGGTCATATTGCAGTGCAATGTTAATCCCTTGATACCCTTTTGTTCGTTTACCTAAGCGTTCATAATCACTTTTGGTACCGATTACCCGCATTTGTGAATCAACAACGAATAAATCACTAAATAACCCTGTCGTATAGCGATAGCGATTAACAATCGATTGTACATCGTCTTGCAAGGTGGGGGTATCATCATCTTCTGAACGTTCTTTCGCAAATGCATCCGCCAAATTGGTTTCTAATAATTCCATTCGTTCCTCTACATTATTAATAAAGTTGTTTTTTAGACTTTGTTCAAGTTCTTGAGTGAAATACGTACCAATGACGAGAAAAGCAAGCAACAGAAATAGGGTTAAAATAATAATGATTTTTAATCGGATCGATTGATAAAAACTGACTCGCTTCATAATAGATTACTCCTGCTCAGGATTTCTCAAATAGTAGCCAACACCTCTTCTAGTGACAAGCCAAATCGGGTTACTCGGATGATCTTCAATTTTTTCCCTTAACCGACGTACCGTGACATCAACTGTTCGAACATCACCGAAATAATCATAACCCCAAACCGTTTCTAGTAAATGTTCGCGTGTCATGACTTGTCCAATATGGCGAGCCAAATAGTGTAATAATTCAAATTCACGATGCGTGAGTTCAATATACTCACCATTTCTCGTCACCGTATAGGCATCTGGGTGAATGACGAGCGAACCAATCGCAATATCTGTCGTATCTTGTTTCTGATTAGCAGGAGCCTGCTGCTGTCTACGTAAATTAGCCTTCACTCTAGCAATGACTTCGCGATTACTAAATGGTTTCGTCACATAATCATCCGCCCCTAGCTCTAATCCTAGTACTTTATCAATTTCAGCATCTTTTGCAGTGAGCATGATAATCGGCATACTATGTGTTTTACGCACTTCACGGCATACTTCATTGCCATCTTTGTTCGGAAGCATAATATCTAATAAAATTAACTCTGGATTTTCTTGTGTTGCTAATTCAATGGCCTCATCGCCGTCATATGCACATATAACGGCATAACCTTCTTTCTCTAAATTAAATTTTAATATATCGGCAATCGGCTTTTCGTCATCAACGACTAATACAAGCTGACTCATCCAAGCACATCCTTTTCCAGAAAATTTGCATGTCCTTATCTTCTTATTTTAACTGATATTTCGTGAAATGTCTTTTCTTACATAAAAGATGAAAGAAAACCCCTTGTCACAAGATTTTGTAACAAGGGGTTTATATTATATTTCAACGGGTATTGGCTGAGTAGGGAGATCTTATAATAAATCGGCTGGATTTACTAAAGAACCATTATTTCGAACTTCAAAGTGTAAGTGTACGCCAGTTGAATAGCCAGTGGTTCCCATTGTGCCGATTTTTTGGCCTTTTTCGACGGTTTGTCCAGCTGATACGCTGATTGACGATAGATGGGCGTATGTCGTGCGATAACCGTTGTTATGATCGATCACAATTTTGTTACCATAACCACCATCGTCCCATCCTGCAGAAACGACCGTACCATTATCAGCGGCTAAAATACTTCGATTACTTACACCAGAAATGTCAATTCCTTTATGGTACGAACCCCAACGGTTGCCCATATGGCTTGTAATAGACCCGCCAACTGCTGGCCACTGTAAGTCGCCAGATCCTCGAGAAGGGACAACTTTCGTACCTTTCACAACAATCTCTTTCGTTGGTTCTTCTGTCACCGTTTCATTGACTACTTTACGTTTTACAGTGTTACCATTTACTTTTTCTAATTTGTAATGAACTTTTTTCTTACCATTACTACCTTCTTGTTCGACTTCTTCATCGCCTTTATATAACTCGTCTGATTCTTTGACTTCTGTTTCATAATCAATGGTTTCTTCTGTCATCGTTTCTTCTGTTACAACTACTTCTACGTAAGGTTTGACTTCAGTTACATTGATTTTGTCACCAATCTGCAAAAGAGAATCTTCGTCTAAATCTGGATTTAATTCTAGTAATTTATCTAAGTTTAAGTCGTGATCGCTAGCAATTGATCCCAGTACGTCCCCTTCTTGCACTTCATATTTCTTTTCCTCTAGTGTGCCTTTTTCGAGAAGGGTTAACCCTTCTTTTTGATTTACAAGTTTCTTTTTTGCAACTTTTGCTTCGTCATATGAAACTTTCTCTGATAGTTTTACGTCTTTAATCGTAGAGTCGCCCACTTGTAAATTGGTTTCTTCCGGTTGGTCTTCTTCCGTTGAGTCACCGTCTGTAGAATTCTCATCTAAACGAGTTAACACTTCTTTGTCTACAAACTTTTCTTTGTAAGATTGAATCACATCTTCAGCAGTTGATTGATCAGGGAAGTAACCAACGACTTCATCATCGATTTTAAGTGCTGTTGCTTCCACTTTAACGGTCAGTTCTTCATCTAAGAAATCGATTACTTCTTGGCGATCAGTGCTTGGTTCAAACACTTTCTCTTCAACCATTGTGACATTCTCACCTGCTGTATATGTAAGGTCTTGTTCAGACTCTTCTTCTTTTGCTGCGACTACGTCATCAATGTACTTTTGCACGACTTGCTGATTGTCAACGACACCCACATGTGTATCATTCATATATACGTGGTATATCGTTTCTAGATCTGAATCATCAGCATAAACAGTATTTGCGGTAAAACCTAAACTTACAATCCCAACGATGGACAATCGTTTGATCCACTTAGACCATGATGGAAAATTGCTTGACTTTTCTCCTCGCATGACTCCAATCCTCCTAGACTTCCCTACAGCCAAATTCTATCTTTATTTATATCTTTTATTTCCTCTATCAATCTAACACATGATCTAAAGGGATGTAAGGGATTTAAACAGATTGTAATACAAATGTATAATAAAAACCATATAATTCCACGTAGATGTGTGAAATGTGATCTATTTTTTGCGAAACTACAGCTTTTTTGCGAAAATCGAAATAATTTTGCGAAATGATATATTATTTTGCGATATTACAGAAATTTTTGCGAAAAATGCCGATTATTTTGTCAAATAAAAAGACCACATAATTGTGGCCTTTTTCATTAGCTATATACGCTACGGACAACGTTGGTTTGTGAACGATCGGGTCCAACAGAGAAAATGGATAGTGGTATACCGGTAAGTTGCGATATGCGCTCTAAGTAGTGACGAGCATTTTCAGGCAATTCATGCAAGCTACGCACATTTGTGATATCTTCCGTCCATCCTGGCATTTCTTCATAAATCGGTTCACACTCTGCTAAAATGTTCAAATTGGCTGGGAATTCTTCCATAATCTCACCCTTATAGCGATAAGAAGTGCAGATTTTAACCGTTTGGAGTCCTGTTAACACATCAATAGAGTTTAGAGACAAGTCAGTAATCCCGCTCACACGTTGCGCATGGCGAACGACTACACTGTCAAACCAACCTACGCGGCGTGGTCGTCCTGTTGTTGTACCGTATTCATTGCCAACTTCTCTAATTTGATTGCCGATGTCCCCATCAAGTTCAGTAGGGAATGGACCATCTCCGACACGTGTTGTATAGGCTTTTGATACACCAACGACATGATCAATTTTCGATGGACCGACGCCTGAACCGATCGTGACACCACCAGCAATTGGATTTGATGAAGTGACAAAAGGATAAGTTCCTTGATCGATATCAAGCATCACTCCTTGTGCTCCTTCAAATAGTACGCGGCGTCCTTCATCTAAGGCACCGTTCAGCACGACCGAAGTATCTGTCACATACTGTTTTAATTGCTGGCCATATTCATAATATTCATGCAGTATATCATCAACGTGTAAAGCTGATTTTTCATATACTTTTTCGAATAAACGATTTTTCTCTCTTAAATTACTTTCGAGTTTTTGTTGAAAAGCTGATTTATCAAGCAAGTCAGCTACTCGAATACCGACACGTGCTGCTTTATCCATGTAAGCAGGTCCAATTCCTTTACGTGTCGTTCCAATCTTGTCCGCACCTTTATCTTCTTCTTGAAGAATATCAAGTTCTACATGGTAAGGTAAAATAACGTGCGCGCGATTGCTAATACGTAAATTATCTGTACTTACGCCTTTATCGTGTAAGTATTTGATTTCTTCAACTAATGCTTTAGGATCAATAACCATTCCGTTTCCTAACACACATTCTTTATCATCAAAGAAAATACCAGAAGGAATCAAATGTAATTTATACGTAATACCGTCAAACTTAATCGTATGACCGGCATTATTTCCACCTTGATAACGTGCTACCACTTCTGCATGTTGTGATAAGAAATCTGTTATTTTTCCTTTCCCTTCGTCTCCCCATTGTGTTCCAACGACAACTACTGAAGACATGTCGCACCTCCGCCTTTTCTAATTCATTAACCAAACCAATTTTACCAACCATCTAAAACGTTGTCAATTTAATTTACGAACATTTACCGGTTTCATTTATAGAACGTTCGTGAATTGCGAGAAATTTCCTAAGGTATCGTTGTAATGAAGACATAAAATCGTTGCTAGAAGCAAAAAAGTGCCTTCATTCACATGATGAAGACACTTTTTGTTCGTTTCAATTCATATTTTTACGTTCATTCCCGTTAGGCTGGTGGAATATCACTCTCTTGATAACGGTGGTCGAGATCGACGAATTTGTTGTATTCTTTCACAAATGCAAGTTCTACAGTGCCGACTGGGCCGTTACGTTGCTTGGCAATGATAATTTCAATATTGTTTTGCTGTTCTGATTCTTGATCATAGTAATCATCACGGTATAAGAACCCAACAATATCAGCGTCTTGCTCAATACTTCCAGATTCACGTAAGTCAGACATCATCGGTCGCTTATCTTGGCGTGCTTCCACACCACGCGATAACTGTGATAAAGCAATCAATGGAACGTCAAGTTCACGAGCTAGTCCTTTTAATGAACGAGAGATCTCTGACACTTCTTGTTGACGGTTCTCTCTTGAATTACCATTTCCTTGGATCAACTGTAAATAATCAATTAAAATCATACCGAGCCCATGTTCTTGTTTTAAACGTCGACATTTTGATCGGATTTCACTCACTTTAATACCTGGTGTATCATCAATGAAGATCCCAGCGTTCGAGAGGCTCCCCATCGCTAAAGACAACCGGTTCCAATCTTCATCTTCTAGTGTACCAGTTCGTAACCGTTGGGCATCAATATTTCCTTCGGCACATAACATACGCTGTACGAGCTGTTCAGCGCCCATTTCTAAACTAAAAATCGCCACATTCTCATTCGTTTTTACAGAAATATTTTGTGCGATATTAAGGGCAAATGCAGTTTTTCCCATCGATGGACGGGCTGCCACTATAATCAAGTCATTTCGCTGAAAGCCTGATGTAATTCGATCTAAATCACGAAAACCGGATGGGACCCCGGTGACTTCCCCTGTATTTTTGTGTAATTGGTCGATATTATCATACACTTCAATGAGTACATCATTGATATTTTTAAAAGCGGAAGCGTTTTGTCGATTGGATACTTCCAAAATGCGTTTTTCCGCTTCATTCAACACTTCATCGACATCATCTTCCATAGCAAAACTGTTCGTCACAATGTCAGTGGCTGTACGAATTAATCGCCTAAGCAATGCTTTCTCTTCAACGATCCGGCAATAATATACAATATTAGCAGCAGTAGGGACTGCGTTTGCAAGGTCACTCAAATAGGACACGCCACCTACTTCCTCAAGCAGTTGCTGGTTCGATAAAGCTGTTGTCACCGTAACAAGGTCAATCGGCTCTGCATTATCCGCTAGCTCAAGAATATTACGAAAAATTTGCTGATGGCTAGCACGATAAAAATCTTCTGGTATTAATATTTCTGAAGCGCTTGATAAAGCCTCAGGTTCCAAAAATATCGCACCAATTACCGCTTGTTCGGCTTCCAAATTATGTGGCGGTGTTCGATCTTGTAAAGCTTCACTCATCACCTCTGCTCCTCTCTTCATCAAGAAAAACGTGCTTCAATCATACATGCTTTTCTCTTAATAAAAGAATAGGAAGCACGAATTTATGCTTCCTCAACATGCACCCGAATCGTACCTGTTACTTCTGGGTGAAGTTTCACTGGCACATTCGTGTAACCAAGCGAACGAATAGGTTCATCTAATTCAATTTTACGTTTATCAATCTTAATCTGATGTGACTTTTTCAATTCTTCAGCAATTTGTTTATTCGTTATTGAACCAAATAGACGACCTTTATCACCAGATTTGGCCGTTAATTTCACTTCCAAATTCGCTAACGTTTCTTTTAATTGCTTCGCTTGATCAAGTTCTTCTTGTTCACGTTGTTTCTCTTTATTTTTCTTTGCTTCTAATGCTTTTAAATTCGCTTTGTTTGCTTCAACAGCTAAGTTATATTTTAACAAGTAATTTCTAGCATACCCATCAGAAACGTCTTTAACTTCATCTTTTTTTCCTTTGCCTTTAACATCTTGTTTAAATATGACTTTCATTCTTCATTTCCTCCTTCATAGTACTCATCAATGATCTCTTTCAACCATTCATAGGCATCGATTACAGCTAAATCGTCCAACTGTGTCGCAGCATTTGTTAAATGACCACCGCCGTTCATTTTCTCCATAATGACTTGCACGTTGACACTACCTAGCGAACGGGCACTAATGCCGATTCGACCGTCCTCTCTTTCTGAAATAACAAAAGATGCTTCTACACCTGTCATCGTTAACAACGTATCTGCCGCTTGTGCAATGACAACAGGACCATACGTTTCTCTTGAATTGCCGACCGATATGGCAATATGGTCGCGATAAATATTCGTATTTTCGATCAAACGACTACGTTTTACGTAAATATCTAAGTCTTCTTTGAGAAATTTTTGCACTAAGACCGTATCAGCACCTTTTGATCGCAGGTACGATGCCGCATCAAATGTACGTGACCCTGTACGCAAGGTGAAACTTTTCGTATCAACAATAATCCCTGATAGAAGAGCAGTCGATTCTAACATATTTAAGCGTAAAGAATCGGGCTGATACTCTAACAACTCCGTGACTAATTCGGCTGTAGAAGAAGCATATGGTTCCATATATACAAGTGTCGGATTGTCAATAAAGTCTTCTCCTCTTCGGTGATGATCTATAATAACAACATGTTCCGTCTTATGAACCAATTTTTCCTCTTGAAAGAGTGAAGGTTTATGCGTATCAACGACGACAAGTAACGTATTCTTGGTCACAATATCAAGTGCTGAATCAGGATCAACAAAATGTGACCACAAATCTTCATTCTGTTTAATTTCTTCTACCAGTCGCTGAACACCAGTGTTAATATCATTTTCATCAATGACAACATGCCCATGGACACCGTTAGCTTCAGCAACCTTCATGACACCAATGGCTGCACCAATTGAATCCATATCCGGCGACTTATGCCCCATGATTAGCACTTGGTCGCTTTCTTTGACTAATTCTTTTAACGCGTGTGAAATGACCCGAGCCCTTACGCGGGTTCGTTTTTCCATCGGATTCGTTTTTCCACCATAGAAACGAACCTTACCCGTCTCATCATTTTTAATAACAACTTGGTCACCGCCGCGTCCTAATGCCAAATCAAGACTGGATTGTGTGAGCTCACCTAATTCAGGCAATGTCTCACTTCCGAGGCCAATACCAATGCTTAAGGTGAGCGGTACATTTTTATCAGTGATTAATTCTCTGACTTCATCTAATATTTCAAACTTTGATTTTTCCAATTTCTCTAAAATATCTTGGTTTAATACAGCCAAAAATCGTTCTTGTGACGTTCGTTTGAGGAAAAAACCTAACTTATTGGACCAATCATTTAAGATAGATGTCACTTGTGAATTCAATTGACTCTTCGCTGGGTCATCCATATTTTGTGTAATTTCTTCATAATTGTCTAAGAAAATAACCCCTAGCACTGTTTTCTCATGTTGGTATAATTGGTAAAGTTTGGTTTGGTCTGTTCGATCAAAAAGGTATAATAATCGCTCTTCTTTTTTATGGTAGACGTGAAAATCGTATGAATCAATCGTTAGCCAAAAAGAATCCTGCTCTTCTTGTAATGCATCGCTAATTCGATCAGACAATACGTTTAAATTTTCACCTACGATTGTCTCTTCATCGGTAAATTTACTCATATATGGATTGGCCCATTCAATTTGTTCATCATCACCATATAAGATAATTCCAATAGGCATCTCTAATAGCGCTTCTTCGCCTACTTTTTTCACGCGATAGGACAGTGTGGAAATATATGATTCCGTCCGTTTAGCGAATTGTTTCTCTTTTCGAAAACTATAAAATAAAGAGACGCCGTATAATACACTCATTATCAGCCCGATCATCCACTGATAGTAAAACAAAACGACTAATAATAGGAATGATAAGGCATAAATGCCGATGATATGTGTAGCCATCATCGGTTTTTTCATAAGTTTTGACATATTGTCAGCTCCTAACTCATTCAAGCCTCTCTATTTATCAACGATTTTTTTCAATCCAAATCCTAAATCAATTATACCTAAGATTCGCACCAAATAAAGACCTAGAAATGGAAAAAATACAACGATTAAAATACTAACAATCGGTAAAGCCTTAGACTGTTGTTTGACATAAGTGTAGTGAAAGATAAACGAAAAACCTTGTAATATTAATAATATCCCAGCCAAGTTCGATACATTCATCACCATATCCGCCATCATCGTTTGTGATTCATCTAGACCAGATAACAATGTAATCATTAACGTTAAAAAATAGATCCACAAAATCACTTTCGGTAGATGAAACGTACGAAATGGTGGAAACATATATCGTTTTTCCTGCACCCTACTATTTAATAGTTTATAACTAAACCATTGTGCCATTCCAGCAAAAAACAATGAAACGGACACAAAAATAACAGGCATTAACGATAACACGGATAACAATTGATCGCGCATGGCACTGATATCTTCATCTGAAAATTGATTCATGCCAAAAGCTTGCATAAACTCTCTTGCCATTTGCATCGATTCTTCAACAGTTTGCGTGTACATATCACTAATGGAAATATCCATAAATGTTTCCAAATAGACATATATCAATACAAACCCTATTACATAGCCTAACGTTCCTTTCGCCCAGACTTCATAAGGGTGCTGATCATGCTTGAGCGCCCATCCTATCATGCATCCACTGATAATTGCAAGAAGGCTCACTGGAATCGATAGAAGCGGAAACATCAACAAAGAAATGATGAGAATACTCGCTAAACCTATAAAAATCCATTTCCATTCGTATGCCTTTACCCAAAGGATTATAGGGATTGGTAAAAATATTACGGTAATAAATGGAATTGGCAATAATACAGTGAGTAAGAGTAAAAGTATATAGGTAACTAAAAATATAAAGAATTCTTTTCCTTTCGGTTGCTTCTCCATCATCGTCCCTCCTATAGACTCCGCCTAAAAAGCACAGCGATTCCCATGCTGTGCCTCGTATGATCTCTATTTTATCATGTACGATAGATCCTTTTACAATTATAAACGATTTTAGATTCGATTGATACTTTTAAAAAATTTTATTAGGCGAACGGCTTATTTTTTTATATAATAAACATAAGTAAATCTCGACTGGGGGAATAAACATGATCCGAACAATTCTTTTTGATTTAGATGATACGCTTTTATGGGATAAGAAAAGTGTCAAGCAAGCCTTTGAACAAACATGCCAGTTAGCTGAAGAAAAGTATGGCATTGATAAAGAAGCGTTAGAAGAGAAGGTAAGAGAACAAGCAAAAGAACTTTATCAAGAGTATGAAACTTATGAGTTCACCCAATTGATCGGAATCAATCCGTTTGAAGGGTTGTGGGGCAACTTCTTAGATGACCATACATATTTTAAGAAAATGGCCGAAATCGTGCCAGATTATCGCAAAAAAGCGTGGACCAATGGTTTGGCACAAATGGGGATAAACGATGCTTCATTTGGCGAATATTTAGCCGAGCAATTTCCTATGTACCGAAAGCAGAGTCCTTTTGTCTATGAAGAGACCTTCTCCGTGTTAAAAAAGTTACAAGGGGATTATCAATTAGTTATGTTAACGAACGGCTCGCCGGATTTACAACAAACGAAATTGTCGATTACACCTGAGTTAAAAGCCTACTTTGACCATATCATTATTTCTGGTGCATTCGGTAAAGGAAAACCTGACCCAGACTTGTTTGAACATGCGCTTGATGTCGCTGAGGCTGATCGGGAACAATCCATAATGGTCGGCGACAACTTAAAAACGGACATTCTTGGTGCGAATCGTGCCGGTATTACAAGTGTTTGGATCAACCGTGAGAATAAACAAGCTCTAAAAGATATCACGCCTGATTATGAAATAACGAACTTACACGAATTATCTTCGCTACTCTAACAACTCTGATATACACCTTTTGGTTGGTTCGATTGTTTTTCCTGCAAACAAGTTTATTTAAGTTAGCGTTTTGCAGGATAAATAAATATTTGATGCAACAAAAAACGTAAGAAAGGCGCACCGGCATATATTTGCATCCGATGCGCCTTTTCTTTCTATATTTATAGTTCAATCGCCGTGACAGTATTGATTTCTTCTACCTGCTCTAATTGTTCTAACTGTTCATCCGTTAAATATTTATCTACTGTCAACATCATAATCGCATCGCCGCCTACGTTGGAACGTCCCACTTGCATTGCAGCAATGTTAATATCATTTTCAGCAAATGCACTACCGACTTTACCGATAACCCCTGGACGGTCGTTATGACTAACAAAGACCAAATAGCCTTCTGGAATCACATCGACGCTATAACTGTCTACTTTAACAATACGTGGTCCCAGTCCGTTTAATAGGGTACCTGATACTGTTCTTGTACCTTCCTTGGTTTTTACTTCAACCGTTAATAAATTAGTGAATCCTTTCGTTGAAGACGATTTGTTCTCATTTACCTGAACCCCTCGCTTTTCAGCTAAATACGAGGCATTGACATCATTGACATGATCGCCTAAGTGACGCTTTAACAATCCTTTAATAGTGTTACGAGTTAATGGAGCTACTTCTAAATCAATTAAATCTCCTGAATAGTAAATGTTGATTTCCTCGATCACACCTTTTGTGACGTGCGTTAAGAATGTACCTAATTTTTCTGATAAATGGAAATATGGTTCGATCTTGCTCATAACTTCTTTAGGTACAGACGGTAAATTCACTGGATTTCTGGCAACATCTTCTGTGAGATAACGGACAACATCATGACTTACATCGATCGCCACATTTTCTTGTGCTTCCACAGTACTCGCACCTAAGTGAGGTGTCGCAATCACTTGTGGTAACTCTAATAAGCGATGATCTGTTGCTGGCTCCTCTTCAAAAACGTCCAATGCAGCGCCAGCGACTTTTCCTGACTCAATCGCATCGAAAAGTGCATCCTCATCAATAATGCCACCACGTGCACAATTGATAATTCGAACGCCGTCTTTCATTTTTGCAAATGCATGCTTATCGATCATATGCTTCGTTTCTTTAATGAGTGGCGTGTGCACTGTAATAAAGTCAGCAGCTTTGATCACATCTTCTACCGATCCAAAATCAACGCCTAGCTTGTCTGCGCGTTCTTTGGTAAGGAATGGGTCATAAGCAATCACTTGCATACGTTGACCCTTGGCTCTTGTAGCTACTTCTTCACCAATACGACCCATACCGATAACACCTAACGTCTTCCCTTTCAATTCAACGCCGACATGTGATTTCCGGTCCCATTTTCCGTTCTGCAATGCGGCATAAGCCTGTGGAATCTTTCGAGATAAAGACATTAACATCGCTACGGTATGTTCTGCCGCTGAGTTCGTATTTCCGTCAGGCGCATTCACAACAATAATGCCATATTCAGTTGCAGCGCTTAAATCAATATTGTCAACGCCGACACCTGCACGACCAATAATTTTTAATTGTTTGGCATTACTAATGATGTCTCGCGTCACTTTGGTTTGACTGCGTACTAACAACGCATCATATTGATCAATTTTTTCAGCTAGTTCGTCAGCTGAAAGCTTCGTATCGACATCTACTTCAATATTGTCTGCTTCGCGTAAAGGCTGAATACCGTCCTCACTTAATGGATCACTAATTAACACTTTAAAAGTCATGACTGTCCCTCCATCGTTTTCTTTTTCTATCGCATAGATGATTGTGAATTATTTCACTTATGATATTCATAGAATTATGTCTCTAATACCTTCAATTATATCATTTTCTTGTACTCGCTAGTAGTTTATTGTGAGTAAATTCAAAATTTTTTTGTATTTGAATTTCCCTTAATCATAGCAGATCATTACATGATGTCAAGGATGTTTTAAAGAGTTGACTAGAAAACGATCGTGTTTGATCCATTTTAATGGCCTGTTACTTTATATTTCACTAAAAGAATCACTAAAAACCGAACATTCTAATAAGATAGCTACCTTAAAAGAAAAAAGCGAGCGTAAATATTTACTACCGCTTTTTCCCATCAAATGACTGATCCATGGGCCACATTTGCTGATAGTAAGCCATGTCCCAAAACATGAATTCATAACGGGTTGTATTTAAGAAAATTTCTTCTAACTTGTATAGTTCTGGTTCGGATTTTCCTTCTGCTGCTTGGTCGAGTAAATCGATACACCAAGTAGCCAACTGGCCAAATTCCTCAGAGCTATACATTTGAATCCACTCTCCATATAAATCGTGTTTCGCTGCTCCAGGAATTTCATTCAGTTCCTTTCCAATTTCCCAGTAACTCCACATACACGGAAGTAAAGCAGCCACCAATTCAGCGATCGTCCCATTTTGTGCTTCGTAAAGCATGTAACGTGTATATGCAAGTGTAATTGGGGATGGCTGTGCATTTTCAAGCTCATCGTGTGTGATATCAAATTTCTTTGCATATTGACGATGAAGCGCCATTTCCTCATTCATCGTTGAATGTAACAGAGAAGCGAATGTCTCCATTTGTTGTACATTCTCGGCTTTTACCGCACCGAGTGCAAATAATTTTGAGTATTCGATTAAATACAAATAGTCTTGCACCATAAAGAAACGAAAAGCTTCTTTGTCTAAAGTTCCTTCCCCCATCTCTTTCACAAATGGATGGGCATGATTTTGCCGCCAAATGGGTTGCAATTTTTGGTGTAAACGTTCTGAAAATTTCATAGAATCATTTCTCCTTTTTTACTGTTTTTTTTCATGTGTCCATTGGTACATAAACGTGACAAGTACTTTCGTGTAATCAATTAATTGCTTGATGTTCACTTTTTCATTGACTGAATGGGCGTCATGAATATGACCAGGACCATATATCGAAGCAGGAATACCAGCTTCTGAAAACCAGCCTCCATCCGTGACAGATGGTGATACATCTAATACCGCTTGTTCTTTTAATACTTGTTGATGTGCATGACGCAATGTGTGAACAGCTGAATGATTAGGGTCTACTTTCAACGCTGGAAAGATCTCTCCCCTATCTTCAATCATGGAGGAACCACCCCACTTAAATTGTGGCGGATGTTCTTTTAACCATGGATCCGCCTCAGCTACTGCTTGCAAATGTGTTTCAATTTCTTGTATGACAGATTCATATGTTTCGTTCGGATAATAATGAACGGTAATCCAAAGACGACATTCATCAGCAATAAATGCTGCATGTCTTCCTCCTTCAATAACAGCAGGGTTGATGGTGTTTGTTCCAGGAGGGTATCCAGGATAGTTTTTCATAACAGACCAATGCCGCTCCAACTCTTGCAAACCTTGTATGATTTTTGTCATTTTCTCTATTGCACTAGCACCAAATAATTGACCACCAGCGTGAATCATTTCTCGACGCGTTGCATCATGGAAGGTTTGTGGACTGTTGACCGTTATCCAGCCTGTTATGACACCTCCTTGTCCTTGTATATGAAGATTACTTGTATCGACAACGAGGGCAAAATCAGCTGTATATCCACGCTTACAACATTGCAATGTCCCCGCTTCACCTACTTCCTCGCCTATAACCGACTGAAAAATGACATCCCCAGGTAAGCGTAGTCCAGATTCATGAATTAAGCCAAGGGCAAATAAAGCTCCCGCTAGTCCACCTTTCATGTCTGCTGCTCCTCGACCAATCACGTTACCATTGCGTCTCAAAGGGGTGAATGGATCTCCAGTCACCCATTCCTCATGATCATTTACTTCAGCCACATCCATATGTCCATTAATAATTAAGCTTTGATAGTTTTGAGAATCACTTCCTTTTAACGTACCTACAACATTCGGATCATTCGGATAAACATCCCATTGATCTACTTCACATCCACAATCTTGTAACATTGAAGCGATATACTGTTGTGCAGGTGCTGTATTTCTTGCTGGTGGAGCTGGCGTCGGATGGCGAATCAATGTTTCTAATAAGTTAACAAGTTCATCTTGTCTGTTCTCTATTTTCTCCAGTAGACGTTCTAAATCTTTCGTCATATAGGCACCTCTTTCGGTTTTAGTGATGAAAAGATCATTCATACATAGTCCTACGACAAAAAACCGCTCCCTTTTTAGAAGCGGTTTTATGGATCATCTATTGTTGTACAAACATAATGACATACAGGTGTCCATATTGATACCACTTCCCTTCGCTAGTATTAACTAGTGCAGGTTTCAAGGGTTAAGACATCATGTCTTTCTCAGCTTTTACAGCACCCCTAGTGAACTTTTTATTCCATTTTCTGTTACTATCAAAACATACTTGGCTGAATAATACAACCGTCATCTATATAAATTGTAGTAATTTATTATATGATAAAAAAGATAAGATATACCGCTGATTGTTCCACATGATATAAAACTTTACCAATGCAAGAGAAACCTACAAGTTATATAATAGATATGTTCTTATTCCATTCGTTTGCTAAGGAGGCGTGCTATGAATGTAAACAAAGACCGAATAAAAATTGCACATAAAGAAGCGCTGATTGGAATTGGATTAGTGTTGTTTCATTTCATTTGGTGGTTCAGTTTTGCCTACGGTTTAGGAAGCACGGATGTAGACAATTATTCGTATATCCTCGGCTTTCCGGCATGGTTCTTCTATAGCTGTATCATGGGCATCATTGTTATGTCTATATTCGTAAGTTTGATCGTGAAATTGTTTTTTACTGAGATATCATTAGAGAATGAGGAGTTTGAAGACCGATGAATACCGAAGCGAGTATTACGTTGTTTACATCGATTGCACTGATATTTTTCATAGGATTTATGGCAAGTCGACAGCAAAAAACAAATCAGTCATTCATTCTTGATTACTATTTGGGTGGGAGAAGTTTAGGCGGATTTGTCCTAGCCATGACAATGACAGCTACTTATGGTAGTGCCAGCAGTTTTATTGGTGGACCTGGGGTTGCTTATAACGAAGGCTTAGGCTGGGTATTATTATCCGTGACCCAAGTTGCTACAGGGTATTTCACGTTAATGATTCTTGGAAAAAAATTTGCGCTAATAACGAAACAATATCGAGCTGTTACTATGGTCGATTTTTTGAAAACCCGCTATCAATCAAAACCTGTTGTCATTCTTTCTGCGTTAAGTATCATTGTTTTTTTATTCTCTGCGATGGCTGCTCAATGGATTGGTGGTGCTAGACTAATTGAATCCTTAACGGGGCTGTCTTATCATACCGCATTATTAATTTTTGTTGTGACGGTATTGATTTATGTGACATTTGGCGGGTTTCGAGCCGTCACTTTTACTGATGCGATTCAAGGAAGTATTATGTTTATCGGTACATTCATTTTGTTAATCGCGATCATCATAGCTGGGGGCGGCATTTCCTCGATTATGACAGACCTTCAGACTGAAAATCCGAATCTCATCAGTCCCTTTGGTGCAGATGGATCATTAACGCCGACATATGTGTCTTCCTATTGGGTACTTGTTGGTGTTGGTGTTGTAGCCTTACCGCAAATTGCTGTCAGGGCTATGTCATACCAAAATGCTAGATCCTATCATCGAGCACTGATCATTGGGACAGTTGTGGTCGGCGTCATTATGTTAAATATGCATTTAATCGGCGTATTTGCTCGGCCCATTTTACCTGGCATTGAAGTCGGTGATAAAGTCATGCCTTTAGTGGCTTTAGAAGTGTTACCTGCGTGGCTGTCCGGTATTGTATTGGCAGCTCCGTTAGCTGCGATTATGTCAACGGTGGATTCATTGCTCCTATTAGTAAGCTCTTCTATTGTAAAAGATGTGTATATCAATTACATCAATCCAGCCGTTTCTCAGCGGCATGTACGTCGTCTGAGTATAATCATTACCGGAGTGCTCGGCATCATCGTCTATTTACTAGCCGTCCAACCACCTGATTTAATTATATGGTTAAACCTTTTTGCCATCGGTGGACTTGAAGCGGTATTTATATGGCCGATTGTTTTAGGATTGTATTGGAAAAATGCGAATAAGGATGGTGCGTTAGCATCGATGATAGCCGGAATGGCGTCATATATGATATTTGAAACCTTTTCTCCCAACCCTTTTGGAATGCATAGTGTAGTGACGTCAATGGCACTTGCTCTCATAGCATTTATTTGTTTTAGTCTCGTGGGAAATAAATATCGCCAACAAAGAGCTTCGTTCACAAATTAAGAAAAGTCGATTCTTGTATTTTTTGAAATTAATGTATCTTTTCACGATTATCGGGAAATCGACAGGTCACGTTGCATCGATTTCCCGATAAAATGTAACATTCGCTTATTTTCCGTGCAAACAGCATTCGTTATATCATCTGTTTGAAGGATAAATGAATATGTAGTGCAAACCGCTCCTCTTCATTTCGATGTTTGACTCATATATCCATTTTCGATGCAAATAACTCCTTACACTTCTTCGATTTGACGCAAATATTGATTTTCTATGCGTACGGCTACATCTATTACTTCTGTTTGACTTAAAAACTCCTCTTTACTTATTATGCGCAAAAATTCAGGTTGTCTTTCCTACTAAAAAAGACACAATCAGGAATATCTCCCAATTGTGCCTTCCAACGATTACTCTTTTGCATATGGCAATAGTGCCATTTGACGAGCACGTTTAATTGCTTTTGTTAATTTACGTTGATACTTAGCAGAAGTACCCGTTACACGACGAGGTAAAATCTTACCACGATCAGAGATAAAACGTTTCAGTAATTCCACGTCTTTATAATCGATGTGTGTAATACCGTTCGCCGTGAAATAACACACCTTACGACGTTTTGCGCGACCGCGACGAGCTGCCATGATAGAAAACCTCCTTCTATTTTAAATTAAAACGGTAAATCATCGTCAGAAATGTCGACGGGTTCACCCTTGTCCTGAAATGGGTTATTTTCCGCTGCATTTCCTTGATCATTTTGACTATTTTGATTTGGTGGAGTTGATTGATTCTGATTTTGTTGAACATTTGAAGATCCTGAGCCACCTGTTGAACTTCCTCTTGACTCGAGAAATTGGACAGAATCTGCCACAACTTCCGTAACAAACACACGTTTACCTTCTTGGTTATCATAGCTCCGTGATTGCAAGCGGCCGTCTACACCGACAAGACTGCCCTTGCTCATGTAACTGGCCAAATTCTCAGCTGGTCTTCTCCACACGACACAATTAATAAAATCAGCATCTCTTTGTCCTTGCTGGTTAGAGAACGGACGATTAACAGCTATCGTAAAATTAGCTACTGCTACGCCACTTGGTGTGTATCGTAAGTCAGGATCTCTTGTCAATCTGCCGACAAGCACCACTCGATTCAACATTTCAGAACCTCTCCTTTTTATTGATCGTCTTCGCGAATGGCCATATGACGAATAATGTCATCAGTGAATTTCGCTTGGCGGCTAAATTCATTAATCGCTTGTTCATCACCTGTGAAATTAATCAAGACATAATAACCATCACGATAGTCATTAATTTCATAAGCAAGACGTTTCTTGCCAACTTCTTCTACTTTTTCAATCTCCGCCCCATTATTAGTAAGGTGGCCATTAAAACGCTCAATTAAAGCTGTTTGTGCCTCCTCTTCCATGTCTGGGCGGATGATATACATCATTTCATATTTTCTCATCCGTCTACACCTCCTTTTGGACTTTACGGCTCTTTAGTAGAGCAAGGAGTAATGATTTCATTACTCACAATACCTAATTATATCAATATATTGACCCAATTGCAAACACAACATTATACATTGAAACGGAAGTGCATGACATCTCCATCTTTGACAATGTATTCTTTCCCTTCTAACCTTACATTGCCATTTTCTTTTGCTGTATGTTCAGACCCTGCTTCCATTAAATCATCATAAGAAACGGTTTCCGCTCGGATAAAGCCTTTTTCGAAATCACTATGAATAATGCCAGCTGCTTTTGGTGCTTTAATCCCTTTTTGGAACGTCCACGCACGCACTTCTTGCTCACCAGCAGTAAAATATGTGCCTAATCCTAATAATTGATACGTTGCTTTAATTAATTGATCGAGGCCAGATTCTGCGATTCCTAACTCTTCTAGAAACGCTTCTTTTTCCTCACCATCTAATTCTGCAATTTCGGATTCTACTTTTGCGCTCACAACGATAACTTCTGCTTCATCCTTCGCTGCAAAATCTTTTACTTTTTGTACATTTTCATTCGCATCTGCATCCAATAGTTCATCTTCGCCGACATTTGCTACATATAAAACTGGCTTACTTGTTAGCAGATGTAACCCTTTGACTAACTTCTCTTCGTCTTCAGAAAAAGATACAGCACGAGCTGGTTTTTCCTCTTCGAAAGCCTCTTTCAACTTCGATAATACTTCAAACTCAGCTACCGCTTCTTTATCTTTTTGTTTCGCCATTTTTTCAACTCGTTGCATTCTCTTCGTCACTGTATCAAGATCGGCCAATATCAATTCCAAATTTATCGTTTCAATATCTGAAATGGGATCAACTTGGCCAGATACGTGCGTAATATTTTCATCTTGAAAGCAACGAACCACATGACAAATCGCATCGACTTGGCGAATATGTGATAAAAATTGGTTGCCAAGTCCCTCGCCCTTACTCGCACCTTTCACAATGCCTGCAATATCTGTGAATTCAAATGCAGTGGGGATCGTTTTTTTCGGTTGATACATATCACTTAATTTGTACAAACGTTGATCAGGTACTTCAACAATCCCTACATTTGGATCGATTGTACAAAATGGATAGTTGGCTGATTCTGCACCAGCTTGTGTAATTGCGTTAAATAACGTTGATTTCCCGACGTTTGGTAAACCAACGATTCCTGCTGTTAATGCCATAAAATTTTTCACTCCTTAAGGATTACGTCCATATGAACGTTACAGACAATCTTATTATATTGATACTGATTCCAGTTTACAAGCACTGAAAATAAGAAAAACAAGGAGTCTTCCCCCTTATTTCACGCTTTTTTTCATAACATTTTTTGCTTTTTTACGAATGGAACCAATCAAAAATTAAAAATGTTTCACGTGGAACATTTACTCTGCTGATTCTAACACTTTTTTCATTTTTTGCTCAAATCGTCTTCGCGGTAACAATACGCTGTGCCCGCACCCCTGGCATTTGATACGAATATCTGCTCCCATTCGAATCACTTTCCAGCGGTTCTCGCCACAAGGATGAGTTTTTTTCATTTGAACAATGTCATTTAATTGAAAAGTTTTTTGTTCCATATGAATGACACCTTCTTTCTTCAAGAATTCTACGATCGATTTAAGCTGTACCCTATTATAAAGCATTTATGGAAAATATAAAAGAAAATAGGTAAGGCATCACGCTTCAATGCTTTCGTAAAAATGGTACGAGAAAAATTGCTAACAATAAGTATAAATTAATTAAACCATATAACGGATACAACCATGCGATTAAGGTGGAGAAACCAATGCTTGTTAGTGGAATCACGATGACCATGAGGATGGCGACAAGCTTCCACATATCAATAGTTAGCAAGCTTTTTAATCTCGTTGCAATACCTAGTACTCCAGATATTGCGGTTGTGAATATAGCAAACCATAACAAAATAGACATTACGACATAAGTAAATGCCGGATAGTTTTTCAAAATAGCAAACAAAGGAATCTCATATAAAATAATCACTTCAGACAACTGCACTAAACTATTATTGTATAAAAACGAGGTAATTCCTAATATTAACCCACTGCCAACACTTGCAATCCAGATTTCACCTTTGGATTTTATTTGTTCTCCAACAGCGCTAATCACAGCGATAATCGATAAAATATTTAAAGCGGTAAATGTAAAGGCTGCAGACCAATTGCTTTGATGGTGGATATCAATCATGAAATGCAAGTTCTGTTCTACGGTAAAAAACAATAATAAGGCGATTAACCCAACAATGAGCAAAGGTAAAATAATCGAATTTAACATAAGTACACCACGAATGCCACGCATAAAAATTAAGACAATAAATCCAGCCATGAATACAATGCCTGTCCATTTAGGTAGTTGAAATGCTTCAAATGTTGCTCCACTTCCTGCTACCATAATCACCGTTGTCGATAATAAATAAAAGAAAATTAATACATCATAAAATCGAGCCACTTTTCGCCCAACGATAATCTCTAATACCGAAAAATAGTTACTGGTTTGATACTTATAGCTAACATGCATCGTAATGTAGACCGCCAAAATAAAGAAGATCGTAAACAATATGATAGCTAGTCCACTTTCATGACCAAAAAATTGCCAAAGTTCTCGACCTGATGCATACCCTGCCCCAATCATTGTACCAATAATTAAAAACATCCATTTGATGCCTGATTTCCACATAGCTTTGCCTCCAAATAAACCTAGATATAATAAAATATGCAATAAAAGGCAAAGCTATGATGAGGTTTGCGTTTTCAAAAATCCGTTTATCACATGCATTTATTCTTTCATTCTAAGAAATGATCATATGATAACCAAAAAACAACAAAATAAATAGTAAGATAGCCGGCAGAAAGTCACCAATTTTAATTTTTGTTACGTTAAGAATATTGAGACCGATGACCATGATCAGTAATCCACCAGTAGCAGTGATTTCATTAATAAATAAATCTAAATACGCTTCAGGAATCCATCGATTAATTTGAACAGCAAACAAAGCAATAGCCCCTTGATACAATACAACTGGTATAACTGAAAATATCACACCATAACCGAGCGTGCTCGTTAAAACAAGAGACATAAAGCCATCAAGAAATCCTTTGGTAATAAGTAGCTCGTGATCGCCTCTCATTCCGCCATCTAGCGCACCAATGATAGACATTGCACCAATCACAAATATCAATGTCGCTGTAATGAACGCTTCGGTTAGATTCCCGTTGCCATTTTTTATAAAACGTGTTTCTAACGCTTTTCCAACAGCATTCAATTTGTCCTCTAGGTGAATACTTGCTCCTAGTAGACCACCTAGTAAGATACTTAATAAAATAATAATGATATTTTCAGCTTGAATGGCCATTTGAATTCCTATCAATACAACAACTAATCCAATTGCTTGTAATGCTGTCGACTTTAGACGTTCAGGGATGTTGCGAAAAAATAACCCCAAACATGTCCCTATAATAATGCATATTCCATTAATTATTGTCCCATATAATGCCATGATTGCCACTCCGAACGTTCGTATATATTTTGCGATGTATTGTGAGAAAGATATTTTCTATGTTGAAATAAACAAGTTTTTCCGTTATGAATACCCGAATGCTAGCTGATTTTGGATCAGTTTACATTCGGGTTCATTTTCGGAGATCAATTATCCAAACAGTGCGTTCGCTATTCTCGTAAAAATCTTCGCATATTGACTACATGATATAAAACTTTCGTATGTTGAATGTAAGAGTTTCTTTTATCCTCATTTCACTCCATCATATCCAAAATACGGTTTAAGTCTTCATCAGAAAAAAATTCAATTTCAATTTTCCCTTTTTTCTTACCTTTATTAATCTTTACATTCGTACCAAAATGATCTTTTAACTGATTTTCTTTTTCGGTGATAAAAATATCTTTTTTCTCTTTCTTTTTTGACTTTTTCTTCTTTTGATTGATTTCTTGAATCAGTTGTTCCACTTGACGTACATTCAATTGTTCTTTACGAATCTTTTCGACAACGGGGATCATTTTATCTTCATCTTTTAGCCCTAGCAATGCTCTACCATGCCCCATCGATATGGCGCCATGATTAATTTGTGCAATCACCTTTTCTGGTAATGTTAATAATCGAACCAAGTTTGCAATATGGGAACGACTTTTGCCGAGACGTTTGGATAATTGATCTTGTGTGACCCCTAATTCGTGAATTAACCGATTGTACGCTTGTGCTTCTTCAATCGGCGTTAGATCCTCACGTTGAATATTTTCTAATAACGCAAGTTCCATCATCTCATCATCTGATAACTCTTTTACAATGACTGGTATTGTATCTAAACCTGCTTCTTTCGCGGCACGATATCTCCGCTCACCAATGACAATTTCATAGCCACGTATACTTTTACGTACAATTAATGGCTGTAAAATACCATGCTGTTCAATCGATTCTTTCAATTCTTCGATAGCATCTGCTTCAAACATCTGTCTTGGCTGATATGGATTAGGGCGACAATCTTTTACTTCTACTTCTTCAATCGCTGTCTCATCATTTTCTTCTAATTCTGGAAAAAATGCATTGATCCCTTTGCCTAGTCCTTTAGCCATTCGCAATCACTTCCTTTGCTAGATCAAGATATACTTCAGCACCTCTTGATTTTGGATCATATGAAATAATCGGCTGGCCATGACTAGGTGCTTCCCCTAATCGAATATTGCGCGGCACGACCGAATCATATACTTTATTTTGAAAGTATTTTTTCACTTCATCAATCACTTGTAATCCTAAGTTCGTCCGTGCATCCAGCATGGTGAGTAATACACCTTCAATCATTAACGATTTATTTAAATGCTTTTGTACAAGACGTATGGTGTTCAGCAATTGACTCAAGCCTTCTAACGCATAATACTCACATTGCACTGGTATCATAACAGAATCAGCAGCCGTTAGCGCATTAATCGTTAACAGTCCAAGTGAAGGAGGACAATCGACAACAATGTAATCATAGTCATCTCGCAGTTGATCCAACGCTTTCTTTAAGCGGACTTCTCGTGAGAGTGTAGAAACGAGCTCAATTTCTGCCCCCGACAACTGAATCGTTGCTGGAATAATATCTAAATTGTCACTATCCGTATGTACGCAAACTTCTTTTGCATCCATATCTTCGACGAGTACATTATAAATGCAGCGATCGACATCAGCTTTATTGACACCGACACCACTCGTAGAATTTCCTTGTGGATCGATATCAACTATTAATATTTTATTATTTAAATGTGCCAAACTCGCACTTAAGTTCACCGCAGATGTTGTCTTGCCTACGCCGCCTTTTTGATTGGATATGGCGATTACTTTCCCCATGGTGTCACCTACCTCTTGCTTCTTTATCATCTATTTTATCACTATTTTTACTCAATAGGCATTACAATTCTATTAAAATAAATATTAACGAAAAACGACCCATCTTTTAATCTATAATTTAAGTAAAAGATGGGTGAAAATACTCATTTTTGCTTCGGTATTTTTATCGTTATCTGATAAAAGTCCTCATAATCTTCTTCATCCGTTTCCAAATCAACGCCTGTATCGGATACCATATCTATGGACTGTCTAATTGTATTCATTGCAATTCTCATGTCTTTGTTAACACCTTTTAACTTCGGTTTTTTCGGCTGTTTCTTTTCAGTTAACATGCGCTCGATTTGTTTTTCTGTCTGCTTAACATTTAGTTCTTTTTCAATAATTTGCTTTAATAAGCGCAACTGCTGTTCTTCTGTCTTCAACGCAATTAATGCTCTCGCATGCCGTTCGGTAATTTCTTTGTTTAAGATAGCTTGTTGTACCGGTTCTGGCAGTTTTAATAACCGCATCTTATTAGCGATGGTCGATTGACTCTTCCCTAAGCGTTGAGCTAAAGCTTCTTGGGTTAACTCATGCATTTCAATCAACTGTTCATAGGCTTGAGCTTCTTCAACAACGGTGAGTTCTTCACGCTGTAAATTCTCGATTAAGGCAACAGATGCAGTCTCTCTGTCATTCATTCGTCTAATAATTGCAGGCAG
>NZ_APML01000068.1 GCF_000359605.1 Gracilibacillus halophilus YIM-C55.5
GGATTAAACCCGTTTTATTAAATTATGCTGAAGTACGTGTGAAAGAAATTGCTAACCAAGCCATGGCCATTGCAGTAAGTAAGAAGATTTCTGACGATCTAGAAACGGACGACTTAATTGATGTGGAAGTCAATGAGAATGGTGAAATAGAAAATTATGTGTTTAATGCAGTTGTAGAGAATCGTGTACAACGGAATGTACAATATCGGGTGGAAAACTTTTTAAAACTCTTGGAACAAGGTGACCGCCCTGAAGCTGGAGTTCCATTAGAAGTAGAAATGGATTTAGAACCTTCAGAGGAAGCCCTATTAGATGATATCCGTGAAAAAGGGCTATTAATCGAAGTTCCATTAGGCCAAGCATTAGGAGTTCCGGTACTGGCTAATTTAGGGCCAAAAGTTCCTGTGAATATGGAAATTATAGGGGCAGTTGGAACAGAAGTGAATAGTAAGTTACTCCAAACAGGTATCAATGGTGCAATGATTGAAGTGAATGTACATATCGAAGTTGAAATGCGAGTGGTTGTACCATTTGCTTCAAAGCCAACGACTGTCGCTCAAGATATTCCGGTGACGAAAGTATTTCATCCAGGTGAAGTACCGCAATATTTTAATCAAGGAAATGATGAAGGATCTGATTTATCCATTCCAATTGAACCGCCAACAGAATAAATGTAAATCATACCAAATGTATTTTTTAATTTGACAGAATATTCACAAGTCGTATATAATTCTAAAGATTAGAACTCTATTAAATAAATAGTTATTCTAAAAAAGTGAAGAAAGGAGAATGAAAATGGAACAGCGTTCACAATGGGGAACCAGAGTTGGTTTCTTACTTGCAGCGATGGGATCAGCCATCGGACTTGGAAACATTTGGCGTTTTCCCGCAACCGCTTATGAAAGTGGGGGAGGTGCCTTCTTTTTACCGTATTTATTTGCCCTACTAACAGCAGGAATTCCTTTGTTAGTGATGGAATATACAATAGGTCATAAATATCGGAGTTCTTCGCCGCGAAGCTTTGCGAAAATTAGCAAAGGTATGGAATGGATTGGATGGTGGCAAGTCCTCATTTCATTTGTCATTTCCACATATTATCCAATCATTATTTCCTGGGCAATTATGTATGCTTATTTCTCGATTGGAACTAAATGGGGCGATGACAGTGTTGCTTTCTTTACAGGGGATTACTTGAATTTAGCTGATCCTGGAAACTTTGGATCAATGGTACCGAGTGTATTTATTCCATTGCTTCTTGTTTGGATGGTTGCATTCATTTTCCTCGGTCGTGGAATTAAACGAGGCATTGAGTTAGCCAATAGAATTTTTATTCCAACTTTAATGATTGTTTTCATAATTATTGTCATTCGTGCTCTCACTTTACCAGGGGCATTAGAGGGGTTGAATGCCTTTTTCCAACCAGATTGGTCTCAAGTGTTTAAAGGTGAAGTTTGGGTGGCAGCATATGGTCAAATTTTCTTTAGTTTATCGATTGCATTTGCCATTATGATTACTTATTCTTCTTATTTACCAAAGAAATCTGATATCACAAACAACGCCTTTATTACAGGTTTTGCCAATTCATCGTTTGAGTTATTAGCAGGGATTGGTGTTTTTGCAACAATTGGTTTTATGGCCTCTCAGACCGGTCAAGCAGTGTCAGAGGCTTATTCAGGTGGTGGCGTTGCATTAGCATTTATGGTATTTCCTGATATCATTAGTCAAATGCCAGCCGCAGGATTTTTTGGATTTTTATTCTTTGCAGCCCTTGTCTTAGCTGGATTATCATCAATGATTTCGATTTCCGAGACGTATATTTCTGCTTTACAGGAGAAATTTTCGATCTCAAGAAAAACAGCTGTACTCGTTGGTGGCGGACTAGCGTTTATCGTATCGCTATTTTATGCGAACCAAGGCGGTTTGAACTTATTAGATACGGTTGATCACTTTATCAATAATTATGGTGTGGCTTTAGCCGGATTATTCGAAGTAGTTGCTATTGCTTGGTTTGCTCGTCTACTCAAAGACTTGCAAGGTCACGCAAACAGTGTATCTGATATCAAACTTGCTTGGTGGTGGCGTGCTTGTTTAGGATTCTTAACGCCTATCGTACTTGGTTATATGATGTTAGATAACTTAAGAACTGAATTAAAGGAAGCTTATGAAGGCTATCCAATCGATTATTTGTTCTACTTTGGATGGGTTGTCGCTATTTCGGTTATCTTTATTGGAGCACTCATTACGATTAAAAAATGGCCAAAGAAAAACAATGAAGCCTAATTTCCGCTTAAGGAGGTTTTAATATGACTACAAGTGCAGTGGTTATGGCCGTAATAGGTATGGTTGTCATTTGGGGCGGTTTAGTTGCTAGTATTATAAGAGCCGTGAAAGCTTCAAAAAACTCTTAACAGAAACAAATCCGTAGTGTGTAAAATTTGAACACACTACGGATTATTTTTTTCCCAACGTGTTAAATAAGGGAAGGGATCAAATGACCATTGTCGATTTCCATCGTCTTTATACATGCCATAATGTAGATGGGGTGGAAATTTCCCGGAAGTTCCAGGTGGCCCGTATCCCGTTGAGCCGACTGATCCGATGGTTTGTCCGGCTTCCACGATATCACCAATTTTTATTCCTTCTGCAAAACTGTTGAGATGCGCATAGTAATGGTAACGGTTATGAGTATCACGTATGCCTATGCGCCAGCCACCGTAACGATTCCATCCCTTTAATTCAATAACACCATATGTCGTCGAACGTACCGGTGTACCATAGTTAGCGAATATATCAGTGCCTTCATGAATCCTTCTTCCACCAAACCCTCGTGCATCGCCCCACGTATTTTTATAACTGTAATTGTACCCTTTAGGAATAGGGAAGGCATGATCGTCAAATGTTACTGTGTCATACGTTTCAAATAACTTGGCATATTTCGTGATTGAGGATACCGACATTTCTCGTTTATAATAGTTCCAGAGAGCGGTACGAATATCCTGTTCAGAGTAGCCATATTGTTTAATATATTGTGAAAAACTGTAAAAAACATCGGTTGGGTCATTAGGGTCAGCGATTCCATCATCATTTCCGTCTCGACCGATGCCACCAAACATTTGAATCACTTCTGGTGTTCTGGGTGTCGTATTGGGTAACAAGCCATACCATTTTTGGTTAGGAATTTGAATCCCAAATGAATCGTCGCTATCTTCTGTATGGATATTTTTTTCGTACTGATGAATGGCTGCAAAATAGTACCAAGGAATAAATGTTAAAGCTTGCATTTGTTTATAAAATTCAATTTTTGATTGATTTGAATCCACTTCTTCTTTCGCGTATGCTATAGTAGTATTTAAAAGCAATATACTAAAGAATAGGATAACGATACGTCGCTTCAATCGTATGCTACCTCCTTTCTTTCGTAAGGAACATAACTATATATTTTGTAGTCATTTTGCTTTTCATTCATAAAAGATCGAGTCATTATGTGAATAACAGACAGTATTGGAAATGAAGGAGAGTTTTACATCATGGTCGAAGTGCAAGGAATGGTTTATCAAATTGTTGATGAATATCGTAATGGTTTTGATGAGGAATCCTTTAAAGAAAAATATACAGATATATTAAGTAAATATGACTTTATTGTTGGAGATTGGGGATACGATCAGTTACGACTCAAAGGTTTTTATGACGATCAAAATCCTAAAGCCACATTTGATACAAAAATTAGCACACTTGAGGATTATTTATATGAGTATTGTAATTTTGGTTGTGCTTATTTTATTGTGAAACAGATTGACCGGTGAAAAGACAGAGGATGATCCTATTTACGTAAGTGGAACAATAAGGTGAGAGGTGGGGGCCTCTCTGTGAGCATTCTTGCGATGAGACTTAAATCAAGCGCTACAGAAGGTTTTCCCCACTTTTTTATGCCTGTTTGTTTTCGGTCAATATAGGTTTCATAAATTTTCGGAATTCGTCTGCTTCGATTGGATTGTATTGAAAGGCATGTTCCACCATATTTTCCTCGTCAATTGTTTGATGATTCAATGTACCATATTTATTCGTGTGCAAATCTAAAATGACTTTTTCATTTTGAAAAGATGGCGAGTAAATAATGGCCAAATCAAAACGATCCATACTACCTTTAAAACTGACAAAATGAATGTTCGCTTCTTCTGATCGATCAATAATATACGGTAAATCTTCTGAAAACATCGCTACCATACTCTCCTTTTTTTACCTTTTATAAAATGATTATACCCAATTTGTTACCTTATGTTCAGTGCAATAGGTGCGTGAAAACAGAAACAATGATACGATAGGTCACAAAACAAATGAGGAGTGGATCGACATGTACTTTGTGGATACCAACCAATTAAAACAAACATTACTAATTTTTGATCAATTGTTAGAGACATCACATAAGGTCGATGTAACAAAGCAACTTGATAAACTTAGTTTGGAACGAATTGCTCATCTTATGATTGAATCTGTCCTTGATGTCGGGAATATGATGATTGATGGTTTTATTATGCGAGATCCAGGTAGTTATATCGATATCATTGATGTATTAGTTGATGAACACGTATTACCAGAACATGAACGTGAGGGGTATATTGCTTTAATTTCATTACGCAAAATGCTAGTCAACCACTATCATAATGTGGACCATCAAAAGTTGTGGCAAACGATTCATGGTTATCGTGAGACGTTCTCACAATTTAGCCAGCACATTTTAACATATTTAGCGAACGAGACGGGTGTGGCGAATACATTCATTGACAGATAATCTGACAATAGTTTTGTCGATAACCATTATATCCGATATTCTATAAGTAGACCGTATGATACTGAAGAAGTAAGGAGTGGTTATTTGCCACGCCCAATGATTACAGATAAATTTGGCCGAAGATTGCAGGATTTACGTATTTCAGTCATAGACCGTTGTAATTTTCGTTGCCGATATTGTATGCCGCGTGAAGTTTTTGGTTCAGATTATGCATTTATGTCGAAAGATGAGTTGCTACAATTTGATGAAATTGAGCGAATTACGAAAATTTTTGTTGCATTAGGCGTTAAAAAATTACGACTGACTGGTGGCGAACCTCTATTGCGCAAAGATCTTCCTGATTTGATTTCTAGATTAGCAAGAATACCTGGTTTAGAAGATATCGCGCTCACTACCAATGCTTCTTTATTGGGAAAAATGGCTACAGATTTAAAAGAAGCTGGCTTACAGCGAGTCAATGTTAGCTTGGATGCCTTAGATGATCAAACATTCATGAGTGTTAATGATAGTGGATTCTCCGTACATCCAATTATCGAAAATATTTATCAAGCAACCGAAGCAGGACTTGATATAAAAATAAATATGGTCGTAAAAAAAGGGTTGAACGATCATCAAATTCTTCCGATGGCTCGTTTCTTCAAAGAATTAGGCATTACATTACGGTTTATTGAGTTTATGGATGTGGGGCAGACGAATGGGTGGAACTTTGAACACGTGATGACAAAGAAAGACATGTACCAACAACTGTCAAAACAATATGAACTGATACCTGTGGAGCCAGCTTATTTTGGAGAGGTTGCACAGCGTTATCGCTATCGTGATTCTAGTACTGAAGTAGGTTTTATTACATCAGTGTCTGAAACATTTTGTTCCTCATGTACAAGAGCACGGGTTGCTGCTGATGGGCATTTCTTTACCTGTTTGTTTGCGGGAGAAGGGATGAACTTGAAAGATTTCCTTCGATCCGGTTTTACGGATGATGAGTTACGTGATGTGATTATTGATCGCTGGCAAAAACGTGATGATCGGTACTCTGAACTACGAACGGAAGAAACAGCAAAAAGAAGTTCAAAAATCGAAATGTCCTATATAGGTGGTTAACAACGTATGAATTCATTTGATCGTTATCATAGACAAACTCTGTTTCAACCAATTGGAGTAGACGGGCAAGAGAAAATGATGAATGCTCATGTGTTGATTGTCGGCTGTGGTGCGCTTGGGTCTTCGGTTGCAGAAATGTTGACGCGAGCAGGTATTGGCAAACTTACCTTGATCGATCGAGATTATGTAGAAGAAACGAATTTGCAGCGTCAACACTTGTTTACCGAACAAGATGCCTATGAACAGCAACCAAAATCAATAGCAGCCAAAGAAAAATTAGAAAAAATCAATCGGAATGTAGAAATTGAATCTATTGTCGGGGAAGCAAACGCATATCAATTAGAACAATCAATTGATACAGTTAATGTCATCATTGATGCTACGGACAATTTTGATACGCGTTTTTTAATCAATGATGTCGCTCACAAACATGATACACCATGGATTTTTGGAGCATGTGTAAGTAGCTCTGGGATGACATTTACGATGATCCCAAAACAGACCCCATGTTTATCATGTTTGCTTCATATTACTCCAACCTTTGGAGCTACTTGTGACGCAGTGGGGATTATCAGTCCAGCGATTCAGATGGTCGTATCTCATCAAGTAACGGAAGCATTAAAATTAATCACAGAGGATCATGAAAACCTTCAGTCCGCATTCACATTATTTGATCTATGGAAAAACCAGTATCAAACGATCAATGTCACACGTGCTAAACGTCCAGATTGTCCGACTTGTGGAAAGCAACCGACTTTCCCAGCGTTACGTAATTCAACTTCAACGAAAATTGAAAGTCTATGTGGACGAGATACTGTACAAATCCGCGGTCGAGCATCCCACTTGATCAATTAAAACAACGAGTGATGCATTTTGGCCAAGTGAGGCGAAATGAATTCTTACTTTCATTGACAACAGAACAATTTCGTCTCGTCTTTTTCCATGATGGGCGAACACTCATACATGGCACAAATTCGATTGAAAAGGCAAAAACGGTATATTATCAAATTGTTGGTTAGGAGTCATTGATATGAAGAGGGAAAGACAACCGATCCCAGTGTTTGATGCACTTCAACGTGTGATGAAATATGAAAAAAAAGGCCCCATTGAATATGTGCCGATTGAAGAGGCATATCGTCGTATTCTAGGAAAAGATATTGTCGCAGATCATGATGTGCCAGCTTTTGATCGGTCACCATATGATGGATATGCCATACGTGCTTGTGATACGAATGGTGCCGCTGAACAAACGCCTATTACATTGGAAGTGGTCGGTCACATTGGGGCAGGTAGCCGATATGAAAAAGAATTAAAAGCAAATCAAGCGGTCCGAATTATGACAGGTGCTGAATTGCCAATAGGGGCAGATGCGGTCATTATGTTAGAGGATACAGAAGTACACGAATCGACTCAAACCTATGTTGATATAAAACGAACGCTTCACTCTGAACAAAACATATCGTTTCAAGGAGAAGATATCGCAAAAGGAGACGTATTGCTAGAAAGAGGTACCCGTTTACACCCAGGAATGATTGCATTATTAGCGACTTTTGGTTATGCACAAGTTCCTGTTGTTAAGCAACCAATCGTAGGAATCATTGCGACAGGAAACGAATTATTGGAAGTGGATCAACCACTTGAACCAGGCAAAATCCGTAACAGTAATGCTTATACACTTATCGCACAGGTAAAACGCGCAGGTGGTCTTCCGATCTATTTTGGTCAGTTAAGTGATCAAGTCGATTCGAGTGTCGAACGTATCAGAGAAGCAATGAATCAAGTTGATTTTTTCATTACGACTGGAGGCGTTTCGGTTGGTGACTTTGATTTACTTCCTGATATCCTTGAAGCCATTCAAGCTGATGTTCTTTTTAATAAAATTGCCATGCGGCCTGGCAGTGTGACAACCGTTGCTCATGCTAATGACACATTAATATTTGGATTGTCTGGAAACCCGTCTGCTTGTTATGTCGGTTTTGAATTATATCTCAGGCCAGTGATTGATCAGTTTTTGCAAAAACATCAATTCGGTCTCCCAAAATCTAAGGCACGTTTAGCTGTTGATTTTCCTAAAGCAAATCCATTTGACCGTTTTGTTCGTGGGTTTGTCAAAGTAAATGATACACGTTATATGGTTGAACCAGCTGGTAAAGATAAGTCGAATATGGTCCATAGTTTATCGGCTGCCAATTGTTTGATTTATTTACCTGGTGGTACACAAGGATATCAAAAAGGAGACGTAGTGGATATCTTCATGTTGGATAGTGAAATGATATCATAAAGGAGAATCAATGATGGGGCAAGAGCTTTTTCAAATTGTAGAGTCACCGATTGAAACGGAAACAGTAATTAACAAAGTCAAGGGAAGAGAAATGGGAGCGATTACGACTTTTATAGGGACCGTACGGGAGTATACGAATGGGAAACGGACGATTTATTTAGCTTATCAAGCCTATACGTCCATGGCAGAGAAAATGCTTGCACAAATTGGCGGAGAAATTCAAGAGAAATGGCCTGGTACTCATGTAGCCATTACACACCGCGTGGGCGCCTTAGAAATTTCTGATATTGCCGTTGTGATTGCTGTTTCCTCCCCGCATCGAAAGGCCGCATATCAAGCGAATGAATACGCCATTGAACGTATCAAGCAAATCGTCCCCATTTGGAAAAAAGAACATTGGGATGACGGAGAGGCTTGGTTAGGTGACCAGTTAGAACAAAAAGCCTATCCAAATGGAAAGCCAGAAATAGAGGGAGGGGGCTTATGATCACAGTATTGTTATTTGCACAGTTGCAGGAAGAAGCAAGAACAGCTACTTTAACCATTAACGAAGACGTATTGACTGTCAATCAATTAAAAAATCAATTAATCAACGCTTATCAATTATATCAAGTCAATGAATGTATGATCGCTATTAATGAAGAATATGCGTTGGATATAGATGAAATAAAGCCTGGTGATACCGTTGCGGTGATTCCGCCGGTAAGTGGAGGATGAAATCAGTGGATGGTATTATTCTTGCAGGAGGGCAGTCTAGACGATTTGGTTATCCGAAGACGTTTTTACCATATCAAGGAAAGCCTTTTTACCAATGGGCTATTGACCGAATGCAACCCTTCGTTGATCAAATATATTTTGTTACGTTACAAGAACACTTGCCGTATATTGAAGACGGCTTATCCAACGTTCATTTAATGGTAGACGAACCATCACTGAAAGGAAAGGGTCCACTGGCAGGGATATTCTCTGCAATGAACGCTTCGAATCAGGATTGTTTCGTAACCATGCCAATTGATACACCACAACTCGAAGGTAGCGTGTTGCATCAACTTTGCCTTCAGCCACTCGATTCATATGATGCGCGCATTCCTATCGTGAATGGTAAGCTCCAACCTTTAATTGGCCTCTTTCATAGAAGTGTTCATGCAGTGATACGTGAGCAACTGACCCGTGAGCAATATTCAATGCAAGCACTTGTGAGAAAAATTTCTGTCGATTATGTTATGATGGATCAAACGATGGATCGCTATTTTCATAATATTAATACGAAAGAAGCGTACGATCAAATGACGCTTGATGAATACAAAAGGGGATTGGAATGAAACGAATATTATGGATGATAGGAGGATCAATTAGCTTAATCATTGGATTTATCGGCATTTTTCTCCCGTTACTACCGACGACACCACTTGTCTTGTTAGCGGGTTTTTGTTATGGCAAATCATCGCCACGCTTGCATCAATGGTTGATGACGAATAAATACTTTGGCCATTATTTGGTGGATTATCAGAAAGGAAATGGGGTGCCAGTGAGGGTGAAGGTGTTTGCGACGATAATTGTATGGAGTAGTGTTCTCTTCACCCTAACCGTGATTCCATTATTAGCAGTAAAACTATTCATGGTACTCGTAGCACTTGGTGTCAGTATATTTATTATGACCTCGCCCTTATTAAAACCAAAACAAGAAAAAGAAAATTAAGTTATTCATCATCTATTGCTTCATCATTTGCAGCTCGGTGGGCGAGTCGTGATGAAGCAGCTGCTGCAATTGCCCCAACTATATCATCTAGAAATGTATGACAGTCATTCGATGATTTGTCATTTAACTTCTCTAATATTCCTGGTTTTTGTTTATCGATATAACCATAGTTGGTAAAGCCAATCGAACCGTATACGTTGACGATCGATAAGGCAATCACTTCGTCAATTCCATATAAACTTTCGTCAGTTTCTATAATTTCTTGTAACGGTTGATCCAATTGATTCTTCTCAGCAAATACATCTAATTGAATCCCTGTAATAATCGCGTTTTGAACCTCGCGCTTTTTTAATACACTATCTACATTCTCAAAACATTCCTCAAGGGTAAGATTTTCTTGATATTTACTTTGCAAATAATAGACAAGTTCAGCGATATCTTCAATTTGTACGCCTCGTTCGACTAACCAGTTTCTTGCTTTCTTTTCGAGTTCTGTTTGCTTACGTTCTTCATTCATTACGTTCACATCCTTTACTGTTCATTATCAAGATTGCTTTCTCATATATATAGTATAACAAATCAAATGAATAACCTTCATGCTTGATCATAAGGGGGATCCATAGATGCATCCATTATTTTTACATTACCCGATTTCAATACCAAATAAACAAGAAGACGGGTATCGTTACATTACGTATACAGATGGAAGAGATTATTTTTTTGTGATACCCACTGGTTTAGATGAATCAACAGCTTACGAACTTTATACTGTGGCTCGTATGTATCAGGAACTTGGCTGGTATCATATTGTTCAGCCATTATATAACGTGCATCAACAACTGATTACTACCATTGGGAAAGAAAAATATATGCTCGGATTTGCGAGGAAATCCGAAATTCGTTCATCACTCGGAACTCAATTAGCCTATTTTCACCAAAATGGGAGATCCTATCCCTATGAACCTTCAACCATTAGCAGTTACGGGAAGTGGCGGGATTTATGGGTGCATAAACTTGATCGATTTGAAGCGCATTATCAGTCATTATATAAACAACGACCGGTTTCGTCGTATCAGAGGCAATTCATTGATCGTTTTCCTTATGTCATTGGATTAGCGGAAAATGCGATTCAATATTTACGTGTAACCGAACAAGAAACGCGTTTTGATTCATCAGATCAGCCGACAATGACATTTGGACGGTTCCGTGGACAAACCCAATCAGATTTCATATGGAGTGATGAGGTCGTTTTTGATCATCCTGTACGTGATGTAGCGGAATGGATTCGACCATGGATGCAACAAGAAAATGGATTGCAGCAAGCTGAATGTGTAACGAACATACAAGATTATATGACGAAGCAACCGTTATCGTACTTTGGTTGGAAATTGTTATACGCTCGGTTAATTTTTCCGGTTCACATATTTGATGCATTGGAAAAAGCGAATCAGACGACCGAAGAGGACTTGCAACGATTATTTGATGCCCAACAACATTATGAGAAGCATTTAAGCTATTTTTTTCACGAAATGGGCATTGATCGCCAACAAATGAATCTTATCACATTAGATTGGCTTGATTCTCAATGATAGCTTAAGATATGATAAAATAGATGCAGGCTCGTGTTCATCACATGGGATGCATATTTTTTTGTTTCGTAACAAAACAGGGGTGCTTATTAGCTTTTCGTAATTTTTAGGCGAATGGATCTTGATTATCTTTACATACATCTGTATAATGTCCACTATATGTAAACAAATGTACACGTAATGTAAACAAGGGGAGGCGATCTGAATGAGTCAAGTGAATGTAGGACTGTGTGGTTTAGGAACAGTCGGAACAGGTGTTGTGAAGCTGTTAAAAGACCATGCGGATGAAATAAAATATAAAGTGGGAAGCGAGATTAACATTAAGAAAATCCTTGTTCATAATCTAGAAAAGGAAAGAGACGTTGCTATTGAAAGAGAATGGTTAACAAGTGAGCCTAGTGAATTGGTGGATCACCCAGAAATTGATATTATTATTGAAGTCATGGGTGGCATTGAAGATACCAATTTATTACTTGAACGGGCGATCCAAAATAAAAAACATATCGTCACAGCCAATAAAGATTTGATGGCCGTACATGGACAGAAACTATTACGTTTAGCAAAGGAAAATGATTGTGACATTTTCTATGATGCGAGTGTTGCAGGTGGGATTCCAATTATTCGTTCATTAACGGATGGATTGGCATCAGACCGGATTCAGAAAATTATGGGGATCGTAAATGGCACAACGAACTATATCCTCACCAAAATGACGGATGAAGAATTAGCATATGAACCTGTCCTTAAAGAAGCGCAAGCATTAGGTTTTGCTGAAGCAGATCCGACTTCAGATGTGGATGGGCTTGACGCTGCGAGAAAAATGACATTGCTTGCGAATTTAAGTTTTAAAATGGAAATTGATTTAGATGATGTAGAGGTCACCGGAATTCGTAACATTTCACAAGAAGATATTACATTTGCAACAAGTTTAGGGTATACTATTAAATTGATAGGGATTGCATCAATTCATCATGGCAAAGCAGAAGTTAGTGTTGAACCGACGTTACTGCCAAAGGATCACCCACTAGCTCTTGTGAAAAACGAATATAATGCCGTATATGTTCACGGAGAAGCCGTTGGTGAAACGATGTTTTATGGCCCAGGGGCAGGAAGTATGCCGACAGCGACAGCGGTTGTATCTGATTTAATGGAAGCTGTAAAAAATAGCCGTCTAGGTATATCAGGAACGGGCTATGTAACACCACAATTTGAAAAACAATTAAAAGAAGATAACGAAAAATATATGCAATACTTTATTCGGATGGAAGTAGATGATGCAGCAGGTACATTCCAAAAAATCACGAACGTGTTTACTGACGAAGATATTAGCTTTGCAAAAATTCTACAGTTGCCATCCGACAGAGAAAAAACAGCTGAAATTGTTATGGTCACTCATAAGATCAGTAAAGAACAACTTGAAACTAGTCGCAAAAATTTAAAAAAATTAGATGTAGTGAATCGAATTATTAGTTATTATCGTGTGGATGGGGAGGATTAACATGGCCTGGAAAGGACTATTAGAAGAATATCAATCGTATTTACCAATGAATGAAAGCACACCTACACTAAGTTTACAAGAAGGAAATACGCCTTTACTTAAGCTGGAAAAGTTATCAGAAAAGTATGGTATAAACGCTTATGCCAAGTTTGAAGGATTAAATCCTACTGGCTCATTTAAAGACCGTGGGATGGTTATGGCGATGGCGAAAGCAGTAGAAGAAGGAGCAAAAGCTGTTATTTGTGCCTCAACAGGTAACACTTCTGCTTCTGCTGCCGCTTTTGCTGCTCGCGCTGGCTTAAAGTGTATTGTCGTCATCCCAGAAGGAAAAATCGCGCAAGGTAAACTAGCGCAAGCGGTCATGTATGGCGCTGAAATCTATTCTATAAAAGGGAATTTTGATGATGCATTGAAAATTGTCCGTAAATTAGCAGAAACTGGAGAAGTAGCACTCGTTAACTCAGTCAATCCGTACCGTGTCGAAGGACAGAAGACGGCTGCGTATGAAGTTTGTGATGCGTTAGGCAAAGCACCTGAACATTTATTTATACCTGTAGGCAATGCTGGTAATATTACAGCGTATTGGAAAGGTTTTAAAGAGTATCACGAGGAAAAAGGCACCGGCCTTCCAGAAATGAGAGGTTTTGAAGCAAGTGGTGCGGCAGCGATTGTGCATAATCGTGTGTTTGAAAATCCAGAAACTGTTGGTACAGCGATTCGTATTGGTAATCCTGCCAGTTGGGAACATGCCTTAAAAGCTACTGAAGAATCAAATGGTGCGATTGATGAAGTGACAGATGAAGAAATGATCGAAGCTTATCAATTGATTGCTGCAAATGAAGGAATTTTTGCAGAACCTGCTTCTTGTGCTTCAGTTGCTGGTTTAATGAAAGCAATTGATCAAGGGAAAGTGGAAAAAGGCTCAACAGTAGTCACTGTATTAACTGGAAATGGCTTAAAAGATCCGAATACGGCTATCGATTACAGTGTTGTTAAACCGACTGTCCTTGAAAATGACGAAGAGCTCGTAACAAATGAAATTATGGGTAGTGTCAAGGCATGAGTTGGCAAATAAAAGTCCCTTCCAGCACATCCAACTTAGGAGCTGGTTTTGACTCCATTGGACTGGCTCTTGATTTATATTTGGAGTTAACGGTAAAACCATCGGAGGAATGGGAATTTGCCGCCAAGTCGGAGTGTTTAGCTGGAATTCCGACGGGTACGGATAATCTTGTGTATCAAATTGCTGAAAAAGTAGCAGTCACTTATCAAATGGAGGATAAGTTGGAACCTTGCTATGTAGAAATGAAAAGTGATATTCCTTTAGCTAGAGGACTTGGTAGCAGCGCAACAGCTATTATTGCTGGGATTGAGCTAGCTGATACTGTCTTACATTTGAACTTATCAAAGGACGAAAAAGTGCAAATTGCCACAGAAATTGAAGGTCATCCAGATAATGTAGCGCCTTCTATATTAGGCGGGTGTGTCATTGGTCACTACGATGGCAAGGTAACATATACACAAGTACCGATTCATGGTGTGACATTTGTAGCGATGATCCCAAATTTTGAGTTAAAAACGGAAGATTCTCGTTCTGTATTACCTACACAATTTCATTTTAAAGAGAGTGTGCAAGCAAGCAGTATTGCGAACGTCACGGTTGCTTCGATTTGTTTAGGTGATTGGCATGTATTAGGGGAGATGATGAACAAAGATCGGTTTCATCAACCGTATCGACAATCACTTATTCCGAAATTTGATGAGTTGCGTGCACGTTTATTGCACGATGCTCATGGCGTTTTTCTCAGTGGAGCGGGGCCGACGATGATAGCTATCGTCGATCATGAGAAAGCTGATGAAGTTGTGAAACAATGGCGGTCAGAATTTCCTGACTATCAGTGGTTACCTTTAAATGTAGAAAACCATGGTTCAGTTATTCAAAAAGCATAAAGAAGCGAGCGATAAAAAATCGTGGGAACATCAAATCCGATGTGTGCCACGATTTTTTTGTTGCATGAAATGTTTGGCGAAAATGTAACGATGTAGGAAAAGTACTTTTATAGATGCGATGAAGACAGA
>NZ_APML01000069.1 GCF_000359605.1 Gracilibacillus halophilus YIM-C55.5
GCATAGCCAGGGGTTTTCAAAGACTACAAAAAAGGGGCAGGCATGTCACATAGCCTGACCCTTACAATCATTATTTTATCCAATTTTTTATGAGACCGATGCATCTGTTGTGATTTTTTCTTTCATTTCATTGGAGAGGTCATCACTTTTTTGTAAATGTGTAATAAAATCCTCAATCTGCTTAGCCGCTTGTTCTGGACGGCCTTTCTCTAAGTGATGCTTAGCTTGATCTAGCTTATTTGGTAGTATGCTATGATCATTACTTGTTGTCTCTAAAGAAAGCAAATGACGTAACGCTTCGATATTCGGTGTATAATCCACTTCAGAAAAATCTAAATCGCCATCTAGCACTTGGTCGCTCATATCCTCTCCTAAATAATACCCGATATGTGGCGGCTGATTGTATGTCGTATTTTGCCATGCAATCCCCATTCGATAAACCGTATCGTGCATCAATGTCGGCAGGCGATACTCTGTTGGAATCGTCGTACTGAACAACCTTAGTTCAGAGCTGTCTTCAGTTGGGAAAATAATTTCTTCACGCCAGTCACCTAAAATATCCGCTTGTAATGACGGATTTGCTTTTGTTCCGTTATTGCTCACAACATCTTCAAATTCTTCAATCACATTAGCAGTTTTTGAATCTTCATCATATTTTGTAATCGACGTGTGATCAAGAAGCTCATGTAATAAATCGCCATCCCAATACGTAGTGAAATTAACAGGTAGCCCAATATCTCTAAAACTATCTGCTTCCACTGGGCCTTGCACATTATAAACACCGCCACCATTTTCTACTTCTAAACCACCAGCTCCCCAAAACTCATAACCAGGATTAGACGTAATATTGGCTGCGACTCCACGTCCAGCATCCTTATATGCATAGAAAGCTTGTAGTGTCTCACCAGTAGCTCCATCATGGTATTCTAATGATGCGACTTCTGGTGCTTCTCGTACACCAAACACATGTAATCCTTCTTTGTCAGGATCAAATGCGCCTACATGTAACGCATCCCCATGGGAACCAGCGACACGTCCCATTTCACCATCCATTGCATATAAAATGGAACCATCTTGATCAAGAGTTAGTGAACCAGCAATAATTTCATCAAACCCATCATTGTCTACGTCACCGGTAGACAAATTATGATTTCCTAATCCTTCACCATAACCATCATGTTCATCGGTATCAAATGTCCAATCTTCAGTTAATTCACCATTCTGTAAACTATAGGCAGCAAATGTCGTTCGTTCATAATAGCCTCTGCCATAAATCGCACTCGGTGTCTTTCCATCTAAATAAGCAAGACCCGATAGGAAGCGGTCTGATCGGTTATAAAATGTATCTCCCCAGGAAGCACCTTGATCGCCTTCCTCTTTCTCAACTGGAAATGCGTAATCAATTGTATCTATTTCTTCCCCTGTTTCACCATCAAACACAGAAATATATTCTGGCCCATCTACGACATGACCGCCATCGTTTATCCATTTCCCATCATCTTCAGGATTACCAATTTCACTAATCACTTTTTGACTGTCATACGTCCCATCCGTTGTCCCATAGACCGTTGTCGCATCAGCTGTTTTAATCAGAAATTCACTCTTACCGTCAGCATTCATATCACCGACAACAAACTGATGGTACTGTGGGCCTGAGGTTAAGTTCATCCCCATATTCATTCGCCAAAGAAGTGTGCCATCCAGTTCATAAGCATCAAATATCGTCGGACCTGTAATCACATCCTGTAATGCTGTCATTGCATTAGAGGGACGCCATTTCAAAATAACTTCATATTGTCCATCACCATCTAAATCACCGACACTTGCATCATTGGCACTATACGTATAATCGCCTGTTGGTGTAGTACCGCCTTTTGGTTTCTGCAATGGAATCGAAAAATGATCTTCATCAGTGGTTGCAACGGTACTAGTTTGAATGACTTTCCCTTCAAAAATCGTTTCTACTTTATACATATCATCTACCGTTCCTTTTGCATCCGTAAAATTAGTCATTGTTATCGGCTGATCATTCAATTGTTTATCATTTCGATAAAGATTAAAAGTGACATCTTTTTCATATTCATCTTGCAACAAACGCCATGAAATAAACATACCTTCTTCTGTTGGTAAAGCAATGGCTCCTCGATCCAGCCATTCGGTATGACGATTGGTTTCTGGTTGATGTAATCGATTATATACGTAAAGGGTGGCTGTTCGCTGAAACGGATTATTGACCGCCTCTGACTCTTCTAACGTTCCTTCAAATTCATATACGCCTTGTTTGTTTGGGTTCCACTCTTTATCAACTTCTTTCCATTCGTCTACTGATACTTCAACCGAGCTATTATCAGCTAGTGTTACAGGAACCTCGTCAGGTAAACCAATAGAAGCAATATCTTCAGAAGTTTCATTCACATACACTCGGTGATAAGGTAGTGACTGTACACTTGTAATCGTTTGATCATCAATTGGTTGATGGTAAATACCAATATTGTCTAAATAAGTGGTCCAAGTATGATTATTGCCTGAAGTACGTACACCTACTAAACGTAATGTCGAAATCGCCCCATCGAAACTTACATTGTCTAATGAAGAAGTATATGTCTCTTGCTTCTCTGTCTCTTTATCTGTTAGGCGCAGTTCCATTTGGTTGTCAATTAAATCAAAAAGCACTTCTACTTCATACCATGTCTCTTGATTGGTCATATTCGTTTCTTGTGGATCATTGTTCCCTGTAAAAAACGTCAATGGTCGATGATTTGTATTATTTAAGGTAAACACCGTATTTCCCGATCCGTCGGCAATGCGAAACTCTCCTGCATTTTCTTCTGGATGTTCTCCCTTATCGTTGTTTTTTCCAGGATACCAATCAAAGGTAACTAGAATGTCTTCTCCCATTACGGATTCATCTAATTCCTTTGTCGCCACTCGTCCGCCAGATTGATCTTCAATATGAAATTTCAATTTTGACGATGAATTGCCGTCAATTTCTTCTTGAATTGTCGAGAGAGAGGCAGCGTATGTGGAAAAACCCCAATTTTCTTTTGATAAATTCCCTGAATCACCAAAGTCTGTGTAGTAAACACCTTGATAACCATCTTTGTTCGGTATGTTTTCTTGGTCTGCGGAAGAAATAAAAGTAAAATGAGAAAAAATGAGCACAACCGTTGTTAGCATGATAAAAGTCTTTCCAAACAGCTTTGGAACATCCATGAGCATTTCACTCCTTCATTTGTTTGAATGAATAGATGAAGAATAATTGATCTTCTGCAACCTATGAGTTTCCCTCCTTTCTTTTTTGAAAACGCATACATTTTAAAACAGAAAGTTGCAGGTACATCTTCTTCAAACTCATCGTAAATGAAGCAAAATTTTCCGTCTATTGTACATTTTTGCATCTCATCAATTCAGAAGTATCATCACTGTAAGACATTTCGTAGACGACGGAGCGAAAAAGTACGAATCAGACAAAAATGTGATAAAAAGCAAACAAGCGGTCTCTAAAATAACCCGCATGTGAACTGATATAAATCAGCTAACATGCGGGTGTTGACAACTAAAATTGTCTAGAACGTATTTGCTTAGCGAAATAAGTCAAATAGTCGATCCCAGAATCCTTTTTCTTCTGTTTGTTGTGTCTCTTGTTTTTCTTCCTCATCTTTTGTTATGCTTTGCGTTTTGATGACAAACTGTACATTATTGATCTTTTTATTTTTTGATGAAACGAAAGAAACAGGTTCAAAGTCTGATTTGTCATACTGATTCATCATTTCATCAATCTCATCTTGCATTTGATCAGGTAAATTGCTAGTTGATTCGGCTAATTCACTCGTACCTTGTTGTAGTTCACCTGCACCATTATTAAGTTCCGCTGTACCATCTGAAACGTCGTTAATGCCGTTATGAAGTTCTTGATAGGAACTAGATAATTGTGAAACACCATTTGTATAATCAACTAATCCTGCATGAAAATCTTTATAATTGGAAGACAATTTCGAAATGCCTTCTTGTAATTGATTCATTGATTCAGTCATTGTCATCTGTTCCAATGCGGTGCCCAACTCATTGGCCATCGTCTCTAAGGACGTTGCCATTTCTTTAAGTGAGGATTCGACTGTAGTTAACGTTGACTCAACAGCATCAAACGCATCAGTAACTGTATTGTAAGTCTGTTTTGCTTTACGGGCCGACTTATACGTTTCCACTAACTGATCAATCACCTCTTGATCAGCATCCGTTTGCTGTAGTTTTTGAATATCCTCGCTTTCAATCTGATAATCAGGGATTTTTTGCATGGCTTGATCCAATTGACTATACGCATCACCATAATTTTCATTTAAATTAGATATGCTATTCGCCGTTTCTTGTAAGCCGCTGGCGATTTCATGTAATCCAGACGCCATCTTTTTGAGTTCGTCAACATTCATTTCTTTCGAATGATTATTTTGTAATGATTGATTCATCTCCGTTAGAGACTGATTAATTTGTTTGGAAGCATTCACTAATTCACTCGTGCCGCTATTCAGTTCTGTTATTCCGCTTTGATAGTCTGCAGAACCACTTTGTAATTTCTGTGCACCATTATTTAACTCCGCAATTCCTTGCTTGAGGTCATTGACCCCACTATCAATTTCTTCAGTTGCATCGGTTAATGACTTCATTTCATTTGTCATCTCATCCGTATCAGGATCTTCGACCGGCATGGATGCTGGTACAGCTGATATTTCAATCGCCTCCATTTCAAAGTCACTAACATCCGCTTTTAAGGTTAGTGTTTCTTCCTTACCAGGCATTACTGTATACGTCACTTGTTTGTTCTGACCAGCATTCGCAACGGTTCCATCACCAGCTTGAATGTTTTGATATTTTCCTGCATCCAATGTCAATGTCACTTGCAGCATATAATTTTCAAAGAAAACATCATCTGCTTTGCCATTCTTTGCTGTGTCCATTTGTAATGTAAATGGACCATCATTACCTAACAGTTGCTCAGGAGACATTTGTTTTCCGTCTAGCTTATACGTTAAGTCGATCTCCCAAGGAAGTGGTTGCTCCTGAATATTTCCCTGGTAATAAAACGTATCCTCTGTTGCTGTAAATTCTATTTTGTTGTCATTCCGATTTATCTCTGTTAAATCAGTCAAATTTTTCACACTCGAATAGTTCCCATAATCGATGATTGTTCCTTGATCTTTCACTTGAAAACTATTGACGACATACATATCATTTTTCTCTCCAGATGGACTTAATGTCGCATAAACGACTTCATCCTTTTCAGAGAAACTACCATCTGATTCTGTTTTCGTTGCATCATCATTAGCCGCATTTATCGGAAATGGCGGAATCAGTAATATGCTGACAAGAAGCAACAACAATACTCGTTTCATTTTCATATGATCATTTCTCCTTATAAAAGTTTGCTTTCCATGTCGTTTTTTTAATGATTTTATCCAATCCTAGTAACATAGCCGGCAAGAAAATAACAACCATGACAAAAGCTAAAACGGCTCCTCGTCCAATTAATGTACCGATGGAGGCGACAATAGGGTCAGTAGATGTCCACGCTAAAATAAATCCCACACTAGATAAAATCGATGCAGAAATGAATATAGAGAATATTTTCTCATCCACCGTTTGCTTAATGGCATTTAATGCTTTCATATCTTTGCGTTTTTCCCGGTACGCTTCTGTAAATAAGATCGCATAATCAACTGTTGCAGCCAGTTGCACTGTACTTACAATTAAATAACCAATATAAACGAGCGAAGAATTCGTAAAGTATGGGATCGACAAATTCATCCACACTGCAGACTGTATCGTTAATAATAAGATCACTGGGATCGAAACCGATCGGAATGTCACTAGTAGGACAAGTGCAATGGTGATCACTGTTAACATATTTACCACTTTGTTATCTTGCTCTACAATATTTTTCATATCATATAAAGTGACACCTTCACCTAACGCATAATAATCGTCACCATAATAAGAAGCGGCTTTCTCTTTTACAGTTTCGATTAAAGAAAATGCGGTATCACCTTCTGCATCTGTATCCGTATGAAGAATGATACGACTGTAGTCATCAGAATAAAATTGCTCTGTTACTGATTCTTCTAAATAATCTGCTGGTATCGTAGCACCGACCCGATTCACATAAGCTAACACATTCGTCACATGATCGAGGTTTTCTAATTCCTGTACGAGTTCTTCTTCTTTTCCAGGATCGCCTCTAGGTACTAACAAGACCATTGGTGTAAATTTGCCAAACGCATCTTCAATAGCCTCACTGTCCTCACCAGCACGCGTTGAATCTGGATGTTCACCTACACCATATATGAAATTCGTGTTACTTTGCGCTAAAAATGATGGCACAAGTAACAAAAATACGAGAATCAAAGCGGGTATACGTAACTTTAATACACGTTTTCCAACATTTTTAAATTGAGGTACGAGTGACTTATGCTGCGTTTTGTCTATCCAGTGGTAGAACGTTAACGTTAATGCTGGTAAGAATACCATGACACTAATAAAACTAAACACAATTCCTTTCACCAAATTTAATCCTAAATCTGCTCCAATTTCAAAGTCCATAAATGTAAGAGCTGTGAATCCAAAAAAGGTCGTTGAAGCACTTGCAGCAATAGCAGGGAACGATTGTTTCATCGCAAGCTTCATCGCTTCCTTCGGATCAGAAGTCGTTTTTCGGTAATCTGAGAAACTGTGTAATAAGAAAATTGCATAATCTAAGGACACGGCCAGTTGTAAAATCGGTGCGACAGACTGCGTTACAAACGATATTTCTCCAATGAAAACATTCGTTCCTAAATTAATCAGTACGGATACACCAATAGCTGTTAGGAAAAATACCGGTTCAATCCATGAGTTCGTTGATAAAACGAGAATGATGATAATAATGGGAATTAACAACGCCATGGCATACATCGATTCTTTTCCTGCTTTTTGTTGCGAAATTGCTGTATCCAATGCCTCACCTGCCATGGCATTTTCTTCTCCAATCAATCGATACATTTGATTAGTAACCTCAACCTCATCGCCTTCTCGAACACTAAACGAAATCAAAGCATTTTCATTTTTGTAATAGGTCTCCACGGTATCCGAATCTGCCATCTCTAATGGTGTTTTCAAATCAATGGCATCATCTAACCAAGTGACGTCAGAAACACCATCTATCGCTTGGATTTCTTCTTTATAATCTAAAGCTTCTTGGACTGTTACATCCGTTAACATGACTCTTGTGTTGCCAACAGCACCATCAAACTCTTCTTCCATGACATCCATAGCTTTCATCGACTCCGCATTATCTGGTAAATAATCAGCCATTTTATAATTAACTGATACTGTAAATTGTGCGATGGTGCAGAGAACAGCTAAGATGAGAAACACCGTTACGATCCATTTTCTTTTATTTAGAATACCTGTTGATACATCAATCATCGGTCACCCTTTCTTGCAATTCACCTTCATTCACATTATCATTATATAAACACGGTGTTGTTTAATCAACAAACAGTTACTTAACTCACGTCACTTTTCCGACATATAAGTCCAATTTGTTGTTTTGTAACAAAATCTTCATAAAGGGTGATTGAATGAACGCGAAATTAGATCGTCGTAAAAAATATACACGTATGGTCTTGAAAGAAAGTCTTATCCAGGAATTAGAAGTGAAGCCTCTTTCAGCGATTACTGTTAAAGAGATATGTGCCAAGGCTGATATTAATCGTTCCACGTTTTATGCACACTATAATGATCAGTATGATTTATTATATAAAATAGAAGAAGAAATCATTGAGGATATGAATCAATTTTTGAGCAATTATAACTTCACGAAAGAAGAAGAATCGATTAAAATGACCCAAAAATTGTTAGAATACATCATCTCCAAAGAAGACATTTGTCGTGTACTCTTAAACAAACATGCGGATACAACATTTGAAAAACGGGTGATGAATGTAGCTCGTCAATTTATTATTAAGAATACATTGACGAATACGACTGTAGATCAAACTACTTCTGAATATTGGAGTACATTTGTGATTAGTGGAATTATTAATGTCATTAAAGATTGGCTAGAAGATGGAATGAATCAAAGTCCTTATGAAATGGCACAAATGATCAATCAATTTACCAAACAGGGATTATCTTATATAAACCCAAGCTGGTTTAAATAGCTTTAACCCGAATTATTTTTATTGGTCCCTACAGAAACGAACGTGAGAAGATCGAGCCCCAGGCAAGCGAGTATATTTTTTCAGTTACGATTACAGTAATCTACACAGTTTTGACCACAGATTTATTTTATCGATCCATTCATGTTTAATTTTTGGTCTCTTTGCGTAACATAACCTTACCAACCTTATCGTTATAATAGGAGACAAATGATGCATGAATTTAATCAGACGTTTATACAAATTTTAATAATGCTTGCGATAGCCATAACGGTTGTCGGGATCGCGAAAAAATTAAAACAACCAGATACCATCGCACTCGTATTGGTGGGACTCGTTTTAGGGATATTTTCATTACCATTTCCTTTAGTAAACCAAGCCGAATCGTTTATTAGTCAATCGAGCGTCTTTCAATCGATTATTATTTCGTTGTTTCTCCCGATTTTGCTTGGCGATGCCACGCTAAAACTCCCGTTTCACCAATTATTTAAACAACGCCGGGCTGTATTAGGCATGGCCTTCGGTGGTACATTTCTGTCTTGTTTACTCATTGGAACAACGATTTATTTTCTTGTTGATCTGCCCATTGCGGTAGCGTTTAGTTTTGCTGCTTTAATGAGTGCAACAGATCCAATCAGTGTACTTTCCATTTTTAAATCAGCTGGTGTTTCACAAAAATTATCAACCATTATGGAAGGCGAGTCATTGTTTAACGACGGGATCGCCGTTGTGCTTTTTAAAATTTCAAGCATTTATTTGTTAACTTATATGGAAATGGGCTGGGTTGGTTTAGGCAATGGCAGCTTTATGTTTTTAAAGTTTGCTATTGGTGGTGCCTTATTAGGAATATTATTAGGCTACCTTTGCTCGCAAGTGATACGACTATATGATGATTATCCTTTTGAAATTGCGATCTCCGCATTATTGTTTTTTGGCAGTTACTTTATAGCAGAACATTTTGGCGTATCAGGGGTAATCGCTGTTGTCTCTGGAGGATTTGTATTTGGCGATTATGGCGCGAAAATTGGGATGTCAGAAGAAACAAAGACAAACATCAATACCTTTTGGGACGTCATTGTGCTAATTGCGAACTCGATCATCTTCCTACTGATCGGTTTAGAAATTCGGAACATCTCGTTTTCAGGCCAGTGGCATATTGTTTTTTATAGTATTGTCGTCGTGATTTTGGCTCGAATTGTTGCGCTTTATATTAGTACACTGCCGTCCAAACGTTTAAGCCGCAAAGAAAGAGTGTTACTAAACTGGGGCGGCCTAAAGGGAAGTTTATCGATCGCACTTGCGTTAAGTCTTCCACAAGACTTCGATGGACGTGATACAGTGTTATTGATGACATTCTCTGTCGTATTATTTTCATTAATTGTTCAAGGTCTAACGCTAAAACCATTGATTAAGAAATTGAAATTAGGAAAATAAATAGTAAGTGTTAATTTAATGAGAGTTGGTAAAGAACATCATCATTTTCATCGGGTGAACCTCGTCCATCTCTATTATTTGTAATAAAATATAGCTGATCATTCTCAATGAACACATCACGTATACGTCCAAATCCGCTCAACCATTTTTGTTCATCGCCTGTTTCTGGCGTAAATTGAAAGATCGCTTCTCCTCTTAACCCTGCAACATATAAGTTATTTTCATAGGCATCCATACCAGACGGCGCCCAAGTAACATCATTTCCTGATGTAAATAATGGCGAGATCATACCTTCTTGCTCTTCATCCCCTTCAATGATTGGCCAACCATAATTATTACCTGGTTGAATGTGATTAATCTCATCATTGGCTGCATTACCATGTTCACTGGCATATAACTTTTCATCGATCCAAGTCAAACCTTGTGGGTTCCGATGACCATAGCTATATACATATGAATCTGAGAGTGGATTGTCTTTAGGAATCGTTCCATCTACATTCATTCGTAAAATTTTTCCTCCAAGAGAAGATTTGTCTTGAGCGATATTTTCATCTGTCGCATCTCCTGTTGTAGCATATAATTTACCATCGGGACCCATTTTCAAACGCCCTCCATGGTGATAAGCACCACTTGGGAGCTGATCAACTAAAACTTCTTCTTCCGTCCATACATTGTCTTGTAACCGTAATGTGATCACGCGGTTGTACTGGGATTCATTTTCTTCGTAAGTATAGTACGCGTAAGCCAAATGAGAATTGGAGAAATTCGGATCAAGTACAAATCCAAGTAACCCTGCTTCTGCAGCTGTAGCTACCTCATTCTCTAACTCTACTGTTTGACGTACTTGTTCCCCATCCGTTATCTCTACAATGCTTCCAGGTCTTTCGGTTATATAAAAAGTATCCTGTGTTTTTGCAATCGACCACGGTACGTTTAGATTGTCTGTTACAATTTCTGGATCACTATCAGATGATAAATGATCGTCATTTTCCTTATCTTGAACTTCTCTTTTTACTCCTGATTGTTCTTCCGATAAATGTGGTTGTTGGTTGGAACTACAACTAACTGACAATAACATGACAAATACACAAATCATTCCTTTTTTCATCATATAATCACCCTTTTAAACGATACTAAGAGATTTGACTATATATGAACATATTATACTAAAAAAAGTACTTCCCATCATCTAGGAAGTACCTCTTTGGAGTGGGCGATACTGGGATCGAACCAGTGACCTCTTGGTTGTCGACCAAGCGTTCTCCCGCTGAACTAATCGCCCATTCATACATTTCATATTTTAAGTTGCATGTATTAATATAGAAAAAAATAATCGATTTGTCAATTCATTTTGAATATTTTTTCGAAAAATATGTCCTTTCCTAATCATTATAATTCGATGTCATTTGTCATTAAAATAGATAATTTTTATGATAAAACCAATCCTTGTTTTTACTTTCATCTTGGCAAAAACTTCTGTCCCCCATCAGCCTGCAGTTCTCTCAATTGGAAATAGTTTGTTAATGTACAGCCATATGACAAATGCTACGCTATAAATTGAAAAAGATAAAGAAAGGGGTAATCCAATGCGTATGATAAAATGGTTGGCAATTAGTAGCTTACTAGTTGTTAGCTTTATTAGTTTTTCGACAATTTCTCATGCTTACACCGTTAAAAGTGGGGATTCATTATGGTCAATCGCACAACAACATGGAGTTTCACTTCATGAATTACAAGATATAAATAACCAGCATCATTCATTGATTTATCCAGGAGAAGAAATAACGATTCCTCAGGCGATTTCTTCATCAGACCAGCAATTAATGGCACGCCTTGTTCATGCAGAAGCAAAAGGTGAACCATACGCTGGAAAAGTAGCTGTAGCTACCGTTATTTTAAACCGAGTGGATCATCCCGACTTTCCAAATACGGTTCGTTCCGTAATCTATGAAACATATCGTAATGGATCTTATGCATTCAGTCCTGTACAAAATGGTTCGATCCATCAATCGGCAAATGCAGAATCGAAGCAAGCCGTTCAAGAAGCCATTGCATTTCGTGGACAAGGAAAAGGCTCATTATTTTTCTACAACCCAGATACTGCTGTAAGTAGTTGGATTTTTGATCGGGAAACAACAACTGTCATCGGTAATCATCGATTTGCTAAGTAATGAAGAAGCCCCTCATTAGGCTTCTTCATAAATATCTTCTGGAATTGGAATTTCTTGATTCCCCGAAACATACGGAGCAATTTCATAACGCTGAAACACTAATGTGATTCCTTCACCTGTAAAATAAAAAGCAGTATTTGCATTTAATTTCACGTCTTCCTTTTTTAAATCCGGATAAAATATATCGGGACGCTCAATCGCATATTCCCACACATAATCTCGAACCGCTTTCAATTGCTCTTCATCTTGCAAAATATCTGTTAGACTCAACCATGTTCCATTTGAAGCATCAAAATTGAATGATCGAACGGTTGTATTTCCATGAGCACCACCACTAAAGATATAATTACTCGTTAAAATGCTTAGATAGGGGAATTGATTATATTTTACTTCATAATCAGTCTGATAATCAGGTACAAAGTCATATTCATCTGCCATTTTTATATTATCTTTATATTCCTTATAAGAGTCTCTGATATACTTATCAAACGCTTGATTGATTTTCTCTTCCATAATATTTTCTTCCATATCACTCACTTGTGGATACTTCAGCTCTTCAATGTCTTTGAAATCATGAGGTTCAACTGTTGCAGTTTTTTGGGATTTTTCGCTTGCCAATACCATAGAACTAAACAAACTCGCTATCATTACTGTAATGAAAATAATGACACCACTCTTCATTTGATTACGTTTCATATCATCAACCCATCCTTTAACAACTCGAGTTATCTTTAGCATGTGCAAATCGAACGAATTCATACAACATCTTTACCAACGCTTTTTACTTCTATTTTGAACAATTTATGTTAAAATTTTTTCATACAAATAGTAGAAAGGATGCATAGTTATCGGACGAAAAGGAAAAATGGAAGATACGCAAATAAATAGTCGTTTTTTACAAGAAGCGATCACCCTGAAATGGTATTTGCCTGAAGGATTTCATCCGTTTCAAGATTATCAGCTGTGTATCATGCAAGATGGCGATGATTACTTTCGAATGGGGCGTATCGCAACATTAAGTGACGAATTACATTCAGAACTAGCCATCGAGCCAACCATTTTTGTCGGTATTCACTATAAGGACAAGTATGACCGAAGAGAAAAATATCACCCCGAAGGTAAGCAAAACCAATCGTATATTGATTTTTTAGTAAAAGAAGCGATTCCAGCGATCGAGGATAAGCTATATCTTCAGCCTATAGCTACAAATCGTGTGTTAATCGGTGATTCATTAGCTGGTACACTTGCGTTTATGGTTGCGAGTCAATTTCCAAGTAGTTTTGGTAAAATTTTAATGCAATCCCCCCTTGTTACGGATACGGTACTAGAAAGAGCCAAACAAGCCGAATCGTTTAAAAGTATCGAGGTTTATCATACGATAGGAACGGAAGAAACAGCTGTACATACAACAACCGGAGACACTTCAGACTTTTTATCCCCTAATCGCACGTTACATCAGACGTTACAGGGAAAACTATCTTCCTATACGTATCATGAGTTTGAAGGGAATCACACGTGGAAATATTGGCAAAAAGATTTGCGTCAACTACTTATATCAATGTTGAAGTCATGAAAGGAGTCTTTGTTATGGATATTTATGTTGTAAACAATGAAAAGCAACAACAAGATGCTTTTGACGTACGGTACGAAGTATTTGTGAACGAACAAAATGTGCCCGAAGAAGAAGAAATCGATCGTTATGAGGAAGAAGCGATACATTTCGTCGGCTATACAAACGACAGAGCCATTGCTGCTAGTCGCATGCGTCTGATTAACAGTTACGCCAAGCTAGAAAGGATTTGTATTCTCAAAGACCATCGGGGAAATGGATATGGTAAAGATCTACTGTTATTTATGGAAGAAACCGCTAAACAAAAGGGAGCCAGTACGTCCAAATTACATGCGCAAACACAAGCAGAAGAGTTTTATCAGTCACTCGGTTATGAAAAAACATCATCAGACGTGTTTATGGATGCTGGGATACCGCATGTCACGATGACAAAATCGCTGTAATGTTCACTATCTTTTCGTTATTGCTTCTTCTTCGTTTAAACTCATACTTTTACGTATGAATCGTTTCCTTTTTGTCTATCATGGTAAAAGAAATGATAGGTAAAAAGGCAGGGGAAAATAATGAATTACGGTTCCATTTTTATTGAAACGCTATTTGGTTTTATCGCATTATTCGTTTTAACGAAACTATTGGGAAAAACCCAAATAAAACAACTGACAGCATTTGATTTTATTTCCGCTTTAATCCTTGGAGAATTGGTCGGAAATGGCCTTTATGATGATCAAGTGGGGCTCGGTGCGATTGCATTTGCCATTGTTCTTTGGGGGATCCTTTTATACATAACCGAAATCCTTACACAGAAATTCAAGCAAACACGTAATATCTTTGAAGGAAAACCGTCAATCGTGATTCATAAAGGCAAAGTATCCAAACAAGAGATGAAAAAAGCCAAGTTAGACATGAATCAATTATTGCACTTGCTCCGATCAAAAGATGTATTTTCAATCAAAGAAGTAGACTATGCTATTTTAGAAACGGATGGTACCGTATCTGTCTTGAAAAAATCCAATTATCAAATGCCGATACGTAAAGATCTGAATTTACCCATTGAACAAATCATGTTGCCTTTTATGTTAATTAATGATGGCGAGATTATTTATGACAATTTACGAGAAATCGGACGCGATGAAAATTGGTTACGTGACGAGCTGAAAAAACAAGAGGTTTACACAGAAAAAGAAGTGTTTTATGCAGAATACGCAAAGGAAGAAGGCGTATATATTCAGAGTTATTAATCTTATTACTAAGTGAGGCGGGATGAAATGAAGATTCCATCCCGACATCAAACTTCTGCTTGAAATTGTCCTCCTTTTCCGGTGACTTCGGCGTATACGGCTTCCCTTTGATGATTCGGCTTATACTGCGCGCGATTGTCTGTTCTTTTTTTACCGATTGTTTGGTTACCATGATCAGGTGAATATTGCCTTTGTTGGCGTTCTTCAGTTTTTTGTCTATTATACTGCATACTGAATTGGATCGGATAGAGGCGTTCGATTGGCATTGGGTCATGTTCCTGCGTATTCACCCTATTCTGGTACTGATGATATTGATAATTTTCAACTGGCATAATATAACCCATTCGACCACCCTCCTTTTATCCTCTTACTTATCATTACCCATATTTTCGCTATAGTAATCATGTTTTGTGACCGCTTTCTAAATATAAGTCGTCAAAGCTTGGAAACTGATCCGAAATCCCGCGTCTTACTAGCCAAAAAATCACCCTAAACGTGTTGACCGTTCAGAGTGATTTTTCTTTTCCGCTACTTATTTTCTTTTTTCATTTCTTTAAGTGTTGCAACACAAATAAAGAGTAATACAATCGTGAATGGTGTTGCCACAACAATCGATATCGTTTTAACTGCATCCAATCCACCAGCTAATAGAAATACAGTTGCAGAACCTGCAGTAATGATCCCCCACAATATTTTCAGTTGATTAGAAGGATTTAAATTTCCTTCACTACTTAGCATACCTAATACAAAAGTCGCCGAGTCAGCTGAAGTCACAAAGTAAGAAAAAATAAGAATCATTGATAAAATGCTAATAACAGATCCAAGTGGAATATGATGTAAAAAGGCAAATAGAGCTGTATTCACATCATCGTTGATCGTCTGTCCTAAAGCAGTATTCCCTAGATCATGTATCAGATGGATGGCACTGCCACCGAGAACAGAAAACCATAGAAAAGATATCAAAGAAGGGACAAATAATACACCGATAATGAATTCTCTGATCGTCCGCCCTTTAGAAATTCTGGCAATGAAAGAACCGACAAAAGGTGCCCATGTGGTCCACCAAGCCCAATAAAAGACGGTCCATGAACCGATCCAGCTATTCGCGTCACTATTATAGGGCTCCATTCGAAGACTCATAGGCAAAATGTCACCAAGATAACTGCCAGTAGAGCTAATAAACACTTCGAGCACTTGTTTCGTTGGACCAGTAAAAAGGACAAAAAAGATCACAGTGAAAAAAAGGAACATATTAAAATTAGATAAGTATTTGATCCCTCGATTTAAACCGGACCACGAGGAAATAATAAATAATACGGTAGCAATCCCTATGACGAAGAGTTGAACGATTAAAGTATTCGGTACTCCCCATTGCGAATTCAAACCACTCGTAATTTGTAGTGTACTTAATCCAAATGTACTTGCCACTCCTACAGCTGTAATAAATACAGCCAGTATATCTATCGTTTTACCAAAGGGTCCATAAATTTTATCACCTAACAACGGATAAAAAATCGAACTCATGGTACCAGGCATCTTCTTTCTAAACTGAAAATAGGCAAGTCCTAAGGCAACTAACGCATAAAGAGCCCATGGGTGCAATCCCCAATGGAAAAAAGTGAATTTCATCGCAAGACTCGCCGCTTCTGCCGTCGATCCCTCACCATACGGCGGTGTCGTATAATGCATGACAGGTTCAGTGACACCCCAAAAAACTAAACCGACACCCATTCCTGCACTAAAAAGCATCGTAATCCATGAGAGCGTACTGTGAGCTGGCTGATCCGCGTCCTTACCTAACCGAATGTTTCCATATTTTGAAAACATAAAATATAGACAAAGAACGACAAAAAATGCACCAATGACAAGATAAAACCAATTAAAATAAGTCACGGCAAAGTCTAGAAAAGAATTAGCTTTTTGACCTAACCAATCGTTAAACACAACCCCAATAATGACAAATAAAATACTAATGATGACAGAAATTTGTAGAACAATATTTTTCTTATTAAACAAAGTATACCTCCTATAACGAATACGAACGCAATAAATCATACCATATCTTTAGGCTGTGTTAAATCATTTTTAATAAAACTCGTCAGAACATCTTCTATGTGCGAATTGCGAATTACTGGGAAAACCTTTCCTTCTGACTCTGCGATTCCTTGTTCGCTTGATTTTTGATGCAAACAGCTTCCACTTAGTGATCTGTTTGCGGGATAAATTATTTGTAGATTCGATTCATATCCTTATTTGCCCCATATATTCATTTTTCATGCAAATCATCGTTTTCACTGCTTATCTTTGACGCAAATAAGTTCAAAGATCATAAAACCATAAAAAATAAATCTGTGAAGCAACCATTACATGCGATGATTACTTCACAGATTCAGCATACGATTAAATCCAAGAAAATGGATCTCGATTTTCTCTTTTGTCTTCGTCGTCGTCATTTTCATCCCAATCATCATCTTTCTTATCGTCCTCATGATGATCCTTTTCATCTTCTTCACCAAATACTGCATCATCCTGTTCACGATAATCATCCCGTCGATTGTCTCGTACAGGGCCAAAAAATGGATCCGGACGACGAGTCGGTTCTACACGGACATGATCTGCTTTAATCACTAAATCATTCACATAGATCACTTTTTTCTTTTCCGACACTATTTTCACTCCCTCTTTCTAACAATCATTGTGCTTAGAACAATATATATTATGCTTTGCTAAAAAAAATGGTTACTTCCCTATAATTAGAAACCAATGAGTTTAATTTCTTCAATTTGTTCAAACGGTATCGAAATCGGACGAGCTCGATTGACTAACTTAATGATCACCATATCGTCTTGATAGTCATCGATGTAACCAAAATAACCTTTCTGTTCAGTTATAATATGACACTTCGCTTTCGGGACATGAAATGGTTTGTTCGCAAAATGAATCACTTTCTCTTCTAGCGTCATATCTTTAAAACGCTTCTTAACCTTCATCATTTCCTTTTCATCATCTCCCGCATGAAGATGATCCTCTTGTTGGTCGCTGTCTTCTCCAATGGTTTCATTAGCGTCTAAATCCTCATGTACCATTTGGCGTTCTTCTCCATTCTCTCTCTTTGTCTTTTGACGTTTCTTTTTTTCTGGATCGTTATTGTCAGTCGACTCTAGATTCGTTGCTTTTGATCGTTTCTTTGTTCGATAAACATATTGCATGGCAGGATTCGGTTCAATAAAGTGGGGTTGATCAACATAAACTCGTGGTATATGTGTACGTTTTCTCTTCACAACTATTCCTCCTCAATCCTTACTGATAATGTAAGTATATGAAAAAAGCCCATCCATTGTGATCAAAAGAATCATCAATCAGTTCAAAAAACCGTGGCATTAGTCTATACGCTTTTTTTACTTCGTCATACATTATTATTGTTAAAGAAATCTTTTACTCAAGGAGTGGGAAAATATGGGTTCAACATCAAACGAATGCGTATGCGAAGTAGTTGAAGCAATTGCTGATGCACAAGATGATGTCTTAGATCAAAATTGTGATATTAGCTGTAATCGCTCGATCCAAAGTTTAGTTTCTCCAGGATCAGGTCAAGGCCTTGATACTGTTCCATTTATGCTTTTCGATAAGAAAGGAAAGCCATTCAAAGGTATCGGTGTTGATATCGAAAATAATGGTCGTCCAGAATTTCAATGTGTCGAAAGCTTCATCTTCCGTGTAAGTGAAGTAGATGATTGCTGTGCGGTAGTCGAATTGTTAGTATTCGATGACGATCCAACGCCAGGTGATGATCCTTGTGAACAATTAGATGGTGAAGATGTTGAGGACTTAGAACGTACTGGCATCTGTATTACCGTTGATTTGACTTGCTTCTGTGCGATCACTTGCCTTCCAGCAGTATCCGTTCTTTAATAGAAAATTAGGAAAAAAGCTCATTCATCATTTGATGAATGAGCTTTTTTTTGTTTTAATACTATTTGTGTGCTTAAAAAATGCATGAATTTCTTCAGATCGGGTAAAGGTATAATGTGCCAACATACCAGTTTATATGACAGTATACTTACAAGAAGTTACAACGAAAGGATGAAACAGATGAAACAAGTCACACGAGTCTTTTTTATTTCTCTAGCCATTTCAGTGATATTCATTATTTGGGGACTTATATCGGAAGATGCATTACCAGAATGGAACTTAGATACAGTTACCACTGCAGTACAAGGATTTCTTGTCACGCGTTTCGGTTGGTTTTATTTATTAGTTACTACCACATTTCTTATCTTTGCATTATATCTCATTTTCTCAAAGTATGGGAATATCGTTTTAGGAAAAGACGGTGACAAACCTGAATACAATTATTTAACATGGTTCGGTATGTTATTTAGCGCTGGTATGGGGATTGGTCTTGTCTTTTGGGGGGCAGCTGAACCGATTTCTCATTTGCATTCCCCACCTTACTCAACGGGATCAGATAGCGAAGCAGCACGAATTGCTATGCAATATAGCTTTTTCCATTGGGGGCTGCATCCATGGGCTGTATATGCAACACTTGCGTTAGCATTGGCATATTTCCAATTCCGAAAAGAAGAACCAGGTCTTATCAGCAGTACGTTAAAACCATTATATGGTAAGAAAATGGAAAACGGTTATGGTACACTTATCGATGTGATCGCTGTATTTGCTACTATTTTTGGTGTAGCTACATCATTAGGGCTTGGTGCACAGCAAATCTCAAGTGGTCTTGCTTTTATTAGCGATATTACAAACACTAAAACGACACAGATGGTTATCATCGCAATCGTTACTGTATTATTTATGTCATCTGCAGTCACTGGTTTAAATAAAGGGATTAAATACTTAAGTACAGCGAATATCGTCGTTGCTATCTTACTAATGTTTTTTCTCTTATTTACCGGTCCAACGAATTTTATCATGAATTTCTTCACACTACGTTAGGTTCGTATATTTCAAAATTACCGGAAATGAGTTTTCGGATGGCACCATTTAACGAAGAAAACGCAACTTGGTTACAAGACTGGACCATTTTCTATTGGGCTTGGTGGATTGCATGGGCACCATTTGTCGGGATGTTTATCGCTCGTGTATCCAGAGGCCGAACCGTACGCGAATTCGTGATCGGTGTATTGTTGGTACCTATGCTCTTTGGCGGTTTATGGTTTAGCGTATTCGGTGGATCTGCGATAGACTTAGACTTGAATCAAAATGTCGATATATACGGTGTCATCGATCAAGCTGGTTCAGAATCTGTCTTATTTGCTGTCTTTGAACAATTTCCACTGTCGTTTTTCATGTCTGCTTTAGCCATATTGCTTATTAGTACGTTCTTTATCACATCAGCAGACTCAGCAACCTTTGTTTTAGGTATGCAGACGACAAATGGAAATCTTAACCCAAATTTATTAGTCCGTGTCGCTTGGGGTATTGTTCAATCGGCAACTGCTGCTGTTCTATTATGGCAAGGTGGACTGAAAGCATTACAAACCGCCTCAATTATTGCCGCCTTTCCATTTGCGATTATTTTGATCATGGTCACGATTTCAATTTTCCGAGCATTTAAAGAAGAAGGCAGAAATTACTCATTAAAACGTCGCAAACGAGAGTAACAAATCAAACCCCCCTGACTTCTAACCGAATCAGGGGGGTTTTTATTATTTTATATCTATAAAACGTTGTTTATCTTCTGGCTTAGGAATCATGCAAGCTTGTTTTTTACCGAAAAAGCGATAACGATAGTTGGCAAAAAGTTGATAACAATAATCACGAATGGGCCTTGGCACAAATCGGAGAACGCTCACCAAACGAATGGGTCCTTTTAATTGTTTGGCAATGCGTAATGCTGCTGTTGATCTCAAATAATACTGATCAATCGTTAATAAAACAATGCTATCAACTTCATAAGGGACATGGTACTGACGAAGCAAAGATCTTCCTACTTCACTCTGTAATGAAGCAAATTGAAACAAATAATTAGGATCACGTTGCATAATGAACTGTACACTGCGATCACAAACATTACACTCACCATCAAATAATACAATATACCTCATCAACCATCACCTCTTGTACCCATTATATCACATAAAAAAGTCGCCCTAGAATAAGAGCGACTGTAAGCTTTTTTATGTTAATCCTAAAATATTATAGCCAGAATCGACATGAATGATTTCACCGGTAACACCACGTGATAAATCACTTAATAAGTAGTAAGCCGTATCTCCGACTTCTTCTTGTGTCACTGTACGACGAAGTGGTGCATCGGCTTCAATTTTTTGTAGGATAGAATTGAAGTCACCGACACCTTTTGCCGACAATGTACGAATCGGACCAGCAGAAATCGCATTGACACGAATGCTTTCTTTTCCTAAATCATTCGCTAAATAACGCATCGTAGCGTCAAGACTCGCCTTCGCTACACCCATCACATTATAATTTTGCACGACGCGTTCGCCACCTAAATATGTCATTGTAACGATACCGCCACCTTCAGTCATCAGTGGTGCTGCTTCACGAGCCACAGTTACTAGTGAATAAGAACTAATATTTTGTGCGGTTAAAAATCCGTCACGGCTCGTATCAACAAATTCCCCTTGAAGGTCTTCCTTCTTGGCAAAAGCGATGCAGTGTGCAAGCCCATGAATCGTTCCTACATCATTTTTAATATCAGTGAATGTTTTTTTCACTGCTTCATCGTCGGTCACATCGCATTCATAAAACAATGCATCTTGGCCTTCTAAAGTTGCTGCCAAGTCTTTTACTGGCTTCTCAAAACGTTCATTGGCATACGTGAAGATTAAGCGAGCACCCGCATGATGTAAGGAGCGAGCAATCCCCCAGGCAATGCTTCGTTTATTGGCGACCCCCATAACAACATAGGTTCGTCCTTCTAATGAAAAATTCATTCGATTTCCCTCCTACAGGTAAAGTCTTCATTATTTAATAATTTATACTTGTTATTAGTACCTGATACTATCATATCTTATTCATCACTGAAACTCAAATAATTCTAACCCTACTAGACATATTCTAAAAGTAGTTGTAACTCATCGACATAGTCTTGTGAGCCTGTGACAATTAGCCGATCGCCATACAACAATTCTGTATCACCGTGAGGAACAATCGAATCATTCCTCGGAAAATGCGTACCATGATTACATCACCTGTGAAAGGAAACTCTCTTATTCTTACCCCTTCATAGATCGTGTTATTCATCTGAATTTCGTACAGCATACTATCTTGTTCCGTTAAAATATCAACTACATGCGGAGCTTCAATCAGTGCTTTTAGCAATGTCTTGGCTGATAACAATTCTGAATATACATTTACGTCTATTTCTTTGAGTCGTTTTTCGATGGTTGAAATTTCTGTCCGAGCAATCACACGTTCAACACCTGCTTGCTTAGCAAAAGTGGCAATCTCCTCATTTTTCTCTTCATTTCCGGTCGTAACAACAACAATGTCATGATCGAACACACATGCATCTTGTAACGTATCCATTTGATAATCAGTCAGTTCAATAATTTCAAATGCAGAATGATTCCATTTTGCATCAATCTTCTCCTGTTTCGTATGATATAAATGTGCTTGGTATTCTTGACTATCTAATTCTCGCACGACAGGTAATGTTGCTTTATTCGTACCAATGAAAGCTACCGTCTGCTGGCGCTCCTCTTCTTCTGTTTTCACATACAACTTCTTAAATAGTGCCGGCGTAATAATACAAGAAATCACCGCAACTAACACTAAAGCACCATGCATGTCACTGTTGATCACACCTATTCTCTCGCCAATGGTAGCAGCAGCAATGACTAATGATAAAGTCGAAGTCAGTAACATACTCGCAGCGAATACCGTGTTTGTAGCATACCATTTACGAAGTAGAAAAACGGGAATCATTTTCGACAATAATAAAGCAATTAAAAGTAATGGGATTAACAATAACACTTTAGGTTTATTAAATAGTGCCCAAATGTCTAATTCAACACCAACCATGACAAAGAAGATGGGAATTAAAAACCCATATCCGAAACTATCCAATTTTTGAACCAAATCTTGATTAGGTGTTAATAATGATACTAAAGCACCTGCTAGAAACGCTCCTAATATATTTTCAGCACCAACTGATTCTGACAAGGCAACAAGGAAAATAATCAATGTGAATACAGCTCTTGTGCCAATTTGAATCGTTCCTTTAGACATGCTTTCACTAAAGGATAAATTCCGAAAATATTTACCGATAAAGTATAATAATACACCAGCAGCAAACAATAGAAGCAGAAGCCACATATTGCCTGAATCCTCACCATAAAAGGAGACAAACACAGCCAATAAAATCATTGTTGTTAAATCAGCGATAACAGCAATTAATAGAATCGTTTGACCGATCGTTGTTTGCATCGCTTGCGCTTCTTTCAATGTCGACACAACGACACCTAAGGAAATCGTAGAGATAATCAAAGTCATTAAATAGACATTATCAATGAAGTTGAAGAGTACGAATACATAGGATAACCCAAATGATAATAGAAAAATACCGAGAAAGACGAATGTCGCGATCCATACCGGATTCGGCATATTCTTTTGCGATGGTTTCTTTTCTTTCTTTCTCGAAAATATGGTGAAATCAATTTCTAAACCACTTAAAAACATCAAGAATATAAACCCTAATGTGGATAGGGTGTCTAACCAACTACTCTGTTCCACCAAATCAAAACCGCTTCGTCCAATGATAATCCCAACAATAATTTCTGCGACGACGACTGGAATCATTTTCAAACGAAACCGGTGCAGTAAAATTGGCGTCAGAAACGCTGCAATAATCACAATTAATAACGAACTAACAGACTCTCCTCCGTGTTCCATCTATACACACACTCCTCACCCTACCAATAAATTCATAAAAGCTGTGGCTAAACTGAAATAGATTAAGATCGAAATAATATCGTTTAATGTCGTAATAAATGGCCCTGATGCAACTGCAGGGTCGATATGTAAACGATCCATGATAAGGGGGACAATCGTTCCAGCAATCGTTGCAACAATTAACGTCGCCATAATGGAAATGCCTACTAAAATACCAAGTACCGCGTTTTGATACCAAAAAGCGATCAGTAGCATAATGGTCACACCACAAACCGTCCCGGTAATGAATCCCGTTAATGATTCTTGTCCAATCACACGCCATTTTTTCTTCTTTTCCATTTCTCCTGCAGAGATACTGCGAACAGCTACCGCCAATGCTTGTGTCCCTGTATTTCCAGCCATACCAGCAATTAATGGAATAAAAACCGATAATATCGCTACTTGATCCAAGGTTGCTTCGAATTGTCCAATAATATTGGCCGTTACCATGCCTAAAAAAAGCAATATGACAAGCCATGGCAGACGTTTTTTAGCCGATAACCAAGCTGTATCCCCAAATTTCTCGACATCAGAAATCCCCGCTAATTTTGAATAGTCATCACTTGCTTCTTCTTCCATAACATCCATAATATCATCCACTGTAATGATCCCTAACAGATGATTTTGAAAATCGACAACCGGCAAAGCTAAGAAATCGTAACCACGCATCATTTGTGCAATATCTTCTTGATCGCCTCCAACTGGTACTGAAACCACCCGCTCGTTCATCACATCTTGAATCAGCCAATCACCTTCAGCAATGATAAGATCACGCAAAGAAATGACACCAGCCAATTTCTTTTCTGTATCGACGACATAAATATAATAAATCGTTTCAGCATCAGGTGCTTCCTTACGAAGATGGCGCATCGCTTGTTTGACAGTCATCTCTAGATGAATGACTACATATTCTGTTGTCATGATACTTCCCGCAGTTTTTTCTTCATAATGTAATAATTCTTTGATTTCTTCTGCGGCATCTTTCTTCATCAACGTTAAAAAACTAGCTACTTTGTTTTTATCGAGTTCATTTAATATATCAACGGCGTCATCTGTCGCCATATTCTGTAAAATGTCTGTAGCAAAACTTGGTATCATTTCCGTAATAAAACCGGCTACAGAATCCCGATCAACGTGCTCAATCACATCACCCATTTCCTCTGGTGACAGATATGAATAGATAAGAAAGCGGATATCTTCTGTCTGTTCTTCGAAAATTTTTGCTTGATCATATGGATGAAGTTCGATAAATTCTGCTCGAAATTGGTCAATTTGCTCGTTGATTAATGCTTGTTGAATCGTTTCCCACATTTCCATTCGTTCTTGTTTGTTTAGGTGCTCCATCCAAATGGCCCCCTTATCTCTTTTATGGAGTAACATCACTTTGTATCATCATTCGAGATGCTAAAAGAATAACATATTCCATCGAAAAACAACTATCCATTTACATAATTTTAAAAAATAATTATTAATTTTATTTCTCAAAATCGCCTTCATCCTCTATACTAGATAATAGAGAAAATTACGATTGTAGAAAGGTTTCTTTATTATGGCTGATCAACAAACAAACTCGAAAATCGATTACACATTAATTTTTATTATTATATTATTAGGCATTATCAGTGTCTTTACTCTGTTTACATTAAAACCGATTATTGCAAGTGACAATAGTTTATCTACTAGTATTATCGTCAAACAATTGATTTGGTACATTGCTGGCGGAATCGGTATTGCTGGTATCATGTTGTTTGACTATGATCGCATTCGGCAAATTTCTTGGTTGCTTTATAGCTTAGGCATCGTTAGCTTACTCATACTTTTTTTCCGTTTCCCATCTGCCATCATCCATTATGCAGGCGGAGCCTATGGCTGGATAAAGTTCCCTGGTATAGGAACGATTCAACCAGCCGAATTTATGAAATTGTTTCTGATTTTATTTTTGGCACATATTATGATTGCCCATAATGAAAAGTTTACAGAGCGTACCATGAAGTCTGATCTGTATTTATTAGTTAAAATTGCTTTTATCGCAGGTATTCCGATTATGTTAATCGCTAGACAGCCAGACTTAGGAAGTGTACTTGTGTTACTCGCCATTACCGTATGTATGATATTTGTATCCGGCATTCAATGGCGAATTATATTGCCATTACTCGCAACAGGTGTTATTATTTGCGTTTCGATGATCGTGTTGTATGTAAAATTCCCTCATGAAGTCAATCAATTTCTAGCTGATCAAGAGCTAGACCACATTACCGAACGCCTGCAAGGTTGGCTGAATACAGAAGAATTTAATCAAGAAGGTGGATACCATGTACGACAATCCATGCTTGCTATTGGTTCTGGACAATTATTCGGTAATGGCATAGGAAATTTTGAAGTCATCCCACCAGAATCCCATACGGATACAATTATCGCAGTGATTGCACAGCAGTTTGGTTTCATGGGAACGAGCATTTTAATTACGATTTATTTCTTATTAATCTATAGATTGGTGTTTATTTCCTTGAAATGCAATGACCCATTCGGTTCATATATAATTACAGGTATTATCGGGATGTTTACCTTTCAAATTTTCCAAAACATTGGCATGTTAGTAAAATTACTACCGATCACTGGATTAC
>NZ_APML01000070.1 GCF_000359605.1 Gracilibacillus halophilus YIM-C55.5
AAAAATCTCCAAAAGCATCTACAATGCCATCTATCATTTCGGGTATAACGTTTTCATTATTGTTTATAACCTTCTTCATATAATCACCACTCCTTTTTGTTTTCTTTCATTTCTTTTTAATTTATTAATGTAATTATATTTATTATTAAGAAAATTGTCAAACATCCTTTCATAACTTCTCCCGTTTTAATTTTAATTGTAGTGTGTATCATTTAAAAGAAAAACTGAAAATTTATGATGGGATGTAAATTAGACTCTCTCTTTCCTATCTTAAATCACGTTTCATACTCTGTTATCTTAGCAATTATTGTACATGTTTCGTTATAGATTATAGGTTTGTTCTCATATTGTTTCGAAATTTTCGATTTCATTTATCAGACGATTTACGAAAATATATAAAAGAAATTGAAATAAAATATTGACAAAAACGAAATTAAATAAGAGAATATGTGTAAGGGATTACATCAATGATGTAATAAATAAAAAAATGGAGGGTCAAATCATGAAAAAACTTTTATTGTTCTTATCTCTATGTTTATTAACGTTAGGATTAGTTGCCTGCGGTGGGGGAGAAGGTGATTCTTCAAATCAAAATTCCTCAGGTAATGACGGTTCAAATGAAGGGAGTTCAGGAAGTAGTAATGAAGTAACTGAAATTAATGTAGGGACAACACAGACTGAAGATTCACTTTTTGCGAAAGCGCTTAATGAATTCAAAAGTGAAGTCGAATCAAATACTGATAATGTAACAATCAATTTACACTTTAATAGTGAACTTGGTGGCGAAAGAGAAATGGTTGAGGGTGTAAATATAGGTACATTAGAAGGTGTTTGGACATCAACTGGAGTAATTTCAAATTTCGTGCCTGAAATGGCAGTAGTAGATTTACCTTTTATATTTAAAGATAAAGAGCATGCAAGATCAGTGATGAATGGCTCTGTTGGTGATGAATTAGCTTCAAAATTAAGTGAGCAAAATTTTAAACTTTTAACTTGGGGAGAAAACGGATTCCGAAATCTTACTAATAGCTCTCATCCAATTGAAAAACCTGAAGATTTAGAAGGCTTAAAAATCAGAACGATGGAAGTAGAATCACATCAAGAGGCATTTAATGAGATGGGGGCATCTGCTACACCGATGGCATGGGGTGAAGTCTTTACTTCTTTACAACAGGGAGTAATTGATGGACAAGAAAACCCACTACCAATTCTTGTTTCGTCAAAATTATATGAAGTCCAAGATTATGTGTCGCTAACTCAACACGTGTACTCACCTACCGCTTTAATGATAGGTCAACAAGTTTGGAACGAATTATCTGAAGAAGATCAACAAATCGTTATGGATGCAGCGAAGGCAGCTCAACAAAAGAACTATAATGTTGCTGATAAAAAAGCTGAAGAATACAAGCAAACATTAAAAGATAATGGTATGGAAATCAATGAAGTAAATAAAGAACCATTTATGGAAGCGGTTAAACCAGTAGTTGAGGAATATAAATCCGATTTTGAAGATTTATATAATCAAATTGTAGAAGCTGGTAAATAAAATTTAAAGAGATGAGGGATTTTCCCTCTTCTCTTTATTAAAAGGTGATAACATGTTGCAAATTGTCAAAATGATCGACCAAATAAATAAAGTGGTAAAAATACTAGTAGGCATATTTATTGCTGTAATGGCAGTCACAATTATTCTTCAAGTGTTTTCACGTTATGTGCTAGGTTCTTCATTAACTTGGTCAGAAGAAATGGCAAGGTATTTTTCAATTTACGCTGTATTTTTTGGAGCGGCCTTGGCGCTACGACGACAAAATCTCATAGCAGTTGAAGTATTACATGAATTTTTGCCTAAGCATATAACAAAATGGTTAAAATTGATCGTTCAAGTAATTTGTGTTGTATTTTTCATAGTATTAATTGTTCAAGGATTTAATATGATGGATCGGGTTAGTACACAACAGTCACCTGCCTTACAAATTTCTATGTTAATACCATATGCGTCCATACCAATTGGTGGAATGCTTATGATATTGAATTCATTCGCGGTTTCAATTGAATTATTGAAAGGAGTGAATGAAAAATGAGCGCTATATTATTTATCTCACTCCTTCTATTGTTTCTTTTAGGTGTTCCGATAGCTGTAGCATTAGGAGCATCATCAGGGCTTGCAGTTTTTTTTAGTGGTGATATCCCACTGTTAGTATTAGTACAAAGATCATTCACGTCTATTGATTCGTTCCCGTTAATGGCTGTACCTTTTTTCATTTTAGCAGGAAAACTAATGGAAGTTGGTGGTATATCGGAACGGATTATAAAATTTGCTAATACGTTAACAGGGCACTTAAAAGGTGGTTTAGGAATGGTTGTTGTCATAACATCCATGTTCTTCTCTGCCATATCGGGGTCTAGTGCAGCTACAACTGCAGCAGTAGGAGCCATACTCATACCTGCTATGATTCGAAAGGGATATGATCGAAACTTTGCTGCTTCAGTATCTGCAGTTTCAGGTGAATTAGGTGTGGTGATACCACCAAGTGTCCCATTGATCTTGTTTGGTGTTGCTACTGGTACATCTATAGGTGAATTATTTATTGCAGGTATTTTGCCAGGTGTCTTAATAGGTATCAGTTTATTATTACTTGTCTACATTATTTCTGTAAAAAGAGGTTATCCTAGTGATGATAAAGCTAGCTTAAAAGAACGATGGGAAGGTTTTAAAAGTTCTTTCTTAGCTTTATTGATGCCGATCATTATTTTAGGAGGAATTTACGGTGGTGTCTTTACTCCAACTGAAGCGGCAGCAGTAGCTGTATTGTATGCCTTTATCATTGGTGTATTTGTGTATCGTCAACTGACACCAAAGGTAATTTCAAAGGCATTAAGTGATTCAGCGGTTACTACTAGTATAGTCATGTTTATTATTGCAAACGCAGGTTTATTTGGTTTAATTCTAAGTAGGGAAAAGATTCCGAAACAAGTAACAGAATTTTTTGTAGGTATCAGTTCGAACGCAATCGTATTTTTATTGCTTGTTAACCTATTGTTAATTATAGTTGGAATGTTTATGGAAACAAGCGCTTCAATCATTATTTTAGCACCAATATTAACTCCAGTAGCAATAGAAATGGGGTTAGATCCAGTGCACTTTGGGATTGTTATGATAGTGAATCTCGCGCTAGGAATGTGTACGCCACCGTTAGGAGTTAATCTATTTATAGCCTGTCAGATTGCTGATATTAAGTTAGAAACACTTGCCAAAGCTTTAATTTTATTCTTCGCGATGTTAATTGTAGATTTATTAATCATCGGTTTTGTACCAGCAATATCACTAATGTTCTTGTAAAAAGGAGAATTATATGAAACTGGGTATTAGTACCTATGCCTTCTTATGGCAATGGTCAGATCGATCACCGAGTAAAATATCTTTAAGAGAAATGATACGTCAAACGAAGGATTATGGTGGGAAAGTTTTTCAAATATGTGATTACCCGCTAATAGAACAAATGGATGATGATTCTTTAATAGCATTAGCGGCATTTGCTGATGAATTGAACATTGAATTAGAGTTAGGTACTAAAGGTGTTCATCCATCAATATTGAAACGCTATTTACGAATAGCAAAATTATTGAATGTTAGTATGATTAGGTCTATGGTTCATAATCACGAATATAAACCTGAACAATCACAAGCGATAAAATGGATACAAGAAGTGATGCCAGAATTTGAACAAGAGGGTGTTACACTTGCGCTAGAAACTTATGAACAGGTGAGTACAGACGCTTTGATTAATATTGTTACTCAAGTGAATAGTTCGTTTTTAGGGATTTGTCTAGATCCAGGTAATACGATTGCTTCATTGGAAATGCCAAAGGATGTAATTGATAAGGTTTCGCCATATGTAGTGAACCTTCATGTAAAAGATTTTCAATTTATCAGAAATGACGGTTGGGTTGGGTTTTATTTAGGCGGTTATCCCTTGGGAGAGGGGCAATTAGATCTAGACTACATGCTAGACTCTATTGAGCACAAAAATGTAAATGTCATTATAGAAATGTGGCTGAATTTTCGTGATACTTATGACGAAACAGTAAGGACTGAGAAAGAATGGTTATCAAAAAGTGTAGATGTTTTAAATAAGAAATTAAAATCATTGTGAGAAAACGTTATTTTCTGAAGGAGGAATTTGAATGGGACTAACTATTAGTGTAATCGGTGCCGGTGGTAAAATGGGTACTCGGGTTACAAATAATCTAGTAAAACATGAAAAATATAATGTTTTGTTTTCAGAAAAATCTGAGCAAGGCATTAAAAGTATAGAAGAAAGAGGATATCAAGTTACGGCTACTGAAGATGCAGTTAAACGAGCAGATGTAGTTATCATGGCAGTTCCGGACACATTGATTGGGAAGATATCTGAACAAATTGTACCTCAATTAAGTAATGGAGCAATACTACTCACATTGGATCCTGCTGCAGCTTATGCTAATCAATTAGCGCTAAGAGAGGATTGTACGTTTGTTGTTGCGCATCCATGTCATCCTTCGGTTTTTGCTGAAAACCTAACACCAGAAGAACATGAAGATGTGTTTGGAGGGGTTGCTGCAACTCAAGATATTGTCGCTGCTTTACATGCTGGTGAGGAAGATAAGTATAGTGTAGCTGAACAAGTAGCTATTGATATGTACGCACCAGTAGGGGAGTGTCATAAAATAACAGTGGAACAAATGGCTATTCTTGAACCGACGGCTGCTGAGGTTGTAACTGGTTCTGCAGCAGTTATTCTAAGAGAAGCTTATGATGAAGCTGTCAAGAAAGGGGTCCCTGAGTCAGCAGCAAGAGCCTTTATCTTGGGTCATATTCAAATATGTTTATCCGTAGTATTTAAGAGCTCAAATCCATTTTCAGATGCGTGTCAAATTGCTATTGACTATGGATTAGAAGAAATTTATCAACCGGACTGGAAAAAAGTATTTGATCAAAAATCATTAGATGAAGTCATCGATCGTATGCTCGAAAAATAAATCTGTATCAGCCAATGGTGATTAGGCAGATATTCCTTGTAGTATAGGGATATCTGCCATTCAACTATGTTTTGATGTTAAAAGTATCAGATAAAACTAAATGAGGGTGTAGTTATATAGTATAGTTTGACAAGTGTGGTGTTATAATGGCGATTTTTATAGAAGTTATGTTACCCGTTTTATTAGTATTTATGTTAGGTTTTGGGATAAAGAAGTGGAAAAGTATTGAAATCAGGTCAGTTTCTACGATTGCTCTTTATGTATTTATGCCATTTCTTGTTTTTGAAACAATTTATAATGCTGAATTAAATAAAACATATTTAGATTTAGTTCTTTTTTCTTTTATATTGCTAGTGCTATTGGTAGTGATTAATAAATGTTATGTAAAATTGAACAAGTATTCATCTTCCAAAGAAAGTGGCTTTATTTTATCAACAGCATTTATGAATTCTGGTAATTATGGAACACCAATCATATTATTTGCTTTTGGAGATAAAGCTTTTACGTTTGCTGTATCATTTATGATTTTACAGCAGATTATCATGAACTTTTTTGGTATTTATTATGCAGCGAAAGGGAAAGAGGGGATAAAATTTGCGCTAAAATCGGTGATTAAAATGCCGCCAAATTATGTTGTTGTTATTGCGGTATTATTAAATATTCTTCAAATTCCTGTACATACAAATCTAATGTCGATTATTGAGTTTTTATCCAGTGCAACAATTCCATTAGTTATGATTGTTTTAGGTATGCAACTCGCTGATATAAAATTCGTTCGTTTTCAATGGAGTAATATCAGTTTTGGAGTGCTTTTAAGGCTAGTACTTTCTCCTGTAATTGCATATCTCATTACTGTTTTATTTTTTGATATGGATATACTCATGCAAAAAGTATTAATTATATTAAGTGCAATGCCAAGTGCGGCCACTACTGTACTTTTTGCTGTTCAATTTAATAAAGAACCAGAGTTAGTTTCAAGCATTACCCTCATATCTACAATATGCAGTGTCTTATCTATCTCCATATTATTGAATGTATTCATATAAAAGTAATCCCCTTTTTTATTATTCGAAAATACATGAATCTTTATTTTTGCGCGGCTAATGTTTTATGTTCTCCTTGTCACCTTGCTGATATGTACATATTTATATTAGCAAGGTTAGACTATGTTCTCGCTCTAATAAATTTCTATTCAACTATTTGGGATTGACTTTGTAAAGATATGTTATTTTTTTCCGAGAGATCTATTCCCCCTTTAACCGTATGATGGACATAGTCAAACGGTAAGGGGAGGTGAAAGGTTGCTTTCGACTTCGAACTAAAAACCTTCCTCTTCAAACGAAGTGAAATGGTGATTGTTTCACTTGTTTTAGTCAGCAAGGATAAACTGAACTTGATGTTGCTCCAATGATTGCTGTAAATCCTCATCGACTTCATTCTCTGAAACAAAAATATCAATATCGTCAAGTTTTGCGAAGGAAGCAATCGAATTATCGCCAATTTTCGAATGGTCAATAATGGCGATCACCTTTTCTACTCGTTTGACTAAGTTTTTCTTTAATTCTACTTCAAATACACTAAAGTCGGTCAAGCCCTCCTCAGTTGTAAAACCACGAGCAGATGTGAACATCGTATCGACATGAATTTGATTTAATATGTTTAAACCAAATTCCCCTTCAAGTGCCATCGAACCATTTCTCAGCATACCACCGAGTAAAATCACGGTGATCGAAGGATTATCACGCAATTCAATCGCCGCTGAAATACCATTCGTTAAAACGGTTAATTGCATATTTTCTTCTTTAAGGATTCTAGCGATTTCTAGCGCTGTAGTACTAGCATCAAGTAATATGCAATCCTTTTCATTTATGAGTTTCACAGCTTCCTTTGCAATGATGACTTTACTTTGTCTATTTTTCTTCTTACGCTCAGAAAATGTATGCTCAGAGTTAATTGGTGAATCAAGAACAGCGCCACCATGGGTTCGTGTTAACAGCCCTTGATTTTCCATACTTGATAAGTCACTCCGTAATGTGGCTTCAGAGACTTCAAGCATTTTGGATAGGTCTTTCACCGTAATCCGCTTTTTTTCTTGTAATATTTCTAAAATGACATTTCTTCTTTCGGTTGCGAACATCTTACTCAACAAAATCACCCTTATTCATCAAAATCGTTTTTGTAACTATACATATTGTATCACATTATGAAAGTAAACGAAATCAAATAAACACTAATCAGCTTCGAAAATTGAATTAATTATCTAAATTCTGTTAAATGCTAGTAACATAAATATTTTTCAAAAGGTACGCATTGTTTGTCATCAGGTGACAAATTTCGACTTACGATTAATTTTTTAAACAAAAATAATCGAAAATATATTGAAATTAAACGAAAATTAATGTAATATAATAAAAAAGAGCACAAGGAAACGAGAGTATTTTTCAATCTATTGAAAGAGGGTGACCCCAACATGCGAGACTATTCCATTGATTTCTTAAAAGTGACAGAAGAAGCGGCGATTGCAGCATATCCTTGGATTGGAAGTGGCGAAAAATTAGCAGCTGATCAGGCAGCAACCAATGCCATGCGCGAGCATTTAAATCGCATCGACTTTGATGGAAAAATTGTGATCGGAGAAGGCGAGTTAGATGAAGCACCCATGTTATATATTAATGAAGAAGTGGGGAGCGGTCAGGGAGACCAGCTAGATATTGCAGTTGACCCGATCGAAGGGACAACACCAACTGTTAATGCTGAACCGAACGCATTTGCAGTGATTGCTGCTGCACCTCGAGGAACAATGCTTCATGCCCCAGATATTTATATGGAGAAAATGGTCGTAGGACCTCAAGCAGCGGGTAATATCGATATTGATGCACCATTAGCGGATAATTTACAAGCCATCGCAAAGGCTGAAGGAAAACGTGTTCAAGATCTGCAAATCGCGGTGCAAAAACGAGATCGACATCATAAAATCATTGAAATCGCGCGAGAATATGGTGCCAAAGTGCAGCTATTTAACGACGGAGATATTACGTATGCGATTGCGACTTGTTTAGACAATCATACCATTGATCTATTTGTAGGAACAGGCGGTGCCCCTGAAGGTGTTGTAGCAGCTGTAGCCGTTAAATGTCTCGGTGGTGATATGCAAGCAAGATTGCTACCGCAAACGGATGAAGAAATCAAGCGATGCAAAAAAATGGGGATCCTTTCACCGAAAAAAGCACTGCGACATGAAGATCTCATCGATGCTAAACAATGCGTGTTTTCAGCAACCGGCATTACCGAAAATATTTTATTACAAGCGATAAAAGTAAATGCCAATCAAATGTGTACGACACACTCACTGTTGTTAAACAGTGATCAGCATAAAGTGCACTATATAACGAGTGACCATTTAAAAAAAACAACAAATGATCCATTAAAGGAGGAAATCATTTTATGAAATTCTTTTTAGACACAGCCAATATGGACGAAATTAAACGTATTCATAAGTTAGGACTTGTCGATGGCATAACGACCAACCCTTCTATTATTGCAAAAGAGGGAAGAGATTTTGAAGAAGTTGTGAAAGAAATTTGTGCATTGGTCGATGGGCCGGTAAGCGCTGAAGTTATCGGTCTGGAAACGGAAGAGATGTTAAAAGAAGCAAGAGACATTGCGACGTGGGCACCGAACATTGTTGTGAAAATTCCAATGACAGAAGCCGGTCTTGAAGCGGTTCACGTTCTATCACAAGAAGGCATTCAAACAAACGTTACACTCATCTTCTCAGCGGCACAAGGTTTAATGGCTGCAAAAGCAGGTGCAACATACATTAGTCCGTTTGTCGGTCGCATTGATGATACAGGAACGCAAGGGTTAACGTTAATTGAAGAATTGCGTACGATTCTCGACCAATATCAGTTCAATACAGAAATTATTACCGCTAGTGTACGGAATCTGACGCATTTACAAGGTGCTGCGAAAGCGGGAGCGGATATTGCAACGATTCCAGGCTCCTTATTTCCAAATCTATGGAGTCATCCACTAACAGATATCGGCATTCAAAAGTTTTTAGATGATTGGGAAAAAGCAAACGCCAAGTAAAAGGAGGATGAGAAAAATGTCAACAATAGCAGACAATGCAGTTGCCACAGAGCAACAAGTCATTAATACCGTAAGAATGTTGTCTATTGATATGATTGAACAAGCGAATTCCGGGCACCCAGGTTTACCAATGGGTGCCGCCCCTATGGCACATGAATTATGGTCCAAGCATATGAAGCATAATCCTGCCAATCCGAATTGGTTTGATAGAGATCGGTTTATTTTATCGGCTGGACATGGATCAGCGCTATTATATAGCCTCTTACACTTACATGGATATGATGTCAGCCTTGATGATTTGAAGCAATTCAGACAATACAAAAGTAAAACACCAGGCCACCCGGAGTATGGGCATACACCAGGAGTCGAAGCAACGACAGGACCATTAGGACAAGGACTTGCCATGGCAACAGGAATGGCGATCACTGAAAAATATTTAGCCGCTCGATACAATCAGAAATTTTACCCTATTATTGATCATTTTACGTATTGTTTATGCGGCGACGGTGACATTATGGAAGGTGTGTCTCAGGAAGCTGCTTCATTAGCTGGTCATCTGAAGTTAGGGAAATTGATTGTTTTTTATGATTCCAATGACATCTCACTGGATGGCGACTTGGATCAATCATTTTCAGAAAATGTCGGCGAACGATATAAAGCAAATGGATGGCAAGTGCTCAGAGTCGAAGACGGGAACAATCTAGATGAAATCAATGAAGCGATTCAATTGGCTCAGCAAAATCGAAAAAAACCAACCCTCATTGAAGTAAAAACGACCATTGGTTATGGCGCACCGAATAAAGCTGGAACTGCCGCTGCGCATGGTGCCCCGCTAGGTGAAGAGGAAATAAAGCGAGTGAAAGAGAATTATGGCTGGGAAGAGACTGAGGCATTTACCATACCTGAAAATGTTCACAAGTTTTATCAAGCGAAACAGACGGAGTTCGCGACGAAAGAAGAGAAGTGGCACCAATTATATGAAGCATATGCTGAAAAATACCCGCTATTAGCGAAAGAGTTGAGTCAAGTCATTAACGGGGAATTACCTGAACATTGGATGTCCAATCTGCCGGAATTTTCACTTGATGCAAAACCATCAACGCGTGAAGCGTCTGGCAAAGTCATCAATGAGATCGCAAAAGCACTTCCTCATTATATCGGGGGTTCAGCTGATTTATCTGGTTCCAATAAAACGACAATGAATGGAGCAAGAAACTTTTTACCAAATAGTTATGATGGTCGTAATATTTGGTTTGGTGTCCGTGAATTCGCCATGGGAGCAGCATTGAATGGCATGATGTTACATGGCGGTGTCAAAGCCTTTGGCGGGACGTTCTTTGTGTTCTCTGATTATTTACGGTCTGCGATTCGTTCGTCAGCCCTTATGCAATTACCAGTCACTTATGTTTTCACTCATGATTCTATTGCGGTCGGTGAAGATGGCCCAACGCATGAGCCGATCGAACAATTGGCTTCATTACGAGCGATGCCAAATGTATCGGTCATTCGTCCTGCTGATGGAAATGAGGTAGCAGCAGCGTGGCAATTAGCGATTTCGAGTCAAGACACACCGCATGCTCTTGTGCTTTCAAGACAGGGAATACCAACGTCGACAACATCTTTTGCACAAGCAGCGGATGGTGTGGCAAAAGGAGCTTACGTTATTTCTGAAGCCGATCAAACAGCCGAAGGGGTGCTGTTAGCTTCTGGATCGGAAGTCGCGCTTGCGATCAAAGCACAAAAGGCATTAGCGCAAGAAGACATTCACGTCAATGTCGTCAGTATGCCATCATGGGATCGATTTGAACAACAGTCCCAATCATATAAAGAACAAGTCATCCCAAGTCAATTGAAGAAACGCTTAGCGATTGAAATGGGCGCATCATTAGGCTGGCACAAATACGTTGGCGATCACGGAGATATGGTGACCATTGATCAATTCGGCGCATCTGGAAAAGGTGACATACTCCAAGAAGAATATGGCTTCACTGTCGAAAATGTCGTACAAACCTTTAAACATTTAAAATAAGTCGTAAGAAGAGAAGGAACTATGTAGATCGTCGCACGTAAAAGATGATCAACCTGCATAGTTCCTTTTGATTGACGAAATATATACATGGTGACCGATCAATGACGAATCATATAATGAAGACTGAGTCGAGTGGCAATTGATTCAATGAAAAAGGATGATCTTTTGTTGCAATTCATTTTTCAAACCCATATAATATGATGGTAGAACCTAGACGATACTTGTGAAGTTTACATAGATTTAACAATAAAGGAGTGCAGATACCTTGAGTTTGCAAGAGCTAACCCCTGAAAAAATCGAAGAATTAGCACTAATCGATGTCGCAGCTGAAGTACTACATGATGAAAAGCAAACAATGGAATTTTATCAAATTTTTGATCGAGTGACAGAAATTAAAGGGCTGTCACAAGAAGAGAAAGACAGTTGGATTGCTCAATTTTATACAGATATTAATATGGATGGACGTTTTCTTACAAAGGGTTCGAACGTGTGGGGATTAAAGCGTTGGTATCCAGTTGATGAATTTGATGAAGATATCACCCAAAAACCGAAGAAAAAGAAGAAAAAGAAAAAAACAACGAAGAAAAAAGAAGAAACACCTGTGGTACAAGAGGGATCAGAAGAAACAGAAACGCTGGATGAATCCATTGATGAAACAGCAAGCAAGGTCACTGGGTTTGATGATGAACTAATCGGAGATGACTTAGATGACTTTGATTTTGATGAGGACGATTTGGATGATGGAGAAGTAGATGATGATTTTGACACAGATGAAGACGATGTTGCTTCAGACGATGATGTAACGGATAAATAATGGTTCCCGTCTCTATTTCATTCTTGACTTTCCATACCGAACTGAGTACAATTTTTATTGGGCTCCATCAATGAATGGACGGATAGCGTTCCCCTGATGTAAGGGGGAGCGCTTTTTATATGTATATAGAGAGACAAATGATGATTGATTGAAGCGAATGACATGAAGACTCCCATTCATTCGCGTATTGTGAGAGGACTTATCATGTAAAAATATATTATTGAAGAAAGAGGGATGGATGGTGACAAAGTATATATTTGTAACGGGTGGCGTTGTTTCATCAATTGGAAAAGGGATCACAGCAGCTTCATTAGGTAGGTTGTTGAAAAATCGAGGACTCAATGTCACGATTCAAAAGTTCGATCCATATATCAATGTGGATCCTGGTACAATGAGTCCTTATCAACACGGTGAAGTTTTTGTTACAGACGACGGAGCAGAAACAGACTTAGACTTAGGGCACTATGAACGTTTTATTGATATTAACTTAAATAAATACAGTAATATCACCACAGGAAAAATTTATTCAACTGTCATTAAGAAAGAACGTCGCGGCGACTATTTAGGTGGTACGGTGCAAGTCATTCCGCATATTACGAATGAAATAAAAGACAAAGTATTTCAAGCGGGGAAACAAACCGGTGCAGATATTGTGATTACAGAAATCGGCGGAACCGTCGGCGATATTGAGTCATTACCTTTCATTGAAGCCATCCGTCAGATTAAAAGTGATATTGGTAGAGAAAACGTGATGTACATTCACACCACACTTGTTCCATATATTCAAGCAGCAGGTGAGTTGAAAACGAAGCCGACGCAACATAGTGTGAAGGAATTGCGCTCACTTGGTATTCAGCCCGATTTGATCGTATTGCGCGCTGAAATGGAAATCAGTCAAGAAATGAAAGAAAAAATTGCTTTGTTCTGCGATATTAACGAGAAAGAAGTGATTGAGTCAGGCGATGCTGAAACGCTGTATCATATACCGCTAGCGATGAAAGAACAAGGCCTAGATCAGTTAACGTGTGATCATTTCGGCTTGGACTTGCCACAAGCGGATATGACAGAATGGGAAGACCTTGTATCACGCGTGACGGATTTGGATAAGACGATTACAATTGGATTAGTTGGTAAGTATGTCGAGCTTCCTGATGCTTATATTTCTGTCGTAGAAGCGTTGAAGCACGCAGGATTTGCACATGACGCTGATGTTTCAATTAAATGGATTAATGCTGAAGATGTCACCGAAGCAAATGTTCAAGGTCAATTACATGATGTAGATGGATTGCTGGTGCCAGGTGGATTTGGTGATCGCGGGATCGAAGGAAAAATTGAGTCGATTCGTTATGCAAGAGAGAATAAACTCCCGTTCTTAGGGATTTGTTTAGGTATGCAACTAGCAACAGTGGAATTTGCGCGAAATGTTCTCGGCTTAGAGGGTGCGCATTCGGCGGAAATCGATCCAAATACACCATATCCAATTATCGATTTACTCCCAGAACAAAAGGATGTATCAGATTTAGGTGGAACACTACGTCTTGGCATTTATCCTTGCCGCTTACAAGATGGTACCAAAACCAAAGCAGTCTATGACGAAGCTGATATCGTTTATGAACGTCATCGTCATCGGTTTGAATTTAACAATCAATTCCGTGATCAAATGCAGGAGAATGGATTCCTTTTCTCAGGTACAAGCCCTGACGAAAAATTAGTTGAAACGATTGAATTGGAAAACCATCCATGGTTTGTAGCATCCCAATTCCATCCAGAATTCAAATCACGCCCAACAAGACCACAGGAGTTGTTCAAAGGATTCATCGGAGCTACCATACAAGCATAATAGATAAGAAAACTTGGCTTAGCAAAAAGCCAAGTTTTCTTTAGACAAAATTATCCGAATGTTGAAGGATTTTCTATAAAGTTATCGAATAATATGGTATAGTTGCTAATTTGGAAAAGAGGGGCTGACAGAAGATGCAAAAGACAGTACTCGTAGTAGATGATCAAATGGGAATTCGCCTTTTACTAGAAGAAGTCATTCAATCGGAAGGATACCAAGTGGAACTGGCGATGAATGGTAGGGAAGCAGACGAATTCATTCAAAAAAAAGCTCCTGATTTAATCATTTTAGATTACAAGTTACCAATTATAGATGGGGCTACTTTATTAAAACAACTTGAAGATCAAGGACTCATGATTCCAACTATTGTGATGAGCGGATTGCCAGAGCGAGCGCAAGAACAAGTGAAAGGCATAAAGAGCGTAAAGAAAATTACCGAAAAACCATTTCAATTAGATGACATGAGACAAATGGTTCATTCATTGTTACGCGAGTAGTTGCAATGCTCGCGCATAAAATATTTTATAAAAGTAAGCGTTTACTATAATTTGAGTAGTTGCACCATGTCTAAGGAATTGGTATTCTATTATTGTATGCAATCTATCGTGCACAAGATCGGTTGTCAAATGAATGTAGTTTACATACCTTAAAGGAGGAGCAATTATGCCATTAGTATCTATGAAAGAAATGCTGGAAGATGCCAATAAGAACCGCTATGGGGTTGGTCAATTTAATTTAAACAACTTAGAATATGCACAAGCGATCTTGCAAGCTGCTGAGGAAGAACAATCTCCTGTTATTCTAGGTGTTTCCGAAGGTGCAGGAAAATATATGGGTGGCTTCAAAGTAGTTGTATCTATGGTGAAAGCACTTATGGAAGAGTATGGTACAACAGTGCCTGTAGCGATTCATCTTGATCACGGTTCTAGTTTTGAAGCATGTGCTAAAGCCATTCATGCTGGTTTCACATCCGTTATGATCGATGCGTCTCATGATCCATTTGAAGAAAATGTTGCTTTAACATCAAAAGTTGTAGAACTAGCACATTTCCACGGTGTATCTGTTGAAGCTGAACTCGGAACTGTCGGCGGTACAGAAGATGGTGTGACAGGTGGCATTATTTATGCAGACGCGAATGAATGTAAAGAATTAGTGGAGCGTACGGGTGTTGATTGTTTAGCACCTGCATTAGGTTCTGTTCATGGACCTTATCAAGGTGAGCCAAACTTAGGTTTCAAAGAAATGGAAGAAATCAATACAGTAGCAGGCGTACCTTTAGTTCTTCACGGTGGAACAGGTATTCCATCTGAAGACATCAAAAAAGCACTTTCTTTCGGTACATCAAAGATCAATGTAAACACTGAAAACCAAATGGCACAAACAGAAGCTGTTCGCAAAGTATTAAAAGAAAAACCAGAACTATATGACCCACGTAAATATTTAGGGCCTGGACGCGATGCCATTAAAGAAATCGTCATTGGCAAAATGCGCGAATTCAGTTCTTCCAACAAAGCTCAATAATTATGAGAAAAAAGCTACACAGTCATTGTGTAGCTTTTTTTTAATGGAAAAGCATTTCGTTTTCGGATGATTTTTGTTTTTTGCGTCAAACAGAAGAATCGGAAGTGGCTGTTTGCATCGAAAAAGCAGATATGCCTCAAACAGAAGAATCGGAAGTGGCTGTTTGCATCGAA
>NZ_APML01000071.1 GCF_000359605.1 Gracilibacillus halophilus YIM-C55.5
GCTTGCGACCGCCGCCACTAACGTTTCCACGAGTCTTTGTTGCATGAGTACCTTGTCGCAAGGACGCTTGTTGCATAACAACAGCTTCATGCAATACATGCTCATTTGGCTCAATGCCAAAAACGGCATCATTTACTTCGACATCTCCTACTTGCGATCCACTTTGGTTATATAGTGCTACTTTAGGCATGACATATCCTCCTTTCGATCAATTATTCACTAGCCTTAACTGCACTCGTAATTTCAACGAACGATTTCTTCGCGCCTGGTACATTCCCTTTAATTAGTAGAATGTTACGTTCAGTATCTACTTTCACGACTTCCAAGTTTTGAATGGTTACTTGGCTTCCGCCCATTTGCCCAGGAAGTTTCTTACCTTTAAAGACGCGCATTGGTTCCATTGCACCCATGCCACCTGGACTTCTATGGAAATGAGAACCGTGTGTTTCCGGTCCGCGTCCTTGGTTGTGTCGTTTAATCGCGCCTTGGAACCCTTTCCCTTTTGAAGTTCCTGTTACGTCAATTTTCTCTCCTGGTTCAAAAATCTCTACGTTTACCTCTTGACCTACTTCATAGTCTTCAAGGTTTACGTCACGGATTTCACGAACGAAGCGCTTAGGAGTAGTGTTTGCTTTCTCAGCATGACCTTTTTCTGGTTCATTTGTTTGAGACGCCTTTTTATCACTAACGCCTAATTGAATTGCTTCATAACCGTCGTTTTCTTCACTACGTTTTTGCAAAACAATGTTAGGATCTGCTTGAACAACAGTGACCGGCAATAGTTCGCCTTCTTCAGAGAAAAGTTGCGTCATGCCGACTTTGCGACCTAAGATTCCTTTCGTCATCCGTTACACCTCCTCAATATTTATAAATTATAATTTAATTTCAATGTCTACACCAGACGGTAAGTCTAAACGCATGAGTGCATCTACCGTTTTTGGCGTTGGACTCACAATGTCAATCAAACGCTTGTGTGTACGCATTTCAAATTGTTCACGCGCATCTTTAAATTTATGTGTTGCACGCAAAACAGTATAAACCGATCTTTCTGTTGGTAGCGGGATCGGTCCTGATACGCCTGCACCTGAACGTTTTGCTGTATCTACGATTTTATCCGCAGATTGATCAAGCACACGGTGTTCATATGCTTTTAAACGAATTCTAATTTTCTCATTTGCCATTATTTACCCTCCTTTTTCGCCCATTTTGTTAAATAGACATTCTCCGCGAAAATTCCTTCGCACGCCCGCCATGGCAAAGGGGCCGGGTGTGCCAACAACCTTCCGCATCATCGCCTGCTTTTAACCAACATTCTACATTATATTAAACCACCACTGAAATTGCAAGGTGTAGCACAATTTTTTTATATTTTTTTGTGATAGCCCTTTCCATTTTTATCATTTTTGTCATATTACCGATATAATAAACGGTCGCTTAAAAAGTAGTCTACTATATATGAAGGGGGAACCGACAACATGAAAGGAAGAAAATTTTGGAGTAACCGATCGATTGGTAGCAAATACGGGATTATATTTGGTATTGTGTTAATCACTTTTACCATATCCGTTATAACTACATATTGGTTATTAACGAGTGCAAACCAATCCATTCAAGAAACAAGAACGAAAAACGAATTGATGACAAACGTATCGCAGCTTATGTCACTCTATCAAGAAAAATATTTGAATGTACCAGAATATATTATTGACGAGAATAGTGACCGACTGCAAAGTTACCTTGATTTAAGTCAATCATTTGTTAATACAGCAAGGAATATAGAGCCTCTGCTTTCAACCAGTGAACAAAAGGAAATCTTTTATCAGATCATGGAAAACAACGATGCTTTAGATGAGTATTACTTCAGCAGAATTGTTCCCAATGTACAACAAATTAATACCGCACAGTTCAATGAATTGCAAACTGAGGCAAGTACGATGAAAGAAGAAACCATGAATTTGGGAGAGCAATTAACAAATCAAGCGATAGAATCTAATAATCATGCCATTAATCAAGCAGAGCAAGGCATAGGTACAACAATTATGACTTTAATCATTTCTATCCTTCTTTCCATGATTATATCTATCATTTTAATTTATTTTGTCACCCGATCCATTCAACGTCGATTACATGCTGTCGTAGAAACGAGTGATGCCATTGCGAACGGTCAACTTAACACACCATCTCTAGATGACCAAGGGAAAAGCGAGGTTGCTCAGTTATCACGTGCAGTAAATCGAATGAAGGATAGCTTGCAAAATATGATTCATGAGATTTCATCGATCGCACAAAACGTCAACCAGAATATGGACACATTCGCTAGTAACTCTTCTGACATTAAAGAAGGTAGTGAACAGATTTCACAAACGATTGAAGAGTTGGCTAATGGCGCCACCAACCAAGCAGATGAAGCAAGCACAATTTCTGAAAAAACAAAAGATTTTAATGATCGTATCTACCAGGCCAGTCAAAATGGGGATAGGTTAGTCACCGTTTCCACAGAAATTCAAGATGTATCATCTAATGGCAATCAACAAATGCAACAGTCTTTAGAACAAATACATACGATCACCGATACTGTCAAAGGATCTGTTGAGAAAGTAGAAGGTTTAGAGAAACAAACAAATGCCATCTCTGAATTTGTTGGCATGATTCAATCAATCGCTGAACAAACAAACCTTTTAGCACTTAATGCTTCCATTGAAGCCTCGAGGGCTGGCGAAGCAGGGAAAGGGTTCGCTGTTGTAGCTGAAGAAGTGCGTAAATTAGCGGAGGAAGTCAGTCAAACATCAGAAAATATTACAAGTACGATTCGAAATATTCAAGATGAAATTCAAGTCATGGTTCATGATTTAAACCATGGTTTCACTGAAGTTAATAAAGGCAAACAACAAATTGAAACATCCGGGCAATACTTCTTTGATATTAATGATAAGATCACAGACATGTCGAAACGGATCGATGACATTTCTTCTGCATTAACCGAATTTCAAACTGCAAGCGATGAAATCAATCAGTCGGTTGAACATATAGCTGCTATCTCTGAGGAGTCTGCTGCAGGTACAGAAGAAATTTCTGCATCATCTTCTGAACAAAAAGATGCGATTCAACAAGTTGCTGACGGTACAGAAGAGTTACAGACATTAGTTCACCGCATGAATCAACTAATTGCTCGTTTTGATTATTAGTCTCTTAAAAAAGAAAGGAGAACAAACATGAAGAAAATTTGTTTTATTTTACTTAGCCTTTTGCTTCTCGTCGCATGTTCAAATAATCAAGATCGTGCGGGACAAGAACAAACCGATCAAAAATTAATGGAAAATAAAGATACTACTTACGTTGGTTTTGCACTTGATACGTTAAGGGAAGATCGTTGGTATCAAGATAAAGAAGCTTTTGAAAAAGAGGTTACCAATTTAGGTGGAAAAGTGAAAACCTTAGCCGCCAATGGTAGTCACGAGGTGCAACTTGAACAAGTGAAATTATTGTTAAATGAAGGTGTTGACGTATTAGTGATTGTACCTACTGATGCTACGAAAGCCGCTGAAGCCGTCGAGTTAGCGAATGAAGCGAATGTACCCGTTGTTTCTTATGACCGATTAGTCTTAAACGCGAATGTCGACTATTATATATCGTTTGACAACGAGAAAGTAGGTGAATTACAAGCACAAGCCATTGTTGATAGAATAGCAGAAGGGAATGTAGCTTATATAGGCGGTGCTGAATCTGATAATAATGCTAAAATGCTACGAGAAGGGAGTATGCGGGTACTAGAACCTTTCATTGAATCAGGTGATATTCAACTTGTATATGACCAGTTTACCGAAGGGTGGTCACCAGAAACTGCACAAGAACAATTATCAACTTATTTAGAAGGAGCCAATCAACCATTGAATGGAATCATTGCTGCAAATGATGGAACGGCAGGTGGTGCCATCGAGGCAATTGGTAATCAAGCTGGAAACATGCCAGTGTCAGGTCAGGATGCAGAGCTAGAAGCGCTTCAACGAATTGTAAATGGCACACAGGCAATAACGGTCTATAAACCGATCGATACCATTGCTAAACAAGCAGCAAGTTTAGCCATGAATATTCATAAGGAAGAAGACATATCAACGGATACTACCATTAACAACGAAAGTAAAGACATACCTACTATACTTTTAGAACCAACGTTAATTAACCAAGATAATATCGATGAAGAAATTATTGAAAATGAGGTATACACGGAAGAAGAGATATACCAGTAGTATCCTTATAAAATGGTGAATATGAAAAATGATGTAAGTGAAAAATCTATGTAAAACCAAAATAAAAAACTCCCATCAATCGTGAGAGCTTCATTCATTATACTTTTGGTGGGGGTTTTAAATTAATGATAAAATTGAAATCCATAAATTCGTTACAATCATTCGTTTTCCTCAAGAACACCTAGTCTCCACTTATAATGCAAACACCTTTATCTCGATAACTGATTTGCGGGATAAATAAATATTCGATGCAAACAAAAACTCGTCAGCCTCTCATTTGACGTGTATAATCGTTTTCGATGCAAATAATACCTCGTCAACTTTTTATTTGACGCATATATCAATTTTTCATGCAAATAGCTGCTATCTGCTCGACTATTTGAAGTATTTATTGATTTTCTATGCAAACAACTGCCTTCATTTCTTCTATTTGACGTAAATCTCTTTATTAGAATATAGCCTGCAGTCATATATCCTGTGTTAATAACAAAAAAATCACCCCAATTGTCATTAGGACAAATTGGGGTGACTTTCTTTGACTCATTGCTTACTTAATGATTTCAGATACAACGCCTGCACCTACAGTACGTCCACCTTCACGGATAGAGAATTTCGTTCCATCCTCGATCGCGATTGGAGAAATCAATTCAACTGTCATTTCTACGTTATCTCCAGGCATAACCATTTCCACACCATCTGGAAGTTCAATAACGCCTGTTACGTCAGTCGTACGGAAATAGAATTGCGGACGATAGTTTGAGAAGAATGGTGTATGACGACCACCTTCGTCTTTTGCTAGTACATAAACTTCAGCTTTGAAGTTTGTATGCGGTGTAATTGAACCTGGCTTTGCAATTACTTGGCCACGGTTAATTTCTTCACGAGCTACACCACGAAGAAGTGCACCGATGTTGTCACCTGCTTCAGCATAATCTAGAAGCTTACGGAACATTTCTACACCAGTAACAGTAGATTTTTGTGCTTCATCATTAAGACCAATAATCTCTACATCGTCACCAACTTGAACCATTCCACGCTCAACACGGCCAGTTGCAACTGTACCACGACCAGTGATAGAGAATACGTCCTCTACTGGCATCATGAATGGTTTTTCAGTGTCACGGTCAGGACGAGGGATGTAATCATCTACTGCTTGCATTAATTCAACAATCGCGTTAACGTATTGCTCTTCACCTTCAATTGCTTGAAGTGCAGATCCTTTAATTACTGGAATGTCATCTCCAGGGAAGTCATATTCACTTAATAGATCACGTACTTCCATTTCTACTAGTTCTAGAAGTTCTTCGTCATCTACCATGTCACATTTGTTCAAGAATACAACAATTGCAGGTACGCCTACCTGACGAGATAATAGGATGTGCTCACGAGTCTGTGGCATTGGGCCATCTGCTGCAGATACAACAAGGATAGCACCGTCCATTTGCGCTGCACCAGTGATCATGTTTTTAACATAGTCAGCGTGTCCTGGGCAGTCAACGTGTGCATAGTGACGATTGTCAGTTTCATACTCTACGTGTGCAGTAGAGATCGTGATTCCACGTTCTTGTTCTTCTGGTGCACCGTCAATATCTTCATATGCTTGTGCTTCACCAGAACCAGACTGGTTATGGAGAACAGTTGTGATTGCTGCTGTAAGTGTTGTTTTACCATGGTCAACGTGTCCAATAGTACCAATATTCACGTGGTCTTTGGAGCGGTCAAATTTTTCTTTGCTCATTTATAGTTCCTCCTTTAATTAAGTAAAAGTTTATATTTACATGTATCTCAGCTTAGAAAGGACATTTCTAAGCTTACAATACAAGTTATACGTGATTTTAGAGAAAAAATCAATTATTCTCCAGCGTTTTTCTTAATAATCTCTTCAGAAATACTCTTTGGTACTTCTGCATAGTGATCAAAGTGCATAGTGTATGTTCCGCGTCCTTGTGTATTGGAACGTAGAGTGGTCGCATAACCAAACATTTCAGATAGTGGAACATATGCTTTCACAACTTGTGAAGGTCCACGTGCTTCCATTCCATCTACACGTCCACGACGAGATGTAACATCACCCATAATGTCACCCATATATTCTTCAGGGATCACTACTTCCACTTTCATCATTGGTTCAAGTAGAACTGGATTACACTTGTTTTTCGCTTCTTTAAGCGCCATTGATGCGGCTACTTTAAATGCCGTTTCGTTTGAGTCAACATCGTGATAGCTTCCATCAAACAGAGTCGCTTTCACGTCAACGAGAGGATATCCAGCTAGCACCCCGTTTTCCATTGCCTCTTTAATACCAGATTCAACGGATGGGATGTATTCACGTGGTACGACACCACCAACGATTTTGTTAACAAATTCGAAGCCTTTACCTTCCTCATTTGGCTCAAAACGGACGTGAACGTGACCATATTGACCACGACCACCAGATTGGCGAATGAACTTACCTTCCACTTCTGCAGAGGAGCGGAATGTTTCACGGTAAGATACCTGTGGTGCACCAACATTTGCTTCGACCTTGAATTCAAGTTTGAGTCGATCAACGATAATGTCTAAGTGTAATTCACCCATACCTGAAATAATCGTTTGACCCGTCTCTTCGTTTGTTTCAGCTTTAAAAGTCGGGTCTTCTTCAGACAACTTACCAAGGGCTGTCGCCATCTTATCTTGGTCAGCTTTTGACTTTGGTTCAATGGCAACAGAAATAACTGGCTCAGGGAAATCCATTGATTCAAGGATAACAACGCTTTTCTCATCACAGAGCGTATCACCCGTTGCCGTTTTCTTCAATCCAACGCCTGCCGCGATGTCACCAGCATAAACCGTTGAGATTTCCTCTCTTGAATTGGCGTGCATCTGCAAGATTCGGCCAACCCGTTCACGGTGGTCCTTTGTTGAGTTCTTCACGTAAGATCCAGAATTTAAAGTACCTGAATACACACGGAAGAATGTGATTTTACCAACAAATGGATCAGTCGCCACTTTAAATGCCAATGCAGAGAAAGGCTCGTTATCGTCTGCTTTACGAACAATTTCCTCTTCTGTACCAGGTACATGACCTTCAATTGGAGGAATATTTAGTGGTGATGGAAGATAGTCAACCACACCATCGATTAATAGTTGAACCCCTTTATTCTTAAATGCGGAACCACAAAATACAGGGTAGAATTCAACATCTAGCGTTGCTTGACGAATACCTTGGCGCAGTTCATCATTTGAGATTTCATCACCTTCTAAGTAACGCATCATAAGGTCTTCATCTAATTCAGCAACTGCTTCAACAAGACTTGAACGATATTTTTCAGCCTGTTCCTTGTACTCATCAGGAATTGGTCTTGCTTCTGCACGAGTACCTAAATCGTCCATGTAATAATAAGCTTCCATAGTGACAAGATCAATGATACCTTCAAAGTTATCTTCTGCACCAATAGGAAGTTGTACAGGATGAGCATTAGCACCTAGACGATCACCTAATGTGCTTACAGAATATAAGAAGTCCGCGCCGACCTTATCCATCTTATTGACAAATACAATACGCGGAACGCCATAAGTTGTTGCTTGGCGCCAAACGGTTTCTGTCTGTGGTTCAACACCAGATTGCGCGTCTAATACAGCAACAGAGCCATCAAGAACACGCAAGGAACGTTCCACCTCAACAGTAAAGTCGACGTGTCCAGGTGTGTCAATAATATTAATTCGATGACCTTTCCATTGTGCAGTTGTCGCTGCCGACGTAATGGTAATACCACGATCTTGTTCCTGCTTCATCCAGTCCATTTGGGAAGCACCTTCGTGTGTTTCACCGATTTTGTGAATTCTTCCCGTATAGAACAAAATACGTTCAGTTGCAGTTGTCTTACCGGCATCAATGTGTGCCATGATACCAATATTACGTGTATTCTCCAAGGAGAACTCTCTAGGCATGCATCTTTCTCCTTCCTACAATAAAGTTATAAAATTTATTACCAGCGATAATGTGCGAATGCTTTGTTCGCTTCTGCCATCTTGTGCATATCTTCGCGTCGCTTAACGGAAGCACCTGTATTATTAGAAGCATCTAATATCTCATTAGCCAAACGTTCTTCCATTGAATTCTCTCCGCGAAGACGTGCATAGTTTACGATGTAACGCAATCCTAGTGCTTGACGTCTTTCTGGACGAACTTCAACTGGTACTTGGTAGTTAGAACCGCCTACACGACGTGCGCGTACTTCAAGTACTGGCATAACGTTTTTCATTGCTTCTTCAAATACATCCATTGCTTTTTGACCGCTACGTTCTTCAACAAGTTCAAATGCACGGTATAAGATTTTTTGTGCTTTTCCTCTTTTTCCGTGGATCATAATCTGATTGATCAAACGTGTAACAAGCTTTGATTGATATAGCGGATCTGGCAAGACATCACGCTTTGGTACTGGTCCCTTACGTGGCATATCTCCCCCTCCTTTCTTCTAGAAAAGTTACTAGATCTGTTTATAACTGCTTATTTTTTAGGTTTTTTCGTACCATATTTTGAACGACCTTGTTTACGTCCTTCAACACCTGAAGTATCAAGTGCGCCACGAACAATATGATAACGAACACCCGGTAAGTCTTTTACACGTCCACCACGAATTAAAACAACACTATGCTCTTGCAAGTTATGTCCAATCCCTGGAATATACGCTGTTACCTCAATTTGGTTAGACAAGCGTACACGTGCATATTTACGAAGTGATGAGTTCGGTTTCTTTGGAGTAAGCGTACCGACACGAGTGCACACACCACGTTTTTGTGGCGCAGAGTGATCTGTCGCAATTTTTCTATGGCTATTATAACCTTTATTTAATGCAGGTGAATCATATTTCTTTGGTTTTGTGACACGGCCTTTACGTACCAATTGATTAATTGTTGGCATATCATTATCCTCCCTTCATTTTATAGTTCATGTAATACCACACATCCAGGTGGTTCATAAAAAGGCAAAAAACAAAGCCTTCGCAAACAGGTTATTGTTTGCAAAAACTACCGTTTAATTGCCACGGCTGCTGCTCCTACTTCAATTCCACATGTTTTGCCTAACCTTTTCATAGAGTTGACATAAGAATATGGAATTTCATACTCGTTTGCTACATGTAACACCTTAGCCGTAACGTGTTCATCTGCATCACGAGCTAAAATGACTTCTTGAGCATTGCCATTTTTCATGGCCTTTACTGTTTGCTTTGTTCCGATTATGACTTGATCTTTACCCATTGCCACTTTTTCATAAGACATATTCATATCCTCCAAAGCAACAAGGTTAACAGAAGCACCTTACATATACTATCATCACCTTATTTCGATGTCAACTTTTCATAAAAAAGTTTATGAGATAATCGTAAAGTACTTCCGTTTTTCCCCTTGTCTTCATTCATTGGAATTATGGTGTAACTTCTTCGGATGCATCTTCTTCCTCGGCCGGCACTACTTCTTCGGCCACATCTTCTTGGATTTGGCGATATCGTTGCATACCTGTACCTGCTGGAACCAGTTTACCGATAATCACATTCTCTTTCAAGCCAAGAAGTTCGTCACGTTTTCCTTTAATCGCAGCATCAGTAAGCACTCTAGTTGTTTCTTGGAAGGACGCTGCTGATAAGAAGGAATCCGTTTCTAACGATGCTTTTGTAATACCAAGTAAGATCGGTTTACCTACTGCTGGTTGACCACCTGATAACAACGCACGTTTATTCGCCTCTTTAAACTGATGAATTTCAAGCAAGGACCCTGGTAATACATCAGTATCTCCAGCATCTGCAACACGTACTTTTCTCATCATTTGACGAACCATCACTTCTACGTGTTTATCGCCAATTTCAACCCCTTGCATACGATATACCTTCTGAACTTCTTTCAAGAGGTATGTTTGTACGCCATCTAAGCCTTGGACTTTCAGTAATTCTTTCGGATCAATAGAGCCTTCTGTTAACGGCTGGCCTGCTTCTACTTGATCGCCTTCTGAAACTTTTAATCGAGCACCATATGGAGCGGTATAGGTCTTCGATTCAACTTCTCCTTGTACGACAATCTCTTGTCTATCTTTCACTTCTTCAACACTTTGCACGGTTCCGAACACTTCGGATATAACGGCTTGCCCTTTCGGATTACGCGCTTCGAAAATCTCTTGAATACGCGGTAAACCTTGGGTAATGTCACTTCCTGCTACACCACCAGTGTGGAATGTACGCATGGTTAGCTGTGTACCTGGTTCACCAATAGATTGGGCAGCAATAATACCGACAGCTTCGCCTACTTCCACTTCGTCACCAGTAGCTAAGTTACGGCCATAACATTTCTTACATGCGCCGTGGTTCGTGTTACATGTGAAGACGCTACGAATCATCACTTCCTCGATTCCAGCATCAACAATTTCTTTGGCAATATCTTCTGTAATCAATTCGTTTTTGCCAACAAGCAATTCTTTCGTCTCTGGATGATACACGTTTTGGAATGCTGTTCTTCCTAGGAGACGATCAAATAATGGTTCGATCATTTCTGTCCCTTCTTGAACAGCTGCTACCGTGAGTCCACGATCTGTTCCACAGTCGTCTTCGCGGATGATAACATCTTGTGCGACATCGACCAGACGACGGGTCAAATAACCAGAGTCTGCTGTCTTCAATGCCGTATCCGCTAGACCTTTACGAGCACCGTGTGTAGAAATAAAGTATTCAAGTACAGTTAGCCCTTCACGGAAGCTTGATTTGATTGGTAGCTCGATAATTCGACCAGATGGGTTCGCCATAAGGCCACGCATCCCTGCAAGTTGTGTAAAGTTTGAAGCATTACCACGCGCACCTGAATCACTCATCATGTAAATTGGGTTTCGTGGATTCAAGGATTCCATAAGCTTTTCTTGAATGTCATCTTTTGCTTTTGACCAAACAGAAATCACGCGATCATAACGTTCTTCATCCGTAATTAAACCTCTACGGAATTGCTTCGTGACTTTATCCACTTTTTCCTGTGCATCTTGCAGAATGTGTTCTTTCTCAGCTAATACAACAATATCCGATACACCAACTGTAATACCTGCTTTGGTGGAATAATAAAATCCTAAGTCTTTCATACGGTCTAGCATTTTAGATGTCTCACTAATCTTAAACCGTTTAAAGACTTCTGCAATAATGTCACCAAAAATGCCTTTCTTGAATGGTGGTAACAACTCTAAGTTATTGATTGCTTCGCGAACATTGCCACCTTTTTCAACAAAGTATTTATCTGGCGTCGCATCTTCTAAGTTCGATGGTGTTGGTTCGTTCATATATGGGAACGACTCAGGTAACATATCATTAAAGATAAGTTTACCTACAGTTGTCATCATCAATTTCTGATTCTGTTCTTCTGTAAATGTTTCTTTATTTAATGATTGAGGGTCGATCGCTACACGGGAGTGTAAATGAACATAACCACTTTGATAAGCCATAAGTGCTTCGTTTAAATCTTTAAACACCATGCCTTCACCGATTGCATTTCCACGTTCCATCGTTAAGTAATAATTACCTAACACCATGTCTTGTGACGGCGTTACAACTGGATTTCCGTCTTTTGGATTTAAAATGTTTTGCGCTGCAAGCATTAATATACGTGCTTCCGATTGCGCTTCAGCTGACAATGGTACGTGAACGGCCATTTGGTCACCGTCGAAGTCGGCGTTGTATGCCGTACAAACGAGTGGGTGTAAGCGAATCGCACGACCATCCACTAGCGTTGGTTCAAACGCTTGAATACCTAAACGGTGAAGTGTCGGCGCACGGTTTAATAGTACCGGGTGGTCTTTAATCACGTCTTCAAGAACATCCCATACTTCCTCATGCAAGCGTTCAATTTTTCGCTTCGCTGATTTAATATTGTGAGCTAAGCCTCGCTCAACTAATTCTTTCATGATAAATGGCTTAAATAATTCGACAGCCATTTCTCTTGGCAATCCACATTGATACATCTTCAATTGAGGTCCAACAACGATAACCGAACGTCCAGAATAGTCAACACGTTTACCAAGTAAGTTTTGGCGGAAACGACCTTGTTTCCCTTTTAGCATATGAGAAAGAGATTTCAACGGTCGGTTGCCAGGCCCTGTCACAGGTCGACCTCTTCTTCCGTTATCAATCAATGCATCGACTGCTTCTTGTAGCATACGTTTCTCATTTTGAACAATAATACTAGGAGCACCTAAGTCCAACAAACGCTTCAAACGGTTATTACGATTAATGACACGACGGTATAGGTCATTCAAATCTGAAGTAGCAAAACGGCCACCATCTAATTGAACCATTGGGCGAAGTTCTGGTGGGACGATTGGCAATACGTCCATGATCATCCAACTCGGATCATTTCCTGAATTACGGAAGGATTCTACTACTTCTAAACGTTTGATCGCACGTGTACGGCGTTGACCTTGCGCTGATTTTAACTCTTCACGTAAAAAGTCTACTTCTTTATCAAGATCGATATCTTGTAATATTTTTTTAATTGCTTCTGCTCCCATATCAGCATGGAATGTATTTCCGTGCTTTTCACGATACGCACGATACTCTTTTTCACTTAACAATTGTTTTCTCTCTAGTGCTGTATCGCCTGGATCAGTCACAATATATGCAGCAAAATAAATGACTTCTTCTAATGCGCGCGGAGACATATCAAGAACAAGTCCCATACGGCTTGGAATCCCTTTAAAGTACCAGATGTGGGATACGGGAGCTGCAAGTTCGATATGGCCCATTCGCTCACGACGGACTTTAGCCTTTGTCACTTCAACACCGCAACGATCACAAACAACGCCTTTATATCGGACCCGCTTATATTTGCCACAATGGCATTCCCAATCTTTCTGTGGTCCAAAAATACGTTCACAGAACAAGCCGTCTTTTTCAGGTTTTAACGTACGATAGTTTATCGTTTCTGGTTTTTTACCTCACCATAAGACCATGAACGAATTTTGTTTGGTGATGCGAGACCAATCTTCATATACTCAAAATTATTTACATCTAGCAAGGGGTAAACCTCCCTTTATCTTTAGGTTTTCATAACAACCAAACAACAGCGCATACTGTTGTTTGGTTCACTTCTGATCAATGGAATTAATTAGGTGTCTCTTCAATTTCTAAATTAAAGGTGTTAGCTGATTGCGTATCTTCTTCCTCTTCGTCATTCATTTCAATTTCTTGTTCGTCTCCTGAAAGCATTTTTACGTCGATGCCGAGACTCTGTAATTCCTTAATGAGTACTTTAAATGATTCAGGAATACCTGGTTCTGGTACGTTATCACCTTTTACAATTGATTCATATGTTCTCACACGGCCAACTGTATCGTCAGATTTTACCGTTAGAATCTCTTGCAAGGTATAAGCTGCGCCATAAGCTTCTAGCGCCCAGACTTCCATTTCACCAAAACGCTGGCCACCAAATTGCGCTTTACCACCAAGTGGCTGTTGCGTTACAAGTGAATATGGTCCAGTAGAACGAGCGTGCAACTTATCATCAACCATATGTGAAAGTTTAATCATATACATAACACCGACAGATACACGGTTATCAAATGGTTCGCCCGTACGTCCATCATAAAGAATTGATTTGGCATCACGAGGTAATCCCGCTTCTTCTAATGTTTCCCAAACATCTTCTTCACGTGCACCATCAAAGACAGGGGACGCCACATGCGTTCCAAGTTCGCGTGCTGCCATACCAAGATGTAACTCAAGCACTTGTCCGATGTTCATACGAGACGGTACACCTAATGGGTTTAACATAATATCAATTGGGGTGCCATCTGGTAAGAACGGCATATCTTCTTCTGGCAGAATTTTCGAAATAACACCTTTGTTTCCGTGACGGCCTGCCATTTTATCCCCTTCATGAATCTTACGTTTTTGTACAATGTACACACGCACTAACTGATTGACACCTGGTGGTAGTTCATCACCATCTGAGCGATTAAAGATTTTGACATCGAGTACAATGCCGCCAGCTCCATGGGGCACACGTAAGGATGTATCACGTACTTCACGAGCTTTCTCGCCGAAAATGGCATGAAGCAAGCGTTCTTCTGCTGATAATTCTGTTACCCCTTTTGGTGTCACCTTACCAACAAGTAAGTCACCATCTTCGACTTCTGCACCTACTCGAATAATACCACGTTCATCTAAGTCTCTTAATGCATCTTCACCAACATTCGGGATGTCTCTAGTAATTTCTTCAGGTCCTAGCTTCGTATCGCGGGCTTCTGATTCATATTCTTCAATATGAATAGATGTATAAACGTCATCTTTCACAAGACGTTCGCTTATGATAACGGCATCTTCATAGTTATACCCTTCCCATGTCATAAATCCTACTAACGCATTTTGTCCTAATGCCAATTCGCCTTTTTCCATCGATGGACCATCGGCTAGAATCTCTCCTTGAGTGACGCGGTCTCCTTTTGACACGATTGGACGTTGATTATAGCAGGACCCTTGGTTAGATCGGATAAACTTCTGAAAACGATAGCGATCTAAGTCACCTTCTACCTCGGTTCCATTCACATTTGTCAATCGACGCACATGAACTTCTTTTGCTTCAACGCGTTCGACAATCCCTTCATGCTTACAAATAACCGCAGCACCAGAGTCTTTCCCTGATACATACTCCATTCCTGTACCAACAATTGGAGATTTCGGTTCGAGAAGTGGCACTGCTTGACGCTGCATGTTCGCCCCCATTAACGCACGGTTGGAGTCATCGTTTTCCAAGAATGGAATACATGCTGTCGCTGCAGAAACAACTTGTTTTGGTGAAACGTCCATATAGTCGAGCTTCTCACGTTTAACGATCGTGTTTTCACCACGGAACCTTGCAATAACTTCATCGTCTACAAATCGGCCTTCTTCATCGAGCTTAGCGTTTGCTTGCGCTACGATATAATTATCTTCTTCATCAGCTGTAAGATAATCAAATTGGTCTGTGACTTGCCCAGTTTCTGGGTCGATACGACGATATGGTGTTTCGATAAACCCAAATTTATTTACCTTGGCAAAGGAAGATAATGAGTTAATTAACCCAATATTCGGACCTTCTGGTGTTTCGATTGGACACATTCTTCCATAGTGAGAATAGTGAACGTCACGCACTTCAAAACCAGCACGTTCACGCGTTAAACCACCAGGTCCAAGCGCAGACAAACGACGTTTATGAGTCAACTCTGCTAATGGATTCGTTTGATCCATAAATTGTGATAACTGTGAACTACCAAAGAATTCTTTAATGGAAGCAATGACCGGACGAATATTAATTAACTGTTGTGGCGTAATCGATGACGTATCTTGAATCGACATACGCTCACGAACTACTCGCTCCATTCTTGATAAACCAATACGGAATTGATTCTGCATCAATTCACCTACAGAACGAAGACGACGATTACCTAAGTGATCAATATCATCCGTATTGCCTACGTTATGCAAAATATTAAAGAAATAACTGATAGCAGATAAAATATCAGCTGGTGTGATATGTTTTGTATCTTCATCAACGTTGCAATTGCCTAACACGTTTAACGTTCTTTCACCTTCTGGATCAGTTGGGTCAAGAATTTTCACTGATTGGACACGGATTGGATCTTCTAGCACCCCTTCATCTGGTTGCAATACTTTTTCACCAAAGCGATCCGTTTCCGAGTCAAGTATTGGCATAATTTTATCCAACAGGCGCCGATCTAATTTATCGCCTTTGTTTGCAATCACTTCACCAGTCTCCGTATCAACTAACGGTTCTGCTAAGACTTGATTAAACAAACGCTCTTTAATATCAAGTTTTTTATTGGCTTTATAACGACCAACGCGCGCCAAATCATAACGTTTCGGATCAAAGAATCTCGATTCAAGTAAACTTTTTGCGCTATCTACTGTTGGTGGTTCGCCTGGTCTTAGGCGTTCGTAAATTTCTAACAACGCTTTTTCACTAGTCTCAGTATTATCTTTTTCTAATGTGTTCTTCAAGAATTGATTTTCACCGAATAGGTCAAGAATCTCTTGATCATCACCAAAACCTAGCGCTCGTAGTAGCACTGTGATTGGGAGCTTTCTCGTTCGGTCAATGCGAACGTGAACAACATCTTTAGCGTCCGTTTCAAACTCTAACCAAGCACCTCGATTCGGAATAACAGTCGCTGTATAGCCACGTTTCCCGTTTTTATCCACTTTGTCATTAAAATATACCCCTGGTGAACGCACAAGTTGCGATACAATGACACGTTCAGCACCATTAATAATAAAGGTACCTGTGTCTGTCATTAACGGGAAGTCTCCCATAAACACTTCTTGTTCCTTCACTTCACCTGTTTCGTTATTTAACAAACGAACCTTTACACGAAGCGGAGCATTATAGGTAACGTCTCGCTCTTTTGATTCGTCAACAGGATATTTCGGCTCTTCAAATGTGTAGTCAACAAATTCCAAGGATAAATTCCCGTTAAAATCCTCTATCGGAGAAATATCTTGGAACATCTCTTTTAAGCCTTCGTTTAAAAACCATTCATAGGAAGCTGTTTGAATCTCAATTAAATTCGGAAGATCTAGCACCTCACTAATACGTGCGTATGTCCTGCGTTGGCGGTGTCGTCCGTATTGAACTAGTTGACCTGTCAACTGATTCACCCCTCGATCCATAATAAAAGATAGTCGCTATAAAAATAGCATAAAAACGGCACTTACTGTCATATTTTTCTGCTCAACATGGATTGACTTTTTTCTCATAGAGCGTATAATCTTAGTAAGTGCACTTACATTCAGATGCTTTAACAGCATACTGAACAAACTTGTGAATCAAAATCACAAGTTTTTATATAAAACATTTGCTTAATTGGGCAAATGTAATTGAAATGAAGCTTGTGGAGTATAATAAGGAAAATAAAAATGTGAGACATTTTATTAGCTAATAAATTACCATGTGTACAGAGAATAAAAAGAACACAAGCATAATACTCATGTTGAATAGTTTTTCCCTTACAGAAAAATTTATACATTTTTTCAACATTTTAGCTTGACAAACTTTTCGATCTGTTGGCATTTTTCAATACTACCATAATTTCATACGTAAGTCAACTAATCTTTCCGTTGTTTTTTCTACTTCATGAGAATATAACAAATTATTGTTTGATGGCACGAAATATATAATAGCCTTTATTTTTCTTTATAAGTTCAACAGTCCCGAATAACTCATCAAGTTTTTTCTGCGCTGATGGAGCTCCTTGCTTTTTCTGCATCACCACCCATAAATGGCCACCTTCAACCAACATTTGTCCAGCTCCCTCAAAAAAGTCATGCACAACTTTCTTTCCCGCTCGGATCGGAGGGTTAGTCACAATCGCAACATATGATTCTTGACGCAATTGTTCAACTCCGTTACTTTCAATAAATGTAACATTATTAACTTGGTTGTTTTGGGCATTTTCTTTCGCCAAGTTTAGCGCGCGTTGATTGATATCACTTCCAATGACATGCCGATGTGGATGCACATCCGCTAAAACAACACTTATTGGCCCGTAGCCACACCCTAAATCAAGAATATCTCCTTGTTGAGCTGGCTCTTCAAATGTTTCGATTAATGTCTTTGAACCAAAATCAACCATATCTTTCGAAAACACGCCACGGTCCGTACGAAAACGATACGTCCTCCCTAACACATGCGCGTTCCATTCTTGTGGATCACTTACCGTATTTGGCATTGAATTGTAATAATGATCAGTCACAGCACCCCATCCTTTCTCATCCATAAAATCATCATGAACGCCGATAATAGAAAGAGAAGCTCGCTACTGATTAGCGAGCTTCCCCTTTTTTATCATTCTTATTTCAATTCAATTGTTGCGCCTGCTTCTTCTAGCTTGCCTTTAATGTCTTCGCCTTCTTCTTTGTCTACGCCTTCTTTGACGTTTCCAGGAGCGTTATCAACTAATTCTTTTGCATCTTTTAAGCCAAGACCAGTAATTTCGCGTACGGCCTTAACAACTTTAATCTTAGAAGAACCAGGATCTTCTAGTACAACATCAAATTCAGATTGTTCTTCAGCTTCTTCAGCACCAGCGCCAGCACCAGCTGCTGCTACAGGGGCTGCTGCAGTTACTCCAAATTCTTCTTCGATCGCTTTTACTAAATCATTTAATTCAAGAACAGACATTTCTTTAATTTCTTCAATAATTTGCTCTTTAGACATTTTAATTCCTCCTATAAATGTATGTTGTTACGTACATATTTCTTTTAAGCTACGAGCTTACGCGCCTTCTTCTTTTTGCTCCGCAACAGCCTTTGTTGCATATGCGAAGTTACGCACAGGTGCTTGAAGTACACTAAGCAACATGGATACAAGCCCTTCGTAATTCGGAAGGTCAGCAAGATCATGCAATTGTTCTAAGCTAGCGACACTTCCTTCAATGACACCGCCTTTGATTTCTAACGCCTCATGTTCTTTTGAGAAGTTTTTAATCACCTTAGCTGGCGCAACCACATCTTCTGGACTAAATGCAATTGCGGTAGGACCAACAAGTACATCGTTCAATTCAGTTAATCCCGCCTCTTCAGCAGCACGACTTGTCATTGTGTTTTTATAAACCTTGAATTCTACGCCTGCTTCACGTAATTGACTACGTAATTCTGTTACTTCATCTACGTTAAGTCCGCGATAGTCAACAAGTACACTTGCCTTATTATCACGAAGTTGATCCGCAATCTCGGAAACAAGCTCTTTCTTCTTTTCAATGATTTTTGACAATCCTTCCACCTCCTATTTACACAATCACCATACCGTATAAAAAAGAACCTCCATGTAGACACGGAGGTTCTGCCAGTATATCAAACGAAAATCGTTCGCCGTTCGATCATTTATCGACACACCTCGGCAGGAAATTAAGCCATTTCGGCACCTGCTGTCTACGGTATCATGTATTTAATTTGACTAGGTTATAACGCAAACCCTCTAGCATTATAAGGGAGTTCCTCATAAAAGTCAAGTAGCGTTACTATGCAAAAGTGGATGCATCTATTTTAACGCCAGGCCCCATTGTTGAGGAAACAGCCACATTACGTAGATAAGTTCCTTTGGCAGCTTGCGGTTTCGCTTTTACAATCGTATCAGCTAACGCATTAAAGTTATCCGCTAATGTATTTACATCAAAGGATACTTTGCCAATTGGTACATGGATATTCCCTTGCTTATCTACTCGGTACTCTACCTTACCAGCCTTAATTTCTTGCACGGCTTTTTCAATTTCAAATGTTACTGTACCTGTCTTTGGATTTGGCATTAAGCCTTTTGGACCTAAGACGCGACCCAATTTACCCACTTCAGCCATCATATCAGGTGTTGCTACGACTACATCAAAATCGAACCAACCTTGATTAATCTCATTGATTAAATCTTGTTCACCAACGTAGTCAGCTCCTGCTTGCTCAGCTTCTTGGGCTTTGTCGCCTTTAGCAAATACTAGAACTCTTTGTGATTTACCAGTACCATGTGGTAATACAAGTGCTCCACGAATTTGCTGGTCAGCTTTCTTCGGGTCAACTCCTAAACGGAATGCCGCTTCTACTGTTTCATCAAACTTTGCAGTAGACGCTTTTTTTACAAGTTCTAAAGCTTCATTTACTTCGTATTGTTGTGAGCGATCAACAAGTTTTGCTGCTTCTTGTTGTCTCTTTGTTTTCTTTGCCATGATTCGTTCCTCCTTTTGTGGTTTTAACGGTTATACCTCCCACTTTTAGAAAGCGGACTGTCATAATAAAGGTTGCGATGATGAAGCTTATCCTCCACGACCGCAACCTCCGCTTTCACTCATCCACGTGAGATTAGTCTTCGATAACGATACCCATGCTACGTGCAGTACCTTCAACCATACGGGTTGCTGCTTCGACATCGGAAGCATTCAAGTCAGGCATTTTTTGTTCCGCAATTTCTTTTACTTTGTCGCTATTGACAGTTGCAACTTTATTGCGGTTCGGTTCGCCTGAAGCTGTTTCAATCCCAGCTGCTTGTTTAAGCAACACCGCTGCCGGTGGAGTTTTCGTAATAAATGTAAATGAACGGTCTTCAAATACCGTGATTTCTACCGGAATAATCATACCAGCTTGATCCTGTGTACGAGCGTTAAATTCTTTACAAAATCCCATAATATTGATACCTGCTTGACCTAGCGCCGGCCCAACTGGTGGTGCTGGATTCGCTTTTCCTGCTGGAATTTGTAGTTTTACTACTTTTTCTACTTTTTTAGCCACGAGACACACCTCCTTAAGTCCGTGATGTGGTAATAGGGTATATTCACCCTCCCACTCAATTACATATGCAATTCACCTTATACTCGAGGCATAAAGAACATAAAAATTTTAGCATTATCTATCACAAAATGCAAGTGTGTGGGAGAAATTCCTTATAAACATTATGATTTATGATAACTTTTTAATTTGTGAAAAGTCCAACTCTACTGGCGTCTCACGCCCGAACATGTTGACATGCACTTTCACTTTCTGTTTATCTAGATCTATATTTTCAATCGTTCCTGTGAATTCTGCAAACGGGCCATCCGTTACTTCCACTGATTCTTTTACTTCGAAATCAACATCCGTTACTTTCGGTTCATCATACCCCATCCGTTTAAGTATGCTTTCTACTTCTTCATCTAATAACGGCATTGGCTTTGTACCTGAGCCTGCTGAGCCGACAAACCCGGTAACACCTGGTGTGTTGCGTACCACATACCAAGAGTCATCAGTCATCACCATTTCAGCTAAAACGTAACCGGGGAACACTTTTTTCTTCATGACTTTCTTTTTGCCATTTTTAATTTCAGTTTCTTCGTCTTCTGGAACGAGCACGCGAAATATTTTATCTTCCATGCCCATTGATTCTAATCGTTTTTCTAAATTGGTTTTTACTTTATTTTCATAACCGGAATACGTATGCACGACATACCATCTTTTTTCCATGACAGGGGCTTAACTCGCCCTTCCCTCCCTTTATAAAATCTAGTCATTATGAACATTTACGCTAATGGCGAACGATCGACAAAAGCACTCAAAGCAAAAATACAAAAACAAATGTCTAGTATTAGATACAGTGCTTTCGACATATATATTCTTTTCTCCCAATGAAAAAACCCGCTAAACGGGTTCGTCGTCAACTTATTTATTTACATTATAACATATAAGAACGAAGATTATTCAAACAACATGTTAAGAAGTTGTGTGATTCCTAAATCGATAAGTGCAAAAAAGACAGTTACAAAAAGAACAGTAAGAATGACAGTAATCGTATAACGAGTAAGTTCACGTCCTTTTGGCCATGATACTTTTTTCATCTCACGATTTACATTCTTTAAAAAAGTCACTGGTTTCACAGAAGGTACCTCCAAACTATCAACTTCTATCGCAATAACTATTTTGTCTCACGATGAATGGTATGCCGCTTACACGTTTTACAAAACTTCATGATTTCCATTCGACGTTGGTCTGATCTATTTTTTTCGGTCGTATAATTCCGATGGTGGCAAATCTCACAAGCTAAATGTACTTTATGACCCAAGTTTCTCCACTCCAAACACAGAGGGATTTTTAACTTCTACTAATGTAGCATGGTTATATAAGGCTGTCAAACTTCTATTAAGAGAATCATGCTATCGTTAAGTAATCTGAATATCGCTATCTTCTAAGAATTTTTCCAACTTTCGCTTCACTCGCTGGAGCGCATTATCTATCGACTTCACATGACGATTTAATTCTTCAGAGATATCTTGATAGGTTTTCCCTTCTAAATATAAAAGAAGTACATCTCGTTCTAAATCGCTTAGAATTTCTGCCAATTGATGTTCCATATCTCCGTACTTCTCTCGATTTACAATAAGTTCCTGTGGATCAACAGCGATCGTCGCTTCAATCACATCGATCAATGTTCGATCTGAATCTTCATCATAAATCGGCTTGTCTAAAGAAATATAGGAATTAAGCGGCGTATGCTTTTGTCTTGTTGCTGTCTTGATCGCAGTAATAATTTGCCTTGTAATACAAAGCTCAGCGAATGCCTTAAATGACGAAAGCTTGTCTAACTCATAATCACGAATCGCTTTATATAAGCCAATCATACCTTCTTGGGCAATATCTTCATGATCTGCTCCAACAAGAAAATACGTCTTTGATTTCGCTCGGACAAACGCTCTGTATTTTTGAATTAAATAATCTAAAGCTAGAGTGTTCCCTTTTTGTACCAATAGAATCAATTCATTGTCATCCATCGACTGAAAAGCATTACTGTTTTCATTATGCATGGCGGTTATCGGAACTCCTCCTGCGACTGCCAAAAAATTAGAATATTAGACTAATAATAGCAATATTATACAGGAAGCGCTTTTATTCCGTCAACATACACCCTCATTACTTATCTCCACGTCGCCACTTTTCAAAAAGGCGCATTGTCGCAGCATCGAGTGGGATTCTACTTCGTATTTGGTCCTGTTGATGCGTTTGAATATCGCGTGCAATTTCTTTTTGAATGTTATTGATTTCAATTTTGAGTTCCCTTGCTGACATTCGAAATGCTCCTTGTGCAAAAATGGTGCGCTGCTCTGTATAATCGGATGTAGCTACAAACACCTTCGTTTTTACATTTTTAAAATTCTTAATCAAACGTTCTATACATTGATCAGCAGTCTCGTTTTCTTTAGTGAAGATGACTTCCACTTTATATTGCTTTTGGTGACTCTCCGTTCCTCTCACATCATACGCATCAAAAACAATGATGACTTTTCGTTTCCTATACGCTTGGTATTCAGCCATTTGATCGATTAATTTTAGCCTTGCTTGTTCTAAATCTTTATTTCTTAATTGCGTTAATTCATCCCAAGCTCCAATCATGTTGTATCCGTCAACTAAGAGTACATCCATCACGATTCACCAACTGGATATCTGTTTCTATACACTTCATACATCAGTAATGAGCTCGCTACAGAAGCATTGAGTGAAGACACATGGCCATGTAACGGAATTTGTACCGTCCAATCACATGTTTTCAGAACAAGCTGGCTCACCCCTTTGCCTTCATTACCGATCACAAGCGCGAGAGGTAATTCGCCATCTAAATGACGATAATCCTCAGAAGCAGTCGCTGCTGTTCCAACAACCCACACCCCTTCTTCTTTTAACTGCTCAATGGTTTGACGAATGTTAGTCACTCTTGCTACTGGTACGTGTTCGATCGCACCCACTGATGTCTTTGCAACGGTGGCTGTTAAACCAACTGATCTTCTTTTCGGAATAATGACCCCATGCACTCCCGTAGCATCGGCTGTTCTTAAAATAGAACCAAGGTTATGAGGATCTTCAATTTCATCGAGAATTAAAAAAAACGGTGCTTCATTTTTTTCTCTAGCGCGGACTAATAGATCTTCGACGTCTGCATATTCATAAGCAGAGACGAGAGCTGCGATACCTTGATGATTCCCTGATACCATTTGATCCAGCTTTTTTTTCGGAACTTGTTGTAAGGTCGTATTCGATTGTTTCGTGAAGGCTTTGACTTTTTTGACAAAAGCAGGTTGTATATGATCAGCCATATATACTTTCTCAATGGAATGCTGCGATTGTAATGCTTCGATGACTGTGTTTTTTCCTATGATCCATTCCTTACTCAATGTCACTCGCCCCTTTCTCGATGTGATCAATCGCACGATGGATTAATGACTCTAATCGCTGGTGTTGTCCAGCTAAGTAAAGAAAACCCATCAGTGCTTCAAAAGCAGTGCTATACCGATAAGCTTGTACCGTTGTATGTTTAGGGACAGATCCTGCCTTTGCATTCCGCCCCCGTCGTACAACTGCTAATTCTTCGTTAGATAACTGGCCATGTTCAATCCATTCATGAATCACTGCCGCTTGCGCTTCTGCATTCACAAAGCGAACCGCTGATTGGTGAAGTTGTTTCACTTTTACTTTCCCTTGTGAAATGAGGTGTTCTCGAACATGCTTTTCATAAACAGCATCACCCATATAAGCGAGGGTTACACTTTTCATTTGTTTCACATCCGGTTTCATTATAGCCCCCGTTTCCAGCGAGTTCCTTGTGGTGTATCTTCTAGAATAATGCCTTTGTCCTTCAAATCATCACGAATTTTGTCTGCTAACGCGAAGTTCTTCTCTTGTCTCGCTTGTTTACGTTCTGCAATTAATTGTTCTATTTCTTCGTCTAGTAGTTCATCATCTGCGTCAATCGAGATCCCTAGTACTTGCATCGATTCCTTTAACAACTGTTGAAAAGCATCAATAACTTTCGTATGTGTTTGCTTTTCTTGCAAGTAGACATTTGCTTCTTTCACGAGGTCGAAAATAACAGCAATCGCATTCGCCGTATTAAAGTCGTCATCCATTTCTTTTTCAAACTTTTGTTGTAATGCATCGACTTTCGTGAGCCACACATCTGTATCATCGGTAAGATCGACGCTTGCTTTCTTTCGGTGTTCTAAATTTTCATAAACATTTATGATGCGTTGAAAACTACTTTTCGCACCTTCTAGCAATTCATCACTGAAGTTAATTGGATGACGATAATGAACACTAAGCATGAAAAAACGCACGACTTTCGGGTCATGTTGTTGGATTAAATCGTGTGCAAGTACCACGTTACCTAGTGACTTTGACATTTTTTCATTGTCAATATTAATATAACCATTATGCATCCAATAATTAGCAAACGTCTGTTCATTTTGCGCTTCCGATTGGGCAATTTCATTCTCGTGATGAGGAAAAGCTAAGTCTTGACCACCCGCATGAATATCAATCGTATCACCAAGATATTTCTTAGCCATTGCTGAGCACTCAATGTGCCAGCCTGGACGGCCCTGTCCCCAAGGAGAAGACCAGGCTATTTCTCCTTCTTTCGCTTGTTTCCATAACGCAAAGTCTAACGGATCCTGTTTTTTCTCACCTACTTGAATACGTGCACCTGACCGTAGTTCGTCAATCGACTGATGCGAAAGTTTGCCATATTCATCAAAAGAACGTGTCTTAAAGTACACATCACCATTCGCTTCATAGGCATGCCCTTTATCAATCAATGTTTGAATAAACATGATAATATCATCCATGGTCTCTGTGACACGTGGGTGATATACAGCTTCTTTTACACCCAATGCGCCCACATCTTCTTTGTAAGCTTGAATGAATCGCTCGGCAATTGTTGGCACTTCTTCTCCTAACTCATTAGCAGCTTGAATTAATTTATCGTCAACATCCGTAAAGTTCAACACATAATCCACATTGTACCCTCGATATTCGAAATAGCGACGTACTGTATCGAAAACAATCGCAGGGCGAGCGTTGCCAATATGAATGTAATTATACACCGTTGGCCCACATACATACATTTTTACACGATTGGGCTCAATAGGCGTGAACGTTTCTTTTTCTCTTGTTAACGTATTGAATATACGAATCGCCATTCTACTTCTCTCCTTTTTTCAGTGATTTGATTTCTTGCTTCAATGTTTCTATTTCGGATTCCATTTCTTTTAATACTTCACTCACCGGATCTGGCAATTTGTGATGATCTAAATCTTTACGTACTTTTTCACCATTTTGAACGACGATCCTTCCAGGGATTCCGACGACCGTTGAATGATCAGGCACATCTTTAAGCACAACAGATCCTGCACCTACCTTAGAATTTTCGCCGATCGTAATCGAACCGAGCACCTTCGCACCCGTAGCCACAAGCGCATGATCTTTAATTGTTGGATGACGTTTTCCCTTTTCTTTACCTGTACCGCCTAATGTGACACCTTGATAGATTGTGACATGATCACCAATTTCACATGTCTCACCGATGACAACACCCATACCGTGATCGATGAAAAAGCGACGGCCAATTTTGGCTCCTGGATGGATTTCGATACCAGTAAAAAATCGGCTAATTTGTGAGATCACTCGGGCAATGAAGAAAAACTTCTTCCGGTAAAGGGCATGAGCAATACGATGTGACCAAATCGCGTGTACTCCTGAATACGTTAAGCATACTTCTACATACGTCCTTGCCGCTGGATCTTGATCAAATACGACATCAATATCCTGTTTTAACATTCGAAAAAATCCCATATTGTCATCCCCCTTCTCCTATCATCCTTTGTATCAAATCGCATGTAAAAAAACTGAAACCATAATTAAAAAAGCGTCTCTGTGCTCTTTGGCACAGAGACGCTTTCTTTGCGCGGTCCCACTCTGTTTAAGGTTGATACCTTCCCTTTTATCTGATAACGGCAGATGACCGCTTTGCCCTACTTTTCGGTTCAGACAAACACTCCGAGGTGCATTTCAAAAGTACGAACTCTAACCACTTCCAGCCACTGGTGGTATTCTCTGAGAGAGTCGAAACTTTTTACTTCTCCTCTTCGACGTTTCTTCATATTTATTATATCTCAATCATGACTTCGTGTGACACTTTACAGCATGTCAATGACTTGTTGCAAGCGTGTTTGAATCGTACTTTTGCCTAAAAGAGCAATGGCTTGTGGTAATTCAGGGCCATGAGCTTGTCCTGTCGTTGCTACACGTATCGGCATAAATAACTGTTTCCCTTTGTGCCCTGTTTGTTTTTGCGTTGCTTTAATTTGTGCCTTCACATCCTCAGGCGTTAACTCATCAAGAGACGCAATATGCTCAGAAAACGAACGTAGTACTTCTGGCACCTGTTCTCCGCTCAGTACTTCTTTTGCCGATTCATCATAGGCGATTTCCTTTTTGAAAAACAGTTCTGTTAATTCGACAATCTCTGCGCCATACGATAATTGATCTTGATAAATAGCGATAAGTTTTTCAGCCCAATCACGTGTATCTTGATCCATATCTTCTGGTAACCGGCCTTGCTCCACAAGATGTGGTAAAGCAAGTTCAACCACTTGATCTCGTTCACATGCTTTTATATATTGATTATTCATCCAACGTAGTTTGGCTGGGTCAAAGACAGCTGGTGATGTTGACAGTCGCTCAGGATCAAAGATTTCGATAAATTCTTGCTTACTAAAGAGCTCTTCTTCCCCAACAGGTGACCAACCGAGTAATGTAATAAAGTTAAATAATGCTTCAGGCAAATACCCTAAATTCTTGTATTGCTCAATAAATTGTAAAATGTGCTCATCACGCTTACTTAACTTTTTCCGTTGTTCATTTAAGATCAGTGTCATATGTCCATATTTCGGCGCTTCCCAACCGAATGCTTCATAAATCATCATCTGTTTTGGCGTGTTGGAAATGTGCTCTTCACCGCGTAATACATGGCTGACCTCCATTAAATGGTCATCAATGGCTACAGCAAAATTATATGTCGCATGCCATTTTTCTTTACAATCACCCAATCACCGAAATCACTGGATTCGAATGTGATTTTGCCACGAACCATATCATAGAACGTATAGGTTTCGTTATCCGGCACGCGAAAGCGAATACTTGGCTGTCTTCCTTCCGCTTCAAATTGGTCTATCTGCTCTTTGGTTAAGTTTCGGTGCGCACCAGAGTATTTTGGCACTTGACCATTCGCTCGTTGTTCCTCACGTTCTTGATCTAATTCTTCTTCTGTCATATAGCACTTATAAGCTAACCCACGATCCAACAATTCATTAATATATTGTTGGTAAATTTCTAGCCGCTCTGATTGACGATAAGGACCGTATGTACCACCGATGTCTGGACCTTCATCCCATTCAATCCCTAACCAGTTTAAATAGCTGAGTTGACTTTGTTCGCCACCTTCGACATTGCGTTTTTCATCAGTATCCTCTGTGCGAATTATAAAATGACCATTCATGTGTCGCGCAAATAAATAATTAAATAGAGCCGTACGCGCATTGCCTATATGCAATTGACCTGTTGGACTTGGCGCATACCGGACCCGTACATCGTTTGCCATTATATATAAACTCCCTTCTATTCCGTTCACTTCATTTTCGATACACGAACAATGCAATATATTTACTTACTTCTATTCTACCATTAACAAATAGAAAATGTTAGTTGATCTGCTTATCACTTTGTTAACAGCACAGTTACTTGTGCTGCGATCCCTTCTTTTCTTCCCGTAAAACCTAACGTTTCTGTCGTCGTCGCTTTTACATTCACTTGGTCAGTATTCGATTGCAGTAATCTTGCCACGTTTGAACGTATGTCAGATATGTATGGTGCCATCTTCGGTGCTTGTGCAATGATTGTGCAATCTATATTTGCAAGCTGATACCCACGTTGTTGTACCATGTTCCAAACTTCTTGTAACAGTACTTGTGAATCAGCGTCTTTATATTTTGGATCAGTATCTGGGAAATGCTTGCCAATATCACCTTCAGCGATGGCCCCCAAACAAGCATCAGCGACCGTGTGCAATAATACGTCGGCATCTGAATGTCCGAATAGCCCGTATTGATAGGGTATCCTTACACCACCAATTATACACGGTCGTCCTTCAACAAGTTGATGTACATCAAATCCCTGTCCGATGCGAAACATCTTATCGTTCTCCTTTATCGGTCTTATTCAAAATCGCTTCTGCTCGAGCAATATCCTCTGGTGTTGTCAGTTTGACATTTTGATAGCTTCCATGCACGATATCCACTGATTGTCCGAGCCTTTCAACCAGTTCGCTATCATCAGTGCCGATATACTGTTCATGACGTGCCATATCATGTGCTCGTTTAATGATTGAATACTTGAAAGCTTGCGGAGTCTGAGCCGCCCATAATGCTTGCCTATCTAAAGTGGTCAGTGAAGTATTTTGCTTTTGTTTTATCGTATCAGTCACTGGTACAGCGAGCAAGGCAGCTCCCGTATAATCAGCTTTTTCAGCCAATTGATGTAAGTAAGATGTTTCAATAAATGGTCTGGCACCATCATGAATCATCACAATATCCGTTTCTCCTTCAACCGCTTGTAATCCCTTATAGCCACTATCTTGCCTTTCTTCGCCTCCATTGACGAAAACGATGCGATCTTTCCAATCAAATGAATGTAATAAGGTTGTGATGTCATCTTTTTCTGCTGGATTTATCACCAAATAAATGGTTTGGCACCATTCGTCTTCAGCAAAGCGTGCTAATGTATGTATAATTAATGGCTGACCAGACAGATGTATAAACTGTTTATTTTTCCCAACATTCATTCGTTTTCCTTGTCCCGCCGCAAGTACAATTGCATTATATTGAATCATTCAGCCACCCCAATTAATCGTTCCTTATGCTTTGACGGTAATCATTCATATTTTAAAACTTTTTCGTTCAAAAGAAAAGTGATAACACACATCAGAATGTTATCACTTTCCCTTTCACTGTTATACCTTTTTTATAATGCTTTTTCAAGTAATTTTGGTTTCGCAAAAATCATTCGACCGGCTGATGTTTGTAATACGCTTGTGATAATGACTTCAATCGTTTGTCCAATATATTCTTTCCCTTCCTCAACAACGATCATCGTGCCGTCATCTAAGTAAGCCACTCCTTGATCTTGTTCTTTACCGTCTTTGATCACTTGAACAGATAACTCTTCCCCTGGTAATACAATCGGTTTGACGGCATTTGCCAAGTCGTTAATATTCAACACTTCGACTTTTTGAAACTCACAAACTTTATTCAAATTAAAATCATTCGTCACTACGACACCATTCATGACTTTCGCTAATTTTACTAATTTACTGTCCACTTCTTGAATCTCGTCAAAGTCGCCTTCATAAATTTCGACATTGATCGGTAAATCTTTTTGGATTTGGTTCAAAATATCCAAGCCTCTACGTCCACGGTTTCTCTTCAACACATCAGAAGAATCTGCAATATGTTGTAGTTCTTCAAGTACAAACTGCGGAATAATAATTGTCCCTTCCAAAAAGTTGGTTTGACATATATCCGCGATTCGTCCATCAATAATAACACTTGTATCCAAAATTTTGGGTCTCGGCATAGTGGACGTTGCTTCATCATTTACTACAGACTTTCTCTTATCCTTTTTTGGTTTGGTCAGTAACGATAAAAATTCGTCTCTTCGTTTAAATCCAACTTGAAAACCGAAATAAGCAAACAATATACTTAAGAAGATAGGGACGACTTGTGATATGACTTGAATTTCAATCGCCTGAATTGGATTAATAAATAAGTACGCGATAATTAAACCAACAATTAATCCTAAACTACCAAACAGTAAATCTCCCACTGGCGCTTTTATCAAAGTTTCCTCAATCCAAGTAAATACATGAACAATATAATCTGCTACCCATAATGAAAATACGTATAATATAATAGCTCCCAACACCAAACCAACATATGGCGCAACAGAATCTGTCGTTAACCAAGACCCTTCAAACACACGAAATAACTCTAATAGTTTTGGTATATACAAATATCCTGCGGTACCACCTGCAATTATAAAAAAAGTTTGCACAAATCGTTTAAGCACCACATTCACCTCCTATTTCCTATTCTCTCCGATTACTAATATTTTAAACATAAAAATAATAAATGCTGGCAATTTTTATGCTAATGTGAATTGTATCGCTTCTTGAACGGATTCTACACCAACGAGTTCAATATCCGATGGTACATTCCAACCGTCCAAATTTTTTGATGGAATGACGGCTCGTTTAAAGCCTAATTTTGCCGCTTCTTGAACACGTTGTTCGATTCGAGCGACACGACGAACTTCACCAGTAAGACCGACTTCACCAATCAGAACATCATCTGGATGTGGTGCTTGATCACGAAAGCTCGATGCAATACTGATCGCTACAGCCAAATCAATCGCAGGTTCATCTAATTTCACGCCTCCAGCCACTTTTACATAAGCATCTTGGTTTTGCAAGAGTAGTCCAACTCTTTTTTCTAACACTGCCATTAAAAGGGGCACACGGTTCGTATCAATTCCTGTAGCCATACGTCTTGGATTACCAAAACTGGTCGGTGAAATTAATGCTTGTATTTCGACTAATACAGGTCGCGTTCCCTCCATTGATGCTACAATCGTCGAACCAGCTACACCTTGTGATCGTTCTTCCAAAAAGATTTCTGACGGATTTAAAACTTCTACTAATCCTTCTTCTTCCATTTCAAAGATACCCATTTCATTGGTACTACCAAATCGATTCTTCACACTTCGAACGATTCGAAACGTATGATGGCGTTCTCCCTCAAAATAAAGCACAGCATCCACCATATGTTCCAGTAGTCGCGGGCCAGCAATGGATCCTTCCTTCGTCACATGACCAACAATAAATATAGGTATATGATTCTGTTTTGCAATACGCATCAACTCGCTCGTTGACTCACGAACTTGTGATACACTGCCAGGCGCACTTGCTACTTCTTCTTTATAGATGGTTTGTATCGAATCAATGACAACAAACCCTGGATTCATCGCATCAATTTGGTTAGCAATATCTAGCAAATTCGTTTCAGCTAACACATATAAATGACCGGTTGAAATACCTAAACGTTCTGCTCGTAATTTCGTTTGTCGCTCGGATTCTTCACCAGAAATATAAAGCACGTCCGTTTCCTTTGTAGCTAATTGATTGGAAACTTGTAACAAAAGGGTAGACTTCCCAATTCCCGGATCTCCTCCGATTAATACAAGTGATCCTGGAACAATTCCTCCACCTAACACTCGATTGAATTCTTGCATGTCTGTTTTGATTCTTGGTTCTTCTTGTGTTTGGATGTGATTCAAGGGTTGTGGTTTTGACACTTGACTACTTGATGGCGTCCAGTTTCCTCTATTCGCTGCACCTGTCGCAACAGTTTCTTCCATTAAGGAATTCCATTCATGGCATCCTGGACATTTCCCCATCCATTTCGGCGATTCATAGCCACAATGTTGACATACAAACTTGGATTTACGTTTTGCCACAGATAACCTCTCCCTCTTCTACTATTATATACGATTTTAGCCCACTATAAGTTACAAAGATCTATCAATTTCGTTAAGGATGTATGGAAAAATTGTAAAAAAGAAACACAGACACTATGATAAACACCATTTTACGATTGATTTACTTCGTCTGTTTGTCTACTTAGCTATAAAAATAGGTGGTAGCAAAACAGAGGATAACCATCCTTTTTCACTACCACCCCTACAAATATGATTTATTTGGTTTCTACTTTAAACTCATCTGATTCATCAACATCGATGACTACTTGCTGTCCTTTTTGCAGATTTTCCCTCAACAATTCTTCAGATAGTCGATCTTCTACGTTTTTTTGAATCGAACGACGTAGTGGTCTCGCACCATATTCAGGGTCAAACCCTTCACTTGCGATCTTTTCAAGCGCATGGTCCGTTAACGTCAAGTAAACCTCTTGATCAGCCAAACGGTTTTGAACTTGTTTTACCATTAATTCTACAATGCTCTTCATATGCTTACGTTCTAATGAGTGGAAGACAATAATATCATCGATCCGGTTTAGAAACTCTGGACGGAATGCTTTTTTCATTTCACCCATTACTTTGGAACGCATATCTTGATAACTCTGCTCTTCATCTCCCATACTAAAGCCTACATATTTATTACTTTTTAGCTCATTGGCTCCAACATTGGATGTCATAATTAACACCGTGTTACGAAAGTCAACGGTTCGGCCTTTGGAATCAGTGAGACGTCCGTCCTCTAACACTTGTAATAAAATATTAAATACTTCCGGATGCGCCTTTTCCACTTCATCAAGTAATACCACCGAATAAGGTTTGCGACGGACTTTCTCCGTTAATTGACCGCCATCATCATGTCCTACGTATCCTGGTGGTGAACCGACGAGACGAGAAGTGGCATGACGCTCCATATACTCACTCATATCAATACGAATCATCGCATCTTCTTCACCAAACATCGATTCCGCTAACGCACGGGCAAGTTCGGTTTTTCCAACACCAGTTGGTCCTAAGAAAATAAATGAACCAATGGGCCGTTTCGGATCTTTTAACCCAGCGCGCGCACGTCGAATCGCTTTTGAAACAGATTTAACCGCTTCTTCTTGACCAATTAAGCGCCCATGCAACGTATCTTCCATTTGTAATAGTCGTTCACTTTCGTCTTTCGTGAGCGCAGATACAGGAACTCCTGTCCATGTGGAAACGACACTTGCGATGTCTTCCACAAGCACTTCTGTATTTTCTTTCCCTTGCTTTTCTTTCCATTCAGCTTCTGTATCCTCTAATTCTTTACGCAATTTTTGTTCATCATCACGCAATGCAGCTGCCTTTTCAAATTCTTGACTTTGTACAGAAGCATCCTTTTCTTTCTTCACTTCTTCTAATTGTTGCTCAAGTTCTTTTAAATTAGGTGGCGTTGTATATGAACGTAAACGAACTTTTGACGCAGCCTCATCGATTAAATCAATAGCCTTATCTGGTAAAAATCGCTCCGTAATGTAGCGATCTGATAACCTTGTTGCCGCTTCAATGGAATCATCAGTAATGGTCACGCGATGATGAGCTTCATAGCGATCACGTAATCCCTGTAAAATTTGAACCGATTCTTCTACTGATGGCTCATCGACTTGAATAGGTTGGAATCTACGCTCTAAAGCCGCATCTTTTTCAATATATTTACGATATTCATCTAGTGTTGTCGCCCCTATACATTGTAAATCACCACGGGCTAATGAAGGCTTCAAAATATTTGATGCATCAATGGCGCCTTCAGCTCCCCCAGCACCGATCAATGTATGCAGTTCATCAATGAACAAGATAACGTTATTAGCTTGTCGGATTTCTTCCATTACTTTTTTAAGACGATCTTCAAATTCTCCGCGGTATTTGGTTCCAGCAACGACAGTACCCATATCTAATGTCATGACTCGTTTATCACGCAAAATTTCTGGCACTTCATTTTGGACAATCTGTTGAGCTAAACCTTCAGCAACAGCTGTCTTACCTACACCTGGTTCCCCGATCAATACAGGGTTATTTTTCGTTCGACGGCTCAGAACTTGAATCACACGCTCAATCTCTTCTCCTCTACCGATAACTGGATCGATATTTCCTTCTTTCGCAATAGCCGTTAAATCTCTAGCTAGTGAATCTAATGTTGGTGTATTCGCTGGATTACCTTGGCCACTTCGACTATTTTGCGCCCCATTGGATTCGTTATTTCCTAAGAGCTGAAGAACTTGTTGGCGCGCTTTATTTAAACTAACTCCAACATTGTTTAAGACACGAGCAGCAACACCTTCACCTTCACGAATTAACCCTAATAAAATATGTTCAGTTCCAACATACGAATGTCCCAGCTTACGTGCTTCATCCATTGATAGTTCGATCACTTTCTTTGCACGCGGCGTATAGTGAATCGTTTGTGATACTTGATTCCCTTTTCCGATTAATGATTCGACTTCTGAACGTATTTTATCAGCACCTAGACCTATAGCTTGTAACGCCTTAGCGGCAATTCCTTCACCTTCACTCACAAGCCCAAGCAAAATATGCTCAGTACCAATATTATTGTGTCCTAATCTGACAGCTTCTTCTTGCGATAAAGCTAATACTTTTTGTGCCCTTTCTGTAAAGCGGCCAAACATCATTTAAAACTCCTCCTTCTGCTCTAACGTCAACCGTTCACGGATTAAAGATGCGCGAAACACATCGCGTTCTTGTGGTGCTAACGTTTTACCAGCGTATTGCTGTAAAAAAGCTGGTTGGGTTAATACCATCAATTCATTCAAGATGGATTTTGAAATATTCGTAATAATGCCTAAGTCGATTCCGAGTTGTACATCTGACAGGCAAGTCGCTGTCTCTTTTGATTCAATAATCCGACTACGTTCTAAGACACCATATGAACGGTACACTTTATCTTCAAGCGCTAACTCTGACTGATCCATTAATACAGCCCTTGCATGCCGTTCTTGTTCAATTAGCTTTTGTACCACGCTTTTTAAGTTCTCAATAATATCTTGTTCCGAACGACCAAGCGTAATTTGGTTAGATATTTGAAAAATGTTACCTAACGCTTCACTACCTTCACCGTAAATACCGCGAACAACCAATCCTAACTGGTTAATAGCGGGGATCATTTGATTCATTTTTTGTGTCATAGATAAAGCCGGTAAATGCATCATCACCGATGCTCGCATACCTGTTCCTACATTGGTTGGGCAACTCGTTAAGTAACCACGATGCTCATCAAACGCGTAATCAAGTTTTTCTTCTAGCCAATCATCAATTTGAAAAGCTTCTTCTAATGCCTTTTCAAGCTGCAAACCTGGAAAATACAACTGCATTCGTACATGATCTTCCTCATTAATCATAATAGATAACTGCTCACTCTTTGAGATAAGGGCTGCACCGTCATTTGATTTATTCGCAAGATGAGGGCTGATTAAATGTTTTTCAACTAACACTTGTTTTTCAGTCGTTGTTAATTCATTAATTTGGACGAATTCCAAGTTTTTATAGTGCTCAAATGATTGATGATTAAAATGATTCTGAACAAAGTGTAAAACCCCTTCAAGCTCATCTTGACTCGCTACAATTGGAAAAGGGATTTGCTCTATATTACGAGCTAATCGAATGCGACTACTCATGACAATATCGCTGTCAGGGCCATCTTGTTTTAACCACGGGCTAATGGCTTCATTGATAAATTGTTCTAATCCCATTACGCCTCACCTTCCCCATCCTGGTTTAGGTCTCTCTCTAAGGATTTGATTTCATCACGTACCTTCGCAGCCTCCTCAAAGGCTTCATCTGTTATTAACTGTTGTAAAGTCCGCTTTAAATCTGTTAACTTTTTACGCTGATAAATATCAGATCCAATTCGTCTTGGAACTTTACCCTCATGCGTTGTATTACCGCTATGCACTCTTCTAAAGATGGGATTCAAATTGTCTCCAAATGTTTGATAACAAGATGCACAGCCAAATTTTCCAACTTGAGTGAATTCTTTATAAGTTAAACCACACTTACTACAAGTTAATTCCTTATTTAACTTGGTTTGATTACTTGAATTTTTTTCCATGGCCGAGGTATCAAAATGAAACAACCCTGACAACAAATTGTGTAAAGAATAAGGTTCTTCTTCTTCCGAAACATAGCCTTTTTCTTTTGCACATGACTCGCAAACGTGTATTTCTGTCTTATGTCCATTAATGACTTGTGTTAAATGCACGGTTGCTGAATTTTGATGGCAATCTTGACAAATCAATGGTAGCCCACCCCCTATAGTTCATATTTCAGTGTCTCAAGCATTGCCGATAAGATCCGCGCTCTCACTTCATCTCTAATCGGTAACTGAAAAGATAACGTGTTTCGATCAATCGCACTTACCATCATCTTTGCTTCTCTACTTGTGATCAATTCCTCTTCCATTAAACGTTCTAATATATCGACAGCTTTTTGTTGACTAACTTGCGGTTGAATCCTTTGAATAATGTCATTAATGAGTTGTGCTTTATCCTGATTCGTTATTTTTGTAATTCGAATATACCCACCGCCACCACGTTTACTTTCAACTAAATATCCTCTTTCTAACGTAAAACGTGTATTAATGACATAGTTGATTTGAGAGGGAACACATTCAAATTGTTCAGCAATTTCGCTACGTTTTATCTCTATGATTGGATCATGATTATTTTGAATAATGGACTTCAAATATTCCTCAATAATATCGGATATATTTCGCATCTTCCCTCCTCCAATCTGACTTTGACTATATTTGACTATATTATCATTATACCTATCTGTGTGTGGATGCAACTATACTGTTCTATATTATTACCTACCATATATGTCTATAAACACATATATTAACTTTGCGAAAACCGAATTTTCACTTTTTCCACGCGATCTTGCTCTAACAACCATTGATATAAATTTTCTCTTCTGTCGACATGAATGGCATCAATATACATTTTGATTTTGTGTTGTTCATTATTTATTTTATTGACTTCAAATTCCTTAATGTGTATGGCATACGACTGTACTTTATCAATAAAGCTCGGCACTTTCCAATCCGAGTCAATCGTTACTTCAAATACAATTTGATGCTGTTTCCGATGTAACCTTTGTTCAAATTTATTGAGGAGAACTAAACTAATAAGAATGATTAACGTCGTCACGATAGCCTCTTTATACATCCCAATGCCAATAATTAAACCCAATCCAGCCATTGCCCATATGGAAGCTGCAGTTGTTAACCCTCGAATCGTACGACCATTGACAATAATGGTACCCGCTCCTAAAAAGCCAATACCACTAATGACATAAGAAGGAATACGGGCAGGATCAAAACGAACTTGATCATACTCTTGGATAAACTGTTCAAATCCATTGATAGAAAGTAACATCATTAAACAAGAACTAACGCCAACTAAAATGTGCGTACGAAACCCTGCTGAATGTTTATTTAATTCTCGTTCAAAACCAATCAGTCCTGATAATAAAAGTGCGATCATTAACTTTGTAATCGATTCAATAAACTCAACATCAAATATATCACCGATCAAAACATTCACCCCTTTACTTATTCAAACAAAATAAGAAAGCATTTATTACATATATTCACTTATCTTTTATATTTAAACCATAAAGAAAAAACTT
>NZ_APML01000072.1 GCF_000359605.1 Gracilibacillus halophilus YIM-C55.5
CACAATAATTCTAGCGTGACCCGATGGATTCTGGCCTCAGCGTTGAACTGGGTTTACGATTTTTCCTCACCCGATATTTTCATAGGATTCATATGATTCTTAAATGACATATATGTAATTATTCAAAGTGATGTATGTACATAACTTACTTTGTATCCATCTCCAAGTTCTAATTTAATTTTTTGATACAATCGCCAACCTTTTTCATCATGAGATTTCACTAACAGCGTGGTATTATGTGTTATTTTTTCACCGTAATCTGTCTGTTCTAACATTCTCTCATACTCCATGACCCAATTGATTAATTCAGATTTCAATTTATTAGAAAGCGGAAAATCATCGATGTCAAAGGTTACAGCCACACGTTGAACACCACAGAGGATCAGCGCTATGGTCAGCTTCCATCTTATAGGTGTCATGTGGACATTTCGTACTTGGGAAGTTTCTCATTATCTTTTCCCTCCATTCATAAAAAAGTAGTTCATTGAGCGGAAGCAACATACACTTTTGCTCCCAAAACTGAACTACTTCTCCTAACAAGACGTTCCTTCCTTACCCCAACGGTGGGACTTCCCAGTCAATGGGTTCTTGACCGATGTTTTGTAAGATGGCATTTGATTTTGAAAATGGTCGGCTCCCAAAAAAACCACGATGAGCCGATAGCGGACTTGGATGTGGTGATGTAATGACATAATGTTTATTTGTATCAATAAGCGCTTGTTTTTTTCTCGCAGCCGCTCCCCACAAGACATAAACGACTGGCGTTTCTTTGTCATTTAAGGTTTTAATAATATGATCAGTGAAAGTTTCCCATCCTTTGCCTCGATGTGAATGCGCTTGGCCTTCTCGAACGGTCAAAACATTATTCAAGAGAAGCACACCCTGTTCTGCCCATTTGACTAGGTGACCATGATTAGGGATCGAGCAACCAATATCCTCATGCAACTCCTTGAAAATGTTTTTTAAAGAAGGCGGGATAGCAACATCGGGATTCACCGAAAAACTTAATCCATGCGCTTGATTCGGTCCATGGTATGGATCTTGTCCGAGTATTACCACTTTCACATTTGCAAATGAAGTATAATGCAATGCATTAAATATGTCATACATATCAGGATGAACCGTATATTGCTGATACTCACGCTTTAAAAATTCGCGTAAGTTTTGATAGTAATCTTTTTGTAATTCATCCTGAAGGATCTCTCCCCAGTCATTCGTAAAAATTCCATTCGGCATCTTCATCACCTTTATTTCGATCTATCATTATCTTTCTTCTAACATTTGATCCACTGCTTGCCGTGTTGGCATACCACCTTGTGCGCCTAACTTCTGAACAGACAAAGCACCAGCGGCATTGGCAAACTGAACGGCAGCTGTCAACGTTTGACCTTCGGCTAGCGCAACAGCTAATGCTCCATTAAACGTATCACCCGCACCTGTTGTATCCGCCACTTCGACCTTGTATGGTGACACGTTTTTCTGAGTGCCATGGTCAAAAAATTCGACGCCTTCTTTCCCTTTTGTAATGACTAGCTTCTCTTGTATTTCGTCATAACGCCCTTTGAAAAGCTCTGCTGCTTCTGTTTCATTTGGCGTAATGACAGACGCTTTCTCCCACTGGTCTGGAGAAAGTGGCATAACGGGCGCTGGATTCACTACCACCGGAATATCATGTTGCGCGCATACATCTATACAATATTCAATCGTTTCTTTTGGTATTTCAAACTGAAGTAGGACATAATCACTTGCTAGAATGGTCTCTTCACAAGCTTTGACATATTCAGGCGTTACTTGGTTGTTTGCCCCCGGTATAATAATAATTCGATTATCTTTTTCTGATAATGTAATATTCGCAAGTCCTGATGAGGTATTGGCTACTTGATCCACCATACTTGTATCGATATTTTCTTGCTGTAAATTATGAAGTAGATTTTCACCGAATGTATCATCGCCCACACGACCAACCATGTGGACATCGGCGCCTAAACGGGCGGCAGCTACTGCTTGATTTGCACCTTTTCCACCAGGATTTGTATGAAAATCTTCTCCTCTTACCGTTTCTCCTTGTTGTGGAAAAATATCAGTTGAAGTCACTAAATCCATGTTAATACTACCTACGACGGTTATACGTGGTTGCCTCATTTATATCCTCCTTGGTTGATAGACAGACGTTGTCATTTATGTATTTCATATTATATTTTAACATGAAACGCTCTCAAAACACACAAAAATACGAAGCCATCGTGTGACTTCGCTCATCATTCGTTTACGATTATATAAAATTGGGAATATATACTTGTGCATTCACACATGCGATTGATTGTCGCGATTCACCCAGCTATTAGCCCATTCTTGAATGCTGTCAAGTACAGGTTCAAGCGCATTACCTTTATCTGTTAACAGGTATTCAATCCGAACGGGCGTTTCATCATATACGTTTCGCTTAACGATTCCTTCTTTTTCTAAGTCCTTTAAGCGTTCAGATAACACACGTCCACTGATACCAATTGCCGTTTCGATCGAAGAAAAACGTTGCGGACCTTCTAATAATTGATAAATGATCAGTCCAGTCCAGCGTTTGTTTAATATATTTAGGGCTGATTCAAACCTTGGGCATATTGTTTTATCTGGCATTGCTGTTCACCTCTTCATTTCTATTATAGCAAAAACATTTACAGAAATAAAATAACTTTATTACTTGACGTAAACAATTATTATTTGTATACTTACTTACATAAAGTAAGTTAAAGAATTAAAGGAGGATTCGCACAAATGGCTAACGTATCACTTGATAAAGTACACAGTGCGCTAAATTTTGAAGTAAAACATATGATGGTGTCAAAAGCAAAAGGAGAATTCCAAGATTTCGATGTTGATTTTAACGGAGATTTCGACGACTTAGAAAATGCAAGCGTCAAAGTAACAATTAATGTAGATTCTATTGAAACAAATAACGAAGATCGGAATGGTCACTTGAAGAATGAAGATTTCTTCGATGTAGAAAACTATCCGAATATTACGTTTACTAGTAAAAACGTCAAAAAAATTAATGACTCTGAATATGAATTAACTGGCGATCTAACCATTAAAGATACTACCAATGAGGAAACGATCAAGGTCGAATATAATGGAAAAGCAAAAGATCCAATGCAAGGTAATATGATTGCAGGCGCGAACATTGAAGGGACAATCAATCGCGAAGATTATGGCCTTACATGGAATGCACCACTTGAAACAGGTGGCGTTCTAATTGGTAAAGACGTGAAATTCTCAGGCGGACTTGAATTTGTCGTCGAAGAATAAAAGCAGAAAGAAGGGATGGAGCCACTTGAGGTTTCCATCCCTTTCTTTATTTACGCTTCTTGTTGTGTTGGTTTTGTAGCTAGTAGTGATGCGATGAGACCAATGACTGGAAAGATTAACGAAATCAGTAACACAGGTGTGTAGCTTTCAAATAAGTCATATCCATAGCCAAATGGTAACGGCCCAAATGCTGATGCAACGACCATCATCGTAGCACCAACACCGTTAATACTACCGATATATTTTCTACCAAAATAATCTGGCCAAATCACATTTGTCGCAATACGGTTAAAACCATTCGCCACTCCCCAAAGAACACCAATTATAATCGCCACGGTCGCATTTACTAAGACAAGCAATAATAATAATAGGATTATTTCAATGACAAAAATCCACACAAACAAGTAATTGGTTTTCATTTTCTCGGTAATAAAACCTGAAAGTAAAGACATCGGTATTCCGACCATCGCCATTAAACTGAGTACCGTCGCAGCAATTCCTGATCCCAAATCATGAAAGGCGAAGATCGATATAATATGAAAGGTAATGCCGGTATTGATCATGGAAGGAATACCAATACATATCAAAATCATCCAAAAGGCCCTTGTTTTTATCGCTTCATTTAATTGCCAATTGACTTCTGCTGCAACATGTGAAATCTTATGGGCTAACGTCTCATCATTTTTATCTTGTTGTTTCACGAAACCGTCTGGGACGAATCCCATATCTTCCGGGCGATTCCTCACACCGAACAACGCAAATGGTACAAATATAATAAGAAGTGCAACGCCCCAAAAACGCCAAGCAAATTCCCAGCTCCACGCTTCAATTAACCAAGCATTGATGACTGGAAATAACATCGCACTGGCAAAGCTCCCTAACGAAATGAAACTAACAGCGCGACCTCTTTTTTCAATAAACCACTGTGCCACTAACGTGTTAGGAATGAGTGTCATACTTCCTTGGCCCAACAAACGAATGAAAAAGAAACCAATAACAAACATCCACATCGTTGATACGATACTATTGAAAAAACAAGCGAGCGCCAATAGTGTACCGACAACAACCATCATCGTACGTTGCCAAATCGGTCAATGAAACGGCCAACACCCATCATAATAAAACCTGCTACTAATGTTGCGATCGAATAAAGACTGGATACTTCCGATCGCGACCAGTCAAACTCTTTAATATACTCATCCACAAACATCGAGTTGGAATATGTTTGACCAGGTCCTGAAAAGAACACCCCTAATGCTCCTATAAAAACAATAAACCAACCATAGTAAAATCGCTCAAAAAAACGCTTTCTCACAATCCCCACCTCGTTCTCTCTATGATGCATTCTACTAATGTAACACAAATAGAACACTCGCTTAGTTACACTGTTTTTCTCTCTATCAATGATGCTTGAAATTCTTTATAAATGCCTTGCTTCTCATTCATTGTTTGTAAGAAAAGGTGTTCCCCCATTTCTTTTAACGGGATTTCAAATGTCGTTAAGTGCATCATTTTCGCGATTGGTTGATTATCAAAGCCAACAATCGCCATTTGATCCGGTACTTGTATCCCAGCATCCTGACATGCCGTCAAAACGCCCGCTGCGAGGATATCATTCGTAACGAGTAGTGCAGTTGGTGGATCAGCCATTTTTTGAATCGCGTCCACTACCTCATGTCCATCTTCAAAGTAATAATTACCGAAAAATACAAGTGAGGAATCATAAACAATTCCTTTCGACTGCAGAAAATCTCGGTAAGCTTTATCACGATAATAACTGTTAGAACCGGATTTTCGTCCAATACAATAGCCAGTTCTTGAATGGCCACGTTGATATAAATAGCGAAGCGCCTGCTGAAAACTTTCATAATGATCGATAAAGACCGAATGCACAAAAGGCTTCTCACGGGCATCTTCACAGACAACAATTGTTCCATCATCGGCATAATCTTTGATTTGGTTCCAATCTGAAATGCGCGAACAGATAATGAGTCCGTCAACTTGTTTATAACGCAACATCTCCAACGCTTCTCGCTCTCTTATTTCTTCGTAATTGGTTTGGATTAACACAAGATGATAGTGGTTCTGAACAGCTTGTTTTGTGATTCCTTCAAGCAATGCACCGAAATACGGGTGATTGGCAAACGGTACGACCACACCAATTTGGTAGGATTGACCTCGACTGAGATGAACCGCATGCATATTTTTTTGATAGTTAGCTTGTTCCATCGCTGTAAGTACTTTCTGTCGTTTCTCTTCACTGACATATGGATGTTCATTTAATACACGCGACACTGTCGTTACCGATACACCAGCCATTTTTGCAATATCACGAATATTTGCCATTTCTTTCATCCTCTATTGAAAAAAATCCCTTGCTCTGAAACGCGTTTCATCACATATAATGACATCATAACATGTTGTGTGGCGTGACGCTCTATTTATTTGCGGCGTGACACAGAAGAAGAGCGCTGTGGTTACGGCGCTCTTTTCTAATCTGCATTTTTGATTAAACCGCAAGGACGTAGCTAATAATTTCTTCGATCTTCCCGTCATTTTGTTGATGTAACTTATAAATATCACAGAAACGATAATGTTTCTCTTTTCCATTTGAATCCGTCTTATGAATCATACCATGAACAGCTGCTTCTTTTCCGTTTATAATCATATCTTCTATTTCCAATTCAAATTCATCAGTTTGATCCTGTGAACCGAATACATCTCGTAGTTGTTCAATGCCACGTATTGTATCATTTCCAACCATGCGCCACGTAACATTGTCTGTGACCCGGCTAAGAATCCCGTCTATATCTTGTTTGATAATGGCTTCATTAAAATTACGAAAAAAAGTTTGAAGATTCGTTTCCATATACATCATGCTCCTTTACTCGTTTATTATATCAAGATAACCCAACCGATCATAATAAAACGTTAGCGCAATAGGTACAAAAAAGTGAGAGACTATGTTGCCAACATAATCCCTCACTGGTTTACACGATTTTAAAAAAATTAAATAGTGACACATTTCATTTCCTATTATCTCTTCACTTTATACCTTTGATAGAAGAAAAAGCATAAACCCATCAATAAAATACCTAGACCAGCTATTAGCCAAGAGAACATGTGAGTAGCTGTATCTGGTAATTCAGAGCCTCCTGTTTTTTCACTGTGATCTTCTTGATTCATTTCTTGTTCTGATTTCTTGTTATCATCATTGTTCTCGTCTTCAGAAGATGCGTTATCCTCTGATTGATCGTCATTATTTTCATTTTCTGAACCTTCATCATTACTAGAGTCTTCCTCATCTGTTTCATCGTTTGGGTCTTCAGAAGATTCTGACTTTCCTTCAATACGATGTAAAGCGTCCATAACCAATGTTTCTTCTACTATGTTTGTCGATTGATTTCCAACCACTTTTACATATGCTCGATTTTCATAATAACCAGTTGTACGAGCAATTTCTAATAAATCAGTCGCAAAGTCCCCAGCCCACATATAGCTTGAGCGATTTTCTTTTGCGAGATCCATTATATCGTGAGTAATAATCTCATCACTACGTTGGGTGAATAACGGTTTATTCGTCCCTATTTCATAGAGTCGATACCAGTAAGAACTTGATGGATCTTCATAATAATATTGTTCATTTTCATCAAATCGTTCAAAGCGATAACCTTCTACTTCGACATCTTCAAACCAGTTTAAAGCTCCTTGAACCGCAGCCTTGACTTCAGTTGTTTGATTTGGAAGGCTCATTAAATATTTAACAATGCTAACCGATTCAAACCCTGAAATGGATGGAATTTCAAATGACCTCCCTGTTGTCGGCTCATATGAAAATGGATCATGTTGCTGGCCCCATGCTGTTAAGTTTCCATCTACTTCAATTTGCGAATGTAATAGATACTCAGTTGCTAAATCAATGGAATCTTGTAATTCTGTGGCCAAATCATCATTTATAATATTCGTATTAAATGGATATTGTTTCTCTGCCATTAGTGTCATTGCGTTTAACGTGCGAATCATGGCGTTATCATTAAAGGTCACATTATCTTGATAGCTTCCGTTTAATGGATAGGCTTGCGCAAACCCACCCGTTTCATACTGTAAATTTTGTAAAAACTCGATACCTTTTAATACCGATTCTTTATATCTTTCATCCCCTGTTTCTTTATACATTAAAGCAAGAAAAAGAATTTCATCAATGGTAGCATTGTTATCGATCGTACCCGTTTCCATATCATGAATGAATGAGTAAGACTCCGATCTTGGCTCTTCACCATCCCAAGGTCGTTGAAATAACGTATCTGATTTATTTTTATCCCAACCACCATGCTCCATTTGCCACGTTAATAGGTTATCAGCTTGTTCTATCGAAGCCTCTATATCATCCGAATAATAATTCGCCTCTAGATAGGGGACATTGTGCGGATCTTCGTCGATCTCTTTTTCTATGGTTCCATCCAAATGAATGGTCTCTACTGTTTCATAGATAATCACCGTTTGACCACTATCGTTCTCAGCAATCGTTGTATCTTTTATCGTAAAATTCGGTGTTAGTTTAGGATTAAAATCTTCCCAATCCCCCCTAGCTGACAATAACTCAATATCATTTGGGTCCACATTAGATACTTTTCCATTTAATGTGACTTCCACTGTATTGGGTTTTATCACTTCAGCACGAACAATTTTAATCCGCCCAGGTGGTACTGCTTCTTTTTTGGGCATAACTGTAAGCTTAATTGGCTCGGATTCATTTCCAGCCAAGTCCATTCCTTTAATTGTTATCATATTTTCTTTCCCAGGTGTAAGATGGATGTCTGTTTCAAATGAGAAATCTTTCGATGAAACTTCAACTTCTTCATCATTTATTAAAACTTTTCCTGCTTCACTAAGTTCACCGGTAATTGGAAATGGGTTATACATTGACACATAACGATCACCCTCTTTTTCTCCTTGTAAATCATTCAGCATTAATGTTGGTGCATCTGCATCATATATGACTGTCCACTCGATCGGTTGAGCGACTTCACCATTCTCATTTTCTGCTTCAACTACAACTTTATTTTCACCAAGTGAAAGTTTTAGCTGATGAGAAAATGTAAGATCTGAATGAACGTTAATTGTTTCACCGTTTATAGATACGGTAGACATTTGATCAACTGAACCTGAAATCGTTATCATTTCTTCGTTTGTAAAGGATGGCTTATCATTAAACTCAATGACCGGCCTCGTATCCATCGGTATAACAGATACAGCCTCTGAATGATCACTTGCCACACCCTCATGATTAGCTGTGACAACATAAAAATATTTTTCGTCGTTCGATACTTCTGAATCAATATAGTATGTTTCCTTCACATCATCTGCAATGACTTGGTACGCACTGATTTCATCTTTTTTGCTACGTTTTACGTCATATGAAGTCGCTTCAGATACGCTTTCCCAATTTAATGTAACTTCCCCATTACCAGCGGTAGCCTGTAATCCCGTGGGCACGGGTAATGGATCAACGGGCGTTACTTCTATTTCTTCGGAGAGATCACCTTCGTCATCTTGGGTTATAAGTGATACCACATAATAATATGTTGTATCGTTCACTACTTCTGAATCCGTAAAATAAGGCTCAGTTAACCCTGTTGCTATTGTTTCATATGGACCACCTTTTGCAGTAGCTCGCTTCACCGTAAATGAACGTTCATTTGAACCATCTGGAGTTTGTCCAAGTGCCCATTCAATTGACTTATCAAATAGCTTCCAACCATCATCCGTCATATAATCTTCTTGGTTTTTAAATAAAAAGGTGGAAACGCGACGTGCCGGCACTAGGTCACCATTCACTCGTTTTGCTCCTTCTTCATAGGCAAATATTGTTGACTTAGAGTCGTCGCCCTCTACTGCCGCAATTATTTCCGCCTCTTCACCAGGTGTACCGAAATTCACCTTACCAGCTTCGGTATACACTTTTACATCACCCGCCAACCCTGATGCTAGTGGATGATCCTCATCTTGTATGGTCAACTTTGATTGTCCATCTATATCACCTGAATCACCTGATGCTGTACTACTTAAGAATACATCATCTACCACCCATCCTTTGGAGTAAACGACCGGTATTTCCACATTCATAAATTTCTGACCGATATCTGCAGAACCGCCTGACTCACCGACGAAAATAATATCATAACCATTTGCATCTTCCGTTTCTGCATCTTTTGCTCGTATAAGATCAATTTGATTAAATCCTAATGTTTCTAGATGTTCAATCGTCTTATAATCAGCTTCTATCTCATTACCAATATACAACAGGGATTTACCAGTACCAATTGAACGATTCCAACTTAGCTTTACTTCACCATTCCCGGCCTCTGCTTGTAATCCTGTTGGTGCATTGGTTAACCCATGAATCGTAACAATGTTCATCGGTAAAGTAGCCAACATGATCATTAATATCAAGAACAAATATAAAAATTTCTTCAAATTCATTTGCCTCCTCTACAATTCATAATGAAATAAAATCGGAAAGGTTCTTAAGGGGAATGTTTAACATGATGCTTGAGGAATACGATTAGCATTCTCTAGATGAATAATCCGTTTACAAGCTTGATTTCGCACCTCCTTCCATTAGATTATATATAGTATATCAATGATTACATTACATTTTTCTACTTCTTTCACATCAAACATTTACATTTTATTCACTATCATATGACGAAAAAAAGGAAGGGATTCTTCTCCCTTCCTTCTATCATCTCTATATTAAGAGGATTGATTTCTTTCTTCTGGCATGAGTAGAGGTTTTGGCTGAGCTTTTTTCTTCGTTAATTCAGACACAACAAATAATACGACAAACGCACTTATTGCTGCAACGGTTCGGAATGGGAATAATACCACGCCATCTTGTACCATTGGATAAGGTAAGAAAGCTGGTAGATTAATAGCTGGTTCCCCTCCACCTAGACGTAAGAATACGGAGACAACAAATGCAGCAACTGAGCCATAGACGTTTGCGTTCTTATAAAATAGCGCCATCGTTAATTGTGGAAATAGAATACAGTAGACAAGGTCTGATGCTAAATACCACAATGTATACACACTCTCAACACTCAAGGCGATAATCATAGTCGCCACGCCGACAAGAATAATCGTTCTTTTGATGACTTTTTTCAAGTCTTCATCTGTAGCTTTCGGTTTTACTAACGGGCGATACACATTCCATGCTGCCATAGACGACGCTGATAAGATCGATGAGTCCATCGAAGACATAACAGCTGCAGCTAATGCACCTAAGCCAATTGCTCCAATAATACCTGGTGTTAAATAACGAAGTACGTGTGGTAGAACCATCGCTGCATTTTGTGGTGCTTCTAAGCCCATACTTGCCCAATCGACACTATAGCCAATCACACCAATTAATGTAGCTGGGATAGCTGCAATAATACATACAATACCAGCAGTAATGGATAGCCACATTGCCGTTTGCTCATTTTTCGCAGAAAGGACACGTTGGAAGTATACTTGCCAAGCAATACCACCGAAAATTAGTAGGAATGCATAGTCCCACCAGTTCCAGAATGAAGCGCCCCATGCGTCATGGTTGAATCCATCCATAGGCGGAATTAAATTCGCATAAGTGCCCATCTCTGTGGCATATTTGCTCCACACATCTCCCAAACCACCTGCTGAAGAAAGGGCGAATGGCATCACAACAAATAGGCCAACAAGAATAATAGCAAGCTGGAAAACATCCGTATATGCAACGGCCCACATACCACCAACTACGGTATACGTAATGGCAATAATCGCAGATATGATGATAGAGGTAGTAAAGTCAATTCCTAAAATAGTGCCAAATGTTGTCCCTAACGCAACTAAAATTGCACCACTCCAGAATAACTCACCTAATAATGCGGGAATATAAAGAATACCAGCCATCTTTTTACCAAAGCGCTGTTCAAGTGGATCGATAATTGTCATAAACTCATATCGACGCATTTTTCGAGCGTAAAAAATACCACCAATAATTAAACTAAGTGCATATCCCCAAGGTGCTTGAACCCATACAATACCGGAACTAAATGCAGATTCAGCGGAGCCATTAATATAACCGCCACCAACCCAGGTGGCTGCCATCGTAAACATAGCTACACCTAGTGGTATACTACGTTTTGCTACAATCATATCGCTCAGCGAGTTCGATTTCTTACCAGCCATCATCGCACCAATATAATAAATAATCGCATAAAAGACGAGCATTGAAATAAGACCTGCCCAATGAACATCACTATCTGTAAATCCAATATATAATACAAACGCTGCTAGTACTCCAATAAAAAATAAACCTTTTAGCCAATTCTGGTTCGCTTCTTTCACGTGCATCACTCCTAGCAATTCTAAATATTATGATTTGATATTCGAGTATACGTCCATTTACAGACGTAGTAATCAGTAGTTAAGAATTCTTATGATTCAATTCGTTTTGATCTGGTTTTGGTAAAAATTCAAAAATCTCTTCATTTCGAATACTAGCGACTAATTTCTCTAACCATAGATAGTATGTTTTTGACCTTTCAAGAAGATCATAATGTTCTTGCGCTTCTTGTCTTGTTTCTTTGCTCGTGTTCGTATCTTCTATCAATTCAGATAGTTCTTTTTGTGCTTGATGGATGGCTTCCATATTCATCTTTACTTCACGATCCCACATTTGGCAATAAAATACCATGAAGGAGCGGAAAAAGTTTTTTTCGGCAACATAGACGTCTTTTCTACTACCACGTCTAAATACCTTTTTGACCATTTCGATCTCTTGAAGTTTACGTACGCTTGTACTCATGCTTGGCTTACTCATTGAAAGCTCTTGTCGCATTTCGTCAAGTGTCATCTCATCTTCAAAATACATGGTCGCATATAACTTTCCTGCTGAGCGAGTCAAACCATATAAATCCATGGTTTCTGAAATGGCTCCGATGACTTTATCTTTTGCACTCTCCATTTTCTCATGTTCCAGTTCATGTCGGGAATCCATATATGCGCCCCTTTGGTTAAAACTGTTTAATTATTTTTTAATATTTTTTACAAACATTATGGTAACGTCTCAAAAAATATTGTCAAATGGATGAAGAACGTCTAACCATCTTTATTTCCTATGCTTATAAGTCTCATCACTAATTTAATTTTTTTTAATCCAAGAAATAATGACGATCTTTTTTGACATTAATGAAAAAGTTTGTTACATTCAATATAGTTAAAAACGTTAAGAATTTATTTAATAAATTTAACAAAAAGGAGCGGTTACTTTGGAATTACAACAAATGTACATTGATGGCAGGTGGGTCAATGCTCAATCTGGCAATACACGTGATATCATTAATCCTTATAATCAAGAAGTTATCGCTACAGCTGTTGAAGGCGACGAATCAGACGCAAAAGCTGCTATTGCTGCAGCAAGACAAGCATTTGATCAAGGCGATTGGAAAAACACTTCAGCAACAGAACGAGGAAAAATTGTTCGAAAAATAGCCGATTTCATCGAACGTGATAAAGAAGAATTAGCGTACCTGGAATCTTTAGATACGGGGAAAACGGTTGAGGAAAGTCGCGGTGACATGGATGATATTGCTGGTGTCTTCCATTATTATGCTGAAATAGCGGATAAAGATGGTGGTGAGATTATTGAATCACCTCTGCCAAATTCCATCAGTAAAGTTGTCCATGAACCAGTTGGTGTTTGCGGACAAATTACCCCATGGAATTATCCATTATTACAAGCTTCATGGAAGTTAGCACCTGCACTTGTAACTGGAAACACTTTAATTATGAAGCCTAGTGAAATTACGCCATTAACGACAGTAAAAGTATTCAAATTAATCGAAGAAGCTGGTGTTCCTGCTGGTGTAGCCAACCTTGTATTAGGCGCAGGAAGCACAACAGGTGCCGAATTATCCGAAAGCAAAGATGTTGACCTTATTTCGTTCACAGGTGGTATTGCGACAGGTAAGAAAATTATGAAGGCTGCCACTGACAACGTTAAGAAAACAGCACTTGAATTAGGCGGTAAAAATCCGAATATCATCTTTGCTGATACAGATTTTGAAACCGCAGTAGACCAAGCAATGAACGGCGTTTTCTTCCATGCTGGTCAAATTTGCTCAGCAGGAACAAGACTGATTGTTGAAGAAAGTATTCATGATCAATTCGTCGAAGCACTAGTTAATCGCGTAAAAAACATAAAACTGGGCAGCGGCTTTGATGATGATACACAAATGGGACCATTAATCTCTAAAGAACATTTGAATAAAGTGATAGATTATGTGGAAACAGGTAAAAAAGAAGGTGTCACTGTCGAAGTAGGTGGCAAACAACCAGAAGATCCTGAATTACAAGATGGCTTTTTCTATCTACCAACGGTTCTAACAGGATGTACGACTGATATGGATGTTGTACAAGAAGAAGGATTTGGGCCCGTTATTACTGTTGAGAAATTCTCAACTGAAGATGAGGCAGTTCAACTAGCAAATGACTCGATTTACGGCTTAGCTGGCGCTGTCTTTACGAATAATATTGCAAAAGCCGAACGATGCGCTCAAGCGATGCGCATGGGAACCGTTTGGATTAATGAAATGAACGTATATTTCCCTCATGCACCTTGGGGCGGATATAAACAATCAGGCATTGGCCGTGAACTTGGTAAGTTAGGCTTAGAAGAATATCAAGAAACGAAGCATATTTTACAAAATATAAAACCAGAACCACTTAACTGGTTTTAATATAGATTTTTTCACAAGATTGTGACTCGTAAACCTTTATCTATTATGTATTTGTTGCTAAAGCACCCGCTACTCACACCCCCGTAGCGGGTGCTTTACATTAGTTATGCTAACAGAAATAATGAATATACCCATTTATTCATCTATTAATTCGCTGTCTCTAATCTCTCCATTTTCCGATGTCCATATTCGATACTCGTTATCTTTTCTTTTCTCAACCACTAACACATACTCCCTAAAAAATTCTCCCCAATGTCCCAGTCGATGAATATCCTCGATAGAAGTAATGTCTGGATTATTTGCAAGTACATTCTCTTTAACATGATCAAACTTCTTTTGTATAGTTAACATCAGAAACAAGTACCCAACCAACAAAATGATGGCACATATTATTGTAGCTTTTATGATCAATCTCTTCATTAATTTATTCATTCATATTTCCCCTTTTTCCCAGTTGCGCATTTTACGCTGTGAGAAGTGTAAAAAGCATACTTACAAAAAAGCTAATAAGTACCATCGCTGTGATTTTCAGAAACCCTTTTTTTGTTAATTCATTGCGATGGTCACGATCATTCTTGGTGACAAAATATATGATAAGACTCGTTACAATCAAAAATGTAATAAAAAAGAATTCTTTCATAAACATCCCCCTCAATAAATTAATTAATATTTTCGCGACAAAATAACAAATGAAAGAAATACAGTAGATATTGTTAAAGCAGCGAGTACAGATACAGCTTGATAAGCGGATATCTCGATTACATGAAAATGAAGCAACGTCAACATTATAATCATATATCCTAAAACAAAATAGTAACTAACAAACATGCCTCGCGCTCGAATCATCTTTGTTCGTTCATCATTTTGGATAAACTGCGGCGCCAAATACGCGTTACATAAAGCAATGATCGCCAGCGCAATTAGAAGCACATCATGCCCAGCAGGGAAAGCACCAGTTGATATTGTAGCCCAATTAAATAATACACTTAATAAAACAAAAAACACGCCAAAAAACAGGAACAACTTACGGTCATATTGTTTTTCCATTACAATTCCTCCTTCTCGTTCTTCTCTAAAATAAATACGTCTTCTACTTGCACAAAAAAACAACGCGAAATTTGTATCGCTAAAGGAAGAGATGGGTTATATTTCCCTTTTTCAATTGATATAATCGTTTGTCTTGAAACCCCTAACATATCTGCAATTTCCTGTTGAGAAATGCCTTGTTCCTTTCTAAAATGTTTCATCCTATTTTTCATATATCCTAACCACCTTTTCTTACAAGTATATGGTATGTAAAATTGGCTTTACTGTCAAGTTAACTTTACATTATGATGAATAAAAAGGAAGACCGCTTATGCGACCTTCCCATAAATACTTAAGAAAAATCTCTTGGAATTTCTTCTTTCCATTCTTTTTGAAAAATTTCTTCATCATTTTCATATGCAGTCATTCGATTGATTACATAAAAGGTGGTTTCGTCACTCGTCATTTCGCTAAAACTTTCAATACGTGTTTGCCAATCGTCACGACCGACTTTTAATTCCCACTCACAAGTAATCGTTGCAGATAATGGGTCATTCTCTTGAATCATAAATGTATTTTTATTTTTACTACCATGTTCGATACCGTTCGTAACCAATTTACGCTCGCCTTCATCAGAATAGTCTTCCAGCTTCCATATTCCATTAATAAGATCGTGTCGCACTTCTCTAGTTCTTTCCTCTGCGCGTAACACTTCTTTATCAATAACCGGCGACGTTTCAGGTACTTGAAAGTGATCAGCACATGTTTCGTCTTCAGGCTGTGGTGTTCTTACAGGTAAGCTCAAGTACGTATTTTCCCCTGGATATACCGTTAATGTCACTGGTTTTGGCGATGGCCATGCTTGCGGCCAATACGTTGGTGACAATGCTACTTCAATCATATGCCCTTTTGGTATTTGTTGACCGAGCACATTCAAGTCAACCGCAATTTGATACCTTTTGCCAGGCTCTAAGGCTTTAGGATGTTCATGTGAGTCGATATGATTTAAATTTAACATTCCCCAGCTAATCATAGTAGATTCGCCAGTTGGTGCTTTGTCATTAACTCGAACAGCAATAAATGCATTCTCTTGGTCTGAAGAAATGTCAGCATGAAAAACAGGTTGACCTAAGAGATCGGTCGTTTCTTCAAATGGATCCGATGTAAACAGAACAGCTTTTCCATTTTCTAAACGTTGATCAGCTGGTAAATCTCCAGGTTGACCAAATGGACAAAAAACACCATTATAAAACCCGTGCTCTTGCATACCATTCACTGCGATGGTATCTCCTGTTTCTGGTTGTGTACTTAACTTTTGATCATGTAGATATATAGGCTGACTGGTAACATTTTTGGATGGCCACTTGTCATCACCAACCCATTTACCTGGGCGTTGATCATAAGTGACTTGTGGTTTCTCACTATCTTGAACCCAAGAAATGAGTTGTGGCTCATCCATTATACCGGTATCCATTCCTTTGAGCCATTGATCCCACCAACGCAAGCATTCTTGTAAAAAACCAATATTCGGTTCAGGTGTTGCAACCTCTGGATATTCGTGTGCCCACGGACCAATTAATCCTTTACTTTCATTTGGCAAATTCTCAAGCATACGAAAAACGGCATTCGTATATCCATCTTGCCAGCCACTTACAGCAAACACTGGAATTTTAACATCACTGTAATCCTCACAAACCGATCCATGCTTCCAATAATCATCCCTACGCTGATGGCGCATCCACTCTTCTACAAATGGTGGTGTATGTTCTAAACGGTTTAACCAATTCTCTCGCCAGCTTTCTCCAACAATCGCTGGATCTTGTGGTCTCGCATTATAAACAAACATAGTAGATGCCCACCACAACATATCAGATGCCAAAATATTGCCACCACGATAATGCACGTCATCAGCAAATCGATCGTCCGTTGAGCATAAGGTGATCACAGCTTTTAATGCTGGATGTTGTCGTGCGGCTACTTGCAAACTATTAAATCCACCCCACGACTTCCCTATCATGCCTACAGACCCAGTCGACCATGGTTGCTCACAAATCCAGTCTAATACTTCCAATGCATCATCTTGTTCTTGCTGTAAATACTCATCAAGTAAAATGCCATCAGAATTCCCCGAACCTCGAATATCTACACGAATACTTGCATAACCGTGACCAGCGAAATACGGATGACGAACGGAATCACGAATTGCTGTGAAATCACCTTTTCGATAGGGGATATATTCGAGAATCGCTGGGACAGGATGATCTTCTGCGTCTTCTGGTAACCAAATCGACGCTGCCAATTTCGCCCCATCAGACATCGGAATCCATATGTTATCAATCTGTTTCACTTGACGTGGATAATCAGTCTTTGTTCTTCTTTTCTTTGAATCTTTAATATTAAATACCACCGTAGTTCCACCTTTCCTAACGTGTAAAAGAATCGCTCAAACATTCGTTTAAGCGATTCTTTTTTTCGTTTTCTTTTCGATGCCACCTAAGCAAAGATCTGCGATTATCGCTAGTATCGTTGCTGGAATAGCACCTGCATAAATTTTCACTTCAGATTGTAAGCTAATACCAGAAATTATTTCTTTTCCTAGCCCCTCAGCACCGATATAAGGACCAATACAAGCAACTGCAATCGCAATAACAGAAGCAACTCGTAAACCAGCCATTAAAAATGGAATCGATAATGGGAGTTGTACTTTTCGTAACAATTGAAATGTTGTCATACCCGACCCCTTACCTGCTTCCATAATACTTGGATCAACTTCTTTAATGCCGACATACGTATTTCGGACAATAGGTAACAAGGAATATAAGAATAGTCCCACTACCATTGTTTCAAATCCTAGTCCGAGATATAGCATTAAAATCGCCAGCATCGCTAAACTTGGTATCAATTGCAGAATATTGGTTATGGAAATAATAAATGGTGCTAATTTCTCAAATCGGGCGGCAATAATTCCCATGGGTACCCCTACGAGAAGGGCAAGACCAATCCCGTAGGCTACCATTAGAATATGTTCGATGGTTAAAGCAAACAATTCACTACTATTTTCCATCATATATTGACTTAATTCAGTGAGAAAATTCATCGAAAATCTCCTTTTCTTACTCTAGCCATCCTTTTTCTTGAATAAACTCTTCTGCTACCGTAGCCATATCACGTTCGTTCATATCAACTTCGCGAATTAATTGTGTCATCTCATCTGTGCTTACAGAACCTACTAAGTCATTAAAAATAGCTTCCACTGCAGGATATTCATTAATGACTTCATTTCTAGCAACCAATGATGCATCATATGGCGGGAAGAAGTTTTGATCATCTTCTAAAATTTTTAAATTATATTCCAAAATTTGTGGGTCTACCGTATATGCGGTTACGACATCTAAATCACCATTTGCAATACCTTCATACATAAGCGCTACATCCATACCACGTGCTTCTTTAAATGAATAACCATATGTTTCTTGATAGCCTTCATAACCATCATTTTCTCGTTCAATCCAAGAGTTATCCGTACCTAATGCAAGCTCACTTGCATAATCACCAAGTTCAGTCATATTGGTAATGTTATTTTCATTTGCTAACTCTTCTTTAATCGCAATACTATATTGATTTCTGAACCCAACTGAGTCATACCATTTCATATCATATTTGTTGCCAAACAGTTCTTGAGCTTGCGTGAGGGTTTTCTCTGGATCTGTTGAATACTCAACTTGATCTTCATCAAAATGATTGTTATAAACTTCACCCGAATAAAGCAGGGCAAAATCAAATTCTTTATTACCAATCGCTGTCATTACTTGCGGACTTGCTGGAATATCTTCTGTAATATTTACCTCATGATCAGTCTTTGCCTCCACAAGTTGCTTTACAATGTGTCCCATAATTTTCGGATCGGTATTCTTTTGTGCACCAAATTCAAACACCTCTCCGCCATCGGCTGATGTTTCATCTCCACATGCGGCCAAAATCAATAATAAAAATGATAATACACTTGCCGTGATTAATTTTTTCATGATGTAAAAACTCCTTTTCCTTTAAATTTTATGAATATTTTTTCTCAAATCGATCAAATAGTAGATCGAGTAAAAGCGCGATAACGATTGCCAAAAATGTTCCAGTAAAAATCATTTGTTGGTCATTATAGCCGATGCCAGCTAATACGAGATCACCTAGACCACCGCCACCGATTAATGCAGCGAGCGTTGTCCAACTAATAATATACACAGTTGTCACCCGTATCCCTGACATTACATAAGGTAATGCTGCCGGTAACTCAATCTTAAACAGTCGTTGCATCGTGCTAAATCCCATACCTTTTGCAGCTTCAACAATACTCGAGTCAATCGACTGAATACCTGTGTACGTATTTCGTAATAACGGTAATAACGCATATAAAAATAAAGCCACAACTGATGGTGTAAAACCAATCCCAAATAACGGGATCATAATTGCCAGCAATGCTACGGTCGGTATCGTTTGGAACACATTAGCGATATTAAAAATAACGCTTTTGATCTTTTCTTGTTTCATTTTTGTCATATATACCGCTAATGGAACGGTGACCATAATCGAAATCAGCATGACTACAAATGAGATCAGTAAATGTTCCCCTGTGTACTCCAATATGGATACATAGTCTTCCTGCCAATATTCAAAATAATCTGTCAGGATGTCCATTATTGTCCACCACGCTTACTTCGGTAAAATTCTTGTAACGAATTAAACACCTGCTGTTGTTCAATCATGCCAATAAACTTACCGTCTTTCGCAACATATGGCAGATACTTTTCTTTTTTTTGAGTAAATATATCAACTAACTGATTGGTTTCAGTCTCTTCGGATATATGTTGATTGGTATTCATCATAACGGCCTCAATGAGCTGGTCTTGTTGACGAAATAGATCATATAACTGAACCATTCCTTGCAACCTGTTATCCCCATCTAAAACAGGTAATTGATCAATTTGTTCACTTGTCATTTGTTCGATAGCTTCATTAGTTGTTTGATCAGTGGTAATTGTAGGATAATTATAATTGACAAATGTACTAGTGGATGGAAGTGTACTACCCAGTCGATCTTCTCCTAAGAATTCTTTAACGAAATCATTGGCTGGATTTGCTAAGATGTCATGTGGGGTTCCTTTTTGTACAATGTGTCCATCCTTCATTAAAATTATTTGATCCGCAATCTTAATTGCCTCGTCCATGTCATGTGTAACAAACACAATGGTCTTATTAATTTCTTCTTGAAGACGGACTAATTCATCCTGCAGCTGTTCACGACTAATTGGATCTAATGCGCTGAAGGGTTCGTCCATAAGGATTGTGGAAGGCTCTGCTGCTAGGGCACGAATCACACCGATTCGCTGTTGTTGACCACCGCTTAATTCCGACGGATAGCGGCCTTTATATGTTTCCGGGTCCAAGTTCACCATGTGTAATAGATCGTGAACTTTTTGTTTAATCTTTCGTTTGTCCCATTTTAATAATTTAGGCACGGTTGCGACATTGTCATAAATCGACATGTGTGGGAATAAGCCAATATTTTGAATGACATACCCCATTTTTCGACGGATCTCAATTGGATTTAAGTCCTGAATACTTTCTCCATCAACGAGAATTTCTCCATCCGTATATTCAGTTAAACGATTCAGTAGTTTCATTGTTGTCGTTTTGCCACATCCACTTGGACCTATCAATACATTAATTTTACCTTCTTCTAATGTTAGATTGATATTTTCTAACGCTTGAAAGCCATCATCATAAATCTTGTTAATATCTTTTAATTGAATCAAAAGTTGCTCCCCCCTTGAAGCTGAAGCTACCAAAATCTTGAACAGATTCATATAATGAACACGTTCATTATTTTACACAAAAAATTTGCTATGAATCAGCATTCAATTTGCGATTCAGTAGGATACGTTAATCTCATGGCATTTGTCGGAATTAATCACATGCATGACACTACGATACACATAATGCATTGTCGTTTTCGTCGCCTCTTCTTTTGTATATTTTCGGCGATTGTTCATAAAAGTGTTCATCATGCCTTTCCAAATTAATAATGTCATATCCGAAATATGGTCGATATCTTCTTCTTTTATAAATCCTTCATCGACAGCAGACTGAATAAATAAAGCACTACGTTTGGCAAAGCTTTGTTCCATAATGATTTCTTTTACGCCATCTGGCAAGCCAATTAAATCATTTTCATAGATCTGATAGTAATGATCTAACAATTCTTCAGGAATCGAACCAAGATTGTCCATAAAAATGACTGAATAAATTTTCGGTTGTTCAAATGAATGCTTACAAAAACATTCCCAGCTATATAACCATTTTTCAACTGTATTTGAGCCTTTCTCTAAATATGTAGGCAGCTCTTCTAAATAATCACTCATGAACCGCATTGCTGCAAAAAATTTCAAATGTGATAAATCTTTAAAATAGTTATATGCAGTAGAACTAGTAAAGCCAGCCTTATCTGCTATTTTCCGAATCGTGAAATGATCAATTCCTTCTTCTTGAATCACATCTGTTGCTGCATCCAAGAAATAACGCCACATCCTCGCACGCTGAATTTCTTTTCTACTAGTAGCCATTTGAGCTCACTTCCTTCACTATCTCAATACACAAATCTATTCACAATTTGAACGCGTTCGTTTGATGAACATGTTCATATTATCATAGCAATTTTACATTGTAAAATTCCTTTCGACAATAAATGTACTCATTAAGGTTATATTGACAATAAAATTTTTACTCTCTTGCCTGTAATATCAAACTTCCCCTGTGATTCCATTATTTTCTGAAAAAATTTTCTCTCGTTCTACTTTTCCTATTTACTGAATAAAATGTACAAGCTATCGTAATTTGGATGAGGAGTGAAGGCATTGGCTGTATTGTTCAGTTATTTTTTTCTCGGTATTTCTCTTGCAGCGCCCATCGGTCCCATTAATGCTGCACAAATTAATCATGGAATTAAGAACGGATTTTTCCACTCGTGGCTCATTGGACTAGGGTCACTCATAGCAGAATTATTTTTTATTCTTGCCGTTTTTTTCGGTGTCGTGCACTTTTTGGAAACACCGTTTATGAAAACGTTCCTCTGGTCTTTCGGCGCCTTTGTTTTACTATATACGGGGGTTGAAAGCATCATTAGTTCACAAAAAGTGAAGCTCAGTCACAAACGAGAAAAAGATTCGTTAAAGAAAACATTTTTCTCAGGCTTCATCATTTCAATTAGCAATCCGCTATCGATTTTATTTTGGCTCGGTATCTACGGTTCTGTCTTAGCAAATACCATCGATAAATATGATACTACACACTTATTTCTCTATGGCGGCGCGATTTTAGTTGGTTTAATGGTTTGGGATATTACGATGGCAAGCTTGTCCAGTGGTTTCCGACATTTCCTTACAGTTAAAACGTTAAAAAGAATATCCATCTTTACTGGTTTTACCTTGATTGGCTTTGCTATTTACTTCGCCTATCAAGCGATTCAATTGTTATTTCAGTTCTAAGAAAAGTTGAGAATAAAACTGCTGAAGTTGAGAATAAAGTTGTGGAAGTTGAGAATAAATCCCCCAATGTTGAGAATAAAATCGATAAAGTTGAGAATAAACAGAACATTTATCAATTCGTAATTTTACCAGAAATTTATTCATTGAAGGCGTGTTAAAAAAGCTCCTTTTTCAAATACTATCGTGTAGATGATTGAAGAAGGAGTATTTCCAATGGGGAACGATAGAAGCAACAAACTCAAATGGTGGCAGCTCTCGCTAATCGGTGTCGGTTGTACAATCGGAACCGGCTATTTTCTCGGTTCAAGCATTGGCATTGGATTAACTGGTCCATCCATTGTTTTTTCATTTCTTCTGGCTGCCATTGGCACTTATATTGTCTTTCATTTACTAGCAAGAATGACAGCGGAAGATCCGCAAGAAGGTTCTTTCTGTGATTATGCAGAAAAAGCATATGGTAGATGGGCTGGATTTAGTTCGGGATGGAATTATTGGTGTTCGAGTATTTTCATTATGGGGAGTCAGTTGATTGCATTAGCCATTTTGACACAGCTATGGTTTCCTAACATACCATTGTGGGTGTTCACAGCGATCTATGCCCTATTATCACTCAGTGTCATGCTATTAGGAACAGATGGTTTCGACAAAGCTGAAAATATTTTCGCTGTAATAAAAACCGCTGCTATTTTCATTTTTATTATCATTGCTTTTGTCGCTTTATGTGGTTGGCTTCCAGAATCAAAGGACGTCCCCAAATTATCTTGGAATATCATGACGCTGTTCCCTGAAGGATTTTCTGGCTTTTGGGCATCACTCATTTATGCGTTTTACGCGTTTGGTGGCATTGAAGTAATTGGCTTAATGGCTGTTCGATTGAAAAATAAAGAAGAAGCAACAAAAGCAGGACGAGTCATGCTTACGTTATTAGCAGTGATTTACGTTGTTTCCATTGGGCTTTCGGTGACGCTCGTCTCTTATGATACGTTTCATCCTGATGAGAGTCCATTTGTCACTTCACTTGCTGATTATCATTTAGGCTTTTTCTCACATGCTTTTAACGCAGCAATCATCATCGCAGGTTTTTCTACTATGACTGCTGCATTGTTTGGCGTAACTACCTTATTGGTCACATTAGCAAAAGATGGGGATGCGCCACAACTTTTCTCAAAAAAGATCCGACGCTTTAAGAAGCTTCCACTGCCGTCACTAGCACTAGCAACTGTAGGCTTAATTGCTTCGATTGTTACGGCATTGCTATTACCAGAAAAAATATATGAGTATATGACAACAGCAGCTGGAATTCTTTTGTTATACAATTGGTCATTCATTGTATTATCAGCTTTAGTGGTTCTTGAAAAAATCACTTGGTTCCATAAATCGATAGCTGTTATCGGTATTTTCCTTCTATTCGCAGCCATTACTGGCACCCTTATGGAAGCTCCGTTCGGCCAGGATTTTACGTTAGTTTCCTATTTGTCGGTATCATTGGGCTCGTCACGCTTTTCATGCAGAAACGATGGAACAATCATTAGTTATAACTACTACAATCAACCACTAGCTAGAAAAACGAAAAACCAACCTTGATCACGAATGGATCTCGGTTGGTTTTTCTCTTTGTTTTGTCATTAATGGATTTGATCTTGTGATGAGGCTGGTTCCATTTTGCCCAAACCTTGTTGTTTGCGCATGGCTTCTGGTGCCGTACCATGAATGTAATTTGGTGCTGGTGGTAAATCAGGTTTTTGTCCCATGGGTTGTGGGTTCTGCACATATTCAAATGACGCTTGCCCGTCATAAGTTGCTCCATTGGCCCATCGTCCCGTACGGCTGTCCTCTCCTTCAGAAAAATTCATAAACGAGTAAGAGACTTCTTGTTTTTCATATTCTTGATTAAACGTACTTGGAACGATGGCACCTTGTGTTTCTTCTAATTCCTCAATTGCTGCCATCCATTGATTTTGGTGCATCGTGTCTCGCGCAATTAAAAATGAAAGCATATCACGAACCCCAGGGTCTGTCGTCATCTCATATAGACGACAAACTTGAAGGCGACCTTGTGATTCTGCATTTAAGTTCGCTCGAAAATCAGCTAGTAAATTTCCACTTGAAATCGTATATCGCGCCGTCCAAGGGTAACCAGAGCTATCATTTGGCTGTGCTCCCAGACCATTTACAATCGCATGTTGTGGGTTCATCCCACCGAGCACCGCTTCAACCGCCGGATGTTGTGCCGCTTCCTCTTGATCGTGTGCCGGCGCTTTATCCACAAGTTGGGCAATCATTGTCGCAATCATTTCAACATGGGCAATTTCTTCTGTCCCAATATCCAAAATCATATCGCGGTATTTATTATCTGCACGACAATTCCAACCTTGAAATAGGTATTGCATCATCACCGATATTTCACCAAATTGGCCACCTAAAATCTCTTGCAACTTCTTTGCATATACCGGATCTGGTTCTGACGGTTTTGCGTTATATTGTAAATCCTTCACATGATAAAACATATGCTACCTCCTTGTTTATTCATCATCGATATCTTTATCATCAGGGTGAAGTTCTTCTGATGTTTCTGTTTGTAAATTTCCATCGGTATATACATCTGTCGTCTCTTCCTCATCGGTATTTGCGGCCAAATATTTATGAAAGAAATATTCAAATATCGCCACACCAATGGCAGCTATGAGCGCGGCTTGAAACACATCATCTCCAACGGTTAATGCATCTGTCATAAAGTAAATCACTAAAAAAGCTAGAGCAAAATCCGAAATGGTCGATACGGTATTATTGGATCGTCGCAGTAATAACTGATCACCTAATACGTATGCCAATACCCCTAGCACAAGTGTGATCCACAATACATTTCCGAATGAGACATCAAAACCAACACCTAAGATGGCATAAAGTAACACAAAAGAGGCGATAAACTTCACCAGCATATTTTTTAGATGTTCCATTTTTTTAAACACCTCCCTCATGACTTATTTTTCGTCAAAGAGGGATACCTATTCATACGTCTTGATGTTTCACTTCAAATGTAAATCTGATCACTATTGCTTCTTTCTTATTGATAAGAATAATAATGCAATAAACATACAAAATAACCCTATCCAAATTTGGACAGTCAATGTTTCCTTTACGATGATAATACTCAGCACAGAAGCTGTAAGTGGTTCTGCTAAGGAAAGCGTGACAGCTGTTGAAGCAGGCGCACCTACTAAGCCAAAAGAAAATAGTAAATAAGCAAGGGCTGTTGCGACAACTCCGAGATGTAAGGCAACCAGCCAACCATTTATTTGTAATAGCCAGGAAAAATCATAAACGAATAATAAAGGCGATAACATAAGGGCTGCGCAAGTAAATACAACCGCTACAACGATCTCTGAAGAAATACGCGTTAATACGTTTTTACTGGATATTGTATATAGTGAGAAGGAAAAGCCAGCCCCCAATGACATCGCAATTCCTAATGGTGAAATTGTTACGTCTTTATCAGTAGATACAAGCAATGTACAGCCCATAATGGCAAAAAGTGTTGCCAACCACCAACGCCGGTCAGGAATGGTTCGATACATGAACCATTCCAATAATCCTGTCAAAATTGGGGCACTTCCGATCGCTACCACCGTTCCCACTGCTACACCAGTTACCGCAACACCGGAGAAAAACAACGGCTGATAAGCAGCCATTGCCACTGTAGCAAAGAAAATCGCTAACTTCGGCCAATGATGTACATGATTCAGTTGCAATTTCCCTTTTATCCATACGAACAAAAATAACGTAACGCCCCCAACAGCTAACCGAACCGTTCCTACGGCAATGGGATGCGCTGAATGTGGTGCAAAACTTTGAGCTGTGCCAGTCGTTCCCCATAACATCGCTCCCAATAAAATAAACAGAAGTGCACTGCGCTGATTCATTCCGACTTCTCCTTCTCTTTTTCATGATCTCTCTCATTATATCGTAAAAAACGTAATATCTATTATCAAAGCAAATGATTAGCATGTTTATCTGTATATATATACCACGCCTTACATTTTTCTTTTTTTGACATTGATAATCATTTTCAATTATTCTACAATGTAACTATACTATTTATTCAATTACTAATTGAGATACATAAAAGGTGAGGTGAAGATCGTGAGAGACAATGATTGCTATGATGTAACAATTATTGGTGGTGGACCTGCTGGATTGTACGCTTCTTTCTATAGTGGCATGAGAGAATTGAAAACAAAAATCATTGAATATCAACCGCAATTAGGCGGAAAAATCCACGTGTATCCAGAAAAGATGATATGGGATGTTGGTGGCATTACACCAATTCCCGGTGAACAATTAATGAAACAGCTCACCGAACAAGCATTGACCTTCCATCCAACTGTCGTTTTAAACGAAAAAGTCCAATCCATTACCCAACATGATGACGGAACATTTACGCTATCAACGAATTCTGAACAGACACATCGTTCCAAAACAGTCATTGTTGCTGTCGGCAGCGGCATATTAAAGCCAAATAAATTAGAGATTGAAGGAGCAGAACGCTTTGAAATCACGAATTTACATTACACGGTCACATCACTCCAACGATTTAAAGATAAAACGGTCTTAATTTCAGGTGGTGGAAATTCTGCTATTGATTGGGCAATTGAGTTGGAACCGATCGCGAAACAAGTCTATTTAGTTTATCGAAACAAAGCCCTAAAAGGACACGAGGCACAAATATCACAAGTGATGAATCGTTCGACTATTTGCTACCTAGAGACATCCATTACCAGGCTACTTGCCAATCAGTATCATGATGCTATTGAACAGATCGAGTTGACGCACGTTGAATCAGGAGATGTTTCTTATGTAACGATTGATGAAGTGATTATTAGTCATGGATATGAACGAGATGCTACACTGCTGCACGATAGCACGTTAGATATTGCGTTAAAAGATCACTTTATTTCGGGTAATGCCCATAGCGAATCGTCTGTCGAAGGTCTGTACGCTGCAGGGGATGTGTTAACCTATGATGGAAAATTGCATTTAATCGCAGGTGCATTTCAAGATGCGGCGAATGCGGTCAATCAAGCGAAACAGTTCATTGACCCAGAGGCAAATAAAAGAGGAATGGTATCGTCGCATAACGCAATCTTCAAAGAACGCAATCAAGAATTAATCAAACAGATGGTGCGCTAAAAACTTAGCAATATTTATGACTGGGAAATCTCTTGTTACGCACCAAAAGATTTCCCAGTCCATCATTACCGCGAAAACTCGATTTCTTCAGTTGTGGCTATCCCGTCTTTTCGTTCATCTGTTTGTCGAACAAATCGTCCTGAACCGAGCCATGCTGCACATGCAAAGATAAGATAAATCGCCTGGGTTGCCTCGGCTCCTTGTAACGTTACTTGTAATGCCATTCCAAAGCCGAGCGATGGAATAACAATGAAAAACGTACGAAGAATTCGCTCAAACCCTTTCTCATGAGGAAGAGGCCATAAGCGGGAAAAACAGACACCGAGCATGACACCCAGCCCTGAAGTAACGAATAATTGTAAAAGAACAACTGGTGTAGGGAACGGCCATTCCATCAAATAATGACCGATCACATAGAAAATTTCCAAGAACAGCGTAATACCAACAATTTTTTGAAACGTTTTTAGATCAAACCATGGATGAATAATAAAAACGAGAACGACAAAACTACTGAATCCCGATAACCAGCTCATCCTTTACCTCCCTTCTTCATCAATTTCGGGAGCACGAACGCTTTCAATTAATTGCTGAATATCAGCAGGTGGTGCTGGTGTCACACGCGACACAATGAAACTGACAACGAAGTTTAACAGCATACCGATCACACCGACTCCTTGGGCATTCACACCGAAGAAACTTTCGATAATCGGTCCATCTGTTCCAAAAATAGTTTCAGAAAGAATCAACCCAATTGTAATTAATGTAAAACTTAAACCGGTTATGATCCCTGCTACTGCCCCTTCTTTATTCATTCGTTTATCAAAAATACCTAACAAAATCACAGGAAACAAACTAGCGGCACCTAAACCAAACGCAAGAGCCACGACTTCACCAGCAAAACCTGGTGGGTTAATACCGACATAAGCGGCAATCAATAATGCAACAAATAATGTTATTCGCCCCACGCGCAATCGTTGGGCTTCAGAGGCTTTCTTATTAAAGATCCGATAATAAATATCATGCGAAACCGCACTCGTCATGGTAATCAACAAACCCGAAGCTGTTGATAATGCAGCAGCCAAACCACCAGCAGCCACTAACGCAATAATAAACGGAGCTAAATTCGCCACTTCTGGTGTCGACAGTACAATAATATCACCGTCAATCATTACTTCATTTTGATCATCACCAGTAAAATTGACGATGCCGTCTCCATTCGCGTCATCGAGTTGTAACAAACCGGTTGTTTCCCATTTGTTTACCCAATCGATGTCTTGGACTTCTTCGATTGGTTTGTCAGCAATCGTATCAATTAAATTATATTTGGCAAATGCACCAACCGCTGGTGCCGTTACATAAAGTAAACCGATAAAAACAATCGCCCAAACAGCCGACCATCGTGCTGCCCGTACACTTTTTACTGTATAAAAACGAACAATAACATGCGGAAGTCCTGCCGTTCCCGCCATTAAAGCAAGGGTCATCATTAATACATTTAACATCGATAAATCAGTAAATGGCGCCATATATTCTGTCATACCTAGTTCAACTTGTATTTGTCCTAACCGATCAACGATATCACTTGTTGTTAATGCCAGTTGTGGGATTGGATTTCCAGTTAGTTGAAAAGATATCGCAAAAGCAGGAATTAAAAATGCAATTATAATGACAAAATACTGAATCGCCTGTGTCCAAGTCACACCTTTCATGCCACCGAGTAAAGCAAAAAATCCGACAATTGCCATACCAATTAATACACCGATGATAATATCTACTTGCAAATAACGACTGAAAACAATGCCGACACCTCGCATCTGACCAGATATATATGTTAGTGAAATGAAAATGGTAGCAATGGCAGCAACAGAACGAGCCGTGGAAGAATAAAATCGATCACCAATAAAATCGGGAACAGTAAATTTTCCGAACTTCCGTAAGTAAGGAGCTAATAATAGTGCTAGTAAAACATAACCACCTGTCCATCCCATTAAATAAATCGTGCCGTCATATCCTAAAAATGCAACCAGTCCTGCCATGGATATAAAGGATGCAGCAGACATCCAATCAGCTGCAATCGCAGCACCATTGGCCACTGTCGGTACACCTTGTCCTGCAACGTAAAAATTGGATGTATCACGAACTCTTGACCACCAGCCAATGCCAGTGTACACTGCAAATGTAATCAAAACGAGTATAATGGTAATTGCCTCAACACTCATGCACATCCCTCCTTATCTTCATTTAATCGGACGCTTCTTGTTCTTTCATCATCTTCTTGTATAACCGATCAAGCCGGTCCATTCGTAATGCATAAATCAAAATCAGCAAAATAAATACGATAATTGCCCCTTGATGAGCAACCCAAAACGAAAATGATACTTCAAAGAAACGGATGTTATACAATGGTTCCGCAAATATGACCGCGCCACCAAAGCCAACGATTGCCCAAACAATAAGCAAGCTAATAATCAATTGAATATTTTTCTTCCAGTACCACCTTTGCTTTTGATCCAGCGTTTTCTCCACTTATTCTCACCTCTTTTTCTTATCAATTTGTTAGCGCAATTGATAGTAAACGCTTACAAAAATGATGTTTGTCGTGTTTATACTTTGAAATACGCTAACATTTGTACCCAGTATATTAAAAAAGTTTAAAGCGTATGCATCAAAGGATGAAATTTCATTATGTTATAACATCAAAAATTGCTCATCTAACTTCTAACTTTTACTAATCGTTCTCGTCTTTATGACTTTTGTGAGTATCATATTCAACAATCCACCGATCAAAGCAACCATAAACAACCCTATACCTGCTGTAAATGAAAAGCCTTCGCCATCACTAATCTCTACAATTAATATGTCGATGCCGAATAGATCGACGTCAAACGAACGCCATTCCAGTTCATAACCTATCACCGCATATAATATAGACCCAAAAAAGAGTAAAAACAGAAGAATGAAAAATCCAGAAAGAAATGAAAAGAGTAAAGATGTTTTTTTCATTGTATTCACTTCCTTTCAATGATTCAATCGTATGACATGCTGCATGAACATACGGAAAATTCGTTTCCCATCATGACATGGTGGTATCAAAAACATAATATGAGAACAAAAAATACTACCGGCTAATATTATATGTTCAATATTCGTAGACGAAAACAACCCTATTAAGATGATAAAACTGCCAATAATCACTGGTATCAAAGGCCCCATTAATGTAACCATCAGGTCATTTCGAAACGGTAGAGGTGTTCGTACAATCTGCGCCTTGCCTAAAGCATATCCGAGATACGGGGTTCTGTTTTTCGTATCTAATAATTGATAAAAAAGATAATGACAATATTCATGAATTGTCATACTCATTACGACTGGCGCAACCGTAAGTAACAAAGAAACAGGTGTTAATCGGTCAAAAATAAATAAGATGGTGATGACAAAAAATATAATAAACATGAACGCAATCAAGTAAGATGTGCAAAAAAATATAAAAATCCTCCAAATGGTCAACAGTGGATGGCACTTCAATGAATACCTTTTTCTCATGAACCATTGATCACCTTGAATCGTTCCTAAGAAAAAGAATAACTTCATTATGATTTCCTTTATTTTGATGCGCCCTTTCATTGGATTTTTTATATTGATTAAATACCGGTAGTTTAATGTATGAATAAGTGATAAAAGATCGTTAAGCACCTGTTTTCGTGGCCAATCATAAAGACTTACGAGCTGATCGGCGATTATTTCAATTGAATCTTTACCATTAATTTGCTTTAACATCATCATCGTTATGTCATTTATTTGATGCACTTGATCAATGTCTGTATCCACTATTTCTTTCTCATCTAGATATATTCCACTTGGCCACTTCGGAATCGAATCTTTCGTAATAATGACTACCCTCTCCCTTTTTCGATAAGAATGCAAATCCAAAGAATTAAAACTAAGATGACCATAGCGCCAACTACCAGCCAAATCATTGAATATTGCATGACATGTATGATAATTAAATAAATGGGTATACTTACGATTAAAAAAATAATGACATTAACGAATACATTAATAAACTTGCGGTCATCACTCGGAAGAATGACTCCTAGGCTAAATGCAATGCTAAAGATGATCACACTAAATAAATACGCATACATGTATGTATCAAGACTAAGCGGATTGATATCATAGCCACCTACTGACATAATCAATACATACAAAGCACATGATACGAACGGAAACACGGTTACATAAATCAAGTACTTCCCAAGAATGTAACTGGTTACAGACAATGGAATGGTTCGATAAACCGCTATTTTGCCTACATCTCTTCCACGTGATAATAGTGGAAAAATCGATAAAAATTCTACAACTCCCCATAAAGCAAAATGTTCGTACAACATGACGAGATTTAATTCCGTTGCATACAATTTTATATAATACCCAACCAGAACCATTAGGACCAGAGCAATAAAGCAGTAAAGCAAGTTTTCTATATCTCTTAGTATTCGTTTTATTTCCAATATCAATATCGTCATCCAATTGATAAAGGAAAAAGGCAGGTTCTTAAGCGGTATGAACCTCTGATCAATTCCCCCTTTCCAATACCCTTCGATTTTAAATGAAAAATAAAGTAGCATGAGAAAGGTGAAAACATAAATGATCATGCCTACAAAGTGGAGTAGAAAATGTGTATCATGTTCTATACTTATTACAATGTCATAAAATAATCCTATCGGCGAGACGGTGATGAATGATTGAATGGTATCGATGCCTAATAATATGGTCATTAATGCTAACACCAATATTGAAATAATGGAGAGCAACGTATGGTATGCTTTTAATTGTGCATCTGAATGTGTGACAAGCCATTTTGATAGTAAATAAATGCCTTGTTGCCATAAAGAACCGCAAAGCATCGCACAATGAATTACCAAAAGGAATAACAAAATAAGAAAAACGATGTGCCAAAGTGACAATGGCAGACTTTCTAGTAAAACGAACATGATGGGTAAAAACACAGACACGACCAAAATATGGACAAGGACAATAATCGGAATTAATTGGCCCATTTTCCAATCTTTCAGTGAAACGGGGAGTGTTTCTAAATATTTATTTTGTATCGATGTTCGAATCATAAATTGCCATAAAACAAAGGTTATGCCAATCACGATAAAAAATGATAACGTCGAATAGTGGTAAATAAAAGCAAATATATTGTCCGTCGTTAGATTTTCGCCCACCGAAGAAATAATATCTTCCATAGAAATGTAAATATAACCTACACTAGCGAAAATCGCTACCAGTAGTACAATTGGAAGTAAACCAAAGATAGGTGAATCCTTTAGAACGGTGAACCATTTATTTTTCCACATTTTGAAAATGATTTTACCAATTCGTAAGGAGGTCATTGATTTTATCTCCTTCGCTGCTCGAATTCGATAGGTTGGCATACGCTGATTCCAAACTTGAGGTGTGTGTGTCTCGTAAAATGTCCGAAATAAAACCATCTTTACATACGGTGCCATCTTTAATCAAACAGACTTGATCACAAACATTTTCCGCAAAGCTTAAGTGATGCGTAGAAACTAAAACGGACACTCCTTTTGCCTTCAAATGTAGCAATAAATCTCTCAATAAAATCATCATATCCGGGTCTAATCCGTTTGTAGGTTCATCAATAATCAATAGTTTGGGTTGATGAAGCACTGAAGCAATGAATTGAACTTTTTTTCGCATGCCATGTGAATAAGATCCGAGTAGAAATTTTCGGTGTTCCCATAAATGAAAGATTGTTAACCATTCTTTGATTCGATCGTTAAGAGTGTTTTTAGGAATATTTCGAATGGACCCGATAAACTGCAAAAACTCAAGACACGTCAAATCATCCAATAGTTCATCGGCATCAGGTACAATCCCCATGTGACTTCGAATGCGTAGCGAATGATGAATGACGTCGCTACCATTCACATAAATAGCTCCTCGATCCGGTTTCATTAACCCTGTTAGCATCTGAATCGTCGTTGTTTTGCCGGCGCCATTAGGTCCTAAAAGCCCATAAATTTGACCATAGCTGATTTGAAAGCTTACGTCCTTTATGACTGTTTTTTTATGAAATTGTTTATGTACATGTGATAATTCAACAATTGCAGGTCGCTCATTCATGATCATCACCTAACCTACTGATAAGATAGCGTGAAACTTAATAAAAAAACTCTCTGCCCGATTTGATTAATGATTGTGAAGATTATTTAATTTACTTGTTTAGTTTGTACAACCAATTTTCCAAGTGAGTGGATTTAACTTAAATGCAGCTTCTAAATTCATTCCTTTATTAATACAATACGCCGAAAGTCCGATGACACCGATAAGGGCGACAGCAACAATAAACCAAACAACCCCATTGTCTTCAACCGTATCTTCTGTAAAATTCACTTCAGGTGTAGCATAGGGAATACTAGACATTGTTCTTTCCATTATGATTCAACTCCTTTTAAAAAAATGGGCAGAGAGTTTTACACACAAAAAAACTTGCATTAACAAAAAATAGGAAGTCATTATAGATTGGGTAATAATTCATGGTGAAGTTGATGAGGATAGATGTAGATGAATATCTATGAAGATAACTCTTACTATAGAAGAGAGTAACAACTTTCTCCAATACTAGCAATAGCCTTTTCTTAAATTTAACAATGATTTAATAGAATTAAACTATTATAAAAAAAGTAATGAATGGAAGAATTTCTGTTAGTTTCTCCCTAGTGGATGCAGTTATTTTTACCTTTCATTTTGCATTATATATTATATTTAATGACAGATATATATTGCATTTATCTGTAAATTCGTTTATTATAAGTAAGAACACAAAAGTTGGAGGGAAAACAACATGTTATTTCGCAAATACAACATAAAAGACGAGCACATCATCCATAGCGAAAATAAAATTTACCGAGAAATGTATTATCTTGTGCTACTCATTTGTTACGTATCCATTATCATGAAAGCTTATTTACATGGATTTCAGATTGAACAAGTATATACCGAATTAACAATATTATTTTCCTTGGGAATTTACTTTGCATATCGATCAGCGAGACTTGGGATTTTTTCAGGCAAGGTAGAATTGCATAATCAAAAGAGCAAATTCACAATGGAAAGAAAACAGATACTAATTGGCTTAATTATTGGTCTACTACTTGCAGCATCTATCGCGATAAGAAGTGCTATTTTATATAGTGATGGGGGTGGAAATACAATATATGTTTTTATCATTGTCTTTATCGGTTCCATCATGATCTATGTACCTTTTTTCCTAATGTTCATCTTGATTAGTTACAACATTATGAAAAGAAAAAGTGACAAGGTAATAGCTAAACAACTTCAAGAATCCGATGAAGATGGTGATACACATGAAAAATATTAAACTGAAAATGGCCAGAGCAGAACATGATCTTTCTCAACAGGAATTAGCTGAACGTGTCGGTGTTTCCCGACAGACAATTGGATTGATTGAATTAGGAAAATACAATCCAACATTAAATTTGTGTAAAGCCATTTGTAAAGCTTTATCCAAAACGTTAGATGACTTGTTTTGGGATGAAGATGAATAGAAAGGAGAGTGCTATACCATGGGAGCAGTGTTATCCCTCAAGAACGTCGATAAAAAAATCGGCAAAGCACAGATTATTCAAGACGTATCATTTGATGTTTATCCAGGTGAGATTTTCGGGTTTCTCGGTCCAAATGGTGCTGGTAAAACAACTACAATTCGTATGATTGTCGGTTTAACAAAAATGACAGCCGGAGATATCACCGTTAATGGGCATAGTATTGCCACTGACTACAAACGAGCTATCGAACAAATCGGAACAATCGTAGAAAACCCTGAATTGTATCCATATTTAACAGCTGAAAAAAACCTTATTCATTTCGGCCGTATGAGCAAAAACGTCACGAAGAAAGATATTAATGATCGCCTAAAACTAGTCAACCTCGATTACGCCAAAGATCAAAAAGTAAAAACATTTTCCTTGGGAATGAAACAGCGACTTGGCATTGCTCAAGCGATGCTTCATCGTCCGAAACTGTTAATTTTAGATGAACCTACAAATGGTTTGGATCCCGCTGGCATCAGAGAAATACGGACATTTCTCAGAAAAGTTGCTAAAGAAGAAAATGTTGCGATCTTGATTTCGAGTCATCTGCTATCAGAAATCGAGCATATCTGTGACCGATTTGCGATTATTCAAGAAGGGAATATCACCCAAATCGAGAGTGTTTCAAACGAATCCGATTTAAAGCAGGGCGTCCACTCCTATTATATCGAAACAGACAATCCAACTAGAGCCCAAAAATTGATTGAAACCACATTTCCTAATCTAACGATTACACAGCAGGAACAGTTCATCCAACTGATGTTGACAAAAGAAGAAGCGGGTAATATCGTCACACTTTTAACAAGCAATGACGTTGTAGTATATCAAGTTGTTTTGGAAAAACAATCACTGGAAGAACGATTTTTTGAAGCGACAAGCGGGGGGTTAGTGTAATGTTTTGGTCATTGATTCGAAATGAGTGGATGAAGGTATTCAACCGAACAAGTACTTATGTGATGATCGGCTTATTGATTGTCGGCGTACTCATTACTGCTATCTACACATTTTATCAACAGAAAGATCAACAGTTGCCTAGTGAAGAAGAATGGCGAAGTGAGTTAATGCAACAAAATGAAGAATATCTTGAACAGGAAAAAACAACAATAAATCGATATATAAAAAGTCATGCAATCAATCAACAGGCCATTAACGAGTACAGACTTGAACACAACATTTCCCCCTATGACAAAGAAAATGTATGGAGTTATATGGAATCGAATACAAGTTTAACCCAAATGATCGGTGTATTCGTAATATTGATTGGTGCATCCATCGTCTCACTCGAATTCAAGCAAGGGACAGCCAAGTTATTACTCGTACGATCTGCTTCCAGACTTCAAATTCTGTTTGCAAAATTCGCTACGGTCATTCTATTCGGCCTCTTTCTGCTGGTCATATTATTTATGAGTTCGATCATCATTGGTGGGAGTTTATTTGGTTTTGACGCATCTTCTACCCATATATCTGCCAGTAATGGTGAGGTTTTCGAATGGTCACGCACACTATATGTCGGAGTGGATTATCTTTCCAACAGTATAACTGTATTCATGCTATCCGCGTTTGCTTTTATGATCTCAACCATGTTTCGAAGTGACTCCATCGCCATCGCTATTTCCATCATGCTTTTATTTATCGGTACGATGGCAACGAATATACTAGGCCTTATAACCGATTGGGCAAGGTTTTCTCTTTTTGCAAACACAGATTTAACTGTATATTTTTCTGGTGGGCCTATGGTTGAAGATATGACATTCTCATTTTCAATTGTGATGCTGATTCTCTATTTATCCTTGTTTTTGACTTTGGCAGGTGTCTTCTTTAAAAAAAGAGATGTAAGTATTTGAGTTTTTCTGGTAATCTTTCGTATTAGCTAAAAAGGCGCTTTCGCATATATACGAAAACGCCCTTTCTAATCCAATTTAAGAAATTACGTGATATAATCGTGACATATAACGTATGGTTCTAAAAGTGCGTTAAATCAAGGGCTTCATAATCTATGGCTGTAACATCTTTAATAATAAATCAATCAATTATTAAAACCCCAAAATTCTAAAAAAGGTTCTTTTACAAAAATATTCTATGATATGATTAAATTACCATTTTTCATTATCTGTCAATAATAAAAATATAGGGGATGGTTTTTATAAAAAAAATAAATGCTACTGCTAGTATACTATCTTTAATTTATTGTTTAGTTGCATATGTAATTGTGCATTCTTATATGTCTTCCGCAGACAGTCCAATAGTGTGGATAGCTAGTATAATTCCTGGTGGAGTAGTGGTTATTCAAATTATATTTGTTTATGTAATTAAGAAAGACTATTTGCGAAGTATTATTAACAGGGGTAGTAGAAAAGAATGAAATTTGGTAACTATACTTTAAAAGGAGCATACCTTCGTAATAATTATATTGAATCTTCTCTGTAAATGTCACGGAATAACCCTCAACATTCTGTTTACCGTAATACGTTTCTTTCCACCACGCTTTATCAGCTGTAACACTCACATAAAAAGTCGCAGCAGCAATAATTACACCTCCTGCTATACCTGTAAATGAAGCTAATACACCAGCAACAAAACTAACAGTAGCTATTTGAAGATTTGTTGAATTCCTTACAGTCCTGTCATAGGTGAAGCCATTCACTACACCTGATGGAGGTCCGGATAAAATAGAAATATTTCCAGTTTTAGATTCATTAATTTCCTTATTTAATTGCTATCGCTACAAAATGCTAACATTTTGCTAACGCATTGGAGTAACTATATCTTTTTATATAGTTAAAGACGCTTTATTTATTACTTCGTGTGGTTACAAAAATAACTTACATATAATGTGTGACACCATACATATATAATAAGTCCAATATTAACAAGGCTCCTAGACCTAAAACTATATAGGATAATATTTTTGTTTTTTTTGAAATAATCCCATATAACCCTATTCCAACACTTGCTAAAGATACGCCATACCAAACTATATAAAATTGCAACTTCGTTAAATGGTCATGCATGAAATTAGTAGAATATAAAGAAATCAAGGCTATAATCATGCACATCGCAACAATATTAAGGCGTCTCATAAATTTGTTATACTCCTTTTTTTACAAATTATTACACTATAAGGTTAACATATTGATATCTGGATCTCGTTTACTTATAAAAGATAAGACCAATAATATCTTTGTTTGGATGAAATTTCTAGTAATTATCTTAGTTGGACATATTTTAATTGACTTTCTTGGAAATGGGGTCCGCTTGGTCCGCTTCTTTTATCCATTTATGAAAGAAGCGTTTCTGTTTCATATCATTAACAAATTCAACGTTCTTTTTATATTATTTTTGCTTGTATCTCTTTTTATTACTTTGTTCAACTCTAAAAAAAGACGATGGGGTAGTATATTCTTATTAATAATTTTTATATATTTCGGCGCTTTAACAGCATCGAAGTTACAACTAGAATATAGTTTGCAGGAAAAATACAATAACGAGATATTACTTTATTAATGACGTACCCAGCAAATATATTAGAATGGGAATATCAAGTTAGAACCGAACAGGTAATAGAAACTGGTGTTCCTCTATGTATAATGAAAATATTAATATAAAAACAGAAAAGTAGTTCGCATAGCAAAACGTAATGCCCGACCCATTTATTGTAATAAAGCTTTCATCAATACTCATGACTTCAATGGCTTCTAGAGGAAACAAGGTTGTCATTCTTTTTGTTATCTCTCCGCTGAAACATTTATATAGTATTGCATACGGGCTTTGGCGATCACGATATTAGGATCGTTTGGCAATTCAAAAAAGCGACTAACATTGCTAATCCCATATCTTATCTTCAATAAAAGTTTTTATCTTTTTTAAGGTAAGCAAATTCAGTCAAATCCGTTTTTATTTTTCCCAACTCAATGGTTAGAGAACATGGAGATACCTAGAAATTATTATGGACAGACTAGGTCATTCTGATGATCAAACAACCAAAAATATATATTTACATGTAACAA
>NZ_APML01000073.1 GCF_000359605.1 Gracilibacillus halophilus YIM-C55.5
TTTTATGGAGAGTTTGATCTTGGCTCAGGACGAACGCTGGCGGCGTGCCTAATACATGCAAGTCGAGCGCGGGAAGCTTGTCTGATCCCTTCGGGGTGAAGCGAGTGGAACGAGCGGCGGACGGGTGAGTAACACGTGGGCAACCTACCTGTAAGATTGGGATAACTCGTGGAAACGCGAGCTAATACCGAATAAAGCTTTCGGTCGCATGACCGAAAGATGAAAGGTGGCATGAGCTATCACTTACAGATGGGCCCGCGGCGCATTAGCTAGTTGGTGGGATAACAGCTCACCAAGGCGACGATGCGTAGCCGACCTGAGAGGGTGATCGGCCACACTGGGACTGAGACACGGCCCAGACTCCTACGGGAGGCAGCAGTAGGGAATCATCCGCAATGGACGAAAGTCTGACGGTGCAACGCCGCGTGAACGAAGAAGGTTTTCGGATCGTAAAGTTCTGTTGTTAGGGAAGAACAAGTGCCGTTCAAACAGGGCGGTACCTTGACGGTACCTATCGAGGAAGCCCCGGCTAACTACGTGCCAGCAGCCGCGGTAATACGTAGGGGGCAAGCGTTGTCCGGAATTATTGGGCGTAAAGGGCGCGCAGGCGGTTCCTTAAGTCTGATGTGAAATCTCGTGGCTCAACCATGAGCGGTCATTGGAAACTGGGGAACTTGAGTACAGAAGAGGAGAGCGGAATTCCACGTGTAGCGGTGAAATGCGTAGATATGTGGAGGAACACCAGTGGCGAAGGCGGCTCTCTGGTCTGTGACTGACGCTGAGGCGCGAAAGCGTGGGGAGCGAACAGGATTAGATACCCTGGTAGTCCACGCCGTAAACGTTGAGTGCTAGGTGTTAGGGGGTATCCGCCCCTTAGTGCTGCAGTTAACGCATTAAGCACTCCGCCTGGGGAGTACGGCCGCAAGGCTGAAACTCAAAAGAATTGACGGGGGCCCGCACAAGCGGTGGAGCATGTGGTTTAATTCGAAGCAACGCGAAGAACCTTACCAGGTCTTGACATCTTCGGACGGCCCTAGAGATAGGGCGTTCCCTTCGGGGACCGAATGACAGGTGGTGCATGGTTGTCGTCAGCTCGTGTCGTGAGATGTTGGGTTAAGTCCCGCAACGAGCGCAACCCTTAATCTTAGTTGCCAGCATTAAGTTGGGCACTCTAAGGTGACTGCCGGTGACAAACCGGAGGAAGGTGGGGATGACGTCAAATCATCATGCCCCTTATGACCTGGGCTACACACGTGCTACAATGGATGGTACAAAGGGCAGCTAAGCGGTGACGCCAAGCAAATCCCAGAAAACCATTCTCAGTCCGGATTGCAGGCTGCAACTCGCCTGCATGAAGCCGGAATCGCTAGTAATCGCGGATCAGCATGCCGCGGTGAATACGTTCCCGGGCCTTGTACACACCGCCCGTCACACCACGAGAGTTGGCAACACCCGAAGTCGGTAGGGTAACCTTTTGGAGCCAGCCGCCGAAGGTGGGGCCAATGATTGGGGTGAAGTCGTAACAAGGTAGCCGTATCGGAAGGTGCGGCTGGATCACCTCCTTTCTAAGGATA
>NZ_APML01000074.1 GCF_000359605.1 Gracilibacillus halophilus YIM-C55.5
GTTCATTAAGGGCTTATGAGATAAAGCTTCCTCTTTGGTACATAAGCAGTATAGTAAATAACACTCTTATTTAGGGGCTTTTGAGGTAGCAATATTTTAAAATTTTATCAACAAAAAAACCTAAATAAAGTGAAATCACTCTACTTAGGCTGCTTTAAACGCTTTACCATCATGGCATATCCGTTAATAGATTCATAGTCTTCTAGCTCCACAAAACCGTGATCACGATAAAAGGAAATCAATTTATCAACATGCTCACATTCTAAATAAATAATCCTTCCTCCCACAATTTTATGAGCTTCTAAAATCTTACTTTGAGCAAAGGCCATCAGATCTCTTCCAGTAGCCCCGTTCGCTTTTTGCGCTTCAAGGCTGAAGTTCTTGCCCAATTGACCTATGAGAAAACCTTTAATTTCATAAGAATCTTGTTCAGTTCTATGGCCAACCCCCATCAAACGTTTTTTCATTGTGTTTGACAGCTTAGAGAAGTTCTTTTTACTAATCGCTAAAGGCCGGTTTGAAATTGAAAAGTACCCTGTCAAAACATTCTTTTCTTTATATGTACTAAAAACTAAATATGTCCTGGAAATATCCAGCTTTTCAAATTCAATCGCTTTATAGTGAATAAATTGTTCAACATCATCAGCACCGCTTATCCCATCACTTTGTATTGTTTCAAAAGTAAAGAGAAAGTCCTTGACCTCCTCTTCGTTGATGTCTGAATTCAAAATGTCTGTTAACGAAACAACATTTAAAGCCATTAATTACCCTTTGCTGATTGAATAATGTTCTTAATTGCTTCTGGATCGCTTACTTCGTTAACTCTTTGTGATGGTTTATATTGCATGTCTTTACTATCCTCAATTGCATTAATAAGCTTTTGTGCTTGTTTACGATTAAATTTGAAGTCAGTTGTAAAGCTTTTGGTTGCCATAATAGACACCTCAACTTCCTAATTTTAAAACATGTTTTGAAAAACATTAACCAAATTATACACATATTTTTACTAAAACACAACACAATATGTGTAAGAGGATTCAATTAACATTCTACAATATTGTTTCCCCTGTGTAATAATAATATGCATTTATATATGAATTAGTACCGGCATATGTACAAATATAATCGTTTGAGAAATCAAAAGGTGTTATGACAAAAAAGTATTCACGGAAAGGACAGACCGGAAATATTTTTCGATAAGTTATATTTTATCAGGCAACGAGTAAAAACGATTAACTTATCTTTGGATTTAGAAAACTTACTTAAAGTATACAACATTCACACCAGCTTTTTAAGCGTTTGTTTTCAGGATTCAGTTTGGTGATTGCGCTTATATTCGTTAGGCGTTACATAGTCTAGCAATCCCGCACATTAAGATGTCTATCGAAATTAGATACGTAAGTTATGCATTGTTCCGTCTAATACTGCCACCGACAATGAGTGGCAAAATAACCGCACCAGCATACATAGCTAACACATGTTGAAAACCTAGTGAAGCTACTTTCTCTTTTATCACATTCATCATCCATGCTCCTTCTCATCTGCAAATTCAATCTGTTGATTTCCTAATGCTTTAAGTTGAGCTAACGATTTCATCACGATATCCTTTCTCATTCAAAATCGCACGCCCTTATTGAAATAATTTCTCAATAACAATGCCGATACCACCAACAGTTGCCTTTGTCTTTTCTAATGATCGTCCTTTTGTAAAAACTGATCAAAAATCGATATATCATTCGTTTCCTGTTTCGTATAGGAATAGACGGTCGATGTGATCAATCCATCCTTTAATGTTAATGTTGTACGTAACGAATAAGGGAGCGTTTTAGAATAAAATGATGGAATTCTCAAACAATACAGATATCATTTCACTCCATATGGGAGGGATCACATTGTATCAACGACAAGAACGTTGGTTGATCGGATTAATATTTACTGTCGCCATTTTATTAGGAATTTCGATTGTAAGTCGCATTTTTTAATGAATAAAGGAGATCTCATATGGATAATGAACAAGCCGTCTTTTTCAGTCGGGTATTAACTGAATTGACACTTACATTTCATATTATTTATGCAACGATTGGTGTGGGGATTCCGTTACTCATATTCATTGCGCAATGGATGGGGATTCGGAAAAATGACGAACATTATATTTTACTCGCAAGACGCTGGACAAGGGGTTATGTAATCACAGTCGCAGTTGGTGTCGTAACTGGAACAGTGATTGGCTTACAATTAAATTTGCTATGGCCAACGTTCATGCAACTTGCAGGTCATGTCATTGCCTTACCATTATTTATGGAAACATTCGCCTTCTTTTTTGAAGCTATTTTCCTAGGCATTTATTTATACACATGGGATCGCTTTGAAGATCAACGAAAGCATATGCTCTTATTGATTCCAGTCGCAATTGGAGCGACATTTTCAGCATTTTTTATCACATCAATGAATGCATTTATGAATGCGCCACAAGGATTTGAGTTGCAGAATGGAGAGTTTGTCAATGTCGAACCCATTGTTGCGATGTTTAATCCAGCTATGCCTACAAAAGTAGCACATGTGATAGCGACTGCCTTTATGACATCAGCTTTTATTCTTGCATCAATCGGCGCTATCGTCTCATTCGCGGATCTGATCATGTCTACCATAAGAAAGCTCTATATCTAACGATTAAAATCGGCGTGGTTTTCTCTATCGCTTCTGCAATGATTGGTGATTTTGCTGGAAAATACTTAGCCGAATACCAACCAGAAAAATTAGCCGCAATGGAATGGCACTTCGACACAGAAGAAGGAGCTGACCTCACGCTATTTGGCATTTTGAAAAATGATAAAGAAGTTAAATATTCGATTGAACTACCTAACGCCTTAAGCATATTAGCACATGGTAATCCCAATGCTGAAGTGATCGGTCTCGATCAGTTTCCAAAAGATGAAGTACCTCCACTTTATATCCATTATTTATTTAACATTATGGTCATCATTGGCTTAGGGGTGACGCTCATTGGTCTCATTTATATTGTAGGGATTTGGTTAAAAAAACAATTTCCTTACCATAAGGGAATGCTTTGGCTCGTTGTTATCACTGGTCCGCTTTGTATTGTCGCTATTGAGGCTGGATGGTGGTTAGCTGAGGTTGGCAGGCAACCATGGGTGTTGCGCGGGATTTTACGAACGGAGAATGCAGCAACTACCAGTCCATATGTCGACGAAATGCTGATTCTCTTCATTGGTTTATATTTGATCTTAGGTGTGACAAGTGCCATTGTGCTCATGAAAATGTTTAAAAAGAACCCAGTCGAAACAGAATTAGCGGATCAAAGGAGGAGGTGATTCATTTGCCTTATGATGTAATAGGCATATCCGTTTTATGGTTGTTTTTGTTCGGCTATTTGATCATTGCATCGATTGATTTCGGTGCTGGTTTTTTTAACGCCTATAGTTTATTTACAAATAAATATCATATGATCAGCCATATCGTTCATCGCTATTTGTCGCCTGTTTGGGAAGTGACGAATGTTTTCCTTGTCTTCTTTTTTGTTGGAATTGTTGGTTTTTTTCCTCAAACGGCTTACTATTATGGTACTGTCATGCTAGTACCTGTCAGTATTTCATTACTTTTACTTGCCATACGTGGGGCATATTATGCTTTCACGACGTATGGAAAACTGAAAAAGAACATCTGGACCTATATCTATGGAGTCACCGGTTTATTCATTCCTGCATCGTTAACGATTGCTTTCACCGTATCTGAAGGTGGCTTTATTGACGAAACAAGAAATGGTGTCTCCTTACGATATTGGGAGTTATTTACCAGCCCATTAACTTGGAGTATCGTTCTCTTAAGTCTCACTTCTGTCTTATATATATCTGCTGTATTTCTCACATGGTATGCGGTTAAGGCAAAAGATTATCAAGCTGCTTCCTTGCTACGAAAATATGCACTTACCTGGGCATTGCCTACAATTATTACAGCCAGTGGTATTATCGTGGAACTGCGCGGACATAATCCTACCCATTTCAATCAGATGCTTCATTTATGGTGGTTATTTGCATTATCCGTTCTTTTCTTCTGTATAACCGTATATTTATTATGGCGAAAAAAACATGAGGGAGTAGCTGTTGTTTTTCTCATCACACAATTTTTTGTCGCATTTTTTGCATACGGGCTATCACACTATCCTTATTTACTTTATCCGTATGTAACACTACAAGATAGTTTAACAAGTCACGGAATGGCAGTTGCTTTAATCGTGGCTTTTATCGCTGGCGTTTGTTTACTATTGCCATCACTGTACTTACTCTTTCGATTGTTTTTATTTGATAAAGATTATGTCGAAGGGAAGCGGAGTAAAAAGAAAGGAGCCTATTAATGGAAGATTTCATACATTTCTATGCACCGTTTGTTGTCTTAATTGCCTCTATTATCTTTAGCTTTTGGTTCGCAATGAAAGATCATTTTTTTCATAAATAATCGTTGAGAAGTTAGAACTGGAAGATATGCTGACAGAAATCATATCTTCCAGTAAATGTGTATAGAATATTGTGCATCCTTTAAGATTCAAAACGGATTAAAAAGTATTTTTTCTTTCCTCTCCGAACAATGGTAAACCGATCATCTAATCGATCCTCAACTGTTAAATGGTAAGCCAAATCCTGCTTTCGCTCACCGTTAATGTATACAGCTCCGTTCTTGATATCTTCACGGGCTTGTCGTTTGGATGAGGAAATGTTCGCTGTTACCAGTAAATCAATTAAACCACTTTCCTTCTCATCAATTGTAACGGAAGGAACATCTTTAAAGCCTTGTTCGATCTCTTCGGCATTCAAGCTTTTAATATCGCCGCTGAATAAAGCTTCAGTGATTTTTTCTGCCTGTTTCAATGCTTCTTCCCCATGTACTAGTTTCGTCATTTCTTCCGCTAATCGTTTATGCGGCATGCGTTTTTCAGGTGCTTTTTCCAATTCTTTTTCGAGTTGATCAATTTCTTCTAATGATAAGAAAGTGAAAAACTTCAAGAAGCGAATCACATCGCGGTCATCTGTATTAATCCAGAATTGGTAAAATTCATATGGAGACGTCTTCTCGGGATCAAGCCAAACAGCTCCACCAGCTGTCTTACCAAATTTTGTACCATCACTCTTCGTGATCAGCGGTACAGTTAATCCGTATACGTCGGCTTCTTCTTCTTGCTGTTCTGATCGAGTACGTCGAATTAACTCCATACCAGCTGTAATATTACCCCATTGATCACTGCCGCCAATTTGTAACGAACAATTTTCTTTTTCATACAGATTTTTAAAGTCAATCGATTGTAGAATCATATAGCTGAATTCGGTAAATGATAGTCCTTGTTCCAAACGAGACGTTACTGAATCCTTACTCAACATATAATTAATGCCAAAATGCTTTCCGACATCACGTAACATCTCAATAAATGTTAAAGAAGCTAACCAGTCATGATTATTTTTAACAGCACCATTACTTCCATCTGATTTGAATTCGATGATACGCTCAATCTGTTGTTGAATTTGTTCTGTGAATCCTTTCACGACATCCGCACTATTTAACGAACGTTCTGTTGATCGGCCACTGGGATCACCTATTAAGCCAGTACCGCCACCAATTAAAGCAAGCGGGCGGTGACCATATTGCTGGAATCGTTTCAATAACGTAAGAGGCAATAAATGACCAATATGCAGACTATCTGCTGTTGGATCAAAACCACAATATAATGTCACCACATTTTCATTTAAATGATTTCGAAGACCTTGATCATCGGTTGTTTGCTGAAGTAATCCTCTTTCAGCTAAATCGTCTATAATATGCATCTCCATCACTCCTTTTTTCGATTGTATTCAACATAAAAAAATCTCCTCCCTCACTAAAAAAGGGACGAGTTATCTCGCGGTACCACCCTTGTTGCAACGATATCATTCAAGATACATTGCCACTCAAAGGAACATAACGGCGCAGTCCTCACCGTCTTCTAAAAAAATATTAGAAGAAACTCCAGATGTGTAATTCAGCGCTTAAATCTATACTGACTCGCAGCCACCGTCAGCTCTCTACAATAGTTTATTAAGCCCTTACTTTCATCTTTCTACGTCTTTATAGTTATGAAATTTTTTATTTATTATAATCGGTATTTCTAGAAAATGCAAACATATTTTATAATATCGTCCTCATTGATTGACGATTGTGCTATAATGATGGATGAATATAGGGGGTTCTCGAATGAAATTAAAAGAATTATTCACAAAATATTGGGATTCCATCAAAGACGTTTGGGATAAATATAAAATTCAAAAAAAAGCTCGCATCGGTTACCATATCGTATGGAATGCGTTTCTATTTTTTCTTGTATTAATGGTTGTTGGTATCTTCTTTGTCGGAGGCTTAGGAGCAGGTTACTTTGCTTCACTTGTTGATGAGCAAGAAATGTATTCTGAAGAAGAAATGACAGAGGCCATTTATACATATGAAGAAACGTCGGAATTATATTTTAATAATAATGAATTTCTAGCGGAAGTAAGTTCAGACTTATTACGTGAAGAAGTAACCATTGATCAAGTTTCACAAACGGCAAAAGATGCGGTCATTGCCACCGAAGATGAAAACTTTTACTCTCATGAAGGCGTTGTACCAAAAGCCATTTTCCGAGCTGTGGTCCAACAAGTAACCAACTCAGCAACGCAAACCGGTGGTAGTACATTAACGCAACAGTTAGTTAAAAATCAAATATTGACGAATGAAGTTTCATTTGAACGAAAAGCGAAGGAAATGTTACTTTCTATGCGTTTAGAACAATTTATTGATAAAGAAAACATATTGGAAGCTTATTTAAATATTGTTCCGTATGGAAGAAACGCATCCGGACAAAATATTGCCGGGATTCAAACAGCAGCTAAAGGAATATTTGGCGTTAATGCCAACGAACTGAATTTACCGCAATCTGCCTATATTGCAGGTTTGCCACAAAGTCCATCCATTTATACTCCATTTAAAAATGGTGGCGGAGTAAAAAGTGATGAAGAATTAGAACCTGGTTTAAATCGAATGGAATCGGTATTAGAACGAATGTATGAAAATGAATTTATTTCACAAGAAGAATATCAAAATGCATTAAATTATGATATTGTCGCTGACTTTAAAGAACCAGAACCTTCCGTACTAGAAAAATATCCGTGGTTGACACAAACGATTCAAGAACGTGCAATTGATGTGTTAACTACTATACTTGCTAAAGAAGATGGATATACAGAAGATGAATTAGAATCAAGTTCAGTACTTAAGGAAGAATACGAAATCCGAGCGCAACGTGCTTTGGAAAGTAATGGGTTAAAGGTTCATTCGACCATTGACGAAGAAATGTATGATGTCTTTCAAGAGATCGCCAAAGAATACAATAATTACGGTCCCGATAAAGTAGCACGTAACGCACGGGGTGAAGTGATCACTGTTGAAAACCCTGAAACAGGTGAGGAAGAACGATTAGGAAAGCAACCTGTACAAGTGGGAAGTGTTTTAATTGAAAATCAAACAGGGAAAATTCTAAGCTTTGTCGGTGGTCGTGATTTTACAGAATCACAAAAAAATCATGCATTAGATGTGCGGAGACCGAATGGAAGTACAATGAAGCCACTCGTTACTTATGCACCAGCGATGGAATATGGCGTTATTCAACCAGGATCAGTCATTGCAGATGTGTATGATCCTTCTATGCCTGGATATCCGTCTTATGACCCGCCAAGGAACTATACGGGGAGTTATTACGGGTTAGTATCCGCACGAGAAGCATTATATCGTTCACATAACGTTTCAGCATTACAAATTTATCGTCAAATTAGAGATCGAAACCCTGCTGCGCAATTTTTAGAAAATATGGGCTTTGATCATCTATCACAAGACGCAGGTGATTACATGAACATGTCTTTAACATTAGGTAGTCCACATAATGGTGTAACCGTAGAAGAAAATGTGAATGCTTACGCCACGTTTGGAAATATGGGTGACTTCGTTGAAGGATATATGATTGAAAGCATAGAAACAAAAGATGGCGAAGTATTATATGAACATGAAAGTAAAGCAGAAGAAGTTTTTAGTGAGCAAACTAGTTATTTAATGGTTGATATGATGCGAGATGTTCTTTCTCGTGGAACAGGTACAGCTGCTTATGCAAACCTTGGCAATCGTAGTGTTGATTGGGCAGGTAAAACAGGTACATCGAACGATTATCGTGATACATGGTTTGTTGCGACCAACCCGAATGTGACACTAGGTAGTTGGATGGGTTATGATTACAATCAAAGTCTCTCTAGTGGATATAGTAGTAGAAATAACGTCTTTTGGGCTGAACTTGTGAACGCAGCTACTGAAATCCGACCAGATTTAATGGCGCCATCGAGTTCATTTGATCAACCGAACGGTATTGTCTCACGTTCCTATTGTAAAACATCAGGCAAGTTACCTTCTGATTTATGTAGCGAGTTAGGTTTAGTGGGAACAGATATTTATAATTCGAACCATGTTCCAACTGAAGAAGATAACAGTCTCATTGATGCTGAATATGCATTAATCGACGGGGAAGCCGTTCCTTCTGGTGAGGATACACCTGAAGAATTTACAGATGATGATGGTGTCAGCTTTAATCCAGATTGGCTTGAGGAAAAGGGATATGACCAATTGCCAAATATTGAACAATTAAAACCATCAGATTCAGGTGCATGGGGAGACATTCAATTCCCTGGAGAGACTGCTGAAATTAATGGTGACAGTGATTCTCCAGCACCTCCGACAAGTTTACAATTTGACAATAATCAGTTGAATTGGAATACTTCAAATAGTAATGATGTAGTAGGTTATCGTATTTATCGAGCAAATAATCCAGATGGAAACAACTTTCAACGGGTTGGTCATACTTCGGAAACAAATTTCACCGTTCCAAACGGTCCCGCCTTGTATCATGTAAAGGCAGTGGATTACTTTGGACAAGAATCAACTTCATCAGAATCGATTATATTCGGTGAATTCTCCGAACCTGAAGATGAGAATGAAGAAGAAGAAGAAGAAGACCAAAAAGAAAATAATCAACAAGATAATGACGAAAATGATGATTCGAATAATTCAAATGGTGAAGATGAAACGAACCAAAACAGTGAAGATTCAGAAAATAGCAACAATAGTAACAATTCATAAAGCACAAGGATGAAATACGAAAGCAGCCAACTCTTCATGAAACAAATGAAGAATTGGCTGCTTTTTACTCTACAGATATACTTCTTTCACAACATTTATGCGGGTATAATACATCAAAAAACTGTCCCTGCATTCATATAGCATGAACTTCTATGGGACAGTTCTTTCAATCACTAATCATTTTCTTCTTCTAATATAACAATTTCTACTCTCCGGTTTTTCTCCCAATTTTCAGGTGAGTCATTGGGTACAACTGGCTCTGTAGCTCCATAACCAGCTGCATGAAAACGGGCTGAATCGATGGATGATTCATCTATTATATAGCGAATGACACTACTAGCTCTTGCTGTAGATAACTCCCAGTTCGAAGGATAACGAAAACTTGATATTGGTCGATCATCGGTATGTCCTTCCACTCTTACTTGATTTGGAATATGATCCAGCAATGTTCCAACCTTTTCGAGAAATGGACGACCTTCTTCTAATATTTCTGCTTCTCCTGTCTCAAATAGCAATGTTTCTTGTAAGACCAATACGACACCTTGATCAGTTCGTGTTGCAGATATGACATTATTTAACTGATTCTCTTGAAGAAAAGTTTCTACATCAGCTAATAATTGGTCCAACTCATCCCCTTCAGAAGGTGTCGAATTTTCAGGCTCTTGCTCATCTTCGTTATCACTTTCATCTGGGGCCATTATTGGATCGTCGCTTCCACTGGATTCATCTTGTGTCTCTGAGTTTTCCGATGGCTCATCAGCAGGAATAATCGAAGGCAATTGATCCATTACTGATTGGTTTCGTAACGCTTCCGCCAATTCTTGAAACTTTTTTGCATCAATTTGCGACATGGAAAAAAGCAAAACGAAAAAAACTAAGATTAGTGTAACCATATCCGAGTAAGTGGTCATCCATTTCGGTGCACCTTTTTGCTCACTGCGCTTCTTCTTAAGCTTCATTGAAGGATTCCTCCACATACTCATCTTCTTGATCATCTGGGTTTTCTTTCTTATTCTTATCTTGGTTGGAAAGGAATGCACCAAGTTTTTCTTTTAAAATACGTGGATTTTGACCTGACTGAACACCAATCACGCCTTCAATAATGACTTGCTTACTAAAAACTTCTTCATTCGTTTTAGTCTCTAATTTTCCTGCCATTGGTGTAAACACGAGATTTGCCATCACTGTTCCATAAAAAGTAGTTAGAAGTGCAACGGCCATACTTGGACCTAATGTCGTTGGATTTTCCAAATTTTGCAGCATTAAAATCAATCCAATTAATGTACCAATCATTCCCCAAGCGGGAGCATACTCACCAGCTTTTTCAATGATAATTCGTCCACGATAGTGACGTTCTTCCATTGCATCAATTTCTGCATTCATAATATCATTGATCACTTCTGGTTCAATACCGTCAATTGCTAACAGGACACCTTTTTTAATAAAAGGGTCTTCCACTTCTTCTAACTCATTTTCCAATGCTAACAATCCTTCACGTCTCGCACGTTCAGACAAACGTTCAAATAACTCAATCAACTCAGCTAAATCATTACCATTGCGTCGGAAAGATTCTTGGACAACTCGTTTCGTCGTTTTCATTTGCTGAATATTAAAGTTCACGAGTAGTGCTGCAAACAAACCACCTAATACAATAAATATAGAGGATAGCTGAAAGAACGCACCAAATCCTCCAAGTCCTCCACTACTGATAATTCCGAACATGATCATGATAAAGCCGACTGTAATGCCGATCGGGGTGAATAAATCTCTTTTTGACATATGGCTCTCTCCCTAATACGTAAAACTTTCAAGTCCTCATATATAGTTACTAAGAACTACCTAGTCATAGTATCGACATTATTCTGCTTTTGTTGAGTTTCTTTCAACAATTCGATGTGGCAAAACAACATTTTGTTCGTCCACTTTTTCATTATTCATAAATTTCGTTAATAAACGCATGGCCACAGCCCCAATATCATACATTGGCTGAACGACCGTAGATAATGTTGGGCGTACCATCGTTGCTAAACGTGTATTATCAAATCCAACAACTTCTATATCTTCAGGAACTTGTACACCTTTATCTTGAAAGCCATGGATAACACCTAAAGCCATTTCATCTGTTGAAACAAAAACAGCTTTTGGATAATCATTCATATTTAGAATTTCCTCAGCTGCCTCCATCCCAGACTCATAGGAATAATCTGCCTGAATGATATACTCTTCATTAACCGATTGATTCGCTTCCTTAATCGCTCGAACATAACCACTGTATTTTCTTTCGCTTACAGCCGAATCCTCATCTTCAGCTGTTACATAAATCGGATGAGTGGTTCCATTTTGGATCAATAATGTTGTCGCTTCATAAGCAGCTATTTCATAGTCAATATTGACTGAAGGAATCGTATTTGATGCATCAACTGTCGCTGCTAAAGATACAGGTACAGGAGATGTTTTCAACTGATTCACATGATCTTCTGTAATCGCTGCTCCCATATAAATCAGTCCATCCACTTGCTTTTCAAACATTGTATTAATTAAACGTAATTCTTTATCTTTGTTTTGGTCAGAATTACTTAAAATAATATTGTAATTATACATAGTTGCTATATCATCAATCCCACGAGCTAATTCCGAGAAAAAGATGCTCGAAATATCAGGAATGATTACACCAACTGTTGTCGTTTTCTTACTAGCCAAACCACGCGCAACCGCATTGGGACGATAACCTAATCGCTCAATCGTATTTAATACTTTCTTTCGAGTAGCAGGTTTTACATTTGGGTTTCCATTCACTACACGTGATACTGTAGCCATGGAAACATTTGCTTCTCTTGCTACATCATAAATTGTTACGTTCATATCTAACTACCTCCAATAATTTTCAACGCATATTTTTAGAAACCATATGTCACTATGACAACATTGTCGTCAAGATCAAGACATTGACTAAATGGTTTAACTTTCATATGTATAGTAGTATTATTATAACAAAATTCGACCGATTATTTGCAATGATTTTCATTATTTTTATGAAATTTTTTCATAAACGTTAAATAAATACTCACATTTTCTTTGCCAACAATGAAAAACCCTTGCTATGTATAACCACAGCAAGGGGAATTGAAAACAAGATTATTTTCTTAAGTTTTCCATAAATTGATGGAAAGTTGGGATATCCATCTGTTGAGCAGAATCAGATAATGCTACAGCAGGGTCCGGATGAACTTCTGCCATCACACCGTCTGCTCCAATCGCAAGAGCTGCTTTTGCAGCTGGCAGTAACAAGTCTCTACGACCTGTTGAATGAGTCACATCGACCATTACCGGTAAATGTGTCTCCTGTTTCAAAATCGGTACAGCTGTAATATCTAGCGTATTACGTGTAGCTTTTTCATACGTGCGAATTCCTCGTTCACAAAGAATGATATCGCCATTGCCTTTTGAATTAATGTATTCTGCGGCATTAATGAAGTCCGAAATCGTAGCAGACATTCCACGTTTTAATAATACTGGTTTATTCGTTTCGCCTGCTGCTTTTAATAATTCAAAGTTTTGCATATTTCTTGCACCAATTTGAATCACATCAATATAGTCCGCAGCTTCTTCAATGTGTGCTGGATTAACAATTTCACTCACCACTGACAAACCATACTCATTGGAAATTTGTTTTAAGATTTCCAAACCTTCAAACCCTAGTCCTTGGAAATCATATGGTGAAGTTCTCGGTTTAAATGCACCACCACGGATTAAGTGAAAGCCTTGCTCTTTTACCGCTTTAGCTACTTCAGCCACTTGGTCATAGCTTTCTACAGAACATGGACCGAAAATAAAGTGTGGATCACCATCACCAAATTTTTCTCCATTAATCTCAATGACTGTATCTTCTGGTTTTTTCTTACGTGAAACGAGTAGTGCTTTACTATGGTCATCTTCTTGCAGTTCTAGCCCTGCTTTAAAAATTTCCTTAAACAAATGGACGATAGTAGAATTTTCGAATGGTCCATCGTTATGCTTTGTAATCAAGTCAAGCATATCACGCTCACGTACAGGATCATAATTACGGTTTGCCCCTTGTTTTTCTTTTACTTGTCCAGTTTCTTTCACAAGCTCCGCTCTTTGATTAACCAAGTCTAAGATTTCAAGATTTATGTTATCAAGCTTTTCACGAAGCTGATCTAATTGTTCATTACTCATTTGCATCCCCCTACCTATTTTAATTTCTTAAGAAATGTTATACTTATTTCTATAATTAGCAATTATTATAGCTGAAAATATTCAAATTGTCACCAGTAGTGACGATTATTTTAAATAGAATTTAAATTTTGCCAAACAGAAAGGATCTAGCTTATGGATGAACAAATGTTTGCATTAGACATCGGTACGCGTAGTGTTATTGGTTTACTGATGACAAAAAAAGAAGACGGTTATCAACTCTTAGACTATTATGCCATTGAACATGAAGAACGTTCAATGCTTGACGGACAAATTCATGACATTGTATCAGTAGCCAATGTCATCCAACGAGTGAAACTTATGTTAGAAGAAAGACACGATATTGTATTAGATCAAGTATGCGTTGCTGCTGCTGGACGTGCATTAAAAACGAAAAGAATTCAAACCAATAAAGAAATCGAAACGCAACCTTTAATGAGTGAAGAAGACATTTTATTGTTAGAACTGGAAGGGGTACAAAAAGCACAATACGAACTAGCTTCTGAACAAGATCAAAACACAAGCAGTGACTATTACTGTGTGGGCTATTCTGTCATTCGTTATTTACTGGATGGAGAAGAAATTGGTTCACTGATTGATCAACAAGGACAAACGGCTGAAGCTGATATCATCGCTACTTTTCTACCACGTGTCGTCGTTGAATCACTTCTTGCTGCTTTACAACGTGCTGATTTGGAATTAGAGGCATTAACGTTAGAACCGATTGCTGCCATTCATGTTCTTATTCCACCATCCATGCGCCGTTTAAATGTAGCTCTTGTAGATATTGGGGCAGGAACAAGTGATATCGCCTTAACGTCTGAAGGTACGATCACTGCATATGGCATGGTACCTAAAGCGGGGGATGAGATAACTGAAGCGATAAGTGACCACTATCTATTAGATTTTAATGTGGCAGAAGACGTAAAAAAAGATATTACGATACATAAAAAAGCGATGATAGAAGATATTTTAGGGTTTCAGCAAGAGGAAAGTTATGAATCGTTAGTAGAAGTAGTTTTACCAGCTGTTGAACGATTAGCAAAAGCCATTACAGAAGAAATCATCACCTTAAATGGTGAAGCACCGAAAGCTGTTATGCTCGTTGGTGGCGGAAGTCAAACGCCTGAACTTTCCAAAATGCTAGCAAAAAAATTAAAGTTGCCCGCCAATCGTGTCGCTATTCGTGGCGTTGATGCGATTCAATCTCTACAAAAAACAGATGACATACCGATCGGACCTGAATTTATTACACCCATTGGTATTGCGATTGCGGCAAAGCAAAACCCTGTACACTATGTCAGTATCAAAGTAAATGAACGAATGATACGTTTATTTGAAATGAAGAAGCTTACGGTTGCAGATGGTTTGTTAGCTGCTGGCATTAATATTCAAAAATTATATGGAAAACCTGGAATGGCATCGATCATTACCTATCACGGAAAACAGGTAACCCTTCCAGGCACTTTTGGTTCTCCACCAACTATTTTATTAAATCATGAGTTAGCAAGTGTAGAAGATCCCATTCAAAATGGTGACCAATTAAGCGTAACAAGAGGAGAAGATGGTGCCTCACCCGAACTTACGGTGGCCGAGTTTATCGGAGACATTGAACCGATTCATATTTTATTTGATGGGCAAAAACGCGAGTTAAAACCGATTCTTACTGTTAATCAACAATCGGTTTCACCTACTTATGTATTAGCGGACGGGGATGATGTTACTTTCTCAAAACAACATCTACTACAAGATTTTATCCAAAAAGAACTATCATTAACTGATACGGAACAACCTTTTATTGTTTGGATCGATGAAGAGAAAGTAACGCTAAATGAATACAGCCAAAGAATATTAGTTAATGGTGAACGAGTGAATCGGAAGACACCGTTAAAACACGGTGATCAGATTACGTATGAAGAAGCAAACAATCCAACGGTGCAAGAACTTTTTGATCATTTGGACGAAAAACATGAAGCAACTTTACGCGTCACGTATAACGATCAACCGATCATACTTTCGAAGCCATTAGTTCAAGTTTATCGTGCTGGGGAAGAACTAACGCTTAACAGCCAACTACAGCATCAAGACAAATTACAATTTGTGCGACACAAAGAAACGCCATTCATTTTCCAAGATATATTTCGCTTCATATCATTAGAGCTTTCAAGTGCAAAAGGGAGAGTCCAATTAAAACGGAATGGTGAACCGGCTACATTTTTTGATGAACTACAACCAAACGATACAATCGAGATTACGTTTGAATAAAAATGAACCCGAATGGTAACTGATATCTATAAGCTACCATTCGGGAAAATCATGAAACATTTCTAAGTCTCAAGACTACTTCTTTTCTTCTTGTTGTTCATCTACTGCATTCGCTGCTTCTTCAATTGCTTGTGCCACTTCTTCAGCTGCTTTTTCTGGATCTTCGTCTTTATTTAACTTTTCTTGAATCGTATCTTTTGTATCTTGCAATTTTTTAGAAATATTTTGTGATGCACCTGATACTTGCTTTCCAATTTGTTCTGATTGATGTTTCGCATAATCTTTCCATTCAGATCCTTTATCATAAGCAACGGATTTCCATTCATTCGCACGATCTTTCACATAGTGAGCCCCTTGATTCAGATCACCTCTTAATTCTTTACCTGATTTAGGAGCAAAAATTAATGCTACCGATGCTCCGACAATACCACCAATTAATGAACCAATTAAAAAGTCCTTACTATTAATATTTTCCCCTTGTTGTTCTTGATTTTGTTCTTCTTGTTTTGCCATTATTCATTCCTCCAATACTTTATTTTGATTTATCTTTCTTAAATAAATTCATGGCAACTGTACTCCATTTCACCGCTTGTGCCGTCGTTTCTTTGTTTTCTTCTACGGCTTGATGAACGGAATCGGACACATGTCTTATTGAATCAGTAAAATCCTTTACAGAATCACCGATAGACTTCACACCATCAACAACTGTATTTAACTTCGTTGATTTTTCATTAATGTCCTCTGCTAATTTATTTGTCTTATTTAATAAAGCAGTTGTTTCAACAGTGATTCCTTCCATTTGCTTTTCTAGGCCTTCCAAAGTATCAGCCACGTTCGTCATTGTTCGTTCGGTTTGACGTAGCACTTTCACTAAATAAATAACTAACACAGCAAAGGCAATAGCTACGATTAGTCCAGCTATGTATCCTAAGATTGCCATTTGATTCACTCCTTCTTTCAAAAATGCAATACTTATCAGTGACTGCTCTTAATTATGTTATACCCGATACTAGCTATTCTAAACAATGATCCACATATTTTCAAAAATTCGTGTGCTCTGTTAAATTTGGTTATAAAAAAAGAAGGAGTATCTATTCCTTCTTTTTCAAAAATGATTAACATATATTCTATTCGACATGTTAGCGAATATATCCTTTATTTTAGATAGGTTTTTTCATAGGCTTCTTGATATTTTTGTATATCTCCAGCCCCCATAAATATGAGTACAGCATCATCATGAGCGTAAAGTTCACCTATAGATTCCTCATTGATTAATTCACTTTGATCGATCAACCTTTGTAAATCTTCGGCTGTTAACGTTTTGTCCCCTTCACGAGCCGAACCAAAAATTTCACAAATATAAACATGATCAGCTTGCTTTAACGCTTCAGCAAATTCGTTTAAGAAGGTTTGTGTTCTTGTATACGTATGAGGCTGAAATACAGTCACTATATTTTTTTCGGGATATTTCTTTCGAGCAGCGTCAATGGTAACCTCGATTTCCTTTGGATGATGAGCATAATCATCAATTAACACTTGATTACCTATTTGCTTCTCCGCGAATCGCCGTTTGACACCTTGAAATGAAACAATTTCCTTAATTTCGGATACATTTAAATCTTCATAATGGCAAATGGCAATCACGGCTAGCGCATTTAAAATATTATGATCGCCATGCATTTGAATTTCAAAGGTTTCATAATAATTATTTCGAACAAATACATCAAATGTGGTACCATCTTCAGTTACTTCAATATTCTTCGCTTGAAAGTCGTTCGTGTCATTCATCCCATAATAAAGAACAGGAACTTTTGCTTGTATGGCTTGAAGGTTTTCGTCATCTCCACAAGCTACGATACCTTTTTTTACACGGTCTGCCATTTCTTGAAAGGCACGAAACACATCATCGATATCTTTAAAATAATCTGGATGATCAAAATCAATATTTGTCATAATGGCATAATCAGGTTGATACGCTAAAAAATGACGTCTATATTCACACGCTTCGAATACGAAATATTCACTCTTTTCATCTCCCTTACCCGTTCCATCACCAATTAAATATGAAATCGGATAAGACCGATCTAAAACATGAGCAAGTAATCCTGTTGTCGATGTTTTGCCATGTGCACCTGTTACGGCAATACTTGTATATTGATTCGCCCACTCGCCCAAAAATTCATGATAGCGATAAAATGGTATGCCAAGTGATTTCGCCTGTTTTATCTCAGGATGATCTTCACGAAAAGCATTTCCTGCTATAATCGTTTGTTTTGGATGAATATTCTTTTCTGAAAATGGTAATATATTTATTTCCTTTTCTTCTAATCCTTTTTGTGTAAAAAAATATTTATCTACATCGGAACCTTGCACCTTTTCACCGGAGTCATGAAGAATTTGTGCCAATGCACTCATTCCTGTTCCTTTTATACCAATAAAATGGTAAACAGTCATAAACACGAACCTCCAAAATCTTGTTTAAGTAACATGTCATTGCACGGATGAAATAAATTGTTCGATGAATGTCATCTGTGCGTTTAACATATTATATACATTCATCACCTTGTTTGTTCATTGATAGACAATCGTTAATGTAATCAATCATTGTCTATCATATAGCAATTTAACCGATACGACAAGGATATTTTTATTGGATTAGCCATTCGAATGGAATTGATCAACTTCTTGTTTTGTCACCAAAATCTCTCTTGCTTACTTCCATTTTGCCCTGAGATAATACCTGATTCTTCCATTAAATCAATAAAACGAGCGGCGCGGTTATATCCAATTTTAAACCGTCGTTGCAGCAATGATGCGCTAGCACCATCATGTTCAATAACAAAGTCAATTGCTTCTTGATACAGTGGGTCCTCATTTTCCATATCGACTTTTTCTAATAATTGTTCTTGTTCAAATAAATACTGTGGTGAAGCATGTTGTTTTACATAGTCGGTAATTTCTTCAATTTCTTCATCAGAGACAAAAGCGCCTTGGATTCGTTGTGTATCCGATGAACCATTTTCGATAAACAACATATCTCCTTTTCCCAAAAGCTTTTCTGCTCCACCCATATCCAATATGGTACGGGAATCAACTTGTTGTGACACACTGAAAGCAATTCGTGTAGGGACATTTGCCTTAATTAATCCTGTGATCACATCAACAGACGGACGCTGTGTCGCAATTAAAAGATGCATACCACACGCTCGTGCCTTTTGAGCAATACGACATATCGCATCTTCGACATCTTGCGGTGAAGTCATCATCAAATCTGCTAGCTCATCGATGACGATCACCATATAAGGTAATTTTTCGGCTGAACGACCTTGAGTTTCCATCTTTTGATTATAACGCTCGATATCTCTTGCGCCTTCAGTAACAAATTTCTCATAGCGCTCTTCCATTTCAGATACCGCCCACTTTAGTGCGGTTGTTGCAGCTTTGACATCAGTAATAACCGGTGATACTAAGTGCGGAATATCATTATAAGGCGCTAATTCGACCATTTTCGGATCAATGAGCAAAAATTTCACATCTTGATGTGATGATTTATATAATAGACTGATCAGAATCGTATTAATACAAACACTTTTCCCTGAACCTGTAGCACCTGCAATTAAACCATGTGGCATCTTTTGTAGATCAGTTACAATCGCTTCTCCCTCAATATCAGATCCTAGCGCAACTGCTAACGGTGACGTTTCTTGTTGAAAAGTGTTCGTTGCGATTAATTGTTGTAATAACACCGGTTCTGCTTTATCATTTGGGACTTCAATTCCGATCGTACTTTTACCCGGAATCGGCGCCTCCATCCGGATATCTTTCGCTGCAAGATTCAGTTTAATGTCGTCTGATAGATTTTTTATCTTACTTACTTTTACGCCTGGTTCTGGTTGAATTTCAAACCTTGTTACCGTTGGCCCCTGTGTAGCATCAACGACTTGTGCCTTAATTTGAAATTGCGTCAGCGTATGCTGCAATCGGTCCATTTGTTCCTGCACCCATTGACTGTTTCGATCGAATGAATGGGTCGTATTTTTTTGTAATAAATTTGCTGGTATATCGACTTTTTCATTATGTAGCTTTGATTGATCATAAGTTGTTTGTGTGCGTTTTTGTTGCTTATCCATCTGCTTCTTCTTATCACGTGGTGTCATGATCACGTGATGTGGTATAGAAGAAGACGATTTTCTTTCTTGACGGTGATCCATTTGTTCCTTATCTTGCGAATGTTGTATGCGATTGTCATGAGTTTCTGGTTCATTTGGCGCATCGTCAATTGTTGATGTATTATCAGTTGCCGATTCATCATCCGTTTTGTCATATTCCACTTGTTCTGGTTGATTTCTTCGTTTTATATTCAAAGCGTCGCTATCATTTCGCTCATGCTGACACGATTGTTGGTTTTGAATCAGATGGCTTTTGCCTTGCCATTGGTCTTTTTGATGTTGACTGTTTTCTTTATAACCTTGAACTCTTTCAAGTGGTGTTTGCTTATCCTTAGGTTGTCTTGATTGCTTCTCACGTTGTAAACCATGGATAGGAGAGGGGACTTCACTTGGCGTAAATGGCTGATCAAGCTCTTCGTTGTTTGTCCCCGTTTCTTTTGTATCTGTATTCGTCGTTTCTCGTTTCCGACGTGACCGCCAGTGCAGATCTCCACTTTGCCTCGCTTGGTTCGTCGGATATTGATAGGCTATACGTGTTTCAATTGATTTCTGACGGGATTGTCGCATCAATGGACGTTTTTCCTTGTCATCATTAGATTTTCTGTTCTGGTTCCATCTTTCTCGAAAAGATTTCCACATCGTACGTTCACACTCGCTTCCTTTAACGCGATAATAAATGAAGATAGCACAAAAATTCCCTCGTCATATGACAAAGGAACCTCTGCATTGGTTGTTAATTTTTCGGCTTGTTTTTGGCTAATATAAAAACAGGTTCTAAGTGCTTATCTTCATAAATAAAGGATAATGAAGTAATCGGTACTCGACCTTCTGCAAAAAACTTCATCGTCATTTGTGCTAAAACATCATATCCAGTGTCATTTTGTATATCTGCGACGATAAATACATCTTGATGAGGAACGGCTACAGCTAATTCGCCTACTGCATTTGCCTTCATTTCCTCTAAAAATGCTTCATTCAGAATTCGACTGGCATCATATCCATCTTGTGTGGCAATAAAATAAAAGTCATTTCCTGCGACTGTATCACGTTTAGGTTCAACTGATAAAGAACGCACATTAAAGCTTGCGATTTCCTTTAACCGATCAAATGTCCAACCTTGTTCTTGTAACATTTGTTGATCGATGAGTTGATAAGTAGATCCTAAATCAAGTGCATAATAAATATTTGTTTCAGCTGTGTGCTCACTGTATAATAATGGAACTTCACTTTTGGTTTCTTTAGGAAACGAAGTCGATCGAATCACTGGATAAATTTGTTGTTCTTGTCCTGACAAATGGTGCTCTTCATGCATCATTTGTAGCGATTCAGTCACATGAAATTTTAATTCATCCAATGCAGCGTCTCCACGTTCTTCATATTTTGAAATAACATTCGGAATATTGATCGAAACTCCCTGTTTCGATTCCGCTCCTTCTATACGGTAAAGATCTTTATCTCGAATAAAAGATGTTTGCCATTCTTCATTTTTAAATAACTCATCTAGTTTCTTTTTCATTTTTATTGTTGTCATCTTCATTGTCTTCATCCTCCTTTTCGGAAGAAACCATTCACTTTATTGTAACACGTCATCAACGAATGTAAAATATCATGACTTGTTTTTCACATTTGCTTCTATAAGAATACTTTTACGCCTATAATAAGAAAACTTGGCAGTATTGCCAAGTTTTTAAAAGCATTTATCAAGAAATACTTCAATTTCTTCTTTTGTCTTACGATCTTTACTAACAAAGCGGTCCGTTTCTTCTCCATGATGAAAGGCTATAAAGCTTGGAATTCCAAAAATATCATAAGTTGCACATAGATCGATAAATTCATCACGATTCATATATACAAACGTATACGTTGAGTAGTTATTTTCAATCTCAGGTAAAACTGGTTCAATTACCCGACAATCGGGGCACCAATCTGCTGACACATAGATTATGACTCTCTCTTTTTCTATCCAGTCATAAAACGCTTGTTCTGAAGTTAAAGTTTCCATTGTAAAGTCCCCCTCTTTTCTTCACTCTTCATGATCATTATAGATGAGCGAATTCGCAATGAGCATCATATCTTTTGCATCTGTCGCTGCATCACTTTTTTCAGTTATAGTGGTTATTTTTATACCACCAACACCTATTTGCAATTGAAATTCACTTTTCGTATCAGCTTCTGAAATATATATATAACCAAAACGCCCTTGATTTTCAAACGACTCTAACAACAGATGATCGTTTTTTTCATTTACCGCTTCATAATTTAACTGACTTGACTCATTCTCCAACGAATTATGAAAAAGGATATACGTTTGTCCATTACTTTCTAAAATCACATTATTCGATTCCTGTTCGAAGACTTCGAAAGTATTCGGTAAAAACAAGGATAATTGGTTTAAGTCTTGATTAGGTGTTTTTGCCTCTTGATTAAAAGCTTGTTCAACCGCTTGATTTGATTGTTGTAAGACTTCCTCCACTGGCTGCCTAGTCGATATGGCTATGGCAATAACAAATGCACATAATACTGTCACTGTTAGCACAGCCGATTTTGGTAACTTCATACAAATCCTCCTGATATGATAGTCCTAATTCCCCCTTCACTAATGATACTATGAAATTCGCAATTGACAAGAGGTAAAATTGTAAAAAAATTTTGAAATGAAAACATTTTGTAACATTCAATTGCATCTATACTTACATCATTATCAATCGATTTACTTCTAGATTGCACTTTTATTTTTGATGAAGTTGATCAACTGTTGTTTGATCAGTAGATTTTACCAATTTTACTAGTAATTCTTTCGCAGCTTCATAGTCATCTACATGAATGATCGATGCATGTGTATGAATATATCGCGAACAAATCCCAATCACCGCAGACGGTATGCCTTGATTACTGATATGGACACTCCCTGCATCAGTTCCACCCTGCGAAATAAAATATTGATAGGGTATATCGTACTTCTCTGCCGTATCTAAAACAAAATCACGCATCCCATGATCTGTTATCATTGAACGATCAAATATTCGCAGCAAAGCGCCTTTTCCTAAATGGCCAAACGCTTGATCTTCCCCACTCATATCATTAGCAGGTGAAGCATCTAATGCATAGAAAATATCAGGTTGAATCATGTTTGCAGCTACTTTTGCTCCTCTTAAGCCCACTTCTTCTTGCACAGTAGCACCTGAATACAGTTGATTTGGAAGTAGTTCATGTTGGACTTCTTTTAAAAGATCAATCGCTAGTCCACAGCCATATCGATTATCCCATGCTTTAGCCATAATTTTCTTGTCATTCTTCATTGGTGTAAAAGGGGAAACAGGCAAGATCGACTGACCTGGTCGTATGCCCATTCCTTGTGCATCAGATTTATCATCAGCACCAACGTCAATCAGCATATTTTTTTGTTCCATCGGTTGTTTTCGCTGTTCTTCAGTTAAATTATGTGGTGGAATCGATCCAATTACACCAATTACAGGGCCGTCTTCCGTATAAATTTCCACGCGCTGACTTAATAGGACTTGAGACCACCAGCCACCTAAAGGTTGAAAACGTATCATACCAGTATCGGTAATTTGGGTTACCATAAAAGCCACTTCATCCATATGCCCTGCTACTAGCACTTTTGGACCTTCACCATGCTTGACACCAAAAACGCCACCAAGTCGATCTTGAATGACTTCATCTGAATGTTTATGTAATTGTGTTTTCATATAATCTCGTACTTGATGTTCATTACCTGGAGCTCCAGGTAGTTCTGTCAACGTTTGAAACATATTTAAGGTTTCACGTTTCACTGTTATCACTCCTTACATCAATGTGTACTTCACCCGTAAATAAGAATTTTTGTATAATTACTATACCACTTTTGTTATGATGACAAAAACTTCTCTGCTCACGATCGCATGACTTGCTTTTCAAGAAATGTATTACGTATGATGAAATGGATATCAAATATACTAAAGGGATGGAAAGATACGGAGGGATTTATATTGAAATGGGCCAAACTCTTTAGTGTAGCAGCTGCTGGATTTGTGTTAGGTTACATTACCTATTTGTCAACTCAAAATCATTCTTACATCAAACCTGAAAGGGCATTGAAGCTGGTCAAAAATATGTTCAATCAAGACTATGAGGTGAGTGGCTCTTGGATTTATATGAAACCTACAACTATTGATCGAAACGGATTAACATATGACATTTATCAAGGAGGGATTACCAAACACATAAACGGTGAACATCAACCGGTCCAATTTTACCTCGATGCAAAAACAGGAACGATTTTAGACGTATTTGAAGAACAATAAGTGAATCCGCTACACATAAATCAAACCATTGTAAAAGAAAAACTGCTCAAAACTTTTGTTGAGCAGTTTTACTTAGGTATATGTGCGATTAACCGATAAATCGGCTGACCTTTCGCCGCAAATTTTTCTTCATATTCCGTCATGACATTGGTTGGGTCTTCTAATTCGTGTAAGTCTAAAGATACTTCATCAAAAATACAACCATATTGCGACATGCTTGCCAACGAATACTCAAAAAACCCTCGATTATCCGTCTTTAGAACGACTTTACCTTCAGGCTTTAAAAGTTGTTGGTACTGCTTTAGAAAGTACGGAAACGTTAATCGACGCTTCTCATGACGATTTTTCGGCCATGGGTCAGAAAAATTCAAATAAATCATATCTATTTCATTTTCAGCAAATATGCTCGTTAAATCCATTGCATCCTCATTTAATAATCGAACATTGGATAACTGTTTTTTCTTTATCTTTTGAACCGCAGATACAATAATACTTTCAACAATTTCGATTCCCACAAAATTATCGTTAGGGTATTGTTTTGCCATTCCTTTGATAAATTGACCTTTCCCTGTACCAATTTCTAAATGAAGCGGAGCATCATTTGAAAAATACTCCCTCCATTTCCCAAAATATTGTGACGGTTCTGGCAAAACAATATCAGTATTTTCCTTAATAAAATCTGCCGCCCACGGTTTATATCTTGCTCTCATACATCTTTTACTCCTTTAATTCTTGCTCACAGTTTAGAGTTTGTCTATTGTGATGAATAAATACACACCAATCGCTCATGCTACAATTAAAGGTGGGATTAGTATGGTATTAAATGTTCAGAATCAATTGGATTTATTATACGATTTACTCAGTTTGCATGCAGAAGAATGCTGTGGAAGCCATTCCGAATGTGAGCAAATTAAACGTTTAATTCATTCCATTCAACAAAAACCTGATATGGAAGGTTCACAGCTCGTTTCACACCTCGATCAAATTTACCAGTATGGAGAAACGGGTGGATTGGCTACGAATATTGATCAGCACATCCAAAACCATCAAGGAGATATACAACAATGGCTACACGTTATTAAAGATTCCAATCATTAACTTGGTCTAACAATTGCTGTAATTCACTCATATGTTGGTGTGCGACTTTCATCTTATCCCGACGAACATTCCAAGTATATCCATGAATGGCATCAATCATTAAATACCAGTGCATCCGTTGCATGAAATGAGCATTATTTTCTTCACCATAATGGGATAACCATTGATCCCATTCCTGCTTTGGTATATAGGATTGCAAAATTCTGCCTATATCCATGGCAGGATCTCCTACTTTTGCATTATCCCAATCCACCAAATATAATTCGCCATTCTTTGACAACATCCAATTATGGTGTACTAAGTCACAATGACAAACAACAGGCTTTGAATAATAGACATATGGCAAACGATCTTCTAAATATTTTAATGCTTTATGAATAACTAATGAGCAATCTGCATCGTCAGTAGTTTTTACTTTCTCTTTCATTTTCGCCAAAATTTGTGTTGGCATCTGCGTTTGTTTTTCAATTCGTAACAGCATATCTAAAAGTTCAGAGGAATGATGGATTTTACTCAGGAGCTTAGCAACTCGAGGATGCTGCATTTCTTCCGGATTTAGTGCCTTACCATCTAACCATTGTTGTGCTGTTAGTACATCACCATTTTCTAGTCGTTTCGTCCATACTAACTTCGGGACGATTCCTTGAGCAGATAAGACGGCTAAAAATGGTGATGAATTTCGTTTTAAAAATAAGCGTCGCTGATCAGACTTGGCATAATATGCAGTACCCGTAGATCCGCCTGCAGGTACAACGGTCCAATCTTCTCCTAATATGTGTTCCACAGCTGTCACCCTCAATTCCTCTTTCTTTGATTGGTTATTTTATCATGATTAAATAATAGATTTAAAACGAGAATAGTAATAATAGATTAACGTATATCATGGGATAATTTCAAGTATAAATTCAACTATTTTTTACAAATATATCATCAACGTTGTCGAATACTATATTATTCTGCATGATCTTGTTCCCATTCGGGTCTACGGACAGAAGTTGTCGCACAGTGGCGAAGAAGAGCTTCAGCCGCCTTTAACTGTCGATGTTTTATCGGTGAGCGTAATTGCTGCTTTTGTCTCAACCATGAGTCATGTTCATTTACACCGATCAATGACGTACGATATGGCTCATAGTCAAAATGTATCACGTTTGAACGTGACAAAACAACCTTTTGAATGGGTAAATCAATATTATATTTATCAAATATCGATTGCACAATTTTTTCGGTTCGCTTTAAAGAAAGCAAAGGACTTAATACCTTATTTTTCATATTTTTATGTTCAACAAACCAGGTCCTATCATTTCCCGCAACGATATTTTCCTTCTCTGTTCGCTCCACTAATCGAATAATTTCTGTCTTTACTGGACTGATTAGGATGATATCTCCTTCTATAGGTGTCGCTTTAATATCGAATACAGGATGATACATTAAAAAATGTGTGTCTGGTATACGTTGTAAAAAATATTTCAACACTAAGTCGTCATAATAGATTGGATCGAGAAATGACATTTGGCTAATTGTAGTAGAAGCCCATTTTAATTGAAACGGTAATAAGTTATCAAGAAAATAGTGTTTTAATTCATCCTCCGTACGAGGTAAATCTATTCCATATTCCTCTTCACTGTGATCATCAATTTCTTCACGTTTTTTAAAAAAAGAACGCCAATTCCAGATTCCATTTTTCTCTTCAACATCTTCTTGATCTTGCGGCAATTGATGTAAAGATAATTGTTCTTCCCACATCAGTTTTAGACGCTTCCAGTTATCCGTCTTTAATCGTGTATATTGTCCCGCATAATGGAAGAGATCATGTTGATACCGTGAAATATATTGTTGTAATTTGATTAATTGTGACAATATAACCGCCTCACTTTAAGACTTTAATTGTATCTCTTGAATGACAGCATATTTAGGCTGTTGATTAGGATGAATTTCAAATAATGCCACTTTGTGCACTTTGATCCATTTCTTTTCGGTCGTTTGCGTGATTTCATCTTCTTGGATGAATACATTTGGGTCTTTCCACTTTTTCGCCAACGTTATATGTGGATGAAATGGCCGCTTTTCAGATGGATGATTCATTACATGGGCCAACGATTGAATATCCTCATATAACATTTGCAATGAGTTCGTTTTCTCTACATCGACCCATAATACTCTTGGTTGACTCTGTTTGCCAAAATGTCCAAAACCTCCAATGACTAGCGAAAAAGCTTTCCAATCATGAAGCGTCTTTAACTTATGAATCCATTGTTCGAGTGTTGATTGTTGAACAGGACCTAAAAATTGTAACGTAATATGAAAGTCATTCGGATGTACCCAATTGTTATAACGATAACCTTGGCTTTGACATTGCTTTTGAAGCGTACGTAACCATTGCTTTATGTCGTCATCTAATTGAATGCCGATAAAATAATGGCTTGATTTTAGCTGCATACCTAAACGTCCTTTAAGATTTTTTGATAAGTCGTTGTATCACAAATAACATATAATTCAGCATCATCTGGAAGTTTTTCATCCAATTTACGATTAATGTTTAATTGATTCCGATCCGAAACTAATGTCGCACCTTGCTCTAACAATTCATTAAATGCATCACGATACGTATTCCATGTTTGTTTTGCTGGAATATAGTACAAGTCATCACCTTTCGTTCTTTTTAACAATTGACTAAATATTCCTGATATTCCGTTCCGATAAGCCGAGCGTACAAATAGAGAAGAAATCGTTTCATTTGAAATAATGAATTCATTCACTTGCATATATTCAAAGTTCTTCAAATGATTTTCTTCCATTACTTCAACAATGGTATGTACTTCTGGGGCCATCGCTTCTACTGCTGAAGCAATCAGCATTGATTTTCCATCAGCTAATTCTGCGTCCACAATATTATCATCTGAGAAAATAAGAACTGATTTCGCTTCTTGTATATTCGCCTTTTCCAGTGTTTCTTTATCTGTTGCATTTCCGTTAATATATTGAACTTGATCATTGAGTAATGGTGCTTTTTCTAATGTATCTATAATGATCATATCAATAGAAGAACTTGTTGCTATCATTTCCTGTACGGCATACTTAGCTTTTTGCGACCAACCAATGATTATGTAATGTCCTTTATCTTTGTACACAATATCACCTTCTTCACGTTTTTTTCGGTAAATGGCTAATCCATCAATAATCTTTCCAATGACTACACCAATCAAGCCAATGCCAAACACGTATAAAAACAGTGCTAATAACTTCCCTTCAAATGTCACCGGAAATAGATCACCATATCCGACAGTAGTAACAGTTGTCATTACCCACCATAGACCATCAAAAAATGTAGGAAATGTTTCCGGTTCAATCCATACAATGAGTATACTAGTCATAAATACAAGCAACAGGCTTGAAATAAATAGTATATAATTAGAAATTTTCACTACCTTTCTTACTAACCTTTTAATAATATACATCCTTGTCACCTCGAAATTTTTTAAATTGTCTGTAAATTACCGTATTTATTCTAGAAAATTAGTAAAAAAACATGTAGAATATACAGTAACAACAAGATCTACTTCAAGTTAAGAGTTGAAAACTTCTAGGGAGTGATTTTTTGAGTCAATCAACCACCCGCATGCTTACTCGTGTGAAAGCTGTCTATTTATTTATTCGTGAAAATGGAACAGTTACCACTAGCGAAATTGCAGAAGAATTCGGCATTACAGATCGTACAGTACAACGAGATTTACATTTGCTGGCATATAATGGACTAGTCGACAGTCCAAGTCGGGGGCGCTGGAAAATCACAAATAAAAAAGTAAAGATATCTTAATGAAGTATGATAACATCGATATATAATATGTATATAGCCAGTATAACAAACATGATACTGGCTATTTTTATAATTCTTGGAGCCATTCGATTTCTTTCTGCGTTAATTCACGATAAGCCCCGCGTGTTAATAACTCATCCAACACAAGTCCACCCATTGACATTCGTTTTAAGTAAGTCACCTTTTTGTCTACTGCATGAAACATCCTTTTTACTTGATGAAACTTGCCTTCAGTAATCGTCAGTTGAATCACTGTCGGTTCTTCATCACTCATTACTTTCACTGTCGCTGGCTGAGTAAGAACCCCCTCACCGATATCAACACCTTGTTCTAATTGCTCCACATCCGTACTTGTGAGTGTTTGATCAACTTTTGCAATGTACGTTTTCTCAATATGATTTTTCGGTGATAGTAACTTATGGGCCAACTGTCCGTCATTGGTTAACAACAATAAACCTTCTGTATCTTTATCAAGACGACCGACAGGAAAAGGTTCAAAAATTTGTATCTTCTCATCTAAAAGATCGATAACCGTTCGTTGATGATGATCATACGTAGCAGAAAGATAACCTGATGGCTTATGAAGCATCCAATAACCGTACTTCTGATATTTAATGACTTTACCATCACATATCACTTGATCCTTTTCTGGGTTTACTTGTGTGTTCGGACTTTTTACTGCCACACCATTGATAAACACTTTCTTCTTTTTCATCAATGCTTTTACTTCTTTTCTACTACCGACACCCATATTACTGAGTAACTTATCAATCCGCACACCAACAACTCCTATTCTGTAAATTATCTAGGTAAAAATTTCTCAAGTATTGTTATTCGTCTTCCAATAACACGCTCTAATAAGGTCGATGCATGCGCTAAGTATATATAAGCCAATCCACCAGCCCAGTTGCCGTAATAGCAATCACTAATGCTTGCCATCTACCATCATTGTAATCTATAAATATAGCAAATAACGATTTAACAACGATCACTGTAATGGCCATTACCACTGAGAAAATCAACATTAGCATAATGCGTTTCAAAAACGAGCGTATTGGAAATTCAATCGAGCTTTTAATTTTCCATATATTTAACAGTACGGCAATAGTTGACGCAATTACTGTTGTAATGACGGCACCTTTTTCATGAAACGTTTGTATCATCACAGCATTCAATAAGACTTTGATTAGAATCCCCGTTGATAAACTAATTAACGTAAATCGTTGTTGCTCAATCCCCTGTAATACATAGGCACTTACAGTAAAAAAACCGAAGCTTAAAGCAGCAGGTGTATACCATGCAAACAATGGACCTGATATATGGATATGATCTAAACCAAATAAACCACCATAAATTTCATGGGATAATAGCATAAGACCAATGCTAGCTGGCAAAATCAATAGCATAATCATTTGAAAAGCTTGATTCACTTGTTCATTTAATCGATGTTGATTTCCAACTTGAAATGACTTTGTGATTTCTGGCATTAACGCAAGTGAAAGTCCAGTCGCAATCGTGATCGGAATACTAATTAACTTATGCCCTTGAAGATTAAAGCTAGAATATGCGATATTCGAAATTTCCTCTAGCCCAATTTCAGCCATTGCGTGACTGAATGTAAATTGATCAACTAATTGATAAAGCGGGATGGCGATACCAACTAAAATAAATGGTCCAGCATACTGTAACAACTCTTTAGAGATTTGTTGGTTAGAAATGTCAAACTTTTTTGTTTGATTGGTAATTTGTTGGTGTAACAATGGTTTTCGCTTACGCCAATAAGCTAACAATACTATCCAAGACGCAATCGCACCAATAAAAGCAGCAAATGTTGCAAATCCAATCGCTGTTTGATTACTGCCGTCAAAAATAACTTTGATCAAAAATACTGACACTAACAAAAAGCTAATTCGTACAATTTGTTCGATAACCTGTGAAACTGCTGTAGGTGCCATTGATTGATGTCCCTGAAAAAAGCCTCGAACAACTGACATACTCGGAAACAAAATTAAAGCAAAACTGACCCACTTAATCACATGTTGAACATCATTAATAGAAATATCTGGTGTTCGCTCATCGTATGTTAACTCTGCAATCCAACCTGATCCTGCATATAAGCTTAAAAAAGCAATAAACCCAGAGATGAACATTATGATAACACCCAAGCGAAAAGCATTCATACTTGTTTGATAGTCGTCTAATGCATTATACTTAGCAACGAACTTCGAAACAGCAAGTGGCACACCAATAGTTGATATACTTAGTAATATTGTGTATGGTGTATAAGCAAATGAATATAATGTCATTCCCTCGGCACCAACGATGTTTGTAAATGGAATAACGTATATCATTCCAAGAAATTTAGACAAAAAACTGGCACCTGTTAATAACATTGTACCGCGTAATATATTCGAACCTGACATTTTTTCACCTTGATTCATTATTATAGTGTAGCAACTGTTCGTATTTCATTTTTTTGGAGAAATGAAATTTTCAACCTAATTATCAATAAAGGATACGTAATGTAGTACCATAATTTATTTTAACATAAGAAAGCTGAAAATTAATAGAATTATGTCAATTATAGACAATTTATGTAGAGAATTTAGAAAGGACGTTAGCAATCATGAGATATGACGTAACAATCATTGGTGGAGGCCCATCTGGTTTAATGGCCGCTATTGCTGCTGCGGAACAAGGTGCTTCTACTTTGCTCTTAGATAAAGGTAATAAGTTAGGGAAAAAATTAGCGATTTCTGGTGGTGGGAGATGTAACGTGACCAATCGTTTACCAGAAGAAGAAGTGATTCGACATATTCCCGGAAATGGGCGATTCCTTCACAGTGCATTCTCAATATTCAACAATTATGATATCATTGATTTTTTCGAGGGACTTGGTGTGAAATTAAAAGAAGAAGATCATGGGAGAATGTTTCCAGCAAGTAATAAAGCAAATGATGTCGTACAAGCCTTACTCGATGAACTCGAACGATTAGAAGTTACTATCCGTACCAATACACCCGTTCAGACAATTGACTACGGAGAAAATAGTCATACGATTACATTATCGAATCAAGAAACCATTCAAACGAAATCTTTAGTTTTATCAGTTGGTGGAAAAGCTGTGCCGCACACTGGCTCAACAGGTGATGGTTATGAATGGGCTGAAAAGGCAGGTCATACAGTTACTGAGCTCTATCCAACTGAAGTACCCATTATATCGAATGAACATTTCGTAAAAGAAAATACGTTAAAAGGGTTGTCATTACGAAACATCGCTTTAACAGTTTTCAATCGAAAAGATAAAAAAGTGACTACTCATCAAATGGATATGATCTTTACTCATTTTGGAATTTCTGGTCCTGCTGTTTTACGTTGTTCGCAATTTATTGTTAAAGAATTGAAAGCAGGAAATCAAGCGGTGAAATTAATGATTGATGCATTACCTCATATTGATTTTCATTCCTTAGAAAAAGAGTTTTTTGATCTAGCCAATGCACACCCTAAAAGAAGCGTTAAAAATTTATATAAAGGGTATGTGCCAGATCGATACTTCTTATTTTTACTTGAACGAAATGATATTTCATCTGATCTCAATGGCGCAAATATTTCCCGGGAAAAGATTTATCATTTAGTCCAAGATTTGAAGTCCTTTACCTTCTCTGTACATGATAGCCTCCCATTAAAGAAGGCATTTGTTACAGGAGGAGGCGTTTCAGTAAAAGAGGTCATTCCCAATACCATGCAGTCAAAATTGATCCATGGATTATACTTTTCTGGTGAAATTTTAGATATTCATGGGTATACGGGTGGTTATAATATAACAGCAGCGATGGTTACTGGCAGAATTGCTGGTATGCATGCCGCTTGGGAAAGTTTTGGTCATGACTAACTAAAATAAATATAAAACAGAGGTTGACCATTCTAAAATCACAGATGCAATAAGGGCTTTATCATGTGGATTGAACGATTCTTTGATCCATTCACATGATACAAAAA
>NZ_APML01000075.1 GCF_000359605.1 Gracilibacillus halophilus YIM-C55.5
ATCAGAAAATTACTGATACCCCAACATATATTTTAGAGCCAAAAAAAAGCCCCCCTAATCTCGTCTAGTTGGCCAGTTCATTGACGATACAACTAACGGATTAAGAGGCTTATCTGACGGTATTTACGCCGTTATCAAAACGTCCCAGACAGGATTCGAACCTGTGACCTACAGCTTAGAAGGCTGTTGCTCTATCCTGCTGAGCTACTGGGACATGGAGCGGGTGATGGGAATCGAACCCACGACATCAGCTTGGAAGGCTGAGGTTTTACCACTAAACTACACCCGCACAATAAATAATATGTTTATTTAAAAATTAAACACGTCTAACTGGGTCCCAGACCCTGCATTTTCTTATTAAATCTATGTATTTACATATCATATATCTTTAATCGACATACATTATTATATAAATGGTAAGACTTCTTGTCAATACAAATTGTTAAAATTCTTAAAAGAGCCTGGGCTTTAGAACGTGTCAGAAGAAAATTTCAGAATAAATTTGATGATTAGATCGAAAGAAGTGTAAAAGAATGCACATGTGTTTTAGCTGATTTATGTTTAATTTTGCGTTTATGGGTTAGTGATTTCGCATGTTTAGCCAGTACAGAATTATTTGACTTAAGAATTCACAAAAGAACTGGGATACAAAAGACACTAAATAAATAGGTAACTTTTGAATTATCTTTGAATTTATAATCTTTTTGTAAAAAAATGAAACCGCAATGTGATTTAATCCGTCTAAATTAGTGAGAATAAAATTGGGGGGATTAATTTAGTATGAAAAAGTGGCTTTATTTATTATTAATTGCTGGTGTGTTAGTAGGATGTGGACAACAGGAGGATGGAGTATCTTCAAACGAACCAATGAATGATGAAAACGAAGAAAATGTACTTGAAGAGAAATCTACTGATTCTGATGTTAAAGCAGAGATCAGTGAAGAAACCGAAGAAGCTGTTGAAAAAGAATCTGATCAAGAAATGGCAACAACATCACAAGATACAGAATCAGAAGATGAATCACAACAAACTGAGCATTCAACTCAAGAACAAAGCGTTGATGAACAAGAAATCGATATTGAATTTATCAAAAATGAATTAAAAATCGGAATGACTGAACAAGAAGTCAAATCTTTATTAGGTGAACCTTCCAAAACAGGCAGTGATGCAAAGAATGCAGATCCATTATGGCTTTATAACATCAGACCAGCTAAAGGTTATTATTTCGAAGGCCCCTTTGAGAATCCAGAGATAATTGATGCTGTAGATACAGAAGGTTTAAAAAACAGAGAAGTAGATATCATTCTTTTCCTGTCATGGAAGGAGGGCGAAGTAGATTATATTAGTGCGAATTATACCAACGATAACGGTGATGTTAAAGGATATCGTTTATTTGAAGATGGGACTATAAAAGAATCATAAGAGTAAGAGACATTCACCTTATTGGTGTGTGTCTTTTTTTATGTATAACATATAAAGAGAGTGATCAATATCACATTAATCATAAAGAGAGAGCGAAAATATCATCGGTTTGTGTCATATGATGTTCGCCTTCGACCAGAACCATTTTCTATGATATGCTATGTTAAATGGATGTGACATATTTGATTTCATGTTCACCATTTTCGATTTAATAAATGGTAGAAAACAACATAAAATATAGATAATCATCTAGAAAAAGGGGGTAGCAACCTCAGTATTATTATAGAAAGGGAAGGTAGGTGAAAAGATGCAACATGAACGAGAAAATGTGATTATGTTTCCGAAATGGCGAAAAAACTTGGAAGAAAACGCAAAACAAGCCATGCAACAAAAAGACTGGAAACATGCTTATGAGTTGTTTCATTCGTTAACAACCAACGGTGTCGATTCTCATGAAGTGTTAACGGGAAAGCTTATTACAATGATGGAATTAGGAATGCAAAAAGAGGCCGAAGATCTTTGTGAGACATTATTATCGTGGGACGACCAATATTATGAGTCATACATACATATTTATGCGACATTACTTTTTCAATCTGGTAAATACCAAGAAGTGATGGAATTAGTCGACGACGCATTAGAACAAAAAAACCTAAGTAACGATATGCTTATTCAATTAAATAATGTGTATCAACTCAGTAGTGAATTAAAAAAACAGGAAGACCAGCAACAGTATTTAGAAAAAGTACAGCAGATTCGAGAGGCTTATGAACAAAAAGATGATTTGCATATTTATTATTTAATTCAACATATTCGCCAATTACAAATTAAAAGAGAAATTCCATTATTAAAGGATTTATTGTTACATAATCAAGTGAACCCAGTGGTCAAAACGGCGATCTTAGAGTATTACATACATATTGGTTTAGAACGGGAAGTAACCGTTCAGAAGTTTGGAAACGAAACATCTGTTTTTCCGAACAAAACAGGTACTTACTTTTCTGAGCAATTGATAAATCGAATCGAGCCATTCTTAGAAGAAATAGAGCAAAACGATCCAACAGCTTACCAATTAGCACAAACTGTGATTGAATGTTATGCCTCTATTTATGCGCCATTTTTTCCTGATGAGGATGATTATAAAGACTTTTCTCAGGCTTTGAAGATTTATGTCAATCAGAGCTTGATGAATGATGCGCCATTACATAGAGTGACAAACAAGGCTAGATATTATTTAGAAAGTATTCAAAAAGCAGAAGAGCGTTACCGGATGTTTTTCCATCAGTGATACTAATTAACATCGTTACATGCGAATGATGTGATTATTATTGAAAGCAATGGCAATTATGTTATAATAAGATGGTTGCATTTTGCGTTCGGTCTATTATAGGATGGAAAAATGAATGAACGTCAAATATACAGAACATTTTAGTTGGAGGGAATTAAGAATGACAGCAAAATGGGAGAAACAAGAAGGTAATGTCGGGGTATTGACCATTGAAGTTGATGCAGATAAATTTGACGAGGCCCTTGACGAAGCTTTCAAAAAAGTTGTAAAACAAGTTGAAGTACCAGGATTCCGTAAAGGAAAAATGCCACGAGGCTTATTTGAAAAGCGCTTTGGTGTAGAAAGCCTATATCAAGATGCAGTGGATCTGATTCTACCGACTGAATACACAAATGCTGTAGATGAAACAGGCATTGAACCTGTTGACCAGCCGGAAGTAGATATTGAACAAATTGAAAAAGGTAAGAACTTGATTTTCACTGCAAAAGTGACAGTCAAACCAGAAGTTACTCTAGGCGATTACAAAGGTCTTGAAGTAGAAGAAGAGGATACAACTGTTACGGATGAAGATGTAGAAGAAGAACTGAAGCAACAACAAGAACAACAAGCAGAACTAGTTGTGAAAGAAGAAGGAGAAATTGAAGAGGGCGATACTGCTGTGATCGACTTTGAAGGCTTTGTTGATGGAGAAGCATTTGAAGGTGGTCAAGCGGAGAATCATTCGCTAGAAATTGGTTCTGGCTCCTTCATTCCAGGCTTTGAAGAACAACTTGTTGGTAAGAAAGCAGGGGAGGAAACAGAGGTAGACATTACATTCCCTGAAGAATACCATGCTGAACATCTTGCTGGTAAAGACGCCACGTTCAAAGTCAAAATTCACGAAGTAAAAGGGAAAGAACTACCAGAATTAGACGATGAGTTTGCGAAAGACGTTGATGATGAAGTAGAAACATTGGATGAATTAAAAGATAAAACGAAAAAACGCTTAGAAGATCAAAAGCAAACAGATGCAGAAAACAACAAGCGTGAATCGTTAATTGATCAGGCAACTGAGAACACAGAAGTTGATATTCCAGACGCGATGGTCGATTCTGAACTTGACCGTATGCTTCAGGAATTTGAACAAAGATTACAAATGCAAGGTATGACACTTGATATGTACTATCAATTCTCTGGTCAAGATGAGAATGCCTTAAAAGAACAAATGCGTGAAGATGCAGGCAAACGTGTCAAAACAAACCTTGTATTAGAAGCAATTGCAAGTGAAGAAAGCATCGAGGTTACTGATGAAGATGTCGATCAGGAACTAGAAAATATGGCATCTGCATATAGTATGGAAGTTGATCAAATTAAACAAGCACTAGGTGGCAATACCGCTGCACTACAAGATGATATCAAATTCAAGAAAGCCATTGATGTCCTTGTTGACAACAGCAAAACGAAATAACTTTCATGAAAACAAGGTGCGCTTATCACGCACCTTGTTTTAACGAGATAAACTTTTTTGCATTGTAGAGATGCCTTTTATGTATGAGGCCAACACGTTTACTTAACAGATGATTAGGATAAGAATAGAATACATATGAATTACATAAAGTAGTAAAACACATCGTGGAGTCAGACATATAGCTTTACTGAACACATACATATATGACATCATGCGAACTATTTGTAAACGACGCAGGAAATTGTTATTCTAATTAAATGAAATGATGTGATATGTGTTTTACTTTTTTCATGCAGGACATTCTGATATGATAAGCTAAAGGTAAACATAAAGATTAGGTTGTTGCTCGTTACTTTGAGCAGTAGCCATACCGACGTAGTGATAACCTAAAGTTCAACTACGGTTCTCGACCAGCTAAATCTTGGTAAGACACTCGAGTTTTCGTAGAATAGATATAATTGATGAAGGGGTGAATGACACATGTATAAGTTAAATGAAGAAAAAGGCCAATTGAAATGTTCTTTTTGTGGAAAAAGCCAAGACCAGGTTCGCAAATTAGTCGCCGGACCAGGTGTTTATATATGTGATGAATGTATTGAGTTATGTACAGAAATTGTGGAAGAGGAATTAGGTACAGAAGAAGAAGTGGAATATAAAGAGATTCCGAAGCCACAGGAAATTTGTGATATTTTAGGCGATTACGTGATTGGACAGGAAAAAGCGAAGAAAAACTTGTCTGTCGCCGTTTATAATCACTATAAACGTATTAATTCACCACAGCAATCGAAAGACGATGTGGAACTGGCGAAAAGTAACATTGCTATGATTGGTCCAACGGGTAGTGGTAAAACATTATTAGCACAAACACTTGCACGTATATTAAATGTGCCTTTTGCGATGGCAGATGCTACCTCATTAACTGAGGCTGGTTATGTTGGTGAAGATGTCGAGAATATTTTACTAAAGTTAATCCAAGCTGCTGACTATGATGTAGAGAAGGCAGAAAAAGGGATTATTTATATCGATGAGATTGATAAGGTGGCAAGAAAATCTGAGAACCCATCAATTACACGTGATGTATCTGGTGAAGGGGTACAGCAGGCCTTGCTAAAGATCTTAGAAGGTACGCAAGCTAGTGTACCGCCTCAAGGTGGAAGAAAACATCCACATCAAGAATTTATTCAAATTGATACAACGAATATTTTATTCATTTGCGGTGGTGCGTTTGATGGGATTGATCAAATCGTGAAGAGCCGTTTAGGTAATAAGGTAATTGGCTTTGGTGCGGAAGTTGAAAATCAAGACTTAGACAAAGCTGAGCTGTTATCGAAAGTATTACCAGAAGACATGTTACGTTATGGTCTAATTCCTGAATTCATCGGTCGTCTTCCAGTCATTGGTGCATTGGAGCCGCTTGATGAAGATGCGCTTGTGGAAATCTTAACGAAACCTAAGAATGCATTGGCTAAGCAATATACAAAATTATTTGAAATCGATGATGTTGAATTAGAATTTGAAGAAGAAGCGTTGCGATCTATTGCCCGTAAAGCGATTGAACGTAAAACAGGTGCCCGTGGGCTTCGTTCGATTATCGAAAGCATTATGCTTGATGTCATGTTTGAGCTTCCTTCACGTGATGATATTCAAAAATGTGTCATTACGGGTGAAACAGTTACAGCAGAACATGGTCGTCCAAAGCTAATTCATGAAGATGGATCCGTGATATCTCCTGATGAACAGTCACCAAGAGAAAGTGCATAAGTCTTATAGAAAATCCCTTGTTCTTAAAAAACGAGGGATTTTCTTGTTTATCCGTTCGAAGTTTGGTAAACCTAAGCATACATCATTTATAAAAACGTATGAATTTACAAACACTTTGTTTTTCTTTACACTTATGAAGATAGAATGAACTATCCAGTAGATAACGCTATTTCCAAAAAATTGGCGAGTATTCGTTATTAACGAATCAGCATAATAGCCATTCAAAAAAATATAATTCAATGTCATTCATATACATAGGATGTTGGACGGAGGTGTCACATGACTGAAGAGAAATTTGTACATATACCATTACTACCATTAAGGGGATTGCTCGTATTTCCAGGTATGGTGGTTCACTTAGATGTTGGTAGAGATAAATCGATTCAATCATTAGAAAAAGCGATGGTGGATGAAGAAAAAATTTTCCTTGCCGCGCAAAAAGAAAGTGCTGTAGATGAACCGAGCACAGAAGATATTTATACAATCGGCACGGTAGTAAAAGTCAATCAAATGCTGAAATTACCGAATGGAACGATGCGTGTTTTAGTGGAAGGATTATATCGTGCCGAAATTCATCAGTATATAGAAGAAGAAAAACAATTTGAAGTGGAAATCGAACCACTGGAAGAAGAACATGGCGATAGCGCCGAAGAAGATGCCTCATGAGAAGCTTACTTGAACAATTTGAACATTATAGTAAAGTATCGAAGAAAGTAAGTAAAGAAACATTAGCGAGCATTCAAGATATAGAAGAACCTAGTCGATTTTCTGATATGGTTGCTTCAAATGTAACGTTAAAAATGTCCGATAAACAAGCATTAATCGAAGATAACAATGTCGCTAGCCGCTTGCAAAGATTGCTTGATATTATTTCCAATGAGAAAGAAGTTCTTGAATTGGAAAAGAAAATCGGTCAACGTGTCAAGAAATCAATGGAAGAAACGCAAAAAGAATACTATTTGCGCGAACAGATGAAAGCCATTCAAAAAGAACTAGGTGATAAAGACGGAAGAACTAGTGAAGTTGCACAGTTAAAAGAGCAGCTAGAGGAAAAGAACTTACCAGAACGAATCGAAAAAGTAGCTTATAAAGAATTGGATCGTTATGAGCGTGTTCCGCAAAGTTCAGCCGAAAGCTCAGTCATCCGCAATTATATTGAATGGATTATTGCACTGCCATGGAATGAAGAAACTGAAGATAATCTAGATATTGAACGTGCTGAAGATATATTGAACGAAGACCATTATGGTCTAGATAAAGTAAAAGAACGAGTGCTTGAATATCTGGCAGTTCAACAGTTGACAGAATCATTAAAGGGACCCATTCTTTGTATAGTCGGCCCACCAGGAGTTGGAAAAACATCATTGGCCAAATCGGTGGCAAGGTCAGTTGATCGGAATTTTGTAAGAATGTCACTTGGTGGTGTGCGAGATGAAGCTGAAATTCGTGGTCATCGAAGAACATATGTCGGTGCCATGCCAGGGCGTATTTTACAAGGAATGAGAAATGCAGAAACCATCAACCCTGTTTTCCTATTAGATGAAGTTGATAAAATGGCGAGTGACTTCCGTGGGGATCCATCCTCTGCCATGTTAGAAGTACTAGATCCAGAACAAAATCATACATTTAGTGATCATTATTTAGAAGAGACGTATGATTTATCGAATGTCATGTTTGTAGCCACTGCCAATACATTAGCTACGATCCCTCAACCATTACTGGATCGTATGGAAGTCATTAATATAGCGGGGTACACAGAACTCGAGAAATTGCATATTGCAAAACAACATTTATTACCGAAGCAAATTAAAGAAAATGGTTTAGAAAAACGACATATTCAAGTGCGTGATGAAGCATTACTGAAATTAATCCGTGTGTATACACGTGAAGCTGGTGTGCGAAATTTGGAGAGACAACTCGCTTCTATTTGTCGAAAGGCTGCGAAAATTATTGTTTCGAATCAGAAGCAACGAGTGATCGTAACCGAAAAGCAATTAGAAGAATTGTTAGGGAAGCCGAAGTTCAGATACGGTACTGTGGAAGAAGAAAATCAAATCGGTGCTGCAACTGGGCTTGCATATACAGCAGCAGGTGGTGATATTCTTTCCATCGAAGTAAGCTTATCGAAAGGAAAAGGAAAGCTAACCTTAACTGGTAAACTGGGTGATGTAATGAAAGAATCAGCTCAAGCTGCATTTAGTTACATCCGTTCTCGAACAGATGAGCTCAAGATTGAACCCGATTTTCATGAGAAATATGATGTCCATATTCACGTTCCTGAAGGGCTACGCCAAAAGACGGACCTTCAGCTGGGATTACGATGGCGACAGCTTTAATCTCTGCGTTAACCGGACGGGCAGTGCGCCGAGAAGTTGGAATGACAGGTGAAATTACATTGCGCGGTCGCGTATTACCCATTGGCGGTTTGAAAGAAAAGTCTTTAAGTGCCCATCGTGCTGGAATTTCCACCGTTATCATGCCAAGTGATAATAAGAAAGATTTAGAGGATATTCCAGAAAGTGTACGTGATGATTTAACGTTTGTCCCGGTTGATCACTTAGATACTGTATTGGATTATGCTTTAATGGAGGAGAAAGATGAAAATCAATCAGGCTGAAATTGTGATGAGTGCTGTATCACAAAAGCAATATCCGAATGATCAGTTACCTGAAATTGCACTAGCTGGTCGCTCAAATGTGGGGAAGTCATCATTTATTAATCGATTAATCAATCGAAAAAATTTAGCTCGTACGTCTTCAAAACCTGGAAAAACGCAAACAATTAATTTTTATTTGTTAAATGACGCATTCTATTTTGTTGATGTACCTGGATATGGCTATGCAAAAGTCTCTAAAAAAGAAAGAGAAAAATGGGGCAAGATGATGGAAGAGTATTTTGCCCTAAGAGACACATTAAAAGCAACGGCATTAATCATAGATAGCAGACATGAACCAACGGAACTGGATCAAATCATGTATGACTTTTTAAAATATTACGAATTGCCTGTTCTTGTCATTGCAACGAAAATTGATAAAGTTGCGAAAGGTAAAAGACAAAAACATTTACAACAAGTCATACAAACATTAGAACTAGAGGATACCGACGTTGTCATTCCTTTCTCTGCTGAAACTGGAGAAGGAAAAGAGGAAGCATGGCAACAAATGAAAGATTACATTCAATAAAGCAAAGGGGCAAAATCCCATTGTAATGGAAAAAAGAGGTGACTCCTATGTCAGCAGATATCGGCTGGAATCTGGCGCATAGTTATCAAGAATTGCCAACGTTCTTTTATTCAAAGGTAGACCCAAATCCCGTAGAACGACCTGAATTTGTCTTGTTTAATCATGAATTGGCTGAAAAACTAGGCCTTAATCAAGAAGAATTAAAAAAACATCCAGAAATGTTATCAGGGAATCAATTGCCTGAACATGCAAGTCCTATCGCTCAAGCATATGCTGGACATCAATTTGCCCATTTTACGATGTTAGGTGACGGTAGAGCGATGCTACTTGGTGAACAAATCACTCCGCTTGGTGAACGATTTGATATTCAATATAAGGGTTCAGGTCGAACGCCATACTCAAGAGGTGGAGATGGACGAGCTGCTTTAGGGCCAATGCTACGGGAATATTTAATCAGTGAAGCGATGAATGGTCTCGGTATACCGACGAATCGAAGTTTATCTGTTGTGACTACCAATGAATCGGTTTATCGTGAGATTGAACTCCCTGGTGCGATTCTCACGAGGGTAGCTGATAGCCATATTCGCGTTGGTACTTTCCAGTATGCTAGACAATGGGGAACGATAGAGGACTTACAAACATTAGCTGATTATTCGATGAAGCGTCATTTTCCGCATGTAATAAGTGAAAGCAATCCTTATCTTGCGTTATTAAAAGAAGTGATTAAAAATCAAGCGCAGTTAATAGCCAAATGGCAACTGGTTGGTTTTGTTCATGGTGTGATGAATACGGATAATGTAACGCTCAGTGGAGAGACAATTGATTACGGCCCATGTGCGTTCATGGATACGTATGATCGACAAACGGTCTTTAGCTCTATCGATGTGGAGGGTAGATATGCTTATGGCAACCAACCCGATATTGGTGGATGGAACTTAGCTCGATTTGCCGAATCCATACTTGTTTTAATTGATGAAGATGAAAATCAAGCGTTGGAGTTGGCGAAAGAAGCGATGGCAGACTATCCAGAAGTGTATAAACAACATTGGCTCGATGGGATGAGAAAAAAGTTAGGTATGTACTCAAAAGAGGATGAGGATGAAGTCATGATTGGCCGTTTACTTGATTTAATGGAGCAACATCAAGCTGATTATACCAATACATTCCGGGCATTGACTCTAGATGAAGTTGATGACAACAAACCCCTTTTTCAATCCAATTCGTTTAAAGAATGGCAACAAAAGTGGCATGCCAGGTTACGGAGACAGGATGCATCTTCTGAACAAGTGAAGCAACTCATGATGCAACATAATCCAGCGATCATCCCAAGAAATCATCGAGTGGAAGAAGCGCTCGAAGCAGCTATTAGTGATGGTGATTATACCATGTTAGAACAGCTATTACATGTATTACAAGATCCATATGCTTATTCACGTGAACAGGAGTCATACACAGCCCCACCACCGAAAACCAGTCAACCTTATATTACCTATTGTGGGACGTAAACGATGATAGAGACTAGGGGCAAAAGAGTAATTAGAAAGGAGAAATCCGAACATTAAAGTTTAAGTTTATATACCGCTTAGGCAAAATACTTCGCGTTCCGCGGGCACGGATTCAGCTAACTGTGTGAAGATGGACTCTTCACACAGTGGATCTTCAGCTCGTG
>NZ_APML01000076.1 GCF_000359605.1 Gracilibacillus halophilus YIM-C55.5
AGGCAAAATACGGAGACTCCTGCGGGAACGCACGAGCTGAAGATCCACTGTGTGAAGATGGACTCTTCACACAGTTAGCTGAAGCCGTGCCCGCGGAAAGCGAAGTATTTTGCCTACGCTTAACTTAAAATTGTTCGGATTCGTACTCTTGCTATTTAGTTTTGTCCCAGCCTTTCTTCATTTTATGTGACTGCTTTCTTTTTCTGATTCCCCTTTACTAAAAAACGATGTAAAAACCATTCACAACCTGCAATGACAATTGATAACAACACAGCTCCAACAAAAGTTACATATGCATTTGTCAATAGACTTGTTAACACATAAACAATAACAAATGTCGCCATAAAGTCTAGTGCTACACTAAATAACAGTTCCACTTTGCTTAACATCGCTAATTCCATTGCTATTCCGACAAGGGCTAGTATTCCTACAAGCAACAGTCCTTGCCAAATGGAACTAATATAAAACTGATTCGATGTGGTTGAGGCAATAAACACGACAATTGGTAATGTTATCAGTTTTACGATCAAACTAATCAATAACTTCACCCTCCAAACTTTTTTGTTAGTTTCTCTCAAATACACTTTTGATATACTTTTCCTTCATTTTATATATTGACGTATAACCTCGGGCATCATTCACACACTACTACATGTATCACAAGATGAAAGGGTGAAATAGTAATGGCTCAACAACAAGCTCAGCAAACATTACGCCAAATTGCACAAATGGCAGAGCAGCTATCTCAACAAGAACAACAAAACGCACAACAACTGCAGTCTCAACAACAACAAGCAGGTACGAATGAGATAGCGAATGCCGGAAGCAATGAACAGCAAATGGCACAACGTGAAACAAACGCTGCCCAACAGTTACAGCAAATCTCTCAACTGTGCCAGCAATGTGAACAGGAATTAAATCAGTAAGACCGTTGGTGGACTGTGAATTTCTCACAGTCCACTTTTGGTATATAAGTTTCATTTTGGCAAAAGATATAGATGTAATCAATCTAAGGAGGAGATAAAATTGGGTATATTGTCAGGAAACCCTCATAAAGAACCGCTTCATTATGGCGAAGTATTTGGTATTTGGTCTTATGTCATGATGGGAAAAGCAAATTACGCATCCTATCAGACATTTATCAATCACTGTGGAGATGAGGATTTACAAAAAATATTGGGAGATTGCATTTCACAAATCAATCAAGAATATGAACGATTGGAAGAGATTCTGAAAGTGAACGGAATTTCGATTCCACCATCTCCACCAGAACGTTCATATGCTGATTCAGAGAATATTCCAATTGGTGCGAAATTTCAAGATAAAGAAATTAGCGGTGCCATCTCAGTAAATATAGCAAAATGCTTGGTTAGTTGCAGTACGATCATGGGGGAGAGTATACGAGAAGATATTGCGATGCTCTTTGGTCAATTTCATACAAATCAAGCGCAAACAGCAGCTAAATTGTTACGATTAAATAAAGAAAAAGGCTGGCTCATTACACCACCATTACACACCGACATACCAAACGTATAAAAACTAAGAAAGTGCCTTCCGACCCTATTCGGAGGCACTTTCTTTATTTGGCTTAATGGCAAATAAGGTAATCAATAACGCTATGATACTTACTCCTGCTAAGAAATAATACATCATGCCTAATGCCTTTTCCATCAAAATTGCAATAATTGGCGGGCCAGCAGCAACACCGAGAAATCGCATACTACTATAAAGAGATGTCACCGTTCCTCTTACTTCTTTTTTAATTCCTTCTGTGATCAACGCATCAAGACAAGGTAAAGAAATGCCAATACCTAACCCAGCGACGGAAAGTAATCCGGTAATTAACCAAACCCCCATATCCGAATGAACAAAGAGAAATGAAACAACTGCGAATGTATTACCCGTGAAAATCATCCACTTCATAAGCACTTTATTATTGCCAATTTTCTTTCCTGAAATTAGCGACGCTATACACAAAAAAAGTAAAGGTACTGCTAAAAATAACCCCTTATTGACGCCTTCCACTTGATACTCATCTTCAAGTAATGTTGATAAATGAAACAAAAAACCGAATAATACAAACATATTGACACAACCAATGATAAAAATTGCATATAGCCAGCGACCGTTATCACGAAATACCTGCTTAATTCGATCCATAAATGAATCCGTCTGCTGATTTTTTTCATCACTTTTTGGCGTTTTGACAAAGACCATGACAAGAAGAATAGCAATGGCTGCAAATACTGGAATGGCGATAAAAGGCATGTACCAAATTAACATTGCTAATAGTGCCCCAATAATTGGGCTTAGTACTTTCCCAAATGTATTCGATGTTTCAATAATACCAAGACCTGCGCTTACTTCCTCCTCATCATCAAACATATCACCTACTGTCGGAAGTACTACAGGGAATGCACCTGATGCACCTATCCCTTGTAAAAAACGACCAATTAAAATCAACCAATACGGATGTTCAAGTTGCCATGCAGCATATGCTGCTAAGATCCCTCCAATACCAGTAATGATTAGACTAGGAATCATGACTTTTTTTCTACCAATTTTATCTGATAAATATCCAGCAAAGGGGATCAGTAAGATGGCAACAACTGAATAAACCGTTATGATCAAGCTGGATTGAAAGGAAGAAATATCAATTTCTTTTTCAATAATGGGTAAAACAGGTATCAACATCGAATTTCCGAGCGTCATAACGAGCGGAACCGATGCTAATGCGAGTAAATCTAATTTTTTCTTTTCCATACTAGACGTCCTTCCATTAATCGTGCATTCTTTTCTATTGTTTGCGAATCCTTTTCTTTTCATACTCACTTTCCTTGACTTCACCATGCATTTTCTTGCCATTTTCTGCTATACTTGTAACGAGACTTGTTTTTCAAAAGGTGGGGTGTATATGAAACTTGGCGCGCGAATGCTAAAGACAGGATTAGCAGTGGCCATCGCTCTTTATATTACGAACTTTATCGGATTGCCGTCAGCTACATATGCCGCCATTGCAGCAGCATTTGCCATTCAACCAAACATCCACCGTTCCTTTCAAACGGTGCTCGAACAAATTTATGCCAATGTGATTGGAGTCAGCATCGGTACGTTCGCTGCCTTCTCACTCGGCAATGATCCAATTGTGATTGGTTTTATTACGATTATTATTATTTTAATCTGTGCGTATTTTAAAATGAGTGAAGACACGATAGCCCTAGCCATTATCGCGGTTCTTGCCGTAATGGAAACGACAGATACAGCTTTATTGCAGTTTGCTGGTGGTCGTTTTGGTTCACTTATGATCGGTATTTTAGCCGCATTTATTGTCAATATGATTTTCTTACAACCGAAATATGAAATACGCTTATTTAAAAATATCGATCAAGTCACTTCAGATATTATTCAATGGCTCCGTATATCGACGCGACATTTAGATGATGATCCGGCATTAAAGGGTGAGATTACTCGCTTACGGGGAGATTTTCGTTTTCTTGATCAAACATACTTATTATTTAGTGAAGAAAGAGTATATTTGCGCAAGTCAAGAATCCAAAGAATGCGAAAACTCGTATTACTTAGACAAATGATTTCTACATCTCGGCAGTCATTAGAAACATTGCAAGCTTTTCACGAATATGATTACAAAATTGAAACGATTCCAAAAGAATTTCAACAAGTGCTCGTGGATGAATTGGATAAAATTATTTATGCACATGAACGGTTGTTGCTGAGCGCCATGGGGCGAATCCGAAAACAGCCGACAAAGTCCATTGAAGATATTACGGATCCAAATATTCCAAACTTAGTCGAAACATTAATCCAAGTATATGAAGAAGATGACAAAGAGCGCATGGCTTTATTACCACTTGCTTCACGTCTCATGGAATATCACCGTGAGATCATGCATCTACAGACCTTATTAAATAGTTATCAACACTATCATGAATATAACAATTTCGACTTTAAGAAAAAAAGAAGGAGAATCATGCCTTAAAGCATGTCTCCTTACTTTTGTTCACATTATCACTTACTTTGTTGATCGGTAAGTTCTTGTACTTGATAAAGGTTATAATAATGACCTTGTTGTTCCATTAATTGTTGATGCGTTCCTTGTTCGACTATTTCTCCATTTTCAATCAGAACAATCCGATCTGCGTGTGTAATCGTTGATAAGCGATGGGCAACAATAAACGTTGTACGCTCAGATGCTAGCTTTTCTAACGCTTCTTGGATCAAGCTTTCACTTTCTAAATCAAGTGCCGACGTAGCCTCATCCAGAATTAATAATGGCGGGTTCTTTAAGAATACACGAGCAATCGCAATTCGTTGCTTTTGTCCACCCGATAGTTTCACACCACGTTCACCAACAACCGTATCATAACCATCCGCTAAATCGGTGATAAATTGATGCGCATTGGCCGCTTTCGCTGCGGCAATTACTTCTTCCTCTGTCGCATCAGGTTTACCCATCCTTATATTCATCGCAATCGATTCACTGAATAAAATATTATCTTGTAATACCATGCCAATTTTATCTCGTAACGATCGCGCCTTAACATCGCGTATATCATGACCATCAACGAAAATTCTTCCACTTGTAACATCATAAAAACGCGGAATCAAACTCACAATCGTGGATTTACCACCACCACTCATACCGACTAATGCAACCGTTTCTCCTTGATTGATATGCAAAGAAATATCATTTAACACAATGTCTTCTTGTTGTTCGTACTGGAAGGTAACATGGTCAAATTCTATTTTTCCATCAATTTGTTTTAATTCCTTCGCATCCGGTTTATCTTTTATCTCATATTCTTCATCAATGAACTCAAACACACGATCCATGGAAGCAATCGATTGAACCAATACGGTAGATGAACTGATTAAGCGCCTTAACGGACTATAGACACGATCCATATAACCAACAAACGCTGCGACTGTACCGACTGTTAGATCTGATGTGATCGCAAAGTAACCAGCAAAACCAATCACTAATAGTGGCGCGATATCAGTGATCGTATTCATCACAGCAAAAGTCTTCGCATTCCAAGACGTATGATCAATAGCGCGATCAAAGAAATTTCGATTCTTTTTCTCAAATTCCTTTTCTTCATAATCCTCTAATGCAAAACTTCTCGTCACCGGGATACCTTGCACTCTTTCGTGTAAATGCCCTTGTACTTGCGCAAGAGCCTCGGAACGATTTCTTGTTAATTCACGCAATTTGCCGTAAAAAATTTTGACCGAGATGGCGTAAAGAGGGAACAAGGCTACGGCTACAATCGTTAACCAGACATCCATAAATAGCATAATACCAATAGCAATTAAAATGGTTATCATGTCAAGCCATATATTCATGAGCCCTGTCATGACAAAGTTCTTTGTTTGCTCAACGTCATGAATTACCCTTGAGATAATCTCCCCCGTTTTCGTTCGGGAATAAAAACGTAAACTTAATCGTTGAATATGATCAAATAATTGCTCTCGAATATCATATAAAATCTTATTCCCTGTCCATTGCGCTAAGTATTGGCGATAATACTCAATGGGTGGACGCAATGCAATAAATAACACCCCAGCAATACCCATCAGCCAAAATAATTCATTTAATTTCTCATCTGCTGTCATTTGTTCAGCTCCGATAATGTGGTCAATCACATATCGAAGAATCAGCGGCATTAATAATGGAATGCCAAATTTTACAATACCAATTAAAATCGTTATAATAATTTTCCATTTATATGGATATACATATTGCAAATACCGACGAATACTACCCAATGGCGATCACCTCACTCTCTTGTTGTATTTAACGATACGTTAGATAGAATTCATACCATTCATCAACAAACTCTGGAGAAAACGGCCCCTTTCTTTGCCTGACCCAATGAATTAATTGATTTACATTATTCCAAAGAATTTTATCTAGTACCTTTGGATAGTTCATTTGCTTTTTGTGTAATTCATATTCATCTTCATCCAGTAAATGATACGTCATATCTGGATACACTTTCACATCAAGGTCATAATCGATGTATTTAATCGCACCATCTTCATAAACAAACGGAGAACTAATGTTGCAATAATAGTAAATCCCACTTTCACGAATCATACCAATGATGTTAAACCAGTATTTTGTATGAAAAAAACAAATTGCAGGTTCTCTTGTGACCCACGTTCGCCCATCACTTTCCGTCACAATGGCTTTATCGTTTGCTCCGATCACTTTATTGCTTGTCCCCTTCAATACAGTGGTAGTATTCCAGACACGATGGAGCTGACCGTTATGTTTATAGCTTTGAATTTGAATGTCTTTTCCTGGTTCTAGGCCATCCATACGTATCTCCCTCTCTCATTTTTTTATAATACTACTCATTATAACGATATTTTATCGTAAATAAAAATAATCAGACCAAAGAACATTATCTCAAGAAAGGAGAGGTTTTGTAAATTTTACTGTTTGAACTGATGTTTCCGTCAGGGGGGGATTTTCCATGCAAATAGCATCCGCTCAGAACTCTGTTTGACGCATAAATGAATTTTCGAGGCAAATAGATGCGCTTCAGCTTCTCGTTTGACGCATATACTCATTTTCGAGGCAAACAGATGCGCTTCAGCTTCTCGTTTGACGCATATACTCATTTTCAAGGCAAACAGCCACGCTTCAGCTTCTCGTTTGACGCATATATTCATTTTCGAGGCAAACAGCCATTTCCGTTCCTTCTGTTTGACTGAAAACAGTCGAAAAACAAAAAAACTTGGCTCCCCAACCACTGTGAGAAGCCAAGTTACGCTATCACTACTTATTTTTTCTTGTTTTCAGACTTTCTGTTTTGCTGACGTACCTCTTGTGCATTTGTTTCGCTCGCAAACTCAGTACCATATTGTCCTTGACCTTGCGCAGCTTGTTGGTTTTGGCGTTTTACCTCAGCAGCGTTTGTTTTGCTCGCTTGGTTTGCTGCTTGATTTGCTGCTGGGTTTGCTTGTTGGTTTTGCTTTTTAGCCATTTATATCACCTCCACGCCATTTACTTTACCCAGTACGCATCTTTTTATCCAAAAATTTTGTTAAAAGTCATTTACAAACGTCAAGTTCATACTGCTCGCGTCATATAACTTTTCATATAGATCTCTTCACGCTTCATTATAATTCTTGATATATTTTCTGATGGGACACTGGTAGTGGATAATCACTTATTCCCTCTTTTGATAACGTTTTTTGATTTGGCTTTGTTTGGATCTGTCCAGTTCCTTTCATATAATATACCTGTAAATGCCAAGTAATATGGGAAAAAACATGTTTCACTTGCTTCAAATAAGTCATTTGCTCCACTTCCAGGTGGTATTTCTGTTTGATAAACGCTGCTAAATGCTCCTCATCGACAGTGGAGACATCGACCATAGGAAATTGCCACATTTGGGCAAGCAAGCCTTCAAGAGGTCTTTGTTCTAATAAATAATTACCTGTATCATCTTCTATGACGAGTGCAAAATAAGTGTGGGATTTATGCTTTTGTTTTTTTGATTTTTTAGGCAAAGATTGTTCCACCCCTTGATGAAAAGCAATACAATGTGATTGTACTGGACAAAGCATACAGCTTGGATTTTTAGGTGTACAAATTAAAGCACCGAGTTCCATTAACCCTTGATTAAAGTAAGATGGATTCTCTTCAGAAATTAGTTCACGAGTGGCTTGTTCAAATACTGTTTTCGTTTTGGCTTTCGCTATATCTTCTTCTATCCATAAAATACGTGACAGGACACGCATGACATTACCATCAACAGCTGGTTCGGGTTGATTATACGCTATACTTAAAATCGCTCCCTTTGTATAAGGCCAATGCCTTTTAATTTGGCTAATTGCTTCGCATCTTCTGGCACTTTAGCGTCGTATTGTTCAACGACTTCGCGAACGGCTGTCTGCAAATTGCGAACACGCGAATAATAACCTAACCCTTCCCATGCTTTTAACACGTCTTGTTCGTCTGCATAAGCTAAGTCCTTCATTGACGGGAAAAGCTTCATAAAATGATTAAAATAAGGGATAACTGTTTCTACCCTTGTTTGTTGCAACATAATTTCAGAAACCCACACTTTGTACGGATCTTGATCCTCTCGCCATGGGAGATCTCGATGTTCATCTCGAAACCATTGGATTAAATCATGCTGAAATTGGGGTATATTTATAGTAGAGGGTATTGTCTTTTTCATGTTCATCATCCTTCATGTTACAATGTTCATGACTACAATAGCATAAACTCGCTACGATGCGATTGAAAAGTAAAGGAGGCAACGCAGATGGATACAGCAACTCATATCGCAATGGGAGTGGCGTTAAGCGGAATCGCGACACTTGACCCTGTTGTTCAGCAGGATTCAACGATGTTTACCGCCGTCATCATTGGTACCATTATCGGATCACACGCTCCCGATTTTGACACGATACTCAAATTGAGGAATAACGCTGCTTATATTCGACATCACCGCGGGATTACACATTCTCTTCCTGCGATTATTCTTTGGGGAATTGCGATTGCTTCCTTCATTTACTTGTTTATTCCTGAAGTCAATTTCCTTCACCTTTGGCTTTGGACAGGTATTGCCGTAATATTACATGTATTTGTTGATATCTTTAATGCGTATGGAACACAAGCGTATCGACCATTTACAAAAAGATGGGTCGCCTATGGTTTTATAAGTACATTTGACCCGTATATTTTCACTCTTCATGTGATTGGTGGCATCGCTTGGATGTTAGGTGCACATCCCGGCTATACTTGGATCGTTATATACACCATTATTACGTTATATTACATGAAGCGGTATATCGATAAGCGAGAAATCGTCAAAAAACTGGAACAACATTTTAGCGAAATTGAGCAAATAACGACATATCCAACAACCAAACAAAATATTTGGCGGGTAGCTGTTATGACTTCTTCTGAATATTATGTAGGAGAAGTTGACAATGGACATATTCATATCTTGGATAGATATCGTCGTGTACCTTTGCCGGATCATCCCTTAACGAAAAAAGCAAAAGAAGATAAAAATGTGTCTGCGTTCTTGTCTTTTTCACCTATTTATCGCTGGGAAATGCACCCGTATGATGATTTTACTGAAATTCGCTTTGTTGATCTGCGCTATCGCAATGATGGTCATTATCCATTCGTTGCAGTTGTACAAATTGATGACAATCTGCATATTATGAATTCCTATACAGGATGGGTATTCTCAGAAGAAAAATTGCAAGACAAATTAGATATTGACGGACAAGTCAGTTCCACGTAATCAATGGCTAGCAAGGGTAAATATCCCTCTAGCCATTGTTTTAATGAAGCTTGTCTTCTCCTCGATATATCTTATCTTGGTATTTTGGGTTGTTTTTCATAAATTCTTGTAATTTTCCGCCGTATTGATGCACCCAATGACGGACAATTTTTTCGGTAACCTCTTCACCTTGATAACTTCTGCCTGCTTTAGCACGTGTGGCTTCAAAGTCTTCCCATAGCAATTCCACCCAGCTACGCGCTTCTTCTAAAGTTAATGACTGATTTTTCTCATATAATTCTTGAGTTAGACGTTCGATTGCTTCACGCAAAGGGCTTACCTCCAATCTTCTTTCTTCTGCTTTTCACCAAGAACTGAAATTGGCACAGCTTCCTCATTCTCTGTTTTTTCACCTAATAAATTAATGCGATAACCCCACGCAAAAACACCATTTTTATAAGTAATTTCAAATGCTTGTCCAGGATCACCAGCCAGCTGATACACTTCACCTTTCTGAAAGTCGGCTGGATTTAGCATATAAGCAGCTGCCATTTGTATTTTTCTCTCAAGAATTTCATACTCACTGACATTGCCCCATTGTTCAGCCTTTTGGGCTTTTTCTTTCAACGTGGCAATTTCTTCACGTAATTCCTCAACAGTATAGCTACTGTACCTTCTTTCCATTTGTCCACCACCCATTGTTCGTTTTGCACTAACCTTTATTGTAGGTGAGCCAATGAAATACTGTCAATGTGGAAAAATGTAATCAAAAGGCAGATAACCAAATACGATATCATGAACGAAACATTTTCAAAATCTCCTCCATATCTGATACAAATACAAATGATTTCTTTTGAACTTTTTTCCTTGTATAATATAATATAAAGATTAACATTTGGGGGACTTATAATGATAAAATTATTTGCCACAGATTTAGATGGTACGCTTTTACAACCGGGTAACGTAATCAAAGAGACAGATAAACAATCGATTCACACGTTACAAACACACGGAATAGACTTTGCCGTTGCAACTGGAAGAATGGAACGGGATATTACAGAAATTTGCAAACAATTAGGATACACTGGTCATAAAATTAGTCAGAATGGCGCGTTTGCTCATACACGTGACGGCCATTTAATCGGAAGTCACACCTTTGATGCAGCTACGAGCAAAGCCATTCACCAAACAATTATTGACTTTCCGACACCGATCAGCGTCAATACAGAAACTGAAAGCTACATTTCCGAAAAAACCCCTGAAATTAAAGCCGTGGAAAACTTATTATACTTTCCGATTACAGAAGGTATCGATTTTCTTGATGATTATGGAAAAAGTATTCACCCAAGTAAATTTATGCTATTTGGATATGAGGATCAATTAGTTCCACTGCAAAAGGAGCTCCAAGATCAATTCGGTTCAGAAATCGAATCATATCTATCTGATCCACGCTGTGTGGATATTGTTCCAAAGGGTGTCAGTAAAGCAGAAGGATTAAAGCAATTAGCTACACACCTTTCCATCGACCCAATGGAAATTGCCGTCATTGGCGATTCGTACAATGATATTCCTATGTTTGAAATGACACAAACAAGCTTTGCGATGGCTTCTGCACCAGCTCCGGTTCAAGACAAAGCAAGTCACGTGGTTGAAGACGTACATCAAGCTATCGATTACATTACTAATCACGTTACCAGTTAATGTCATGTTCATTCGCAGATTCATCAAGATATTCATCTAAAAACGGTTCGATGACATCAAATGAAAATCCTTTTCGATACAAAGCAGCCGTCACCTTTTGTCGCAACTGAGATCCGGCTGCTTTTCGTTTATACTTTTGGATTAACTTCTCTCCTTGGTAGACAACAGCTTGATACTCTTCATTGGGATCTTTTTCAAAGCTATGTTGTTGCAAAGCTTCCTGGATAGCATCTTGCGTAAAACCTTTTTGCATGAGACGTTGTTTGAGATTCTCCAACTGTTGTTTATATGATTTTTTTGAAGACATTTGGTTTTGTTTATTCAACCATTTATCAATCTTTTCCATTTGATCTTCAAAAGGATACTGTATAAGCGCTTGTTCGATCGATTCATTCGAGACACCCTTATCCGCCAGCTCTTTTCGAATCAACAGCGGGCCCTTTACCGCCATTTGCAGACGCGTACGAACAAAACTTTCCGCAAACGCAAGATCATCCAACCACTTCTCTTGTTTTAACCGCTGAACCACCGCCTTTATTGTCTCGATATCGACTTCTTTTTGGTGTAAATAATCAATAATTTCTTTCTCGGATCGCATTCGATAGCTTAAATATCTTAAAGACAGGGTATACACTTTATAGAAAGAATCTTTTTCTTTTAACTGTTCGATTAATTCGTCTGATATAGTGAGTCCTTTTCGCAAATGGTGTTCAATTAACAAATCTTCGGCAACACTAAAAGCATAGACATCTTGTCCATTTTCTTTAAGAAAAATATTATATCGGTGTTTATCCTTTTTTTGAACTGAAATTTTTGCGATTTCTGGCAAATGAATCACCTCTTTCGTCATCTTACCACACAAACATCTGTTCTGTAAATTATAAGGAGGTTCTTATGATGAATATTGTTATTGCTGGTGGAACGGGTTTTGTTGGCAATCAACTAACCGAAGCACTGATCAATCGTGGTGATCATGTATACATATTGACACGTAATCCCCAAGTGTATCATGATCGATTTCAAGTTACATATGTTGGATGGGATCCAGCTAGAGGTGAGATAGAAGATACGTTACCAGCCATTGATTGCGTGATCAACCTAGCTGGCGATTCCTTATTTGGCTATTGGACGAAAAAGAAAAAACAACGTATATATCAAAGTCGAATAGATGCTACCAAAACATTAATAAACTGGATGAAACATACAGAGGTCCATACCTTTATTAATGCCTCAGCTGTCGGTTATTTCGGCACCTCAGAAACGGAAACATTTACTGAAGAAACGGATACACAAGGAGATGACTTCTTAGCTAAAGTAACTTCTGCTTGGGAGGGCACAGCTTTAGAAGCTGAGACGCTTGGGATAAGAACTGTATTGACTAGGTTCGGTGTGATTTTGTCAAAAGATGATGGCGCACTTCCGCTGATGGCACTACCTTTCCGTTTATTTGTTGGAGGAAAAATTGGTAACGGCAAACAATGGGTACCGTGGGTTCATATCGATGACGTTGTGCAGTTATTAATGTTTGCCATTGACCATTACTCGTTACAGGGTGCCTTACACGTAACAGCACCTGAACCTGTCAGAAACGAAAGACTAGCAAAAGCATTGTCTACTGTATTACACCGTCCAAAATGGTTCACAACACCAGCTAAATTGATGCAGCTCGGTCTTGGTGACATGAGCATTTTAATCACAGACGGACAATACGTTTTACCTAAAAAAGCTAAGAGTTTTGGTTATCAATTTCAATATACAAGCATTGAACAAGCACTACACGCCATTTATACGTGATTTCACATTTATCCACACGTTTTATCCACAAAATTGTGAATAATGTGCAAAAACCTCTTAAACATTGTGAGTGCTCGTTCACTTATCAACAAGTTATATAGGGTGTTGCATGTGGACTATGTGTATAAATATCTATAAAACTGTGAATAAAATGGTTATTATGGGGATAAATCTGTGCATAAAATATATCGACAGTTTCATCCACTTGTAGTACACTATGTATCATGAATGTAGAAACTCTTTAAAGGTCATTGAGTTATTTCTAAACATCTTTTACATCAAAGAAACTAGCAGAATTATTGGAGTCGATACAATGTTTGGGCGTTGGATGAGACGAATATTACAAATAAGCATATTATTTGTATTTTATTATATTGGTGAAGCGATACAACAATTTTTCTCGCTTCTCATTCCTGGCAGCATCATCGGTATGTTGCTATTTTTTCTGTTGTTAAGCACTCATATCATTCCATTACATTGGGTAAATGAGGCATTGACCTTATTCTAAAGGATATGCCGATCTTCTTTATTCCTGTTACGATCGGTGTGATTGAATACCTTCATTTCTTTGCAGGAAAAGGAAGCCTAATGATCCCAATTGTGATGATCAGTACGATATGTGTTATTTTATTCACAGGAATCATTACGGATTATTATTTAAAAAAAGAGGCTCAACAACATGACTAAGCTATTTATCGCAATGATATTTATTTCAATCACAGTCGGATTATTTTATGGAAGTAAAATCGTTTATCGCCGTTTCCCTAGTCCAATGACACTGCCCATTTTCTTAACGTCTTTCACACTGATTTTGTTGCTCTTAAGTTTTGATATTTCCTATCAAACCTATATGATCGGTGGAAAGTGGATCGATCAACTACTAGGCCCCGTCGTTGTGGCACTAGCATTACCGTTATATCGGCAAATTCATGTAATTAAAAAAGATTGGAAGCCGATTAGTATCGGTATTTTCATTGGTGGTACAATAGGTATACTGACTGGTTGTCTACTAACCCAATTCGCAGGCTTTTCAGAAGAAATTATTCGATCCATTGCTGCAAAATCAGTGACAACCCCTGTCGCTATCAGCATTACTGAATCTAGTGGCGGGAATGTATCATTAGCAGCCGTATTCGTTATGATTGCTGGCGTGAGTGGTGCTATGTTTGGACCAACCATTGTCCGAATGAGCCGGTTAAAACATCCGATCGCAAAAGGGCTTGGATTGGGTGCTGCCTCCCATGCGATTGGTACGGCAAAAGCACTCGAATTAGGTGAACAAGAAGGTGCAGTAAGTGCATTATCGATGACAATAAGTGCAGTTATCGTCTCCTTTTTCGTGCCATTATATATCTATGTTTTCCTGTGAAACATTTTAGCTAAGGGTTCGGAAAAAGTCTGTTTGATTGACATCTAAAATGGTATAGCGTTATGGTGAAAGGCGATTCCAAATGGAAGGTGATAATTATGGGAATCGTTGTCGTAGAAGTTTGTGACAGTAATTTAATGAATACTATAAATATAGAAGAAATCATCGAGTCTGAATATCCAGAGGTGGCCGTTCTCATTAGCGATTGCCTCAACTTCTGCGGGTTATGCCGTGTCGCACCATACACAATGGTAAATGGCAAACGCGTCCATGGCAAAACACCTGAAGAAGCTCTGGAAAAAATCCGCAAAGCCATCGATGAAGAGCTTGCCTTTTATCAATAAGAAGGCTTGATTGATCACTAGACATGATCAATCAAGCTTTTTTTGTTTTTGATGCAAACAGACGCTCTGACGTTTCTTGTTTGACGCATATATTGGTTTTCGATGCAAACAGCTGCTTCCGCTTCTCTTGTTTGACTCATATATTCTTTTTCAATGCAAACAACCGCTTCCACTTCTTCTGTTTGACTCATATATCCATTTTCGATACAAACAACCGC
>NZ_APML01000077.1 GCF_000359605.1 Gracilibacillus halophilus YIM-C55.5
TTTTTTGATCGTCTGGCGATAAGCATTCGATCGCGCCCGTTCATATCTTGATGACATTCTACCGTATGGTTCGGGTAGGCTTTTTTAATCAGTTTTGTTACCGCTTCTGCTTGCTCATCACCAATTTCAAACACGATGTCTCCATTCGGCGCTAAGACGTGTTTGGATTGTTGGATAATGGTTTCATAAGCGCTAAGCCCGTGATTCTCAGCAAAAAGCGCTAGTCCTGGATCGAAATCTTTCACCGTGTCAGCCAAATGTTTCATCTCCTTACGATCAATATAAGGAGGATTGGATACGATCAAATCGACCGTTTGCTCACGTTCGATAAGTGGTTGCAAGAAGTTCCCCACCTGCCATGTAACGTCCGCTTGATGACGATCGGCATTCTTTTGGGCCACCTGTAACGCTTGTTCGGAAATATCTGTCGCTATGACCTCTATATCTTCTCGTTCCTTGGCTAACGTGATGGCAATGATACCACTACCCGTACCTACGTCTACGATCCGCTGATGTTGCTTCGACCCGTGCCAGTGCTTCACAATATAATCAACAAGTTCTTCCGTTTCCGGTCGAGGAATTAAAACATGTTCATTGACGTGGTATAAGCGATCATAGAATACTTCAAGTCCCGTAAAATGTTGTACCGGTTTTCCCGTTTGGGCATGTTCTTTAATGTTTTGTTGAAACGTATGCCATACTTCTGGATTGATGGTTTCACGTAAACGTGTGAGAAGCTGTGCTTTCGACAAATTCAATTCATGGAGTAGGAGAATCTCTGCTACTTTTTCTTCGCGATTGGCTTTGTTTAAAAAAGAGGAAGCCCACTGTAAGGCTTCCTGTACGGTTACGACTTGTGCACGCATATTATTCACCGATTTCTTCCATTTTCTTTGCTTGTTCTTCGACAATTAACGCTTCAATTACTTCATCTATTTTTCCTTCTAAAATCTGATCAAGCTTTTGAATGGTTAAGCCGATGCGGTGGTCGGTGACGCGGTTTTGCGGAAAATTGTATGTGCGAATCCGTTCCGAACGATCCCCTGAACCAACGGCCGATTTTCTTGATTCGTCATATTCTGCTTGCGCTTGTTGCTGATACATATCATAAATCCGCGCACGCAATACTTTCATCGCTTTTTCTTTGTTTTTAATTTGCGATTTCTCATCCTGACAAGACACGATTACACCTGTTGGCTCATGTGTTAAACGGACGGCTGACATGGTTGTATTGACACTTTGACCACCCGGACCGCTTGCTGCAAACGTATCTACACGTATATCTTTTTCATTAATATCGACTTCGACTTCCTCTGCTTCTGGCATGACAACCGCAGTGGCAGTAGACGTATGAATCCGACCACCTGATTCCGTCTCAGGTACACGCTGGACACGATGCGCGCCATTCTCAAATTTCAATTTCGAATAGGCACCCGTTCCACTAATCATGAACACAATTTCTTTATAGCCGCCGACGCCTGTTGAGTTCGTGTCCATAATATCGATTTTCCAGCCTTGGGATTCAGCATAACGTGAATACATCCGGAAAAGGTCGCCAGCAAACAAAGCAGCTTCATCGCCACCTGCTGCTCCGCGAATTTCCATGATGACGTTCTTATCATCGTTCTTATCTTTCGGTAATAATAAGATCTTGAGACGTTCTTCTAATTCTTCTTGTTTTTCCGAGAGCTCTGAGATTTCTTCCTTGGTCATTTCACGCATTTCTTCATCAAGATCGTCTTCAAGCATGACTTTCGCATCTTCTAGCTGTGAAGATATATCTTTATATTCTCGATACGCTGTAATGACTTCTTCCAAGTCAGATTGTTCTTTTGAGTATTCTCGTAATTTCTTTGAATCACCGATCACTTCTGGATCACTTAGCAATTCATTCAATTTATCATAACGAGCTTCTAGTGATTGAAGTCTATCTAACACGTGTTCCACCTCTTTCTGATTCAGCCTATGCGTTCGAATCAATAGCTACATTATATTATAGTATCATACATGCGTCAAAATTGTGCGCATTCAGCTTGACTGGTCAAATACTATAATGGCGGGTTGTTATGACATTTTCTACAAACAGGATAGTAGGAGTCGTTACCGCCGATATGAATTTGTTCTCCTGTATAGATCGGTTTTCCTTGTTCATCGACGCGTAAATTCATGATGGCTTTTTTCGCACAAAACCAACAAATTGTTTTCATCTCTTCAATTTTATCTGCATATAATAAAAAATATTTACTACCTTCAAATAGTTCGTTTTGAAAATCGTTTTTTAGGCCAAAACCCATCACTGGGATATCGAATTCATCAACAATTTGCGTTAATTGTAATACATGTGTCTTTTCTAAAAATTGCGCTTCATCAACGAGGACACAATATGGCTTTTGCTCATAACTTTTTACTGATTGGTACAGATTCGTATGCGCAAAAATAGGGAGTGCTTTACGCTTTATCCCAATTCGACTGGAAACATAGCCGACTTCTTCTCGATCATCTAGACCTGACGTGAAAATAAGAACCGGTTTATTCTGCTCTTCATAATTATGAGCTACTTTTAATATCTCAATCGATTTCCCACTATTCATTGCTCCGTATTTAAAATATAGCTGTGCCACAAGCTTCTCTCCTCATTGCTAGATGCGTTATTCTCAAGTTTTGTAGATTTATTCTCGACTTTTGGATGTTTCTTCTCAACTTTGCACGATGTATTCTCGACTTTCGAATGTTTATTCTCAACTTTTCATTGATCCTTTTCACAAAAGAAAACAGGCAATACATGATTGAATTGCCTGCTTCTTTCGGAATCGTGATCCTTTTATGTTCAAAGCATACGACTGCGAGTTGCTTATTTAAGATTGTATTTTTTCTTAAAGCGGTCGATACGTCCACCGACTTTGTCCGCTTTTTGCTTCCCAGTATAGAACGGGTGTGAAGCTGAGCTAATTTCTACACGGATCAATGGGTATGTGTTGCCATCTTCCCACTCAATCGTTTCATCAGATGATGTTGTTGATCCACCTAGAAACTTGTAGTCTGAACTCGTATCAAGAAATACAACTTTTTGGTATTCTGGATGAATATCTTTTTTCATTTCTGTCCACTCCTTTTGCCCTGAATCTTTGTCGAAACAGAGTTAATTTCTGCGTTCATCCGCATTTTCTCATACAGAAGCATTATACCAATCTCGTTTACCGATTGCAAGAGGATTTTTCATCAAGCCATGAGTTAGGAGGATGAACGTTTTGATGTGCCTTTTCGTTTCATTTCATCTTCAAGGTTGTCAATAAATTCTTCGTTATTTTTCGTTCCTCGTAGTTTACGTAAGAATCGTTCAAGAAAATCTGGTGACTCCTGCATATGTTTTCGCACCATCACATTTTTTCTAGATGGGATTTAGAGACAAGCAGCTCTTCTTTTCGTGTACTGGATCGCAGAATATCCATTGCCGGGAATATACGACGTTGGGCCAAATTACGATCGAGATGTAATTCCATATTACCGGTCCCTTTAAATTCTTCATAAATAACATCGTCCATACGTGAACCCGTCTCGATCAATGCCGTTGCTAAAATGGTAAAACTGCCACCTTCTTCGATATTTCTTGCTGCACCGAAGAAACGTTTCGGACGGTGAAAGGCTGCTGGATCAATACCACCTGACAGCGTACGTCCGCTTGGCGGAATCACTAAATTGTAGGCACGTGCAAGGCGTGTGATACTATCCATTAATACGATGACATCTCTCTTGTGCTCCACGAGTCGCATGCCTCTTTCTAAAACAAGTTCCGCGACCTTAATATGATTGTCGGGCAACTCATCAAACGTTGAACTGACGACATCAACATCCGCATCAACTGACCGTTCGATATCCGTTACTTCTTCTGGACGCTCATCAACGAGCAATATAATGAGCTTTGAATCGGGATGATTTTTCGAAATACTGTTTGCAATTTGCTTTAACAGCATCGTTTTACCAGCTTTCGGCGGCGCTACGAGCAAACCACGTTGGCCATAGCCTACTGGCGTCAATAAATCCATAATTCTCGTTGAAATGCTTTTGGTATTCGTTTCTAAATTCATTAATCGATCTGGATATAATGGTGTTAAGGCAGGAAAATGGACACGTTCTTTGGCAGCTTCTGGATCTTCACCATTGACCGCATCAACATGTAATAAGCCATAATATCGTTCGTTCTCTTTCGGTGGACGAACCTTTCCAGAGACCTTATCACCGTTTCGTAAATCGAACCGACGAATTTGCGATGCCGATATATAAATATCTTCCGCACTCGGTGAGTAATTAATCGGACGCAGGAAACCAAACCCTTCTGTAGGGATAATTTCTAAAATACCATCCATAAATAAATAGCCGCTTTTTTCAGCTTGTGCTTTTAGGATCGCAAATACTAATTCTTTCTTCGTTAATTTCGCGTAATAAGACACTTTAAATTCTTTCGCTTTTGCGTAAAGTTCTTTTAGTGTCATGTGTTCTAGTTCTGAAATTGTAATCTCACTCACAACATCACCACGCCTATTCATATTTTTTCTATCTTCCATTTTGTTTCTTCAAATTGTTCATGTAATTAAAAGAATAACCTTTCCATGCGTTCGGTTTCTATGAAATTATGTTTATATAAGGATTAGGAACTCTAGTAATGGAGCATAAGAGATGGACATCTCTTTAGAAGAGTAAAAATAGAAGTACTGTTACGAATTAAGGGAAACAGTATTCGGTAAGCCAAGGAAATGCTTTCATTGACTATCCTTCATATATAGTACCTTTTTCGTCAGTATTATTCAACTGCTTTTTGAAAAAAATTTAAATTTTAAGAGGCATTTTGAATACCCGAATGTAAGCTCGTGTTAGCCACATTCGGGTGGTTTTTACAATTGGTCATCATCTTTTCATAACTTTTTAAGAATTTTGAAACTGCTCGATTTCAGCTTTCGTCATATCTTCGCGCCAAACATTCGCTCCCATGTCGATCAGTTTTTCTTCTATATTTGCATACCCTCGCTCGATATGATCCATTCCGGTAATTTCGGTTACACCATCCGCCATTAAACCTGCCACAATTAATGAAGCGCCTGCTCGTAAGTCACTGGCTTTTACAGTGGCACCTTCTAGTTGAACAGGCCCTGTGACAATGGCTGAACCACCTTCTACTTTAATGAGAGCATTCATTCTTCTCAATTCGTCAATATGTTTAAAACGCGCTTGATAAATCGTGTCTGTGACAACGCCTGTCCCATGAGCCCGGGTTAATAACGCGGTGAAAGGTTGTTGCAAATCAGTCGGAAAGCCTGGGTGAACTAATGTTTTAATATCGACACTGCTCAATTTTTCGCCGCGATGTACAAGTAATTGTTCCTCGCCTTCTTTAATGTGAACACCCATTTCTCTTAACTTAGCTAAAAGGGGTTCTAAGTGTTGCGGGATCACATTATCAATCAATACTTTTTCCCCTTGGGCTGCTGCCATAATCGTATACGTTCCCGCTTCAATTCGATCAGGAATAATGGTGTGCATGCACCCTGTTAGCTTGTCCACGCCTTCAATCCGAATAACGTCGGTACCTGCCCCTTTAATTTTGGCGCCCATACTCGTTAAGATCGTGGCCACATCAATGATTTCAGGTTCTCTTGCAGCATTTTCGATAACGGTCTTTCCTTTTGCTTTAACGGCTGCTAACATAATATTAATCGTCGCCCCAACGCTGACGACATCTAAATAAATACGCGCACCTCTAAGTTCATTCGCTCTTAAGTATACCGCACCTTGTTCATTTGTCACTGTTGCTCCCAGTGCTTCAAAGCCTTTGATATGCTGATCAATCGGCCTCGGTCCTAAATAACAGCCTCCTGGCAAACCAATAACTGCTTCTTTAAATCGACCTAACATCGCTCCCATAAAATAGTACGAAGCGCGTAGTTTTTTTACTCGTCCATTCGGCAGAGGCATTGCCGTCATCTCTGCTGGATCTATATGTACAGTATTCCCTTCTCGTTCAACCGTTCCGCCAATTTCCTCTAGTAAGCAACTTAACGTTTCTACGTCTGAAATGTCTGGTAAGCCTTCAATGGTGACGTTTGAATCAGCTAGTATCGAAGCTGGTAATAAAGCAACGGCGCTATTTTTCGCCCCACTGATTCTTACTTCACCATTTAACAAGTGCCCACCTTCAACAAGCAACTTCTGCATGTGTAACTTCCTCTCTTTCGGATTGCTATCGAATGACACACCGCCAAGTAACACCTTCATATGTATGAACATAACATTTATTTTTAGTTTATACCATTTTTTATCATTTCATGCACGAAAAAATTCCTATTATTACGACTATTATATCGTATTTCTACCTATTTTTAAAACGATGAAATAGAAAAAGCCACTCGTCATGCTTTATGCTGCCAACCGCTTGATTTACGGTAGCGATTTGCGTGATACATAGCTTTCGATGCAAACAGTGAGTTGCGCTTTTTCTGTTTGACGCATATCTG
>NZ_APML01000078.1 GCF_000359605.1 Gracilibacillus halophilus YIM-C55.5
TAGAGACCAAAAGAAATAGATCCCATCTGATGCTTTTTTGGGTAGCTTTTTGAACAGATAATTCAAGAATACATACAACTTGTGTAATTCGATGTCGGCAAAGGGGCCTATTTGTAATACAAAGGAATAGGTTCTAATGTATTTAGAATAGGCTGCTTTAAAGTCATCTTGCTGTTCCTCATTCAATCATCCTTAAAACGATTGACGGCTTTATCTAAATACGAATTTAACTTCTCTTGAACTTTGGCATTCTTCTGCTTGCCACTGTATTCTATTTCCACGACCTCTTCTATCTCACTATCAGAATATACCTGAAAAGCATCTAACTCTGTTTGAATGTCATAAAGGACGTTGGGATCTGTCGCCTCCTCTAATTGTGTTACTTCATAATAGGGTTCAAAGGCTTTTTGCATGTCTTCTGCTTCATTAGCAAAATCCAAAACAAATGTGTCATTCTTCCCTTTACAAATCCTATTAAGTCGGGATAATGAATTGCCTGGTTGAACTCTAGCATCCGTTAGTTCAATACCAATTATGGCATAGATGTAACCGCTAAATGTATCAACCCTGTTACTAAAAGCAAAAACACCATAAAAGAAGTTGAATATAATGTAATTTTCCTCATTATATTTTTTTCTTTTATATTTGTGGAAACAATAATACCTAACAAAATCGAAACTAGCCATATAACTATACCCCACAGAGAAAATAAATATGGTGAGTTAGCTATCCAAAATACGGTAACAAGTGCATAAAAAAGCATTAAAGCCCAAACTAAACCTTTCATCTCTCTCACCCAATTTCAATTATAAGATGTTAATTTTGTTGAATAATCCTGCCCTTTACTTTAAGTAGAAAACTTCACAAAGTTGAATTTTATGCTTGGGAAGTAATAGGATGTTTAAATTTTAAAGGAAACTGGTTACTACCACTCGTTTTTACGAATAATACATCATCTCCATTAAAAATATCACTTTGTGTATCAATCCCTTTATAATTATGAGTATAGTGAAACACAATTTTATTAGAGTAGCTATTAGTAATATTCGAAAGAATGTTGTCAATGCTGATTTTTTTTACTAACAATATCAAAAATGTCTATTTGCTTGCCTTCCGTCTTGAAAATTACTATTGCATCTTCATAGCTCTATTCATTAAACTTACTGAAAGTCCTTGATTTCGATAATCAGGGTGTGTCATAACTGTCTCTATTTGTATAGCTCTTTTTTCTCACCATGTATAACGAAGTCCAATAGATTAACTCTGAAACATTTGCTATTACATTAGCCCCTTCAGCATAAGAATAAGGGATAAACGGTTATTCCAATACCCCTTTTTATACCAATCTTCAAAACTTAAACCAAAAACCAAAGTGGCGAGTTCATTAAAACTTTTTCTTAGTTCCTCATTACTTTTGTAATCTTTATAGAACGTTAATTCTGTCATTCTCCCCACCCTTTCCAAGAATTCTTCTGTCGCTATCCTGCTCCTTAAGCGCAATAGGAGCTGCTAGTTTTGGCAACTCCTTGTTCCAGTTGAGCTACCCGTTAGCACAATATTATTTTCGCCAATCATATGGCATAAGTTCTTTGAGTTTAACAATTACATCTTCATCAACCATGACTTCAGTATTATTTAGATTGTCAGTGTGAAGTTGACTAATAAATTCACGGCAGCGCCCACATGGTGGTATGATATTCCCTTTACTACTAATAGCAACCATTTTTATTATCCGATTTTCTCCATGAGTCACCATAGATGCAGCTGCTGCATGTTCTGCACAAAACCCCATTGAGCAGGCAGTATCAATACACACACCCGTATATACGGTATCGCTTTCAGAAAGGATTGCAGCTCCTACTCCACCCGCACTAGCAAATTCTGATAGTTCTCGGTTATTTGTCACTGATTTAGCTTTATGATAAAGTTCATCGAATGTCATATATTTTCATCCCCCTGTAATATTAAATATGGAATTATTCCATTATACTGCCCTTTATAGCAATAAGGTCTACGTCTCTTGTTCCAGAAAAGCCACCCGTTAATGGAACAAGGTGTTTGTTTAGT
>NZ_APML01000079.1 GCF_000359605.1 Gracilibacillus halophilus YIM-C55.5
TCGATTTTCCATGCAAACAGTCATCACAAAGTCAGCTGTTTGCCGAATAGGATAAAGCTCTCCGCCCATCTATATCTTCCCACAAAAAGGGAAAGGGCTGTGCCACGGGTGGTACAGCCCTTTTTCTTCATACGTTATCGTTTGTCGATTTCTTCTTTAATGATCTTATTAACCATTGGCGGATTGGCTTGTCCTTTAGTGGCTTTCATCGTTTGGCCAACAAGGAAACCGAGCGCTTTGTCTTTTCCATTTTTGTAATCGGTAATGGATTGTTCGTTTTCATCCAAAATGCCGGTAATGATCTCGCGTAGCTGTCCTTCATCAGAGATCTGCTCCAAGCCTTGATCTTTTACGATCTGTTTTGGATCGCCGCCGTTTTCAACGAGTTCAGAGAAAACTTTCTTCGCAAGCTTGGAAGAAATAGTGCCATCCTCGATTAAATTAATCATACTCGCAAGTGATTCGGGTGTCAGCTTTAAATCAGTAATTTCGAGTTGCTGCTTATTCATATAAGCCGACACTTCACCCATAAGCCAATTCGATGCTTGTTTCGCATCTGCGCCTGCCTTAATCGTATTTTCAAAGAAGTCTGCCATTTCCTTCGTGCTCGTTAACACACCTGCATCATACGCTGGTAATTCCAATTCTCTCACATAGCGATCTCTACGTGCATCAGGCAATTCTGGAATTTCAGCGTGAATGCGTTCTTTCCATGCTTCATCGATATAAAGTGGCACGAGGTCTGGTTCTGGAAAGTAACGATAATCATCAGATCCTTCTTTCACACGCATAAGTACCGTTTCTTTCTTTTGCTCATCATAACGACGTGTTTCTTGCAAGATTTCGCCGCCATCCTCTAATACGTCACGTTGGCGTTCTTCTTCAAACTCTAATCCTTTTTGAACAAAAGAGAAGGAGTTTAAGTTTTTCAATTCCGTTTTTGTTCCGAATTCTTCTTGCCCCACTGGACGGATTGAGATGTTCGCATCACAACGTAAAGAACCTTCTTCCATCTTACAGTCAGAAACACCCGTATACTGGATAATGTTCTTTAATTTCTCTAAATAAGCATACGCTTCTTTCGGTGTACGAATATCTGGTTCGGATACAATTTCAACGAGTGGTGTGCCTTGGCGGTTATAATCAACTAATGAATAGCCATCATCACCATGAGTGAGCTTACCCGCATCCTCTTCCATGTGAAGTCGTGTAATGCCGATTGTTTTCTTCTCACCGTCCACTTCAATTTCGATTGACCCATTTTCTCCAATTGGTTGATCAAATTGTGAGATTTGGTATGCTTTCGGGTTATCTGGGTAAAAATAGTTTTTCCGGTCAAACTTCGTATGTGTTGCAATATCACAATTCAATGCAAGAGCTGCTTTCATCGCATAGTTTACCGCTTCTTCGTTTAATACTGGTAGCACACCTGGATAACCTAAGTCGATTGGGTTAACATTCGCGTTTGGCTCGGAACCGAATGCGTTTGGACTCGGACTAAAAATCTTGGAAGCTGTTTTTAACTCTACGTGTACTTCTAAACCAATGACCGTTTCATAACTTGTCATTACTTGTCACCTCCTAGGTTCGGACGTTTCGTATGGTGATCCGTTGCCTGTTCATAAGCATATGCCGCACGATAGACAGTAGATTCATCAAAATGCTTACCAATGATCTGTAAACCAATTGGCAATCCTTCGCTAGAGAAACCACATGGAATCGACATACCTGGAACACCAGCTAAGTTCACGGGAATGGTTAATACGTCGTTCGCATACATTGTTAATGGATCATCGACTTTTTCGCCAACTTTAAACGCTGGTGTTGGTGTTGTAGGTCCGATAATCACATCATAGTCTTCGAATACTTTTTCAAAATCGTTTTTAATTAGTGTACGAACCTGCTGTGCCTTTTTATAATACGCATCATAATAACCTGAACTTAATGCAAATGTCCCTAACATAATACGGCGTTTTACTTCATCACCGAAACCTTCTGCTCGAGATTTCGTGAACATTTCCATCATGTCATCGGCATTTTCTGAACGAACACCATAACGTACACCATCAAAACGCGCGAGGTTGGCACTAGCCTCAGAAGAAGCAATCAGGTAATACGTTGCGACTGCATACTTTGAATGTGGTAAGGAAACTTCTTCCCATGTCGCACCTAATGCTTCATATTGTTTTAAGGCCGCCATGACGGCTTCCTTCACTTCTGGGTTTACACCTTCTTGTAGATATTCCTTCGGTACAGCGATACGCATGCCTTTTACATCTTGTTTTGTCGCTTCGCTGTAATTTGGAATGTCAACATTAGCAGATGTCGCATCCATCTTGTCTTGTCCTACAATTGCTTGTAAAAGATGAGCGTTATCTTCTACATTACGAGTAATAGGGCCGATTTGGTCTAATGAAGAAGCGAATGCGATCAAACCAAAACGAGAAACTAAACCATATGTCGGTTTCAAACCAACAACCCCGCAAAATGCAGCTGGCTGACGAATAGAGCCACCTGTATCTGAACCTAAGGAGAAAAGCACTTCTCCTGCGGCTACAGAAGCTGCTGCACCACCACTTGAACCGCCTGGCACATAGTCTGTATTCCAAGGATTGCGTGTTTTTTGATAGCTTGAATTTTCATTGGAAGATCCCATAGCAAATTCGTCCATGTTTAATTTGCCAATAGTTACTGTATGTGCATTTTTTAATTTATTAACGACAGTCGCGTCATATAACGGATCGTCTAAATTATCAAGAATTTGACTAGCAGCCGTTGTTCGCAAGCCTTTTGTAACAATATTGTCTTTCAAGCCGATCGGCATACCATAAAGAATGGATGCATCCGATCCACGTGCTTCATCTAATTGTTGTGCTTGTTTTTTCGCTTCTTCTTGATTTAAAGTTAAAAATGCTTGTACGTTGTCATCCACTTCATGAATTCGTTCAAATGAAGCATCGACAAGGTCGCTAACGGTAATTTCTTGTTTATGTAGCTTTTCTTGTAGTTCTTTTAATGTATAGTCAAATAATGACACGAAAATCCCTCCTTACTCTAAAATTGATGGCACGCGGAATTGTCCATCTTCTTGATCTGGTGCATTCTTTAGTGCATCTTCTTTGCGAATCCATTCTTTTGGTTCATCATTACGCATGACATTTTTTAAGTCGAGAACGTGTGTCGTTGGCTCGACGTTGTCTGTATCTAACTCATTGAGAAGTTCTGCATAATTAATGATGTCACCTAGTTGTTTCGTCATCGTCTCTACTTCTTCATCGGATAAAGCTAATCGGGCTAAATTTGCCACGTGCTTTACTTCCTCTTTCGAAATATCTGCCATTTTTCTGTCACCTCCAAAATAATTACCCTACGATAAGTAAAATCCATAACGTTTATTTTATCATGTATTGTTACATTTCAAAACATTTTTGCGTGCGTGAAGTGCTTTAACGTGATAACGCTTGTTATCTGTTTAACGATATATATGAACAAAGCCATCTTCTTCACCAGGTTTGCGAACAATTAACGCCTCTTGCTGATCGCCTGACGTAATATTCACTTCCAAATGAATCGAATTCGGAAAGCCTTCTTTCACTAAGCCATAGACATATTGAGTAAACCCAGTTAATTCAGCTTTTCCATAAAAAGAAACTGGTATTTCTATCGTTAACTCTTGCAATGTGTTATCGATATAAAATCCTTTTCCGATCACACTGACGTAGTTCGGAAAATAGTCTGAAACATCTTGATCGAGTTCATTGATCAATGCTGATGTGTCCGGATAATTTTCGTTATCATCACCTGAGGTAAAGAGAACATGTTCTTCATTCACCGACTCCCAATTATTGACCGATGTTTCATCTCCAGACACACTGGCTTTTGCGACATAATTTCCTGGGACAAGTGAATTTTGCTCTGCTTCACGGTAAACCGTTAGAAAAACTGGGACGTTTTCTAACCCTTCAATGTCACGGACGCGCTGAAGCACTTCGTCTGCAATATTATTTGCTTCACTAAGCATTTTTTCTTTGGATATTGTCTCATAATAATATGGACCGCCCGTTTCAGTTTGAAAACGATAGACAGATTTCATCGCAAGTGCGAGCGAGATCCCTTGCAACTCGACAACATCATCTTCAGTTCTCGTTAAATAATTCTGTTCAAGAATATGTGATAAATATTTTGGGTTATTTCTCTGCTGTTCTTGATTACTTGCATTCTCAATTACAGGGTTTAGCCCTTTCGGATGGTCCTCTTCATCATACCGCTCGAGCCAACTATATAATGTATCTTCGGTAATATATTGACCTTCTTGAAAATAATGGTCAGATGGAGCGTACACATCCTTTGATAAACGGCGTAGACCTTCTTCCATCGCATCAATATCAATACGATTGGCGATTTGGTTGGTAATGACCCCACGCGCTTGGCTTAACTTCGAATCAACGAGTACCCGATATTGCTCCTGAGAAACGTTGTAATTCGGTATAATCGCTGTTTCTTGTTCTGAATCATCTACCGTCTCATCAACAACTTCTTCATCTGATTCGTTAAAGGACGGAGCACAGCCTGCAAGCACCAATACCATCACTAAAATACTGACTATGCTCTTTTTCATTCTGTTTCCCCCTCAAGTTTTGCTTGCAAACGTTCTTCATCCCATACTTCTACACCTAATTTTTCTGCTTTATCTAGTTTTGACCCTGCATCTTCTCCTGCAATCAACACATCTGTCTTTTTACTGACACTACCAGTTACAGTGCCACCCAACGCTTCAATACGCTGTTTTGCTTCTTGTCTTGTGTAAATCGCTAATTTCCCGGTGAGGACGACCGTTTTTCCAGAAAATATAGCATCCTCACTGATTTCCGATGTATTCATGCCTTTATACGTGAGATTCAACCCTAATGCTCGTAATTCATCTAAAAGCTCACTCACGCGTTCATCCGCAAAGTAGCGGACGATGGAATCAGCCATTTTCTCACCAATTTCATCAATGGCAAGTAAATCTTCAAACGACGCCTGTTGTAAGTTCTCCATTGTCTCAAAGTGTGCTGCTAATGTTGTCGCTGCTTTAGATCCGACATAACGGATACCAAGTCCAAACAACAGTCGCTCGAGTGAGTTTTCTTTCGATTGTTCAATCGCTCCTAGTAAATTGGTCACCGACTTTTCACCCATTCGTTCAAGCTGCAACAATTCTTCGCGGTCTAAACGGTATAAATCAGCGATCGTTGCAATCAACTCTTCCCGGAATAATTGTTGGATGACCTTTTCACCAAGACCGTCAATATTCATCGCTGGACGTGAGACAAAGTGAATCAAACCTTCTTTTAATTGGGCTGGACAACTCGGGTTAATACAACGCAAAGCGACTTCTTCTTCTAAACGGACAAGTTCACTGCCACACGACGGGCATTCATTCGGCATGGAAAATGGAACTTGTTCTTCGGACCGTGTATCTTCTACGACACGAACGACTTCCGGAATGATGTCACCAGCTTTTTTGATCACAACGGTATCACCAATGCGAATGTCCTTTTCATGAATTAAGTCTTCATTATGTAAGGATGCACGCTGTACGGTTGTACCGGCGACTTTTACCGAGTCAAGAATCGCTGTAGGTGTCACCACACCCGTGCGACCCACACTGAGTTCTATATCGGTTAGCTTCGTGACCGCTTCTTCAGCAGGGAATTTATAAGCAATGGCCCAACGCGGACTTTTCGCCGTAAAACCGAGCTGTTCTTGTGCGTCTAAGTCGTCTACTTTAATGACGATCCCGTCGATATCATATGAAAGATTTGCTCGTTGTTCAACCCACTTGTCAACATATTCAATGACTTCATCTATGCCTTCACATTTTCGCCATTCAGGATTCGTTTTAAAACCGAGGTTTTCCAAGTAGTTCAACCGTTCGCTATGTGTCGTAAGAGTACCAGATTCCCATTCACCTACGGCATATAAAAAGATATCTAGTTGGCGTTTGGCTGCAATTTTTGGATCTAGCTGACGCAACGATCCAGCTGCTGCGTTACGCGGGTTGGCAAATGGTTCATCTCCGTTTTCTTCACGTGCTTGATTCAATGAAACAAACGCCTCTTGTGGCATAAAGGCTTCTCCGCGCACTTCAATCGGATTCGTATCTTGAATTTTCAAGGGGATACTGCGTACGGTTCGTAGGTTACTCGTAATATCTTCACCTGTTGTTCCGTCCCCGCGTGTAGCTCCTTGTACAAAGACGCCATCTTCGTATTGTAAGGAAACCGCCAGCCCATCAATTTTTAATTCACAAACATAATCGACGTGAGTTTTATTTAATCCTTCTCGCACGCGCCGGTCGAAATCACGCAAGTCTTGTTCATTAAATCCATTGCCAAGACTTAACATCGGCACACGATGATTGACTTTCTCAAAGGCGTCCAGTGGCTCGCCGCCAACTCGCTGCGACGGCGAGTCAGGTGTAACGAGCGATGGATAGGACTTTTCGATTTCTTGCAATTCCTTCATTTTTTGGTCATATTCAAAGTCAGAAACACTTGGGTTATCCAACACATGATATTCATAATTGTATTGATTCAACTCTTCTCGTAAAGCTTGTAATCGTTTTTCGGCTTGTTCTTGATTCACTTCGTAGTCACCTCCTTAAGCTTTCGTAATGGGAGCGAATTTTGCTAACAGTCGTTTCACACCTGTTGGCGCTGGAAATGCGATATCTAATTCCATCGCTTCTCCTTCACCTTCTATTTTCACAACCGTCCCTTGTCCCCATTTTTTATGATTCGCTTTATCACCGACTTGCCATTCATGACTTTCACCACCAGTGGTTCGCTGGGCTTTTCGTTTTGGTTCTGGTTGAGCTGGTTGAGCAGTTGGCTCTTGGAAAGGTAGCTCATCGTCCGTAATTTGAATGTTGCTTTGACCGAATATTGATTCTTTGGCTTCCTCTCTTCCGTCAACCAAATGTTCTGGCATTTCATCAATAAATCGGCTGACTGGATTTTGATTGACATTTCCGAATAATGTACGCATTCTCGCGTGAGACACGTGAAGCATTTCTTCTGCTCGTGTAATCCCCACATAAGCTAATCGTCGTTCTTCTTGCATTTGCTCTTCATCCATAATCGAACGACTATGTGGAAATACATTTTCTTCCATACCGATTAAAAATACAACGGGAAACTCCAAACCTTTTGCTGCATGCAATGTCATCATGGTGACTTTATCATCATTTTCTTCTTCATCTACTCGATCAATATCCGATACGAGCGCTAAATCAGTCAGGAAACTCACAAGTGTTTTATCTTCATTCGTCTCTTCAAAATGTTTCGTCACCGTTTTAAATTCTTCGATGTTTTCTAAACGGGTTTGTGATTCTAGTGATTTATCATTGATAAGCATTTCTTCATAACCAGTCTGCGTAATCACTTCTTCGACCATATCGGTTGCAGTTAAAAATTCTTGCTGTTGCGTCCAGTTTTTAATCATCTGGCCAAAATTCATCAGTGCTTTTGCAGCTTTGGCACTCACGCCAACAAAATCGATTTCTTGAACCGCTGTGTAAAATGAAATATCATGCGCTGCCGCATAGGCTTCTAACTTATCCATTGACGTTTTTCCGATTCCTCGCTTCGGTTCATTGACGATACGTGCAAAACTAATATCATCATCAGGATTTACGATTAATCGTAAATACGCTAGCAAATCTTTAATTTCTTTACGGTCATAGAATTTCGTTCCACCGATCATTTGATACGGAATGTTTGCTTTCATAAATGTTTCCTCTATGGCACGGGATTGTGCGTTTGTCCGGTACAGAATGGCAATATCTTTATGATGATACTCTTTTTCATCAATTAATTCTTCAATTCGATTGGCGACAAACAATCCTTCTTCACGCTCGGTTCTTGCTTGATAATAATGAATGTTCGTTCCTTCGTTATTTTGTGTCCATAGATTTTTGGGCTTGCGTCCCGTATTGTGTTGAATCACGTGGTTCGCTGCTTCTAAAATCGATTGTGTCGAACGATAATTTTGTTCAAGCATGACGACACGTGCATTGGGATAGTCTTTTTCAAATGAAAGGATGTTACTAATATCTGCTCCTCGCCATGCATAAATCGACTGATCAGAATCACCCACTACACATAGGTTTTGAAAACGAGATGCGAGCTGTTTAACTAAATAATATTGAGCGTGGTTCGTATCTTGATACTCATCGACATGAATATATTGAAAACGACGCTGATAATATTCTAATACTTCTGGAACACGTTGAAATAAGTGAATCGTCTGCATAATCAGATCATCGAAATCAAGTACTTGGTTTTTTCGCAAGCGTTTCTGATACTCTTGATACACTTCACCAATTTGACGTTCATAGAAGTTATTGACCGATTCGTTGTATGTTTCAGGTGTGACCAGTTCATTTTTCGCCCCACTAATCGCGCCTAAACAAGCGCGTGGTTGGAACTGTTTCGTATCGATATTTTTCTCTTTTAAAATATTTTTCACTAATGTTAACTGATCACTGCCGTCTATTATCGAGAAGTTTCGGCTGTAACCAATACGGTCAATATCGCGTCGCAAAATACGCACACACATTGAGTGAAATGTCGATACCCACATGTCAGCGCCGCGTGATCCAACTAAGTCTGTAATCCGTTCTTTCATTTCCCGGGCTGCTTTATTCGTAAAGGTGATCGCGAGTATATTTCGTGGAGATACTTCTTTTTCTCCTAATAAATAGGCAATCCGGTGTGTGAGCACGCGTGTTTTTCCACTGCCAGCTCCAGCCATAATTAATAATGGGCCTTCTGTATGTTTGACCGCTTCTTGTTGCTTTTGATTTAATCCTTTCAATAAGTCGTGGACGGTTTGTGCCACAATTACACCACCTTCAACTTGTTTGCTTCACTGCTTTGACTGTTTTTAATGCTTCTTTCGGCTTATCATATAGACTGTTTCCAACGACTACAATATCCGCATACTGACTCATTTCTGCTGCTTGTTGCTTCGTTGTAATGCCACCGCCATAAATTAATTTTGTGTCGGTTAGCTCGTCTGCTATTTTTTCTACGAATGTTGCATCTGCATATGTACCGCTAAATTCAAGGTAAAAAAACGGCAATCGAAATAAATGCTCTGCCATTCTTGCATAGGCAATCGCATCTTCTTCAGTAGGGAGCGTACATTCAGTGTGTTGATACACTTTCGACTCATCATTCATAATGCAATAGCCTTCTGCAAGCATTTCTTGCCAATTGATCACATCACCATATTCACGAACGGCTTCTTGTTGAATATCCATCATCCATTTTTTCTTTTGACTATTTAACACCATCGGAACAAGATAGTAGTCAAATCCAGGTGTGACCGATTCAATATTCGAAATTTCTAATAAAACAGGAACTGAGTGGCGACGAATGCTTGATAATAAATGTAAGACGCCATCAAGTGTAACATCATCCGTTCCGCCGACAATGATCGCATCCGTTCCTGACTCACAGATTTTGTCAATCATCTCGTCCGATAACTCTTTGGCAGGATCAAGCTTAAATATGTGTTTCCATTCATCTATGTTATACACAGTTACATCCTCCATCACGTTTCTTTCTCCATTATTTTATTATAGCAAAAAATCTAGGCAAATTCAGAGTGATTATATGGAAAGTTGAAAATTGATTTTTCTGTGGATCGCGGAGGCGGTTGGATTATTTTATCCTGCAAACAAGACGAGGTTGTATGGCTGTTTGCAGGATAAATGGTGTTTTTGATGCAAACAGGTAGTTCGATATTTCATATTTGACTTGAATATCATTTTTCGATGCAAACAAAACGCATTTTCAGTCGTGTTTGCATCGTATATCAATTTTCCGTGCAAACAGCCTTAATTCATTTTTCTGTTTGACTCATATCACATTTTTTGATGCTAACAGCGAGTACAAATGCCACGGTTTGCAGTATATACTTGTTTTTGATGAAAACAGCGAATCTAAATTTCACTTTTTGCATCATACATCCACGAGCCAAAAACCGAACGACATTGTATAATTTGCCGCTCGGTTTGACTCTTCTCTTTATTATAAAATTATGAATGAAGTATTTGATCGACGGTGCGATTAATGTGAATGTCAGTTGTGTTCAATTCTGGGATATCGAGGTCATCTTCTTTGATAATCATCGGAAGTTCTGTACAACCTAAGATGATTCCTTCAATCCCGTCTTCTTTTCTCATTCGTTCGATAATCTCTAGATAACTTTGTTTTGTTTCTTGATTCACGATGCCATTCTCTAATTCAGCAACAATTTTTTCATGTATATATTGTTGTTCTTGCTCATGAGGCACAATGATTTCGGTATTTCCATCACGAAAAGGCTGCTTAAAAAAGTCATGTTCCATCGTGAATTTCGTACCGATTAGTCCCATTTTATTCAAGTCAAGTGATTCTGCCTGTTTGTATGTTTCTTCTACAATACTAATCAGTGGTATATTCGTGTTCTCTTGTACTTTTTCAAAAACGATATGAGGCGTGTTCGCAGAAATAATCGCAAAGTCTGCTCCGGCCGTGTCTACTGTATTCACCGCTTTCGTAAGATAATCAGCTAATCCATCCAAATTGCCATTACTTATGAATGTAAACACTTGATACATATTGATACTATTAATCACTAATTCTGGTAATACTTCCTGACTACCTAACCGTTGTTGATATTTTTTTATAATCGATTGGTAATATTCAACCGTTGATTCAGGGCCTAATCCACCGATAATTCCGACTTTATTCATCATTATCCCTCCTGGTTTACTCAGAATGGTTACAAATAAATTATATCATTTTATAAAAAAAGACTCCATCATAATGATAGAGCCTTACTGCTGGTCTGCTGGAAAACGAAGTCCGATATCATCTCTAGCGGTGTCTAACACACGGATCACCTCAAGTGATTTGTCCCATGTATTGACCTCATTTTCTAATAATTGATTTTGAATCGTTTCGATAAAAGATTTCGCTTCATAATACATGGTTTTCTCTACTTGTTCACCATCAATTCTTTCTTCAGATCCGTCATGATAGACAATCTTTACATCTTCCATATCAGAAAATTTGCCGATCACGATCGAACCTTTTTCACCTTGAATTTCTGACGGGAGGGTTGAATTTGTAATCTTGGAAAACATCGCAACACCATTCACAGACGGATAATCTACCGTCACGGTACCTTCTCCGTCCACACCCGAATCAAGCATATACGCTGTCGCTTTCACTTGATGAGGTGCACCAAACAGCGCAACCATTGGATATAAACAATATACACCGATATCCATTAATGAACCATTCGACAGTTCTGGCTTAAAAGCGTTTAATACAATACCTTCTTTATACTTATCATAGCGTGATGAATATTGACAGAAATTTGCTACATAGCGACGTACGGGCCCAATTTTATCAAGACTCTCTTGAAGCCGCTTGAAATTCGGCACATGGGTTGTCTTCATTGCCTCCATTAGTGCGGTTTGATTTTGTTTTGCTGCATCAACCATTGCTTGCACTTCTCGTTCATTTGACGCAAATGGTTTTTCTACAATGACGTGTTTACCACCATTCATACAAGTAATCGCCTGTTCGCTGTGAAATGCTGTAGGTGAAGCAATATAAACAGCATCAAATTGCTCACTGTTAGCAAACTGTTCTAAATCTGTATATGTATGCTCAAGGTTATGCTTTTCAGCAAATGCTGTCGCTTTTTCTTCCGTACGAGAATAAACGGCCGTTAATGTGAAGTCCTCAATCTGTGATGCACCATCAATAAAACGATCGGTAATCCAATTCGTCCCGATCACACCAAAACGTATCATCGATATCCTCCCCTTATCGGTTATTCTGATCTTTCGTTCTTCTGATTGGTTCGATCTAATACCATGCGATAACCATCATTGCCATAGGTAAGGCAACGTTTAACACGAGAAATCGTCGTCGTTGAAGCACTTGATTCTTCAGCAATAGCGGTATATGTCTGTCCTTCATCTAGCATTCGTGCCACCTGTAAGCGCTGAGCCAATGATTGAATTTCACTCATTGTTGCAATATCATCAAAAAACCGGTAGCATTCTTCTCTTGTCTCTAAACTTAAAATCGCATCAAACAATTGGTCCAGCTGTTCACCACGTAGCTTATCAATTTGCACGGTGCTCATCTCTCCTTTTTATTCTGACGCGCCAACTAGATTTACGCCCTCAATACCTGGGTCATTTGGAATGACATTAATCCACGTTTTCCCTGAAACAAATGGGACTGTTTCACCATCTTTTGTTGGGATTATTTTATCACCCATACGTTCCCATTGCACGTGTTGCGCTTTACCTTTCTGCAGTAGTAAAGCATCGCCGCCAGATTCAAAGTCAATCTCCCGTCTCCCTTCATCATCGATCACTTGATGGCTTGTTTCCATGATCAGCACATTCTCCATCGTTACAGGGGCTTGATCCGCTAATTCTACCGTTTGTTCACCATCGCTAAAACGTTTATACCTTTGATTGGCTTCATCATAAGCATAGCGAACCGTATTATTTCCATATTGAAATTTCACTTCAGAAGCCGTGTCCCCTGTTATTTCTGCTTGATCTGTAAAAGGTAGCGGTTCATAATCTGTTTCTATCTCATAGCCTTTTTCTTCAGCTTTTTCATAAATGCCATCGACGATCGCATAAGAATTATGGGGGGCTACTCGGTTAGAAGAACGTTCAAAATGGACATTATCACCATCCCATGTGGCTCCACTAATATAATCTACCGCACCACCTGTAATCATATTATTAATAAACTCTGCTGCACCGTGATATACATAAAACGCACCATAGTCATCGGCCAAATGAAAATAATAAGGGCGCGCACTACGAACAGGCCCAACTTTTTCGGGCAATTCACTTTGGAATAATGCCATAAACCGTGTAATGTTACCTTCTGCTAAAATTTCAAACACAATGTCTGCTTTTGACAAGCCAGTCTGCGGACGTGCCTTCGGATGATTATTGACCATCACGGCCATCATACGATTCGTCGGTTCCTCATCGGTCGCTACACCTGTTAATGGATAAATATATTCAGGTGGCTGTTCTGTAGGTTGGTCGTCACCCTCTGTCTCTTCACTTTCTTCAGATTCATTTTCAGACGGAGATGTTTCTGTTTGATTGCTTGTTTCTTCATCTTGATTCGAACAAGCCGCTAACAATGTTAACATCATGACAAATAATAAGAGCTTTTTCATCTTTCACACACCTTTACTAATTATGATATCAATTCCTGTTGTTAAAAATAAAGAACGACATGCCTTACAAGTGCATGCCGTATATTTTCTCCTATTATAACAAACTTAGCGCATGATCGCAGGGAATAATACATGTTTTTTCTTTACATCGATAATGCCTACTGGTGTAATTCGCACATACGGCAAGTGCATCGATGATAGAAAAAGCAAGCTATATGGTGGATCATCATAATGGTAACCATGATCTTTTAATAAACGTTTGAATGTTTTATCCTTTTCAATTAAGTCATCCATATTCCCATCATACATCATGCCTGATATGGTTAACGGAAGTTCAAAAATGACTTCGCCCTCATGAACGAGAACAATGCCGCCACCGATTTCTTTCATCCGAGAAAATGCTAATAGCAAGTCAGACTTGCTTTTCCCGATCATGACAATGTCACCTGTGAGAGAATAGGAGCTAGCTAACCCCCCTAATGTTTCTGTAAAACCTTTGATAATCGTATTTACACGCCATTTTCCATCTCTGTCTACAAGCATTAAAAATGACTCATCATTAGAAGCGATAATCTTCTCTGTATTGGCATCAATCGTCACTGGGTATGGTTTCATAATCACGTCATTTTCCATTCGCATTCCTACAGGCATTGAAAATTGCATATCATTTTCAGATAAATGCCAATCTAATGCAAGTGGATCCAATCCATAATTTGACCAATCTATCGTATCACCTTGATAAACTCTTTCACCATCACGTTTCATCCACGTACCCTTTGCAATAACAGAGACAGGTGTTGCATTGTCTTTCGTTGATAAAATATTGAGATGCGCTACACGACCAGGAGCAATGCCACCGAGGCGTTCTTCCAAATGGAATTGTTCCGCTGCATTATATGTTGCCATCATATAGGCTTCAATTGGTGGCACTCCTTGATCAATAGCAATCTGAATACACTGATTCATCAGACCATTTTGATAAAAAGCAGGTGTCGCTCCGTCTGTCGTCATCGTTAAATGATCATAATGAGAAATTCCCAACTGTTGCAATTCAGATAATATGTTGGCTAAATCTGGTCGTACGGATGAATTACGTAGTCCCACGCGGTATCCCATCGTAAGACGGCGATAGACTTCTTCTCCTGACAGCGCCTCATGATCAGATGTGGTACCTAATAATTTTAATTTGACTAACGTTTTTTCACTGGCACCTGGAAAATGGCCTTCAACCGGTTTGCGCAGACTTCTGGCATCTTGCATCCAATATAAAATCCGATCATCATCTTTCAATACTTGTGGCCACGCCGTTAGTTCACCTCCCTGTACAACGGCCTCATGTTGCAACCAGTCATGCACTACTTCGTCTGTTAGTATTTTTTCTTCATCACGTAATTCTGACTGAGAATCAAATCGCGCCCACCAATACATTGATACAGGTAGTTGTGAGAAAGTATCGATTAATGAAAACGCTTTCTCTTTGTTTGTTAAATAAAGCCATGGCAAATTATCATTCATCATTGTTGTCGTTCCTGTTTGTGCTGCATGCATAGCAAGTTCATGAGGATTATACAATTGAAATGGATGAACATGTGGTTCAATATAACCTGGAACTACATATTGATCACGACAATCGACGACTTCTACGTTCTCTAAATCATGTGGAAGTTCTTTTCCTACATATACAATCCGATCCTTGTAGATCCAAATATGTGCTTGTAACCATTGTCTTAAGAATACATTTAAGTATGTTGCATTCTTTAGAATGACTGTTGGTGACTCATCGCCATCCAAAACGGCTATTTGTTTACGAATTTCTTTATTCCGCCATCTATACAAGTGATTATCCATCACAATCTCCTCTTTCATTATTCATTGTTACCAACATTTTACCATGTTTTGATAGCGTTTGCATTGTTTGTTATTGACAAATTTATGACGATTTTTTAGGCAGTCTTACGTACAAAAAAGATCATCAAGCTACTAACGACAATAATCGACACAACCCATGACCATGCGAGTGGCATTCGACCTGATTCAAACGCTACATAGATCGCCATCGGAACTGTTTGGGTTTTTCCAGGGATATTTCCAGCAAACATCAACGTCGCTCCAAACTCACCCAGTGCACGAGTGAAGCTAAGAATCATTCCTGTAAACAGGGATTGCTTGGCTAATGGCAATGTCACCTTGGAAAAGACAAGCCTTTCACTCGCTCCGTCTACTCGCGCTGCATCTTCCACATCTTTTTTTACTTGAGAGATGCCTGTTCGCACTGATTGATACATTAAGGGAAAGGCAACGATTCCCGCTGCAATAATGGCTGCTGTTACTGTAAACATTAATGATTGTTGAAATATTTGTTGGATCGCTTGACCTAAGATACCGTTTGTCCCGAAACACATAATCAGTAAAAAGCCAATGACCGTTGGCGGTAACGCGATGGGCATCATAAACAAGATGTCTAATAAAAGTTTACCTCGAAAGTTCTTCTTTTCCATCAGCCACGCTATACCCGTTCCGAAAACAGTAACAATGAGTAAGGCTGTGATCGATACGATAAGTGAGACTTTAATCGGTTGAAAAAAGGGATCCATCTACTTCACCAACTGTTGAGAATCCATATTTTTGGAATATTTGTTGCACTTGATCGGTTTGTAAAAAGGCTAAGAATTTCTCCGCTGCTTCTCTATTTTGCGCTTGTTGAGTGATACCAACAGGATATATAATATCGGAATAGTCGCCCAACGGTAATTGATGATTAATGGCTATATCTTGAAACTGCATTGCATCGGTTTGATAAGCGATACCTACATCGACATTCTCACTTTGCACATACTGAACGACTTGGCGCACATCTTTGGTTTGGACGATTTTTGACTGTATGGATTGGTAGATGTCTGCATTGACTAACGCTTGTTTGGCATAGTAACCCGCCGGAACAGATGCTGGTATACCAATCGCTATTTTTTCTAAAGAGGCTAGTGATTGGTGCTGTGTATCCTTTCGTTGAATCCATACCAATTGATTCGATAACAAAGGGCGTATGGTTGATGTGTCAATACTTCCAGCATCAACTGCTCGTTGAAACTTGTCAGTCGATGCTGATAAAAATACATCAGCAGGTGCTCCTTGGATAATTTGTTCACTCAGACTACCAGATCCACCTAGATTGATTGTAATCCTAATCGCTTCTTTTTCCTCATATAGATCAACAATCTCTTCCATGACATTCGTCAACGAAGCAGCAGCAGATATCGTTAATTCTGTTGAATCAGACTGATGGCTACAACTGCTCATCGGAATGATAATTATCATGAAAATAAATAGTTTTTTCATTGTATTCTGACTACCTTTTTGAATGTTATTTTCAGAGTTTAGTATAACATGTTTTTTATAAACAAATGATTATTGTATACTAGAATAAAAGGTTGGTGAGCACAATGAGTGAGTTTTCTCATATGAATCAACAAGGGCGAGCGAAGATGGTGGATATTACTGAAAAACAAACCACCCATCGAACGGCAAAAGCTCGTTCCAGTATTTTTGTTAGTGATACGATTCATGACAAAATAGTTGATCAATCCATTGAAAAAGGCGATGTTTTATCTGTCGGTCAAATCGCAGGAGTTATGGGAGCGAAACAGACAGCGAATGTAATTCCGATGTGTCACCCGTTACCATTAAGCGGTGTTGATATACAATTTACATGGAAAAAAGCAAGTGAAGGTTATGAGTTGATATTTACAGTTACGGTCAAAACAAAGGGGAGTACCGGAGTAGAGATGGAAGCACTAACAGCTGCTTCGATAACAGCCCTCACCATATACGATATGTGTAAGGCGCTTGATAAAGGAATGGTCATCGGTCAAACATACTTAATTGAAAAAACAGGTGGTAAAAGTGGAGACTATCATAGAGAAGATGAAAGTGAATAAACGGAAGCTATTATGTTCACTTCCGTTTATATGATTAGTCTTTTTGTATTTCACTCACGATATGTTTCATTTCTGGCATAATCAATTTCTCCATAGCTAACTTTACTGCACCAGAAGAGCCTGGTGTTGCGAAAATCGCCGTATCATTTGCTACACCAGCTAATGCTCTGGATAAAATCGCCGCTGAACCAATATCTTCTTGGTAACTGAGCATCCGAAACATTTCACCAAAACCAGGAAGTTGCTTATCTAAGATGTGTTCAACGACTTCAATCGTCACATCACGCTTGGCTATGCCTGTACCACCATTTAACAGTATTACATCAATATCTGGATGATCAACGCCTTGATCGAGCGCCTGTCTAATTTCACGTTTTTCGTCTTTGACAATTTGATAATCTTTAATTTGCACGTTTTCGGCTTCTGCAAACTCCTTCATCAGTTGACCGCTTTTATCATTCTCTTTCGACCGCGTATCACTAACCGTTACAATCTGACACCGCATCGTTTCTGGTGCATCGGTTTGATGAGCATGCGCCATTTTCATTCTCCTCTACAGCATGATGAAACTGATTCATGCTTAAAATTTTTGTTACATGATATTTTATCATAGTCGTCACAATCTATGTAAAACAATCAGGTAGAAAAACACATCTTTCATGGACCAACTGGATGTTTTGTTAAACGGTTAATCGTATTTTGTTGCCAGATGGATCTTTCGTGACGGCATGATCTGCTTCTACTTTTACCGATCCACCGATTGATTTTACTTGTTGCACTGCATGATCCAATGCTTCCTTTGACGGATACGTAATCGTGAAAGACTCCATTCCGACACTATTTGCAGACGGCTGTGGGGCTCCAACACCTATCCATGTATTTAATCCGATATGATGATGATAATGTTCGGTTGAAATAAATAACGCTTGATCGCCGAATTGGCATACCGTCTCAAATCCAAGACCTTTTTCATAAAATTGTTTCGTTTGCGGAAGTTTAGCTACATGTAAATGAATGTGCCCCATGACGGTATCCTTGGGCAAGCCATCCCACTCACCTTTTGTTCCTTCTTTTATTAAATCGTCAAAATCGATCGGATCAACTGCCATTTCCACTTGCCCATCCTTCCATGTCCATTTCGATGGATCACGGTCACGATACACTTCAATTTGATTGCCATCGGGATCATTCAAATAAAGTGCTTCACTTACCAAATGATCTGATGAACCTAAGTAAACACTGTAATCAATATAATGCAGAACAAAATTCGCTAAATCTCTACGTGTTGGTAAAAGAACGGCAAAATGATATAAGCCTGTTGTCCGTGAATCTTTTGGTTGAATATCTTCTGGTTGTTCAATCGTTAATAAACATGTTTCACCATCTGCCGTTAATGTTGCTGTGCGATCGGTCTTTTCTAAGATGCTAAAGCCGATGATTTCTTGATAAAACTGTAGGGAGCGGTCTAGATCTTGTACTTTTATGGCTACGTGACTAACGAACGTTGCTGGTTGTTGATGAAAATGCATAAGCTCCTCCTTTGACTTACTTTATGTAAGTAATTATACTTTTGTAAGTAATTGGAGTCAAGTCAGATATTTCAGGATGTGGATGGATCGCGTCTAACGTAATATTTTTCTGTCTTTATTGTTCTGATTATGTGTGGATTTCCCGGTAAAATCTCAATTACTGGGAAATCTCCTATCCAGCATCCGCAGGTTTCCTGGTAAATCCTCTAT
>NZ_APML01000080.1 GCF_000359605.1 Gracilibacillus halophilus YIM-C55.5
TTAGCCTCGAAAAAGCGGATATGCGTCAAACAGAGAAAAGAGAAGCAGCTGTTTGCATCAAAAAAGAAGATATGCATCAAACAGAAGAAGTGGAAGTAGCTGTTAGCCTCGAAAAAGCGGATATGCGTCAAACAGAAGTAGTGAAAGCAACTGTTTGCCTCAAAAAATCATGTATGACGCGACTTCTGGGACATCCTTGCATCATCAATTGGCCATTTGATCAATGGTTTATTGAAACATTCGCCTCCATTTCTGAGGATACTAAAAAATATCAAATATCAGCCCATCTTTTTCCGCAATCCGAAACCGAACGAAAGATGGACTGATATCTTTCATGATTTTAATGATGCGTCGCGTGATCAATTGATTGTTGGAGAATGCGCATCACATGTTCGTCATCTTGAGAATAAAATACTGTTTTGCCTTCTCTTCGGTATTTCACAAGGCGTAAGTTTTTTAAAAATCGAAGTTGATGTGAAACATTTGATTGATTGAGATGCAACGCTTCTGCAATCATGGAAACCGATAATTCACATTCAAATAATAAATGTAATATACGTATTCGTGTCGGGTCAGATAATGCTTTAAACGTTTGTGATACAAGAAATAATGTTTCCTCATCTAAAGGTTGATAGTGATTTTCGCTCACAATCTTTCCTCCTTTTAATTGCAACAATCCTCATGATCAATAATTTCTGCATCTTTTCCTTCCACTTGAATGGTGGTGTGGTGGAGTGAAAATTGATCATGTAACAGTTTTGAAGCTTGTTGTAATAACACGTCGCGATTGATATCGGATTCGACGACCATATGACAGCTAAATGCTGGGAAGTTCGATGTAATCGTCCACACATGGAGATCATGAATGCTAATGACCCCATCTAATTGCACGAGCTGATTTTCAATATGCTCAAATGACATATCACTCGGTGTTCCTTCCATCAGTACATGGAACGAGTCACGCGTTACCCGATATCCACTCATTAAAATAAGAACGGCGACAATCACGCTCGCAATGGGATCGGCAAAATTCCAACCGAATAATAAAATTAAAATACCCGCAATGATGGCACCGACTGAACCGAGTAAATCTCCAAAGACATGGAGAAGAGCGCTACGCATGTTTAAATTATCTTCTGTATCACCGCTATACATCAGAATAAAAGCAACGACAATATTGACGATAAGTCCAGTGACTGCGATCCAAATCATCATCGGGCTCACGTTCGGCGGTTCTAAAAATCGCTGATAGGCTTCATAAAAAATATATATCGAAATCGCTAGTAAAGTAATTCCATTAATAAACGCAGCGAGAATTTCAAACCGTTTATACCCAAATGTTTTTTGTGGATTTGAAGCTTTCTCACTTAATTTAAATGCAAATAAACTTAATCCTAATGCAAAGGCGTCACTAAACATATGTCCTGCATCGGATAGCAACGCCAGACTGTTGGTCATCAATCCACCGATAATTTCCACAATCATAAATCCAGCAATAAAGAGAAAACTAATCAACAATGCTTTTTTGTTATTCGTGTGATGGTGATGTCCGTGATCGTGGTCATGTGAATGTCCCATCATTATCCTCCTTATACAATTATACATATGAACATATATTCATATTATAATATGAATGAATCAGTTGTGCAACAAAATCTGAAAATAAATATATCCTCCCTTTGGTTTCCAACAATAAAGCCCGAATGTTAACTGATTTATATCTGCTAACATTCGGGTGTATAAACATGATTTTATTCCGTTTTAGTAATCGTAAGCGGCGCTACAACGGTATATAGGGTAGCAACATACCGCCGATAAATCCGATAATAACGATCACCCAAGATGGGAGCTTCCAGTATGCCAACAAGCTGAATAAAATGGCTGCTAACATAAAATCTTTTGCTTCCATAATTGTACTTGTCCAAATCGGCTGATACAATGCAGCAATTAAAATACCAATTACACTTGCATTAACACTCATAAGCGCCCCGCGAACAACTGATATGTGACGCAAAGCATGCCAAACCGGTAATGTACTAAAAATTAATAGAAAGGCGGGTAAGAAAATTGCCACTGTTGCTATCAAGCCACCTGAAACTCCGCCAATGACTGTTCCTAAATAAGCGGCAAAGGTGAATAGTGGTCCGGGGATGGCTTGGGCTGCACCATAGCCTGCCAAAAACTCTTCTTCTGTAAGCCAGCCAGTAGGAACAAATTCTTGCTCTAATAAAGGTAGCACGACATGTCCACCACCAAATACTAATGCCCCGGAACGATAGAAGCTGTCAAACATCGCTACCCAGCGCCAATCAATGAACTGATTGATCAGTGGTAATGCGATTAATAATAAAAAGAATAAACTAATACTTATAATAGCTGTTTTCTTCGATATCCCTAATTGAAATTCATGAGCGCTTTCCTTGGTGTCATGATGTCGAAATAGGAAAATACCAATGAGTGCGGCCACCAGAATGACGCCAATTTGAGTGAACGTCGTTTGCCATAAAAGCATCACCGTAAGCGAGATAAGCGCGATAGCTTTTCGCGGTAAATCGGGTGTGAGCTTTTTTCCCATACCAACAATGGCATGTGCGACGACAGCAACTGCTACAATTTTTAATCCATGGATAAAACTTGCATCACCAAAAGAAAATTGGTGCATGGCTAGAGCAAAAAGCATTAAAGCAATAACTGATGGAAGCGTAAATCCTAAAAAGGCGAGAAATCCTCCGATGGCGCCACCGCGGATAATGCCAACCCCAATTCCTACCTGACTGCTTGCTGGTCCAGGTAGGAATTGACATAAGGCTACTAAATCGGCATAGCTTTTTTCGTCGAGCCATTTCTTTCTTTTTACATATTCTTCATGGAAAAAACCGAGATGGGCGATTGGCCCTCCGAAAGATGTGAAACCAAGTCTTGTTGCAATCCACAAAATCGTCACATAATCTTGTAATGTACGTGCTGTTTTTGCCATGTCATCCCCCTATCATTATATGAAGCTAAGGGAATTATAGCGGTTTATCAATCACCTGGCAATCGCACAAATGTTAAGACTTTGTAAATTTTTTATTAAAACTTAATAAAGTAAATCATGACGCCGAGTGTGATAATGACGATACTGACAAAAAGTAGTGCATAAAGTCGTGAGGTATTGGCTTCTTGGATTTCACTCCAATTAATGGGTTGAATCCCCGTTGACCAAAAAACAATAATCGCTGAAAGTAAAATGCCGTGAATGTTTACGAGTAGCAATAGTAAAGGGGTCGCGGATGCTTGAAATTGACGGGCACCGAGCATCATACCTAAAACGACGGCTGGTGGAAGTAAGGCTACGGATACCATGACGCCAACTAAAGCCTCTGATACACGTTTGGCAAAAGATAATGCACCAGCCGTTCCAGCAGCAAGCGCAACGGCGATATCCATAAATTGGATATTGGTGCGAGCTAGAAATTCAGCACTATTTTGTGGTAAAGGGAAGATGAAACCAAATAGCATGGCAATCCCAATCGGAATCGCCAAGCCATAAAGAGAAGTAAGGAGTGCACGTCGCAAAATATGATAATCGCCTAGTGTTGCTGAAAAAGATAATGATGTAAACGGGCTGATTAACGGAGCAATGGCCATAGCACCAATAACAATGGCGGCACTATCTTTTACAATTCCTGCTGTTGCGACAATGGAAGACAGAATCGATAACCATATATAATTGGTCGTTGCCTGACTTTTCGATTGGACGACATGAAACAATTCTTGTCTGCTTGCACGAGTAATCTCTCTGTCACTTTTTTCTTTCTCTTCTTCTTGTTGTTGCTTGTCATCGTTATCTTCTTGAATGCGAGGAAGATAAGAGGACAGATTATATAAGAACGCACGCATATGGCTATCTTCTTTATCATTCATTTCTAGAAAATTGAGAATATCTTCTGCGTCCGTCTTTCGGATTACGATTTTTAATAATTCCTGTTGTTCGGACAATGTCGTATGCGAACGGGTCAACACATCAAATTCTTCTAATTTCTGATTCAATGTATCAAACTGTTCACTAGGCAAGTAGATCTCAATTAATTGCAGTTCCATTCTGTCTGTCCCTTCTTCCCCTATTTTTCTTTATCTTTATCCAAAACGGGGAAGAATAAACGAATCTTGGTACCAATATTGATTTCACTATCTACATCGATCGTTCCATCATGCATATCGACAAGGTATTTGACGATGGATAACCCAAGTCCTGTCCCACCGTTTGCTCGGGATCGTGACTTATCCACGCGATAGAAGCGTTCAAATAGGTACGGAATATCTTCTTTACGTATACCGATTCCTGTATCTGTTACCAAAATCTCTGTTCCCTCTTTCGTTGCGCGAGCTTGTAGTGTAATTGAACCGGATTCAGTATATCGAACCGCATTTTCGACTAAATTGATGACAATTTGTTCGATTCGGCTTTTGTCTGCATATAGCATTGTAGGTTGTGCTGGTTGTTCAAAACGTAATGCAAGTCCTTTTTCGTCCGCTTTAAATTGTGTGCGTCGTACCATTTCGTCTAATAGATGATTCACATCAAACGTTTCTTTATTTAAGTCGATTTTGCCCTCCTCGATTTTGGACAAGTCCATCATATCGTCCATTAAGTAACTAATATGGTCGGTTTCATTTTCAATAATGTCTAAAAACTCATCACGTTCTTCTTTTGATTGATACATTTCGTGTCGTACAGCATTGGCGTATCCCTTCACATAAGTAAGTGGTGTTTTTAGTTCATGTGTAATATTTGAGAAAAATTCATTCCGATTGTTTTTATACCGTTCAAGTGTACGGGATAAATGATTGACAGCATTGGCGAGTGAACCGATTTCGTCATTTGCTTGATAATTGACACGCACCGAAAAATCTTGCTTTTCGGCGATTTGTTTTGCTGCTTTTTCCATTTCAATTAATGGTGCGCCTAATTTTTTTGAAATGAAAATCGTAAATCCAATGGCTAATACGACTGCTCCAAGACTTGCGAGTAACACTAAAATAATGATGTTATGTATCGAACTGCTAATTAAGCCAAAAGAAGAAAATAAGACGACACTTGCATGGGAGCCGTCCGATTGCATGATAGGTTGAGCAACCTTCAAATAGGTGGTTCCGTTATACGTTTGTTCTTTGGAAATGGTTTCACCGTTTTGAAGCCGATCTTGTTCAGCTTCAGATAAAAACTGGTTAGATATGGCATCATCCCAATGTGTTTTTGTTGTGATGTCACCGTCTGCATTTAAGATAGCGGCGCTCGTATCTGTCATGTCGGTTAAATGGTCGAGCAAACGTGAATGATCTTCTCCATCTAAACTTTCTACTTCTGTGGCATATTTTTCTGATAGATTGAGTAATTGCGATTCCGTTTGGGTATAAGAGTAGTTCAAAATTAACTGTAAAATAATAAAGCCTAACGGAATCAAAATAATTAATTGTAGAAAAAGAATCGTTGCCCCTAATTTAAAAACGACACTATTTAGCTTCATCACGATTCCTCCCATACAAATTTATAGCCGACGCCCCAAATCGTTTGAATCGGTTGTGTCGTTGCGCCAGCTTTTTTCAATTTATCTCGTACGTAGCGAACATGCGAATCAACGGTACGAATGTCGACTACTTCATCCATTCCCCAAATGAGATCGAGTAATTGCTCTCTCGTATATACACGGTTCGGATGCTTGGCTAATAAATACAATAAGTCAAATTCTTTTGGACTAAGCTTTAATTCCTGTTTTTCGACAGTAACGGTCCGGGCTTCTTGATCGATGACAACATTGGCAAACTGAATGGTGTCGTTCTCATGATCACTGTTTGAAAAATGACGCAATTGAACATGAATCCGTGCGACTAATTCTTCAGGTTCAAAAGGTTTTACAATGTAGTCATCAGCGCCAATGGTTAATCCTTCGACTTTCTGAGATGTTTCGTTCAGAGCAGTTAGCAAGATGATCGGCATGTTTGCATTGATTTGTTTCATTTGTTTGCATGTTTCGATGCCATCTAGTCGCGGCATCATGATATCTAACAATACGATATCGATCGAATGTTGATGTAACATTTCAATAGCTTCTTGGCCGTCTGATGCTCTAGTAATTCAAATTGTTCACGCAAATAGAGCGTAAGCATCGTACGCATTTGCTTTTCATCATCTACGATTAAAATAGTCGTTCTTCTCAATTTTATCACTCTCATATGTCTAAGGTCTCTTATTCAAATAGTATAGAATTTTCCTTGATTCGTAAATGCTTACGTTTTTTTTGAACATTTTTTGACGATTGTTCGTTCATCATAATTTCATCAAATTTGTTTGTCAGAATGAAAACTAGCAATGAAATCATGTTTTCTATATGGGTGTATAATTGCAGCCGAAGAAAGGAGTCAGATGATGAAAAAGTTGAAAAAAATTAGCTTATTATTCGGTTTGCTCATGTTGCCAGTTGTATTAGCTGGTTGTGAATCCAATTTAATCGTGTTTGACCCACAAGGACCAGTCGCAAGAAACTTATCAGAACTGATTGTCTATTCAATCATATTTATGCTTGTGATTGTCATTGTCGTGTTTATATTGTTTGGATTTATTGTTTGGAAATATCGTGCCAAACCTGGAGATGAAGATAAAGAACCAGAGGAAGAAGAAGGGAATCATATACTTGAAGTCATTTGGTTTACGATTCCAGTAGTGATCGTCATTGCTTGATGATCCCAACTGTTCAAACGATCAATGAAGTAGAAGATATTCCTCAAGGATATAAAGAAGATGAACCGTTAGTGATTCATGTCACTTCTGCGGATTGGAAGTGGATTTTCAGTTACCCTGAACAAAATATTGAAACGGTCAATTATTTGAATATTCCAGCTGATCATCCAGTTAAATTGAAGATGACATCTGCTGGTACGATGCAGTCATTTTGGGTACCGGAACTCGCTGGACAAAAATACACGATGGCGAACATGCAGACAAAATTAAACTTAGTCGCTGATCATCCGGGCTCGTTTTATGGTCGAAATACGAACTTTAATGGGCGAGGATACGCTCATATGGATTTTGAAGTGCAAGCACAGACTCAAGACGATTTTAACCAATGGGTACAAGATGTAAAGAATACAGCCAATGAGTTAACGGAGGATAAATACGCTGAACTCCTTAAACCAAGTGTCATTGGTCGTGAAACATATAACGGTACACACTTACAATGGATTAATCATGCTGAAGAAGGATCAGGTGAGTATATCCATCCTGAATTATACGAATTGTCTCATGAAGTGGAAAATGAGGAAGAAGAAACATCAAATAACTAAAGGTGGTGACAATCGATGTCATTCGATGAAATACTAGTGACTGGCGATCCGTTGATTTTTGCTTCACAGATCGCCATTGGATTAACGATGATTGGCTTAATCGCCTTAATTACGTATTTGAAACGATGGAAATGGTTATGGAGTGAATGGTTTACAACCGTTGACCATAAAAAAATAGGGATTATGTATATTATTTCTGGTGTCCTCATGTTTTTCCGTGGTGGCGTTGACGGGCTGTTAATGAAAGCACAGACGTCAAGACCAGGGTTAGAAGTTCTTGATGCACAACACTATGATGAAATTTTCACCACACATGGTGTGATTATGATTTTATTTATGGCCATGCCACTTTTAATTGGGGTTATGAACGTTGTCGTCCCATTGCAAATTGGTGCACGTGACGTGGCATTTCCGAAATTAAATGCACTTAGCTTTTGGCTCTTTTTCGTAGGTGCGATGTTATTTAACGTTTCTTTCGTGCTTGGTGGTTCTCCTGATGCGGGATGGACGTCGTATTTTCCACTCGCTGGTAAAGAGTTCACGCCAGGAGTCGGAAATAATTATTATGCGATTGCGATTCAAATTGCTGGTATCGGGACATTAGCGACAGGAATTAACTTCGTTGTGACGATTTTAAAAATGCGTGCCCCTGGTATGACATGGATGCGAATGCCGATGTTTACGTGGACATCGTTTATTACATCGATCATTATCGTTGCCGCATTCCCGATCTTTACGATTGCATTATTGTATATGACATTTGACCGTTTATTTGGTACACATTTCTTTACGGTCGCCAGTGGCGGTGACCCGATGCTTTGGCTCAACTTGTTCTGGTTATGGGGGCACCCGGAAGTCTATATCGTTGTCTTGCCAGCTTTCGGTATGTTCTCTGAAGTGATTGCAACATTCGCACGTAAAAATTTATTTGGCTATAAGTCGATGGTTGTCTCCGTTGCCGGGATTGCTTTTTTAAGTATGCTCGTGTGGGTACACCATTTCTATACGATGGGGAACAGTGCAGCCGTTAACTCGATTTTCTCGTTAACGACGATGATGATTGCCATTCCAACAGGTGTGAAGATCTTTAACTGGTTATTTACGTTGAGAAAAGGGCGCATTGAATTTTCGACATCGATGCTTTGGGCGCTTGCTTTTATCCCTTGCTTTACGATTGGCGGAGTCACAGGTGTCATGCTCGCCATGGCCGCAGCTGATTATCAATACCATAATACGATGTTTTTAGTCGCTCACTTTCATTATGTGCTAATACCAGGCGTTGTATTCGCCGTATTCGCTGCATTGTATTACTGGTGGCCGAAGATGTTTGGCTTCAAGCTGAATGAAAAAATCGGCAAATGGCATTTCTGGCTATTTGTGATCGGTTTTAATATGACATTTATGCCAATGTTCTTCGTCGGATTAGATGGCATGTCTCGTCGTTTGTACACGTATTCTGAAAGCACAGGTTGGGGTGCTTGGTTAGGATTTTCGGCGATTGGTTCACTGATCTTAGCCGCTGGATTTGCTGCTTTATGTTACAACATTTATTGGAGCTTCCGTTATGCACCAAGAGATGTCGGAAGCGACCCTTGGCATGCGAGAACGTTAGAATGGATGACGGCTTCTCCTGCACCACATTACAATTTTGCGGTTGTACCAGAAGTGGAACAGCGTGACGATTTCTGGCATAAGAAAAAACGTGAAGAAACGGGACTGAAAAAAGCAGATCTAAAACCAGTCCACATGCCAAACAATTCTTGGATGCCAATTTTCCTAGCTTCAGCTATTGGTCTTGTCGGTTTCTTCCTTGTGTTTGAATGGTTCACGTTAGCTATCATTGCGTCCGTCGGCATTGTGATTGGGTTAATTGCTAACAGTTTTGATTATGATGATGGTTATCACATTCCAGTAGATGAACTGGAAGAAGAAGAACGAGAGTGGCGAGGTGATTTGAAATGAGTTCACATGTAGAGACGCCATTGGAATACCGGTCCGAACAGAGTCAGATGAATATATTAGGTTTTTGGATTTTCCTAGGTGCTGAAATTGTGCTTTTCTCCACATTGTTTGCTTCTTACTTCGTGTTAGAGCACAATACAGCTGACGGTCCAGCTGGTCAAGACATCTTTATTTTAAAAGATGTCTTGATTGAGACATTTCTCTTATTAACGAGTAGTTTTACTTGTGGATTAGCGATTCATTCGATGCGTAATCACAATTTGAAGGGATTACTCACTTGGATTGTCATCACATTATTACTCGGTGCTGGTTTCTTATATATGGAGATTAATGAATTTATTCACTATGTTCATGAAGGGGCTACGTTACAAACAAGTGGTTTTACTGCTGGCTTTTTCACATTGCTTGGTACGCATGGTGCACACGTTACTTTAGGGATTGGCTGGATTACTTTATTAATCATCCAGTTAGTCAAAAGAGGCATTACAGAAAAAACAGCAAGTAAATTCTTTATTGCGAGTTTGTATTGGCACTTTCTTGATGTGGTTTGGATTTTTATCTTTACGTTCGTGTATTTGAAAGGGATGGTGATGTAATATGAGTACACAGAAGCAACACCGTTTCCCATGGAATCATGTGATCGGTTTTATTCTCTCGATTGCATTAACATTACTGGCTGTATTTGTGGCGTTTCAAACGGATTTCTCTTCGAATGTTGTGCTATGGATCATTGGTAGCTTAGCTATTTTCCAAGCGTTGATTCAGCTGTTTTTATTCATGCATATTACCGAAGGAAAAGAAGGTCCAGTCAATGTGATCAATATGATATACAGCGTGTTTTTAGCCCTAGTCATCGTATTTGGCTCGATTTGGGTACTCACCTCAGGTCATGCTGCGATGTAAAGAGAAAAAAAGCAGGGACAAAAGCTGTTTACGTTATTCACGAGGCTGGGACAAAACTAAATAGGAAGAACAATAATCCGAACAATCTACATGAAGCGTAGGCAAAATACGGAGACTCCTGTGGGAACAGCGCGAGCTGAAGATCGACTGTGTGAAGAGTTCTTCTTCACACAGTTAGCTGAAGCCGTGCCCACGGTATAGGATACACTGCGAAAGTTACCTTGAGCAGATGTTGACTTATGCCCTAGGGGTAAAAGCGGAGTATTTTGCCGAAGCGTTATGTGTAGTCAAATATCAATGTTCGGATTTTTCTTGTCTAACTACTCTTTTGTCCTTATTGATTTTTATATATGCTGCGGTCGGTTGTATGATATAGTAGCAAGAAGAGCAACTAGAGAGAGGAGCATAATGATGATAAATAAGTCGAAGAAATTGTTGCCGCTCGTGATGGCGATGGTAATTGCTGCGCCAACGACTGTGTATGCACATGTGAAATGGTTTGCTGAAGTAGAACCAGAAAAGGTACCGCTTGAGCAAATATTATCACCTTTTTTTATGACGTTTGCATTAATTGTCGCTATTATTCTAGCCATTTTATCACAAGTGATGGATTATTTTCTGCAAATTCCGTATGCCAAGCAATTAAATCAGTTTTTAAATCGTATGCGTACATACTCACGAACCATTTTGACATACGGTACAGCACTTGCTTTTCTGATTCAGCTTATATCAGGTACGATGTTCGCCCCTGAATTCGCCATTTCATCCACTTGGCAAATGGTTGTCATGACGATAATTATTGTGAGCTTACTCATTCCTCATCACTATAGTACAAAGCTAGCAGCTATCGTAATGCTTGGGTTATTCATGTCAGTATGGGCTGAAGCAGGCTGGTTTTATATGCTTGATTATGGCTTTTATCTTGCGATTATCTTTGTTTTATTGATTGGACGTACGAAATGGGAAGGTTTGGGCTTTCCATTCCTTTATCTTGGAACGGGTTTAAGTTTGTGCTGGGTAGCTGTCGAAAAATGGGTCTATCCAGCGATGTCGCTTGATATTGTTCACAATCATCATGTGCCGACATTTGGCTTTTCACCGGAAGTGTTTATTGTGATGGCCGCGTTTGTTGAATTTGTTGTCGGCTATTTATTAGTTGTAGGGATTCTGAATCGTATTGTTGGTTTGTTAGTTACACTCATATTTATTTCAACGAGTTTACTTTTCGGAATGACCGAAATTATTGGACATGCCATGATTCATATTGTCCTTGTGATCTTTATTATTGAAGGTGTGTCATTCTATCAGCCACCCGTAAAAATTCATCGGACAAAACTGGATCAAATGATTTTCGTCTTTTTAAACTTTTTATTCGTTCTCGCAACCTTTCTTTTAATTTATTATCGTTTTGGATAAGCCTATCATATAGAAGGTGTAAGATTGTTTTACTTCTCAAGCTGTTTCAAGTATGATAGTAGTGATAAGAAACCGTGCGATGAAAGAACAGAAATGAGGACTGCATATGAAAAAAATCGCTTGGATTACGGATAGTTCTTGTGGTCTATCACAAGAGTATGCCGCGCAACATGATATCTTTATTTTGCCATTGAATGTCATCATTGCTGGCGAAACGTATCGAGAAGATATTGATGTAACGAAAGAAGAATTTTATGAACTGTTGCAACAGCATGGGGATGATGCGAAAACGAGTCAACCAAGCTATGGCGACTTCATTCAACTATATGAACAATTGAAGGAAGAATATGATTGTGGGATTGCGATTCATGCATCAAGCCAGCTAACTGGCACTTATCAGAGTTCATTGTCGGCCTCTCAAATGGTTGGATTTGATGTTGAAGTGATTGATTCGAAAATCGGTGACTATGCGATGGGGAAAATGATACAAAAAGGTGTGGCATTCGCTGAGCAAGGCAAGCCGTATCAAATGATTGTTGACGCATTGCGCCGTTATCCAGAGCTTTCGCAAATGTATTTAATGCCACAAAACTTAGATCAATTAAAGAAAAGTGGTCGACTGAGTACAACGCAATCGCTATTTGCGACATTACTAAATATCCATTTAATTTTAGGTTTTGATGATGGAAAAGTGGTTGTGAAGGATAAAGTTCGCATTAAAAAACGGGCGAAAAGGAAAATGTTTCAGCTTATTGATGATGCCATGGAGAAGTATCATTTGAAAGACATATGCATTTTGCACGCTGGTGTGGTGGAACAAGCGCAAAAATGGAAAGCAGAAATTGAAAACATCCACCATGAACTAAGTGTCCATATTCAGACGCTTGTGCCAGTGGCCGGTGTACACACAGGGCATGGCACAATGTGTATCGCTTGGCTAAGAGACGAATAATGAATGACTAGGGAGAGATAGAAAGGAAGAGACGGATGGGACAAGGCTTTGATACAAAATCAGTCCATGTGACAATGAAACGAGAAAATGGTATTCCGACGAAGGTGACTCCGATTCATCAATCTTCTGCTTTTACTTTTGACAATTTAACCGATATCGAAAACTTTTTTCAAGGTGAACGAGATTACTTGTATACAAGAGTCGGAAATCCAAATACCGATGAATTGGGACAAGCAGTGGCACAACTAGAAGATGCTCCGAGTGGTGTAGCCACCTCCTCAGGTTTATCAGCTATTATGGCTGGTGTATTAGCTGTTGCGAAAGCGGGAGATCATGTACTAGCATCGACCGACTTATATGGTGGCACCTATGAACTTTTGGCCAATGAATTAACGTCTTTTGGCATAGAAGTCAGTTTTATTTCTTTTGCTGGTGATTTTGAGCATGAAATAAAGGAGAATACGGTACTTTTATATACCGAAACAATTACCAATCCATTGTTACGAACAGAGGATATTCAAACAATCGCACAAATTGCGAAACGCCATCAGTTGAAGCTGATGGTGGATAATACATTTGCGACGCCTTACTTGGTACAGCCATATCATATAGGCGCAAATCTCGTCGTACATAGTGCCACAAAATATTTAGGCGGACACAGTGATAGTACCGCAGGGGTCCTTTGTGGCGATGAAGATCTGATCCAACAGGCGAAATCACGGATTGTGAATTTAGGGGCGAATCTCAGTCCGTTTGAAGCATGGTTGATGGTTCGGGGATTGAAAACACTTAGCGTTCGTATGGAACGTCATGTCAAAAACGCCCAAGCATTAGCCGATGCACTCCATCAACATCCAGCGGTAGATCAAGTATATTATCCAAATGATGTGTCGAGTAAGGGGAATGGAGCGATTGTTACGATTGATATTCGTCATGGGTGTGATATCGATCGATTTTTTCAATCTCTCGGATGGATAAAAATTGTCGCGACATTAGCCGGTGTAGAAACGACAGTGGCTTATCCGATTGCTACGTCTCATCGTAATTTGCCAGAAGATTTGCAACAACAAGTAGGCATAACGAAAGGGTTAATTCGTATATCTGTCGGGATTGAAGATGAACAAGATATTATCGACATGATGACATCTGCTTTGGATCAAGCGAAAAAATAATAGGTGAGGTGTTATTTGATGAAATATGCAGTGGTAACTGGTACATCAAAAGGTTTAGGCGCATCGATTGCGAAGTTATTCATGCAAGCGTCGTATCATGTCATTGGGCTAAGTAGAAGTGAGAATAACGAACTACAAGCGGCCGATTTTCCTGGATCTTATACGCATTATGCCGTTGATTTGGCAGACATAAATGCTACAGAGAACACGTTTCGACAAATTATTGCCAATTTGGAAAAAGAAGAGCTAGAGTCATTACTTTTGGTACAAAATGCAGCTTTGGTTTCGCCCATTGAACAAGCAGGAAAACAAGATATGTCTCAATTGACCGATCATGTTCATGTGAATCTCTTGTCTCCAATGGCAGTTACGAATGTATGGTTGGATGCATGGCGTGATACGGATATACCATTAGTGATCGCGAATGTGACATCTGGCGCGGCCCATCGATCCGTATATGGTTGGAATGCGTACTGTAGTACAAAGGCAGGGTTAGACCGTTATACGGAAACCGTCGCACTTGAACAAGAGGAACTTGGTACAGGTCATAAAGTGATCCTTTTTGATCCAAGTATTATGGACACAGACATGCAAGGAGAAATTCGCTCGGCGGATGAAAGCCAATTTATAGATGTCGAACGTTTCCGGTCTTATAAGCAAGAGAATGCATTGCGCGATACAGATACTGTAGCGAACGTTTTAGTTGAACGTTTGATCCAACCAGAATCGATTGAGAATGGCGCATACTATAGTGTGAAAGATGTTTTGTAAGGAAATAGGTGATCACCCAATTTTTTGAGAAGTACGGACAGTTTCCCGCCTGCTTACATATGGTATAAATGTAAGTATTAAAGGAGGGATGAATAATGGGTGCACAATATGGCTACGGCTCAGGATTTGCGCTGATCGTTGTGTTGTTTATTCTGTTAATAATCATTGGTGCTTCTTGGGGCTTTGGGGGATACTAATATAGACATCCTCTAACTATCATCAGACATTTTGCATAGTATAGCTGGCGGAGGCGATCCTCTCTGCCAGTTTATTTTGTGTGTCGTCAAAAGTTTCTTTTTACCTCTAAGTCGTATGCTCACAATTTTTACATAAAATATGATAAACTTTAATCAGATGTTAGCGTAGTTTTGGAAGAAAGGAAGTCGTGAATGATTACAAGAAAAAGTAAACGTGAAATAGAAATGATGCATGAAGCTGGTAAATTACTTGCTTCTGTGCACAAAGAAATTGCCAAACGCATGACCCCAGGTATAACAACGAAAGAAATTGATGACTTTGTTGAGTCATACTTGGCCGATCACGGGGCAACACCCGAACAAAAGGGATATAGCGGATATCCATACGCAACTTGTGCTTCGGTTAATGATGAAATTTGTCACGGGTTTCCTCGTGATGAGAAGCTTGTCCAAGGAGATATTGTGACCGTTGATATGGTTGTGAACTTAAATGGAGGTCTAGCTGATTCCGCTTGGACATACGTCGTCGGTGAAGCGGATGAGCGTACGAGTAAATTATTAGATGTGACGAAAACATCGCTTTATAAAGGGATCGAACAAGCGATGCCAGGCAATCGCATTGGTGATATCGGACATGCGATTCAAGAATACGCAGAAGGAGAAGGTTATTCTGTTGTGCGTGATTTCACTGGGCATGGCATCGGGCCAACCATTCATGAAGAACCGCATATACCTCATTTCGGTTTAGCAGGAAAAGGCCCACGTTTAAAGGAAGGCATGGTCGTCACGATAGAACCGATGATTAACGAAGGTGCTTGGCAAAGTAAAATGGACGATAACAACTGGACAGCGCGAACGGTAGACGGTAGTCGCTCTGCGCAATATGAACATACGATTGTGATTGATAAAAATGGTCCGATCATCTTAACGAGCCAAGATGATTAAGGTGTCACTGAAAGGAAGAAATCTATAATGACACAGCGTGACCATCAACAAAAAAAGATGCAAATACGTGATGGATTCATTGCTGGTTCACCGATTGTCATGGGCTATTTGCCGATTGCGCTAGCCTATGGCGTATTAGCGCAGCAATCTGGCATGTCTTTAATGGAATTAACCGGTATGAGTTTACTCGTATTTGCTGGTGCTGCTCAGTTTATGGGGGCAAATATGATTGCATTCAGTGCCAGTGCGATAGAAATTATCGTTGCAACGTTCGTGTTGAATTTTCGCCACTTTGTTATGAGTTTATCTTTTGTCAATCAATTAAAAAGGATTGCGTTACCATGGAAGTTTTCGCTAACATTAGGATTAACAGATGAAACGTTTTCTGTTTCATCTATCTATCGTAAACAAGCGAACCAAGCATATGGGCAGTATTTCTATGGTACGCTGATTTTGGTGGCCTATTTATCCTGGGTATTCGGTTCACTTCTCGGTGGGCTATTAGGAGATGTGATTCCGCCACAACTCAGTCAAAGTATGGGCGTCGCGCTTTATGCCATGTTTATCGGTCTATTGATCCCATCAGTAAAAAAACAGCATAAAATTATCTTGATTAGTGTGACGGCGATGATTGTGAACTATCTGCTACAGCCTATGATTGGCGAAGGTTGGGGAATCGTAGCAGGTACGCTTGTTGGCGGAGTTGCCGGGATATTTGTACTGGATGAGGAGGAAAATACATGATTTGGATGATTATCATCGGCATGGCAGTCGTTACGCTAATTCCACGAATCATCCCTGCTTTTATTGTAGATTTCGTGGATTTCCCTAATTGGGTGAATAAATGGTTGGAAGCGATTCCATATGCGGCGTTAGGAGCACTCATTTTTCCTGGGATCATAACGGTCGTCCCTGAACAACCATTGATTGGCATCGTAGCCGGCATTGTGGCCATCATGTGTGCGTGGTTTCGTTTGCATATTATGGTTGTTGTATTAAGTGCCATCGCAACTGTTTTTGTATTAACATTATAGAAATCAAGTTAGGGTGTCGGAAATGTATCAAATAAGAAAGGCACGATTAGAAGATGTCGAGGCCATTGCAGAAGTTCATGTCAACAGTTGGAAAGCTACATATAAAGATTTAATCAATGAACAGGACATGTCGAATATTACGATTGAACATCGGATCGTATTGTGGGAAACGATTTTGAAACTACCGAATCACAAACAACCGGTCATTGTTGTCGAAGAAGATAATGAGATCGTCGGCTTTGCCTCAGGTGGAAAAGAACGCACGGAACGATTCGGATTTGATGGTGAGATTTTTGCGATTTATTTACTGCCGACTCATCAAGGAAAAGGGCTTGGGAAGCTTTTGTTAAAGGCATTTGCAGAAGAAATGAAACAATTAGATTATCAATCATTACTCGTTTGGGTGTTAACGAATAACCCAACCAATCAATTCTATCCCATTTGGTGCAGAAAAAATTGAGCAAGAGCAGACTACTATTGGTCATGGAACATATCAAGAAACGGCGTACGGATGGGCGAATATCGACGAGTTAATCAGCCGGTTAGATAATGGTGAATAAATGACTGAATTGAAAAATATATGCATCAAACAGAAGAAATGGAAGTAGCTGTTTGCATCGAAAAAGCGGATATGCGTCAAACAGGGGAATCGAAGTAAGCTGTTTGCCTCGAAAAAGAATATATACGGCAAACAACGCGCTAAAAAGCAGCTGTTTGCTTCAAAAATCTATTTATCCTGCCCATCGCTGACTTTAGATCAACCGGTTGGCAGGATAAACGTCATCATAGCAAACAGAATGGTTCATTTGCGTCTTTTGACTCAAGGTGCTTCCGTTTTTTCACGATAAGGCTCAATATGAATATGCGCATGTGGGATATTTAATCTTTCTTTTAAATGATCTTCAATATGGTCGCTGATCCGGTGGCTTTCACTCACCGTTAACGCTGGATCAACTAAAATGGTGATTTCTACAAGAGAATGGTTGCCGTGTAATCGACCTTTGACATCACGAACTTCCTTTACATCTGGATGAGCGTCAATTAATGATTTGATTTCATCAAGTTCATCTGGATGAAAACCATCTGTTAATGTATGGGTGGCTTGTGAGAAAATATCCCAGGCTGTTTTACAAATGATAAGTCCGACAACTGTACCAGCAACTGGATCGAGCCAAAATAATTGAAATTGGGCGCCAATGATCCCGATAAAAGCACCGATACTTACGAAAGCATCGGATTTATTGTCTTGAGCGGCTGCGATTAATGCGGTGCTGTTTACTTTTTTCCCTAAATAGAGATTATATCGGTATACAACAAACATAACGATGGCTGCCCCTAGAGCCGTCCAGGCTGTTAACATATCAGGCCGTTTGAATTCGTTGGCGAGAATGGAATGAACGGTATCAATCAGTACTTGAATACCAATAGTCATCATAATAAAAGCTGCAATGAGTGATGCGATCATTTCGGCGCGATAATGGCCATAGTGATGATCGGCATCTGGTGGTTTCCGCGAAATTCGTAAGCCAATGAGTACGGCGATGGAGGCAATTACATCGGTTACGTTGTTAAACCCATCGGCGCGTAATGCAGCAGAACCGCCAATTGTAGCGATCAATAGCTTGATGGCTGATAAGCATAGATAGGCGATAATGCTTATCCAAGCGCCTTTTTCTCCTTTTTTATAATTGGTATTCAACTCCATCATTTATCCTCCAAATGCTTCTGTTTAATATGCTTAGCTTATCAAACATGGACTACTTAAGTCTAGCCATACTGATGACTAGCCCGCACGTCATAAATTTATTGCATATAATATAGAAATATCATGTTTACCATTTTCATTGGAAGGGAAGAAAAAAGTACAATCACTTTGAACGCAAATCTTACAATCTGCTTGCGTCAAAAAGTGTATAGCACCATAATGGTGATAAGAAAGGAAAAGGGAGGCGTGCTCAATGAAAAAACAAAAAACAACGTATCAATTGAAATCGTTTTATATGAATCAAAAAGGTCATTTTATGGCAAAACGTGAAATTTCATATGAGATTAAGCTTGTATCCCAATTACTTTTAGATGACCTTTGTTATCGTTGGAATAAAGCACGCTTAGATGAACAAATCAATCAAGCTATCGATACAAACGATACAGATACATTTATGGAATTAAGTCACATGTACCAAAGTTATGTTGAATAGATGAATCAAATGATCGATAACAATGACTGACAAAACTTCGTCGAAAAATCGTTCTTCTTTCCTCTACGGTAGTCTATATAATTATGATATAGTAGAGAAGCAATATAAAGAGAGAGGAACATTCGAATGAGGTATTGGATTTACGCATCTTGTTTATGTTGTTTCATTGCACTAGTGGGTTGCCAAGAAGAAGTTACAAAATCAGTAGAAGATCAAAAGCAAATTGATAATCAACCGAAACAAGAAAAGCAATTACCAAGTGAAGAAACCGAACAACAGGATAATGATGCAGATAAGGAAAACGGGGAAACAAAAGAAGAAAACCAGAATACAAATGAATCGTCTGATGAATTAGTGACGGTTGAAAATCCGAAAAGTATTGAAGTTGTTGTCAATAAGCAAAGAAAATTGCCAGATGGCTATCAACCACCAGACTTAGTTGAACCTGATGTATCATCTTTAGCTCCTGAAGGACATCAGAAGCGATTGATGCGTGAGGAAGCAGCAACAGCGCTAGAATCATTGTTCGCCACTGCTAAAGAAGAAGGTTTGGAGTTAGTGTCTGTTTCTGGATATCGATCGTATGACAGACAAAAAACCATTTATGAAAATAATGTAGCAGAAAATGGGCAAGCGCATGCTGATAAATTCTCGGCAAAGCTGGAACGAGTGAGCATCAAACCGGGCTAGCGATGGATGTTGCCTCCGCAGCGTTAGTGGCTGTGCTGGAGCAAAGTTTTAAAGATACAGATGAAGGCGCGTGGTTAGCGGATCATGCCTATCAATATGGATTTATTATTCGCTATCCTGAAGGAAAACAAGATATTACTGGATATAGTTATGAACCATGGCACCTTCGTTATGTTGGTAAAGACATTGCATCTGATATTCATGAACAACAGATCACATTAGAAGAATACTTTGACCTATATCCGTAAGACATATAAGCGAATATTTTGATTCACGATTCACCTCACTGATTCATAGCCTAATATAGGCCAGACATCAGTGGGGTGTTCGTTTTGAGGTTAATGAAAGGAATGCTTGTGACAAGATATTCTCATCAACATGATATTGTTTTCCGCGTGATCGAAGTAAATGACGATAGCGTCGTTTTACATGGTGAAGAATTACGTTTAGAAGCCGATGCACCACAAGATGATCTCCGCTTATTGCCGGAAGAGGATATTCGAAAAAGACAAGAAGAGATTAAAGAAAAAGAAGAATACTCGTACCGGTTATTTCGGCAAGACTATCAGTTATTAAAAGAGAAAAAGGAGCAAGAACACAAACAAGAAGGCCCTAGAAACGTTCAACGATTCCAGCTTCCTGTGAAAGTATTGCATATTGATGGAGACCGACTCTATTTAAAAAAATGCATTGACCTTTACCAGCGTCTAGGTCTTCAAGTGCACGGTGTCTATATGAAGGAAGATGATGTGCCCTTTGAAATTGAAGCGCTGGTTAAAAAAGTACAGCCTAACATGATTGTCATTACAGGTCATGACGCGTATTCAGAGGCAAAAGGGTCGAAAAAAGAGTTAAGTTCTTACCGCAATTCACGCAACTTTGTAGAAGCGGTTCGAAAAACGCGCGGATTACTGCCTTCTCTTGATCAACTGGTCATTTTTGCAGGTGCTTGTCAATCACACTTTGAATCATTAATCCGAGCGGGGGCTAATTTTGCAAGCTCCCCTGATCGCATCAACATTCATGCATTAGATCCTGTATACGTCGTTGCGAAAATAGCCTACACACCATTTATGGATAAAGTGAACGTATATGATGTGATTCGAAATACGTTAACAGGGGAAAAAGGCTTAGGTGGCATGGAAACGAGAGGTTTGTTTCGCACCGGCTTACCATACGTTGAGACAAAATAGTGGTCCATGCCGCTATTTTCTTTCTATCCTGAACAAATTTTTGATACAATAAAATGGAATGAAGATGTGCTAAGGAGGATGTGTAATGGATTACCGTATTGAGCATGATACGATCGGGGAAATGAAAGTACCAGTAGAGAAATATTGGGGAGCACAAACGCAGCGAAGTAAAGAAAATTTCCCGATTGGCCATGAACAAATGCCGCAAGAGATTATTGAAGGTTTTGCGATTTTAAAAAGAAGTGCAGCCATTGTGAACAGTGAATTAGGTTTATTAGAACAAACGAAAGCAGATGCGATTACGTATGCAGCTGATGAAATACTAGCAGGCAAGCTGGACGAGCATTTTCCATTAGTCGTATGGCAAACAGGTAGTGGTACGCAATCGAATATGAATGTCAATGAGGTGATGGCTTACGTTGGAAATGAAAAGTTAAAAAAAGACGATAGTGACGTAACGTTACACCCAAATGATGACGTCAATAAGTCACAAAGCTCAAATGATACCTATCCGACCGCTTTACATATTGCCGCAACACGAAAACTCGAAGATGTCGTCATCCCAGCATTACAAAAAACGAAACAAACATTAAAAGAAAAGATGGAAGCGTTTGAAGATGTCGTGAAAATTGGGCGTACACACCTTCAAGATGCAACACCGCTTACACTCGGACAAGAAATCAGCGGTTGGCATCGCATGCTAGAAAAAACAGAAGCCATGATTCAAGGAACGATTCCATTTGTGAAAGAATTGGCGATTGGCGGTACAGCCGTTGGTACTGGTTTAAATGCCCATCCGGAATTCTCAGAGCGCGTATCAGAGAAAATAAGTGAATACACGGGCAAAAATTTTCAATCGGCACCGAATAAGTTTCATGCGTTAACAAGTCATGACGAACTTGTGCATGCTCATGGTGCGTTAAAAGGACTAGCAGCAGATTTGATGAAAATTGCCAATGACGTCCGTTGGTTAGCAAGTGGTCCTCGTTGTGGCATTGGAGAAATTACGATCCCAGCGAATGAGCCGGGTAGTTCGATTATGCCAGGAAAAGTCAACCCAACGCAGAGCGAGGCAGTGACGATGGTAGCGACACAAGTGATGGGAAATGATTCAACGATTGGCATCGCAGCGAGTCAAGGTAATTTTGAATTAAATGTATTTAAGCCAGTCATTGCTTATAATTTCTTGCAATCGGCTCAATTATTAGCAGATAGTATGATTTCGTTTACCGATCGTTGTTTAGTTGGATTAGAACCGAATCACGAGCAAATAGAGAAGAATTTATCAGATTCTTTAATGCTTGTGACCGCTCTCAATCCACATATCGGTTATGAAAATGCTGCGAAAATCGCGAAAAAAGCGTATGAAGATAACAAAACATTAAAAGAAACAGCGGTGGAACTAGATCTACTGACAGAAGAGCAATTTGATGAATACGTGAAACCGGAAGAAATGACACATCCGAAGTAGAGATGATTACTATTATTTACTAAGCTTTTTTTCGCATAGTCATGTTGGATCTGTTCACAATAGTGTGTACAGGAGGTGATCAACATGGCAACTAACAATTCAAACCAATTAGTTGTTCCTGGAGTAGACCAAGCATTAGATCAAATGAAAACTGAGATTGCACAAGAATTTGGAGTCAGTCTTGGCGCAGACACTACGTCCCGTGGTAACGGTTCAGTAGGTGGGGAGATTACCAAACGTTTAGTAACAATGGCGGAACAGCAATTTAATGGTCAACAACAACAATAATAAAAAATAGAGGTTTCATAAGGAGGCGCTTCACGCGTCTCCTTTTGCTACATTTTCATTTGTTTTAGATGGACGCTATTTCTGAAGTTGCCTTCTTTCACTACCATTTTAGTGATATATGTATGTCATGAATCGTGATAAAAATGTTGATAAAAATACAATTGGGATGATGGGTATGCCGATTTGTTTTGTTTGTAATGGCTTGACTACGTTAGATGTTAAATGTACGACTTGTCAACAGTTAGTCGAAGATTACGGTAGGGTTGTTGATTATTATGGAGATTATGCGCCATATATTGAAGTTGAGGATGCTCAAATGATTGATGGATATCCAGAAACCAATAAAGCGGATGAATGTGTGCATCTAAGTTATTGCCCAGTCTGTCAATCAGTGATGGAGATGACATTGAATCAAACCGAGATGTAGATGATGATAAAAAATATCAAAACACTTCATCTAGGAAGAATGTATATGTTTATTGTCGTTTTTCGGTGCAAACAACGATATCTAAATTAGCTGTTTGAAGCATATATAGCCTTTTCGATGCAAACAGCTACAATTGATACTTCTGTTTGCATCAAATACGTATGTTTCAATGCAAACAGTTGATATATTGTTTCTGTTTTGAATAGAAAAGGTACGAATCTTCCCTAAATAAAGAAACCCGGGTATTATTTTTTACACCCGGGTTTTTCTCTCTTTAGTATATACGTGCTTCAGAGTCTATGTCGAAGAAGTGGCATTTGTGCATGTCGAATGCAAGATCGATGGTTTCGCCACCATTAATATCTGTACGTGAATCAACTCGTGCTACGAATTCCTGATCATTTAATGCTGAATATAGGTATGATTCAGAACCCATCAATTCAGAAACGTCGATGTTCGCAGCAATTTTAGTACCAGGGTTAGCATCCAAGAATACTGGTTCATCATGAATGTCTTCTGGACGTACACCAAGTACAACTTCTTTACCGATGTAGCCTTGTTCACGAAGCGGTTTCATTTTTCCTTCAGGTACGTCAACTTTTGTATCGCCAAGGGCAATTTTCCCATCTTCTAATGTACCATTGAAGAAGTTCATAGCTGGTGAACCGATAAATCCGCCAACGAAAATGTTATTTGGTTTGTCATAAACTTCTTTTGGTGCACCTACTTGTTGAATAATACCATCTTTTAATACAACAAGGCGTGTAGCCATTGTCATCGCTTCGGTTTGGTCGTGTGTAACGTAAATTGTCGTCGTTTGCAGGCGGTGGTGAAGCTTTTGAATTTCAGCACGCATTTGTACACGTAGCTTCGCATCCAAGTTTGATAAAGGCTCATCCATCAAGAATACTTTCGCATCACGAACAATCGCACGTCCAAGGGCCACACGTTGACGCTGACCACCAGATAGCGCTTTCGGTTTACGATCTAAGTATGCTTCAAGGCCTAATATACGAGCTGCTTCGTCTACACGGCGCTTGATTTCATCTTTTTTAAATTTACGTAATTTTAGCCCGAATGCCATATTGTCATATACGTTCATGTGAGGATATAACGCATAGTTTTGGAAAACCATCGCGATATCGCGGTCTTTTGGTGCTACTTCATTCATGAGTTTATCATTAATGTAAAGTTCTCCAGAAGAGATTTCCTCAAGTCCTGCAATCATTCGAAGCGTTGTTGATTTCCCGCAACCAGAAGGTCCAACGAAAACAACAAACTCTTTGTCAGCGATTTCAAGATTGAAATTATCTACCGCTTTGTCTTCCCCTTTACTATAAATTTTGTCAATGTTTCTTAATGCTAATTCTGCCATTTTAATTTCCCCCTTCATATTGAAAGCGTTTCATCTATAGTTAACAGTTTACTAACAATTTCGACCGGGGTAAATAGAAATGATGCACAAAAAATACGACAAGCTTTGTGCACGGTTACATAAATGCATGTTTCATCGGTTCATATGCATGATAAGACAAAGATATACGGCGAGTGCGCCTTCAAATTGCTTCACATCAATGCCCGTTTTTTCGATAAATTTATCCACCCGATATTGCAAGCTGTTACGGTGCATATACATTTTCTTCGCTGCGAGTGTCGTATTTGAATTAGCCTCTAGAAATACTTGAACCGTTTTTAATAATTCGTCGTCATCTTTGACTGGATTCAATATGGCGGAGACAAGTAACTGCTTCTCTTCATGCGTCATGCTATGTAGGAATAGATAAGGGACGGCTTCGACATAGTCCATCACCCCTCGATTGACCGTTCTTGTTTGGCGAAAACAGTTCCGAACCCAATGATAATAATCACTCGCTTGTTGGATATCATGTAACGTAGGACCGACAAACAATTGAATATTCATATAAAAGTCGGTCGTTAATACTTCAATGATTTCTTGATAGGATACCGCTTGATTTGTCATTTTTTCGCCTTCATGTATAATGACGCCTTCTTGATTGCTTTCCCAAAGAATCGGTGTGCGTTTTGGAAATAAAGCGCCAATGGCTTCACGAAACGAATCTGGATCAATATCTTTTTCTGAAATCGAAAAATAAACGAAATAAAAACCATCGAGTGGTTGATCGATGAAGGTTTTCGGTATCTTCTGATGAAATAACACATCATTCCACATTTTTTCGCGTTCGGTCGTTGGTGGTATGTTGGCGTCATAAGGTGTCAAAAATGTTCGTAATAAGGCTTCTTCACGTGACGATAGATCTTGGATGGGGATGCCAATCAATTCTTGGTTATTGGTCAGATACCATTGATACGCCTTCGCGTCCTCAAGATCATCCGTATGGCCTTTCATCATGTTTGGGAAAAGCTGCTCTAAATTTTGTTCCATAATATGCCTCTTTCTACTCTAAACTGTAAATGTATTATAACAAAAATTATGTTATTTTTTGAGAATAAACGAATGTTGTTTGATTAAATGTGATGCATATTGATAGAGATAGGAGAAAATTTTTGACGCGTCGTGACGAAATTCCGCCTCTTGCAGAACAGACCAACCAGGCTTGGCGTTCACTTCAAACAACCAAAGTTTCTGTTCTTGATCGATGCCAATATCAAATCCAAGTTCGCCAATCGGTCCTTGAAGCTGTCTTTCAAGGATGTTACTGATCATTAACGTTACGTTGATTAATTTTTGTTCGACACGTGTGACTTCTTGTTTAGTAAAGACATCAGCTAACGTTAAAAAATGCCCCCCTTTGTTGACATGTGTCGTGAAGGCTTCATTGGTTGCATGTTTCACGCAAATGAAACTTACTTGCCACTGATTCGTAGCATCTTTATTTGTATGAATGCGAAAATCAATCGGTTGGCCGCCTACTCGCATGACATTGATCCCTTCTTGTAAAACGAACGCAGAGAAACCGTTCGGAAATAATGATTGTTGAAGCGATTCTATGTCTTGATAATACTTTTCATATTGGCGAGATTGTTCATAATGTTTCACACAAATTCTATCACCTGAGGGACGGATAAAATAGATGCCATCTCCTTTACTGCCATGAACAGGCTTTAGATAAAATGGCTTTTGATCTGCCCATTCTTGTATAGTCGCAATAGAAGGATGTAAGATGGTATAAGGTAATAAATAATTGCTCTTTGCATGTTTGATCAAGATATCATAGATCTGCCATTTGTTGAAAAAGTCAGGATTAAACATGAGAGAACGTGTTTGTAAAAATTTTTTCGTTGCTTGTACTTTGGAATGGGTTTCGACTTTTCGATTGGGAATTCGATTATAAATAGCAGTGGGTATTGGATAAAAAGCGCTTGTCCATTGCTGGTTGCCCCATGATAATCCATGAATTGTATTTGTTTCTGGATCAACGTCTTGATATCCGAAAAAGAACGTGTGAAATCCAAGGTCATTTCCCGTTTGAATCATTTCTTTTATTAACGGTTGATGAGAGTGAAAAAAAGAATCTTTACGGTCAAGTCCAGCAGTAAATACACCAAAAGGGTAAAATAATTCCATCAAATGATCACGAATGATAGCATAAAGTTGGTTTTGATGTGTAAGATTGAAGTGACGCAACACAGAAGTCGATAAATAGATGGCATCATTTTCGTCTTGGTGAAATAAGCATGTGGCTTCCACTTGTCGTTTACCGAAGTGGATCGTCGTTACATTGACGTTTTTTGTCTGAAACGATTTTGGCAGTATCATGCGTGGTTTCGGACTTGTATATGTGTGAACCTGAAAAAATTGCATGATCAACACCCTTTTTTTCTAAGATAATACATCATATGAAACGATGGAAATGAGTATACATAAAGAAAGGTTGCATAGATGATGAATAGCTTATGGATCGTACTGGTTATGACAGTGATCGGAGCAATCATTGGTGGGGTGACCAATTCACTAGCGATCAAGATGTTATTTCGACCATATGAAGCAAAATATCTCGGTGGTTGGAAAGTTCCGTTCACACCTGGTGTCATACCGAAACGAAGAGATTTATTGGCCAAGCAATTGGGACAACTTGTAGTGACGCATCTGATTACGTCGGAAAGTCTTCAAAGCAAGTTGAAAGAACCAGTGATACGAAAACAGTTGATACAGCAATTGATTCATCTGTTTCATCAGCTAAAGCAAACCCATATGACATTAGCTGATGTAGTGGAGAAATACCAATTGCCATGGACACAATCGAACGTACAACAACAAGTGAGAAAGTGGGCCGTCGATCAATATCAGCATCTTTTTCATGATTATAAAGACAAGCGTTTAAAAGACCTTTTCCCGTTCGATAAATCTTCCGAAACATGGATTCGTTATGTCCGTAGCCGAGCGATTTCTATGTCAGAAAGTGATTCCACCAAACAGCGTTTAGCTGAAATTATCGATCAATATGCTCAATCAAAAGGGTTCTTTGGTAATATGTTTCTTTCGATGTTCTCAAGTGAAGACATGGCAGAACGAGTGCAGACGATGATCAGCACGTATCTTCAATCGGATGAAGGGTATGAATGGATTCGCGGGAATCTGTTAATGGAAATGAATGCCCTTTTCGAATCGCCATTGAAAAGATGGGAAACGTATATGACGAGTGATGAGGCCAAACAAAAAGTAGGAGATATCGTTGAAACGTATGCACCGATTGATTCATGGTTTCACAGACCTATTTCGGAGTTTCTTCAGCCGATGGAAAATCATGTAACACGTCACTTGATTCCAAGGCTTGCAGACGTCATACTCGATCGTTTGCAACAACAAATGCCCACACTATTAGCCAGATTAGAAGTTGAAAAAATGGTCGAACATCAAGTAGCTTCGTTTCCGACCGAACGAATCGAACAAATCGTCTTAACGATCTCCAAAAAAGAATTCACTTTAATCACCTATTTAGGAGCTTTTTTAGGGGGGATCATTGGATTGATTCAAGGAATTTTTTATATTGTGTTTGGCTAACATCATCATCTTTGTTATAGTAGAAAAAGTGCATACATGGTGACTTACTTTTCGCGTTAAAAGTGACTATCGTATAGCTATATCAACTTTTGGGAGGATTTACAATTTATGTCAAACATCTACGATAGCGCGTATGATTTGGAAAAAGCAATTCAAGAAAGTGATGAATTTCAGGATCTAAAAAATGCTTATGATAAAGTGATGGACGATCCCAATGCCAAAAAAATGTTCGATGACTTTCGTAATACACAAATGGAATTGCAACAAAAACAAATGCAAGGTGAAGAAATAACGGAAGAAGAAGTAGAACAAGCGAAAAAAGTCGTTGAAACAGTACAGCAACACGAAGATATTTCAAAATTAATGGAAGAAGAGCAACGACTAAATGAATTAATTAATGAAGTTAGCCGTATTATTACGAAACCACTAGAAGAACTTTACGGCGTATCAGAGCAAGGATAGTCTACTCAACTTAGCTACAACGTCATGTTGTAGCTTTATTTTTGTTAGCCTTGTAACGATGTTTTCGTGAGATTTCATTTGTTGTAACTTTTTTCTGATGTGTACGTATATAATAGAGGAGTACTGCAAAGGGATGGAGGAATAGAATAAATGACGTTACAGTTAGATCATGTGACAAAGAAATTTGGTTCATTTACAGCTGTGGATCAGCTATCGCTTGAGATCCCTGCCAATCACATTTTTGGCTTTTTAGGAGCAAATGGTGCAGGGAAAACAACGACATTTCGTATGATTTTAAATTTGTTGGATCAATCCCAAGGTACAATTACGTGGAATGGGGAAAAGATTGATTACAACAAAACAGATGAAATCGGTTATTTACCAGAAGAGCGAGGGCTGTATCCGAAGCAAAAAGTTAAAGAACAATTGGTTTATTTAGGTAAATTGCGAGGAATGACCAAAAAAGATGCTCTCGATGCTTTAACGAGTTGGCTCGATCGGTTGAAAGTACCTCATTACCTAGACAAAAAAGTGGAAGAATTATCGAAAGGGAATCAACAAAAAATCCAATTTATTTCTGCGGTCATACATAATCCGAAGTTATTGATTTTGGATGAGCCATTTTCAGGACTTGATCCAGTGAATGTCGAGATAATGAAAGAAGCGGTCGTTGAATTAAAGGAACAAGGGACATCCATCGTGTTTTCGTCTCATCGAATGGATCACGTGGAAGAACTCTGTGAGCACTTATGCATGATGCAACATGGCAGGCCGATTTTACATGGTGACTTGCGTGAGATTAAACGCTCGTTTGGCAAGAAAAACCTTTCGATTCAGGCAGACTTTGACTTATCGTTCGTCGAGCAGTTACCTGGTGTCGTACAAACAAAATATTATACAGATGGTGTGCTTTGTCAGATTGAAAATGAAGAAGTATCACAATCCATTTTGCAAGAAGTTCAAGGAAAAGGATTCTTGCGCAAATTTGAACTGGATGAACCGAGCTTAAATGATATCTTTATCGATAAGGCAGGTGAATCGTATGAATAAATTTTGGACTGTATTTTCTCATACTTTTGTAACCAAATTGAAGTCAAAACCATTTATATGGACGACGGTATTATTTTTAGGAATCATCTTACTATTTGCCAATATTCAGTCCATCATTAAGCTTTTTGATAGTGAAGACACAAAAGATCAAGTCGCTGTTGTGACCGAACAAACGGAAATCTTTGATCAATTAACGAATCGACTGCAAGAAACAGAAGCAGAAATTGAAACGGTATCCTTTGATGGATCTATAGAAGAAGCGCAAGAAGCGGTGGACAATGGCGAGTTTGTCGGTATATTGGATGTGAGCGTAAGTGAAAATGGTTTACCGCAAGCGACCTATTTGTCTGATGATTTAACCAATCAAGCCATACCTTCGCGGCTCAATAGCGAATTGGAACAAATTAAAGTAACAATGGCAACGAATCAAGCCGGACTCGATCAAGACGTCGTTGCATCGATCTATGAGCCCATGAATTTTGAGACGGAGCTATTCAAACGAATGATGGCGAGTCTGTAAAAACGGAAGAAGAATTAAATAGTGCCCGCGGGCTTGTTTATGTCATTTTGTTTCTGTTGTATATGGCCGTAATTATGTATGGAAATATGATTGCAACGGACATTGCGAATGAAAAAACGTCCCGCGTGATGGAAATTTTAATATCAAGCTCGTCTCCCGTCAGTCAAATGTTTGCCAAAATTTTAGCCATTGGATCGGTTGGTCTGCTACAGATCGTTCTCTTTTTAGGATTTGGCTACACCATGATTCAACAAAAACAGAGTGAAATGGCGGATGGTTTCTTTCAATTTTTCGGTTTATCTGGAGCTAATGTGTCAACGTTTATTTATGCGATTGTTTTCTTTTTATTAGGTTACTTTTTGTATGCAACGTTGTCAGCTATGCTTGGCTCACTCGTTAGTCGTACAGAAGATGTATCGCAAATTATGACACCTGTCATGTTACTAATCATTGTTGCTTTCTTCATCGCAATGTTTGGTTTAAGTATGCCGAATTCACAACTCGTGACTATTTCTTCTTTTATACCATTTTTCTCACCAATGGCTATGTTTTTGCGTGTAGGCATGCTGAATATACCCATTTGGGAAGTTGGTTTAAGCATTCTGATTTTAATTGCGACGATTTACATTTTAGCTGTCATTGGCGCACGCGTTTATCGAGGCGGAGTGTTAATTTATGGAAAATCGACGTCGCTGAAAGATTTTAAACGAGCCTTTCAATTATCGAAGAAAGAATAATTGATATATAAGTTACGTCCGGTTGAGAAACCGGGCGTTTATTTTTTATACGGAGAATGAAGAATGTGTAGTACCGGGAAATCTAGCAAGAGCAGGATGCGGATTTCCCAGTAA
>NZ_APML01000081.1 GCF_000359605.1 Gracilibacillus halophilus YIM-C55.5
AAGCCTCTTTTTTCATATCTCTTGTTACATGTAAATATATATTTTTGGTTGTTTGATCATCAGAATGCCCTAATCTGTCCATAATAATTTCTAAGTTAACTCGTGCTTCAGCGAGTAAAGATGTATGAGTATGTCTTAGTGAATGAGGTGTTAGAACTTCGTTTAGACTTGCCAATTTTAATAAACGCTTCATTCTAGTTTCAACAACTTTGATTAAAATCGGATACCCAGGGTGATGTTCCTCTTTTGCAAATATAAAGTCTTTATCATAATACATGTTCCGTTTTTTTAATTTAACTTTAGTTTGTGTAGCTAAATGTTTTGTTAAGCAATGTTTTGTTAAGCAATTAATTACTTTTTCATCTATACTAATAGTACGTTTTGAGTTTTTTGTTTTCGGTGGTACTAATTGATACTTAAGAGTGTTGTTTTTCGGGTTATAATAAGTCTTTGTAATTTTTATGGTATGATTTTTAAAATCAACATCTTTCCACTTAAGTGCAACTAATTCTCCTACACGTATTCCGGTATAAGAGAGTGTTAAAAACATTAAGTAATATAAAAATGATCCCTTTTCTTTGGCTGTTTGTAAAAAAAGATATAACTCTTCTTTTTCTAAGTATTTAGGTATTTCCATATTCTCTAAATCTTCAACAGATTTTTTATCTTTTTTAAGGTAAGCAAATTCAGTCGGATCCCTCTTAATTTTCTCCATTTCAATGGCTTTTCTAAAAATCATTTTTCCGGTACGATGAACGCCACTTAAAGTGCTATCTGCGAACCCTTGTTCTTTTAAATCATTTAAGGCATTTTGATAAATATTTCTAGAAATATTTTTAATCTTTAAATGTGCAAAATAAGTAAGAAGCTTATTAATTTCATGCTGTCTTATTCTAATAGTTCCTGGTTTTACTATATTGGTTTCGGAGTATATAGTTAGCCATTCTTGAGAAAAATCTTTAAACAAATCATCAGATTCTTCTATAAAAGTACCCATCTGAAAATCACTTATTAATGATGCTAAGGCAGTTTCAGCTTCTTGTTTTGTTCTAAAGCCACCTTTTGATTTTTGTTTTCTTTTCCCAGTTTTAGGATCAGTCCCAATATCAACTACGAAGGTATATTTAGAGCCACAAGTACACTTTCTTTTCTTGCAGATGCATCCTCTTCTATAAACATGACCTTTCATTTTTACTTGCCACCTCTTCACCATAGTTATTTCAATACATTATTTCCAACTTTAAACAAAGTAATACATTTATTTGAATTGTCTTGTTTTCACCAACGGTGATAAAATTGATGTTAGTCAAAAAATTGGACACGGTAAATTGGGAGAATCTCAAGTATAATGAAATTAACAATTTTAAAGGAGTGTCCATAGAATGAGAAAAACATATGATAAAGAGTTAAAATTGCAAGCAGTCCGTGTGGTCAAGGAGGACGGCAAGAGAATTGCGGAAGTTGCACGGGAATTAGATGTAGCTGAACAAATTCTTCATAATTGGGTGAAGAAATACAATCAAAGTAAGGATGATACCTTCGTTGGTAGTGGCTATGTACAACCTGAAAAAAAGATGGAAAATGACCTACAAAAACGAATCCCGTGATCTAAAAGAGGAAAATGCTATCTTAAAAATGGCTATGGGCATCTTCGCAAAAGACCAGAAGTAATCTATGACTTCATCTACAAGCACCGACACGACTTTCGTGTAGCGAAGATGTGCGAAATATTAGGTGTTTCCAAAAGTGGCTATTACCGACCAAAAGGTGATCAGAAAAAGAGACGAGAGCGTCTTACGGCACGCATTAAACATATTCATTTAGAATCAAGGAAGATCTATGGAAGTCCTAAAATTACTAAGACATTGAAGTCTCAGGGCATTAATGTATCTCAAAAGAATGTGACACGGATTATGAATGAGAACCAAATTCGATCCAAAACAGTTAAAAAGTATAAAGCAACAACGAATTCCAAGCATCATTTGCCTATTACCCAAACTTATTAAATCAACAGTTTAAAGTTGACCACCCCGGACAGGTTTGGGTAGGCGACATCACTTATATTTGGACAAGCGAAGGATAGTTATATTTAGCCTGTATTATGGATCTTTATTCACGCCGCCTTATTGGTTGGGCTATGGGAGAACGAATGACAAAAGAACTTGTCATAACAGCTTTAAAGCGAGCAATGGTCACACAACCACCTGCAAAGGGGTTGATTCATCATTCTGATCGAGGCAGCCAATATGCCTCTAATGATTACCAAGAGCTACTACGTGAGAATGGAATCATTACAAGCATGAGCAGAAAGGGAAATTGTTATGATAATGATTGTATCGAATCCTTTCACGGTATCATGAAAAGAGAACAGATTTTTCATGAAAACTATAAAACGAGAAATCAAGCAAAAAGAAGTATTTTCGAGTATATTGTCAGCTTTTATAATTACAAGCGCATTCATTCAACAAATGAATACATGTCACGAATTGTCTATGAGAAGAAGTATTACAAGCGCTTAATCAATACAGCTGTGTAGAAGATATTATCCTCTCTGGTAGGAAAAAGGATGACTCCCTTTTCCTACCAGAGAGGCCAACAAGCGAAGCGCGGTAGGGGAAAACAACTTTCTCCCTATTCGCTGTGTCTATTTTGTTGATATAATATCACAAGAAAAGCTGAAATAATTATGGACAAAGAAAAATCAAAGTAGAACTGAAAAAGAAAGGTTGGATTGTTTCCAGGCGTCGAATTGGACGAATCATGAAAGAACAAGGACTTGTTTCAACATATACGATTGCTCAATTCAAGCCGTCTACATCTTCATCTAATGAGTCAGAAGTAGGAAATGCGCTTAATCGAGAGTTTGACCAGGAACAAGAACTTAAGGTAGTAGTAAGTGATTTAACGTACGTGAGAGTTGGTCAGAAATAGCTGCGTTTTAGTAGATTTATATAATCGTGAAATAATGGGTCACAGTGAGGGATCTCATAAAAGTGCTGCCTTAGTTCAACGTGCCTTTGCATCCGTGAAATACAATCTACATCGACTCGAATAAAATGGAGTTCGTTAAAGGGGCTTATTTTACTAACCAACAAGAACTTGACCTTGAACTTTTTGATTATGTCCATTGGTTTAATTATATACGAATTCATGGATCATTAGAATATCTAACACCTACTGAAAACAAGTTGATGAACCTTTAAAAATTTGATTTAGTGTTGACATACCCTAATATCAGTAAATTACATTGTATAAGGAGAGGTTATATGGAAGCGCAAGGAATTAGCTATAATATCAGCGGTCAAGGGATTCTGAGAACGTTTATGTATCCACATACTATTAAAGTATATAATTTTTTAAGTAAATATAATTATAGCTCGAAATTTCATTCAACAAAGCAATTGGGAGCTTTGCAATATTTATTAAAAGGCGCACATCATACTAGGTATGAATATATTTTTCTTCAATGGACTTTAATCGACCAAATAAAAAATAATGCAAAAGGCATTGGCCTTAATAGTAATATTAATAATTGTGAAGGTTTAAAATTAGAGAGCATGGATGAGACTCCGACCCCTGCTGAACTATTACAATGTTTAGCAGTGTTAACAAATATTGGACACTTTCCTGACACATTTGCTACGTCAAAGTTGTGGATGCATATGATTCAGAAAAATATAAGGGAATTAAAAACAGGAATTAAAAAGGGATTATTAAAAAATGAACGCGTACTATTAGATGAAATTATTAAAAATAACAATTACTACGAAATTCATTTTATTAATGCTTTGTTTTCTTTAGGACGGTATGGTAGGGCTGAAGGTGCTTCTGAGATTATTGACTTTTTGAAAAAGTTACTTCTGAAATATATGAATAGTGATAATGAAAGTGATAATCTAAAAAAGTACTGGGAAGTGTATAAAGTTATTAGAAGAATTTCTTATATTTTATTAGATTCTAATTATGCACCAATACCTTTTGATCTTGATTTATCCTCTATATTATTGAATTTAGGTGATTATCAAGAGGCAATAATTAGTAAAGATTCTAATTTTCAACATGCTTTTGAGCAAATGAACAGTGTTTTAGAAACATCTTTATATCTAGAACCTAACTCTATGCTTGTTTCTACATATAGAGGGCTAGATATCTATAACGAGCTAAAAAAAGTCCCTAGTAGTGTGAAATTTGATAAGATTAGTGTTATTAATGAAATGTTACAACCTAATAATGACAATCCCAGTGAACTTAATGTGATTTTTCAGAGATCGAAAGATTTATTATTTACTACACCAACTTGGGACACAAAACATTTATTAGACCTTACTTATTCCGAAGTAGAATATAACCCTAATGCATTTCCGTTTGATCTATGGGAGTTTGAGCAAAACACTATGCAATCTATAGGTTATAATAATTGTTTAGTTTCGGCCGCTATCCTCCAAAAAGAAAATCATTTAAACTAGTATTCTCAATTTATGATAAGCTTAGTTCTTCAAAAAAAATTCAAACTGCCTTAAAGGTAGTTAATCAAGTTATTACTTTTAATTATGAGCTGAAAGAAAACAACTATGAAATAAAACATCAGTCTGAAGAGGATCGATTAAAGTCAAAATTATTAAAATATCTTTTAGGATACACCTTTGGGACAGAAAAAGAATATGTGTTAGAAAATCCAATTAACAGTAATAAAGATGGACTTCCAGTATTTATTGGGAGAGGAAGTGTGAACATCTCAGAACAAATAGAAGATTATATTGATAAAATAAAACGGGAAAATAAGAATATTAGCAAGGATTTAATCCATGAACTAAAAGTCACATTAAATAAGGTTAGATCGTTAAATTATAGGGGATTAGTCATTGTTTTTCTAGGAGCAACTAAAATCAGAAAGCCAAATAAGTCTAAATACTGTTGTGAATTAGATGGTATTATATTTTTTCCAAATAAAGGAAAAGAAGTGTTCTCTTATATAATAGAAGCAAAGAACTATACAAATGGTAGTAACGATGCAAAAAATCAATTACAGTCCAGACTAGATAGCTATCTTTTGGATCAACTTAATTATCAACTTGAAGAGATAGGTAATAGAGGTGCTAGTGCTTCTTTATTTATACGAAAACAAGTATAAAATTTTCTTATAAGGTATTCATCGATAATAAAGGTGCTACTATTCTGTTAAGATAGTAAATTATCATTGATTGCTGCACAGTACAAATATACTGTTAATAGATAAACCCATCTAAGGACGATTGCAGTCAGTGTAATCGTCCTTTCATATCTAACACCTCTAAATTAAAACAAGTAGAAGAAAAACTTCACTAACTTGTTGATTCTTCTTCCATAATTCGGATCGACTTTGCTGCGCAGTAAGAGTCAAATGTCTAGTTTTTAGGATAATTCAATTTAAATTATGTTTGAAAACAATATAAAGAGAAAAAACACTTTGAAATATACAATCCGCTAGAAATGTTATGGTTACTGTGTTTGCTAGTTTATATACTGGACATTTAAGTATAGATTTCATATATAAGACTAAGCCCCTCTTGCGATTTAAAGCAGGAAGTAGTTTCGTACAAGAAATTATAACGACGTTAAGTGGTTCATGTATATTCCATATGATAAAATGTAGTCAAACTAGATAATGGAAAAAATATATATTGGAATGGGGGGCAATAGTTTGAGCGGAACATTGATTTACTCATATATTGAAGATATCGCTAAAAGACTTCATGATCCAGCATTGCATGGTGCTGCGTCAGTCATGGTAGGCGCAGGGTTTTCAAAGAATGCTGATGTAGTTGATGATGAAGCAACTGCACCAAATTGGGAAGAACTTGCAGTATCAATGTTTGAAGTGTTATATAAGAAACCGAGAAATAAAGCAGACATTAAAAACTGGGAAATTCAAAAGATCAAGAAGACATCAGGAAAAAATGTATTGAAACTAGCAGAAGAGTACAAATCTGTTTTTGGAAGAAATAAACTTAACAAATTCATTGAAGGCAACATCAATGACGATAAGTACATTCCGGGTGATCTGCACAAGAAGCTCCTTTCACTGAATTGGAGGGATGTATTCACCACCAATTACGATACTTTACTGGAAAGAACAATCGATAAAATTAACGTAAAATTCAACTATAAAATCCTAACAAATCAAAATGATCTGCCAGGAAGCACCCATCCAAGGATAATAAAACTTCACGGTAGTGTCGATAGTTCAAAAAACTACGTTATAAGTGAAGAGGATTATCGTACCTATCCAGTTCAATATGCACCACTTGTAAATACAGTACAACAAGCCATGCTTGAAACACAATTATGTTTAATCGGATTCTCTGGAGATGACCCAAACTTTTTGAGTTGGCTTGGGTGGCTCAGAGACAATATGGGTGAAAACTGTCCTGCTATTTATTTAGTTGGCTTATTTCAAAACATGAGTTCTGCCGAGAAAATGACACTTGAGAACCAGAACATTACAATTATAGATATTGGGGATATGTTCGATGAAAAAGCGAATGTGGGACATCATGAAGCTTTAGAAGCATTTTTAAATAAGTTGACTGAGTATGGGCAAGAAAAAGAAAAAATCTTTGAACCAGTTCCTTATAAGAACTTGCATCTTAAACAAGATTTTCACAAATCTATTGATGGTGAGTATTTTGAAATTATGGAAGAATTTTTATATAGGATGAAGGATAAGACAAATGGGTACTTGGCTTTTCCAAGTACCCAAGAAACAGATAGATTCATATATTCGTTAAAAGAGCACTTCAATGAACTACTTAAATTAGAACCTAGTGCCCAGCAAGTTCATACATTATCAAAGATTGTGTATTTATTGAGACGAAGTTACTCAATTTTGGAGGATCCCGAAGCAAATAAAGTGAAATCCTTGATAGAAGCATTTAATGAAGAGAAATTGAGAACTGAAAAATCTCTTCTTACATCATGGGTTGACGTAGCTCTCTATTTATTGGAAATGTACCGGATAGATGGAAGGGACCAAGATTATAATAACTTGTTGTCAAAAATAGAGAAGGCATCATCGAATCTTGATGGCTATTCTAAAGAAGAACTGCTAATAGAGAAATGCAAGTTCCTTATTGCATCATTTGATTACACTCAAGCTGCTGAAGAAATTGAGAGAATTAATCATGGTGTGTCCTTGGATATACAGTTAAAAAAGGTTTTTTTATATAAGCAAATTGGTGAAGAAGAAAAGGGAAAAGATCTATTAAGAAAAGTTTCAGCGGCTCTGGCCCAGAAGAAGTATTCTGAGCATAAAACTGCTTCACTAAAAGGTATCTAAACTTATGTGCTAGATCTTTGATGTCTGGAATGAGTGAATCCTTTGATGATAGTTTCTCGGATAAAGAGTATTATTCAAATGACTATAACGTAAGAAATATATACAACCAAATAAAAAATGATGTCAGTAATTCGCTTCTACTTGCTTACAATGAATCAAGGGGTGAAAAACCTGGTTTCAATCCGGGTACATACAAAGTTAGTTATGGGACAGCAACCAAAAAAGAACAGGATGCTGTATCTAAGCCTTTAAAATATGTAATGTTTCAGGATCTATTATGTCTACCGAATACTTTTAGTGATCATAAAGAAATACTGGCATTAGCTTTAAAGGGGATAATTCCAACAAGTTCAAATCCAACTTGGAAATGGTCATCAATTATCCGTACCAATGATATGAAGATTATAAATGCATTCTTCACAAGGGAATTGATAGTATCATCGGATGTAGAATGGATTGAAACTATTTCTGACCAGCTATTTAAGCTTGTTGATAAATTTAATTATGAAGATAGTTTTAATAGAAGGAACCGAATTATTACGCAAGAAACTATCTATGATATTCTATCAAGGTTCTCCATCGTAATGGAGGATGATAAAGTAATCAACTTGAGCGAGAAAATAATAGAACAGAGAAAGCTGCTAGATGACATAGATGATATTGATTCAAGGAGACTTACAGAATTTTTCAGGAGAATTCGATTTTCAATGAGTTCAGATATTCTCTCACATTATCTTCATGAATTATTGTCATCAGATAGTATTCCATTCCATTTTCTAATCGAATTTTTAGATATTGATGCGTACATTGACCATCATATTGAAATATCAGATGGTGTCTTCAACAAAGTTGTTGAAGAAATTGAATCAAGTGATGGAGTAACTAGAGATAAGGGTATTACCAAAGTTATTTTAATAAATTCAGTTGCTACCCTTGGTAAATATAAAAGTAAAATTGCCGAAACCCTTTGGGGACAAAGAAATGATTTAGGATTCCCTAAAACTAGTAACTTCTATGTCTGGATATGGAACAATTTACCCTATCCCGATAATGTTGATTTCGGGAACCTTTATATGAACTTTTTAGAAAATCCACGATTTATTCGATCTGTGAAAGAAGGATCAATTTCGGGGATAGCCACAATTGATATTCGAATAGATGAATATATAGAATGCTTTAGAAGGATATCTGATTTTAGCAAAAACGGAAAGGTCTTATATGAGTTTTCATGGACAAGTGATTTTTTTATAAAAATAATTAACTACATCTATGAGTATTTGGATAACGAAAAGAAATTACTAACATTGAAGTATGATTTTTTCGGTACTGAAAAAAAAGGCAGAAAGAGGTTTGTTAGATTAGGTGATTTTGTTGCAATGCTTGCAGCTCAAGCATATTTGTCTGAAGTATATACTGAAGATGTAGTTGTTGAAGTAGAGAATGTTAAGAACCTCTTACAGGACAATAATGTTACATCTTCCTCTTTAGATATCATAGAAAAAGTAACTAAAGTTGAAAGCATTGAAGCGGATATTGATAACCTTATGAACAGAGCAGTAATTGGCGAGAGGGATGAGTTAGGTCAGGTAATGAATGTAATTAATCTTTTATTGGTGTTTGAGAAAAAATCTGTAAAGAACATAAAAATTTCAAATCACCTTACTGAATTAATCAATTCATTGAAGTACTTTGATTTATCCAGAAGTAGTATGGTTATCTCCAAATTGATATTTGTAATTGATCATCCACTTCTTATCCAAGAGCACTATAGAAGTGGAATCATTAAAGCTTTTAGGCAAAGTATAGATAAATTGGACTTGTCATTTAATGAATCCAACAGAGAGCTAATTGATACTATTTACAGTTTATCAATTTTAATAAGAAAATATTATGATAAGCTAATTCAAAATGGGATTAGTATTCCAAAGGATTTAGACTCAATAATTGAAGAGTTAAGATATTCTAAATTAAAAGAAGTTAGGTATATGTGGGAAGATATTAAAGTATAAAAATTCTTATGGTTTTAATTGACATTTTTAGTGGCGCTCAGTTAAAATGAGGTATTTTTGGGGGAAATGTAGTTGACGCAGGTCAGATTGTTGATATTGAATTAAAGAGGAAGTTGGAACGGGAATAATGTAATTTTTATTACGCAGTACAACGATACTATTCAATAGGAAACGATTTCCTGCATTTGGCGCGATTGTGGTAAAACCATAACCCTAATTCTTATGAGGAGAAATGCCAAATAAATGAAAGGATATGACTTGATGAAGAACAGTAAAGAGAATTGTCCACTTTGTAATACTGATTTGCGAGGAGAGCCTATACCGGAAGAACAACAAGGATCTTATAATGCTACACAGTTTACTCGAAAAATAGGGATTTCAGATATAGAAAAAGACCGAATTGTGAAATGGAAATGCCCTGACTGTAAAGGGAAGTGGGACATAAAATAAGTAATACAAAACTACTACGCAGTTAAACAACATTAATTTATATTAGTATTGTCAAGCATTTAACTTTCCCAAAGGACGGTTTTTTGCTATCTTCTAGCTCAAGAAGTGCTGTATCCGTAGTATCGGGGATTATTTCATGCGAGGCAGAGAAGCCATAAATATCTTCAATGGTAGATGAGATATCTCGATGAGACCGTACATAGAGATGATTTTACCTCCGATGTATGAAATATCCCTTTTGGGACAAGTTTTGGCTCATAAGATCTATGATGAACTCGAGTTACCCAATACCCCTTCACCAGTTTTTCCATAGCCATTCCGTCTTTTTATCGTTTCTTTGGGTTTCTTGTTATTCGAATCATAACCTAAATGTTGAGTCATTTCTCCTTTTAACATCGACTCAAACATTGGACCAATATGTCTTTTAACGCATGTTGCATGTCTTTCTCGGATTCGGGTTGATAATCTTTAATGACTTTGTTCGCTAATTCTTCGGAGTAAGGATTTCTTTTTGGCTTTGCCATATAAATTACGTCGCTCCTTATTAATACTCAACTTCTATCAACTTAAAAAACTGTGTAAACAAGAACCGTATGTATTCTTACTTACACTACCGAGTGATACATAATACTGGTCTTTGCGGTAGAATATATATAGAAGCTCCAATGTACACTAATCCAGACTTAACTAAAATTCCTAAATAAATTACCAATGATCAATTAATTATTAACGTTAATTTATGAGTTGACGTCGTTTTTCTCCTTCATTTTTAATGAAATCCATTTCTTAAAATCTTCTTTTGAAACTCTTTTTGATGCACCTATTTCAAAATTAGGTATACCGCCTTTTTCGACGTGCGTGTGAAATAGTTCATACACTCTTCTTCTAGATATTTGTAAAAATTGCGAAATGTGAAGTGCCGTTAATGTATCAGGTAATGAATCCCAAGTTGAAAATTTATTATTTTCTTTATTACTCATGCATATAGGCCTCCTAATAATAAATCATTTATTAAATATAATGTTATTTCTTCTCATCAGTTATATTTTGTTTATAATTACTGGGGTTTTTTATGTTCTTTTAACCATGTTTCTATAAGGTCTAAGGCGTGTTTTCTTCTTACATTTTCAGATTCATGTCGGTTTTTAACCTGTTTTCTCATAAACATCCTCCTTTTCACAAGAGGTTTATCTTCTTCGAAACACATTAAAAGGTTGGACTCAAATGAGTCCAACCTTAGTAGTAATTAAAATGGTCTAAATTCTTTTGGAATAGGCATTTTATTCGCTCGACTTTTAGCAACAATCATCATAGTAAATTGACCCTCTACTACGGTTTCACAATATCCTAAATTAATAGGACCGTATGAGAATAAGAGGTCTTTTAACTTAATTATTGTATTAAGCTGATTGTCATTAAATAACTCGACAATAATGCCACCGCCCTCATAAAATAAGGTTTTTAAATAAACAAGTTCTGAATCAATGTTTAAGATAACGCCTCTCACATCATAAACATAAGGGAAATTAGGTCTTGTATGCACCGTAACTTCATTAATGGCATGATCTTCAGTTGTCTTTAAAAATTGATGCAATTGGTCTATAGTCATATAGGCATCAAGTAGAATTTCAAAAGGGTATAGATACCAAAATGGCGTTATAATTGGCTTTTCTTGTTGCATCCACGTTATAGGAATGCGTGTAAATAGAAATAAAGTCGCCAATATTTCAAGTTTTGGTTGGTCCTCTTTAATAATATCACGAATAGTACCCTTATTTGTTGCACCTGCAAGCTTATAATGCCCCTGTAAGGCTCGAATAATATTCTTATTAAGGCCGAATTTAATTACAAAACTGTTTTGGGGCATCCCCAACATTTCCCTTGCTAGTAGTATTCGAAATCTTCCCTCCAGAGATAACGTGAGTAAGAACTGTTTTAGCAAGGAAGGGTGTTGTTTTAGGTTAGTTAATTCAGGAAAATCTAAAATTCTTCTTCCTCTATTATCCGTTATTTTTCGAAACAGTTCTTCCTCTGTAATATCTCGGTTTATTATTTGTTGAATAATGCCGCTTTTTGAACTTGGTCTAGTCATACGATTCACCAAGTACTATCATAAAACTACTTAGCAGCATTCTCTTGGTTAGACATAATTAAGTCTAACCGTTTTTTTACTCACTTTTAAGGTTACGATAATAACATCTAAAAATTTTATAAAAAAGTGTTTAAGTTGCCAGACTTGTGTGTTAAGATGAAATATGAATTTGCTGATTTGAGTATTAAACATCATGACAACACTCCTTTCAGTAACATTTCATAACCTTAAAATTGGAGATGTTTTTAGAAACATCCTTTAGTATGATAAAGTAAATATTCGTAGAAATGGGATTCCACGAATATTTTTGTAAATGTCTGGCAAAATAATGCCAGGCATTTTTTTTGTGCCTTTCCTTGTTTGTTTAAGCCACCATTCAAAGTTTATTAATATCATTTTAACACAGTTTAAAAATTCTGATGGATAATTATTTTTTGTTGAGGGAGGTATTTAGTTGGAAGCAGCAAAAAAAATAGATGAGCAGGCTTTATCTCCAAAAAGGGATAGCAATCATCATTTAATCCGAGAATTTATTGGTCAAATGAGTGTGTCAAACAACAAGACGAAAAAGTTTTATGAAAATATTCTTGTTGACTTTTATCTTTATCATGGAAAAGCGTGGCAAAAACTTTCGATTCAAGTTTGTACTCAGTATATCGAGTATTTGGATCGTGTTCATCGATATAAACATAAATCTATGCAAATTTTGAAGAAAAAAGTGAAGTTGATCTTACTATTTTTAAAGTTTATGCAAGAAGAGGGAAATAGTATCAATGTTTATATAGAGGTAGAGAACCATCTTATTGTTCAGAGATTATTCCCCCATAAGAAGAAGGTTCGAAGCAGAAAATCGTCTGCACAAAAATCCACTAAACTAAAATCTGCTGAATCTCCCCCGAAAATTATTGAGGGGTTTCATTAGCTCCTTCTTTTGTCC
>NZ_APML01000082.1 GCF_000359605.1 Gracilibacillus halophilus YIM-C55.5
TTTTTATTTCAATTTAGTGGAATTTGTTATAATCGCACAACTGGATCTCCACATTTATGGCGGTAAACCCTCCCATGTCTCTCGGCGTCAATGCGCGTAGATTCCTTCGTTCAACCTATCCATGCGTGGATACCGGAAATGCTCCTTTTGTGGGTCTCGCTCTAATGGAAAAATTCAGACTTCCTATTGTTCTCAATATAATATTTTAAATCGTAGTCAAATCTTATTTCATCAACTCTAAACGAGCGACTGGTCTTATTGAACAATCTCCAACCGATCGTACAAGAAAAAAGGTTTAATTTAGTATCTGCCATAGCTTTCCATCACTCATTTCGAAATGATTGCCAAAAATACCAAGGATTCTAAATGTTATCTGTTTACCATCTTCACACTTAAAGTTTATTTCATAAGAATTAAAAATGATTGTCGTTCTGAAATGAGAAGAAATAAAGTCGACTTTTCATTATCTTTATGACACTGATTATAGTATTTATCACATTCAATATCATGTGTTTCAGCAATCCAATCATTTTGTTTTTCTTCAGAGGGTGCTGATACTAGCATATGAAGATTACTAGCACTGAAGATAAAATTTTTTTCTTTTTCATAATATATCCCACCAAAAAATTAAATAACATCTAATTTCTTATTCCACATAACTGCCCGTTATCTTAATAACTTCTACAAAAAGGAGCTTATCCTTGTTTCTCATGCTTGTAAAGTCGCCTTGTCGTAATTCGTATAATTTACGTAAATCTGTCAATCTAGCATAGTTAGTTTTATAGAATAACGACACTTTTGCGTTAATCGGTATTATTTTCGTTTTAGTTTTTTTACGTGTTCCAAAGTTTTCTAAAGGTTTGCAATAACTTTGTAACTCCTGAAGCGTGTAAGCTTCATCATTCCATATATAAGGCTTAACCAGCGTATTATTGCGCTCGTTAATGCTATTAGGTACTCGCATAACTCTGCTCATATCCTTAGCATTGCTATCAGCCCCAATATGATTCAACTTACTTATAATTTGTTCTGTAATATATCCAACAAGCCATGCCATATCAGACTAGCGCCACGATCAATAGAATAAAATATTTGTATACCCCTACTTGTTAAAATTAAATTAGGTTCAGGTATCTTTTTATCTAAAATTAAAACTTGTATTTCGTCTAACGCTTCATCAATCGTTAATCCTACTTTGTACTGGTCAATGTCGATTGCTATGTTTCTGATCTGTTTAAGTTTTATTGTTTCTCTAGAAAACTCTTTTTCTTTCCAATTCACATCAAAAGCATTAACACTGATAAACTGCTTTTTCTTTCCTTTTGTAAAATTGATAACCTTTGATACATCATTAGAACCAAAGAAAAGATGTTTTCTAAAGTCGTGCGTTACTGCTACATATCCAGCTTGTTTGTGTGGATTAAACCATAAATCTACCCAATCATTTATTTGTTGATATGATCGATTGTGTGCTAATGCCATAACAAAAAGACTAACCCTCCCTTCTTTTTGAAGAAAGAGAAGCTAGCCTTTTAATTCCCTCGTATTTAACAAAACCTTGATATTACAGCCTTTTAGTTCGTTTTTAGCTAACAATTTTTATACAAAATGCGAATAAAATTAAGCAAAAATGATAAAAATGTAAGCAAAACATGTTGCTTAAAGTGACATAATGTTATATCATTTCTAATATAGAAGCTTTACAATGGTAAAGGTGTTTTTTTATTTTATATGTGCATATTTCGCACGAAAAAAACTATATTAGAAATAACAGACTGTATTTTATACGGTTTCTGTTAGGTTAGAGGGAAAGCAAAGCGGGACTGTCGCCAAACAATACACGCTAGCTTTCCTTTCTTCATGTTTTTTCCTATGTATTGTATTTTATCGTTATTTTTTTCTTTTTACAATAGCTAAACATGTTGATATGGTGATTTTTTCGTATGTATGTTCGCATATTCGTTGATATATCAGTTTGATTGGTAATAATGCGCGACTTTTGTCGCAAATTTTTAAAGTTTTTCATAATGAATGATATAATGATTACGTGAAAAAGGGGGTTATAGTTGGTAACCCCCTTTCACATTTAATAGTCTTTAGTGCAGCGGTTGTTATCCTATTTTGGCTTCCGCTGTGCTTTTGTTTTTATCCAGTTCATTAATTAGAATAGAAGCATCTATCAAGTCGTGTTTTCTTAATATGTGTAACAGCTTTCTAGCGCAATCCTCTTTATCGTAAATTTCATCATCTACTAATGAATTAATGACATTCAAAACATCCCTCGTTATCCCGTAACGCTCAACCATCCAATTAAGTTGCATTACACCTCATCCTTTCTAGTGTTTTTTATAATGTTTGACGTTTCGCATTATCCTTAACCATATCAATTATTTTTTGTGCGCCCTGATCTCCATTGTTTGCTAAATCAACAACTTTTTTAACTGCTTGCCTTTCTTCTTCTGTCATATTATCACCCCCCTTTCAAGTTCTGAAGCGATCATATTTTAATGATCTTGCTTTATGATAAATTGTTGATCTAGGTACACCAGTCGCTTTTGTAATATCAGTTACACTCATACCGTTTGTTTTTCGTTCCTGATACAACATTAATGCTCGTTGTACATTCTTTTCAGGCTGTGACGGCCTGCCTAAGTGCTTGCCCTGCTTTTTGGCTCTTTCTCTGCTTCTGTGGTACGTTCAACAATTAAATCGCGCTCAAACTGTGCGAAGCTGCCTAATACATTGAACAGAAGTGTTTGCATGGAATTTTGTCCTTCCCCTGCTTTAAACTCCATATTTTCACTTAAAAAACGAACACTAACCCCTTTTTCTGATAAGTCACTAACAATCTTGTTTAAATCAATAATCGAACGTGCTAAGCGATCAATTTTTGTTACAACAACGGTGTCGTCCTCTCTAACATGATCTAGCATGTCCTTTAATGCTGTACGCTGCTTTGTGCTTGTTCCTGTCACTTTCTCAACAAAAAGTTTTTCGCAACCTTCACCTTCCAGTAATTCTTTTTGCGTTTCATAATCTTGTCCTACGGTTGATACCCTTGCATAACCTATAAACATAATTTTGCGCCCCTTTGTTCAAAAGATAATTAACTTTTGTATTTTTAATTATATACTAACTTTTGAACAACGTAAAGAAGAAAATAAAGAAAAAAATAGCACTAATAAAATTATGTCTAAAACTTAAGACTTTTAAACAACTAAAAGATCATCCATGATAACTAATCATAGATGATCTTTTGCGCTATATACTAGTTTTAGGTTAGTTGTGTTTATTTCCCCCTGTATTTAAGAATATTTCTTCTAATGTAGGTTCATCTACTTCTATTCTAAAAACGTCAATATTCATCTCCAGAAAGAGTCGATTTATCCTAGCTATAGTATTTTCATTTGGAACTACTATGCTGGTTGTATTTCCGTTCCATTGAACATTTGAATCAATAGCATGTAGCTCTTTCTTGAGTATCTTCAATATATCAGGTGGTAAGATACTATGTTTAATGTTCACCGTTATATTTTTGTCGTAGTTGCTTTTCAGTTGCTCCATAGTACCTTGGGCTCTTATAACTCCTTTATCCATAATAGCAATTTCATCACATATTTTCTCTACTTCATCTAGATTATGTGACGTTAAGAATATGGTGGTTCCGTGTTTGGCAATATCATTTATTATCTTATGGATATTTAAAACTGCATTTGCGTCTACCCCAGATGTAGGTTCATCTAAAAAAAGTATATCTGGATTATTGATCAACGCTTGAGCGATACCAAGCTTTTTTTTCATTCCAAATGAAAATTTCTTAGTCTTTAGATATATTGCATCTTCTAACTCTACTCTTTTTAATATTTTAATCAAATTTTCTTTACTTGATTTTAATCCTAATATTTTACTGAAATATCTTAAATGATCTAAAGCATTTAGATCTTCGTAAAATGTAGAATAGTCTGGCAGTACTCCAACTTTATTGCGTTTTTCTTTGAAATTAATGTTCTTGTTTGGAAGTAAAGTATAGGACCTGCGGTAGGGATTGTTAATCCTGTTACCATATTTATAAAAGTTGACTTTCCAGCACCATTTTTACCTAGAAAACCAAAAATAATACCTTGTTTGACTTTTAAATTTACCTGGTTTACGACTTTATTTTCACTGTATGTTTTAGTTAAATTATTTGTTTCAATAGCATACATCATAAATCCCTCTTTCTCATAATTAGTAGGCTTAATATCAAAAACAGAATAGGAAACATTAATACTAAGTAAGGGTAAATTAAATTTTGCTGACTATAATAGAAATACGGGGTTAAATAACTATAAATTTTAAGATAAATATTATCAGATGCTATACTCCAAAAACCTAAAATGGTCATTATGATAGATAAAGTTATACCAATAAACATTGTTAAAGCTGGTCTCGATATAATTGTAGACAGTAATATTGTTAAACCTATAAAGTAGCATATAAAAATTAGGGATTGCAGAAAATCTGAAAAATAAAAAGTTTTGGAGAATGGAATGATCAGTAAGAAATTTATAAACAAACATACCGTCCAGAATAAAGTTATTCCTAGGAACTTACCTATTATAATGTTATTTCTAGAAGTTTTGGTGGCTATAAATCTAATGGTTCGAGAGGTTATTTCTTGGTTTATTATATTGTGAGATAAGCTTGCCACAAACAAGTGTCCTGCAAATAAAATCATAATCATTGCGCCACCTGCATAAGTATTCTCCCCCAAACCAAATTGTTCAAGTTGCTCTTTAAAATTACTTACTAATTTTGCTATTCCTAAGGTTGTTCCAAAGATTACAATTATAATAATTATGGAACGAATACTTTTAAATAAACTTTTAAATTCTTTAAAAGTTATTGGAAACATATTAGAAATCCCCCTTGTTTATAGTTAATATGGAAACCTTTAACTGTTATTAATATATCACTAATACATAACAGATTCCATTAATTTAATTAATTTTTTTTGAATTTAATTAAATTTTTGATTGAAATATGTTCAATTTAATTAAATGTAGTGGTATAATAATTACAAAAGGAGGGATTAGATAATGAATAAAGGAAACGTTCCTTCTTGGATATTATCTTTAGATGATGAAGATATGGAATTCATCAAAAAATTTGTCTTGAATTCAGGGTCACTAAAAAAATTAGCTATATCTTATAATGTGTCTTACCCTACTGTTCGTACAAGAATGGATAGGCTAATACATAAGATAGAAATATATGATGAACAGGAAGAAGAAAATTTAGCAAGTTTCATTAAACAGCTTGCTATTGAAGAGCGTATCTCTTTAGAAGATGCAAAACAAATTATAGAAAAGTATAAACAAGAAAGGAATGGATAATATGCCTGATTTCACACTTTTTATCGCTATTCTTATTATGACGGCTATTCAATATTTTATGGCTACAAGGAGTAGTCCTTTATGGGGAATCATAATGCCTTTAGGTTTTGTTGCAGTTATGACATGGATGATTATAACAAACCAAATTGATAGTACAGTTAAGTATACCATTTTACTCATAGTCGGCCTTCTTCTTCTAATTGAAGAATGGGTTAGAGGGAGAAAGTCTCTAAATAATAAAAGACAAATCGAAATGAACAAAATGAAATCACATGATTTAAAATAATATTTAATGAAGCGATATGAAGTGCATTTTGCTTGTCTGAGATAAAGAAAAACCAAATTAGATAAATAAAGTTATCCGCTATTTACACTCAATTAAATAGATTACAAAATTTGAATACTAACTAACAAAATTTAATATTTATTTGGCAACTATCATTACTTCGATGGCGACAAAGCGACCTTTTACACAAAGATAGGCACCCTTTACTTGAATAAAAGAGATAAAATAACAAATCCAATTATAATTACAAGAATAAGAATTCCTATACCTTTCCAACCTAAACTGCCTACTAAATCAACAAGGTTTCCACTGTTCCCTCTTTTATAAGCATCGTTCATAATTCCAATAGGGTTTTTCTTTAATTCCTCTTGTCTTAATCTCTCTCTTTGCTTTTCAGGAGTTTCTTTGTCGCTCATCAAATTGCCTCTTTTAATACAAAGCACCCGATAGTTGAATATTAGATTAAGCGATTTATCTAATTGAAGAATCGCTTAATTTTGTATCATTATTTATTGAATACTCTCGGCAAGTTCAATTAACTGTTTCTCATTTTCTCTTGTGAATTCGGTTCTTAACTCGTCATTTTTCTCTACCATAGTTATGATGAATTTCCAACCATTTTTCTCGATATAAATAGAGTAAGCAAGTTCATCAACACCAAATAATTTAGCTTTAGTATCATTTATGGTTATATCCTTGTTGATAGCAGTTCCATCTTCTGTTTCTGCATGAAAATTAACTTTTGCTTCAGAAGACTTTGTTGCTTTTATTGAAAAACTTTGTTCATGTGTTTTATCCTCTGTGGCTAAATTAAAATTGTAAGAAATAAAGTCTCCATCTCCATCAACACCCACTCTAAACTTATCTTGATTTGATTGAGGGTTGATTTCCCATATTTTTTCTGGAAAAGGAATGTTCATATTATATGTTTCTTCCATTTCTTTAAGAGAGGTATATACTTCTTGCCCCATAACTCCTATTTCTGAAATTCCACTTCCAAAAGAAATTGATTCTTGTTTACTGCTTTCTTCATATTTTGATACCTCAAAAATCCCTTCCAATGCTGCTTGTATTGGTGAAGTAAATAACGACCCAATAACCAACAAAGAAACGACTGCTGCTGCGACTAATGGATTTTTGACCTTTCTTTTTGGTCTTTCTGACTTTGCTTTATCAACACCCATTTTTGCTCTTTCATGTAATTGCTTCGGGATTTCTATTTTTTGTAACTCTCGTTTTAGTTTATTGTTCACAAATATCGCCCTCCTTAAATTGATTGCGAAGTTTATTTAATGCACGATAAAGAATTGATTTTGCCGTTCCAAGTGGTATCTCCGATAGTTCCGATATTTCTTTAAATGTATGATTATGATAAAACCTTAGTAAAACTATGCTTTTTTCATCCTCTTCCAATTCTTCTATTAAGTCTTGTAGTGTTAAAGAAAGAGGAATATCCTCATTCTCTGTTCCCATAAATTCTTCATATTCTGGTTTTAGATGAACAACTTTCTTATTTTTCCTAACTACATTCGTTGCACAGTTCATCGTGATTTTCATTAACCACGTTTTGAAATACTCTGGTTTTTTCAATGTATCTATTTTTTTAAATGATTGATAAGCCACTTCTTGAACAACATCTAAAGCATCATCTTTATTTCTGACATATACATAAGCAATTCGGTAAATATCTTCTTCATATTGTTCGAAAAGCTTTAAAAAGTCCTTATCATTTCCTTTCTGAGCTTTTTTGACTAATTTGATGATTGTATTCACCCTTTCTTTTTTGTCTTACACTTATTAGACAAACCAAAGACATATTTGGCTTAAATTTTTTATAAATTTGTTCAAACAAAATAATCGTCCAAATTTAAGGACGATTACAGTATCTATTTTAAACCTCTTGTTCAACTCTTCATGCCCGTTACTTGAATAAGGCATTCAATCTGATGTTAATAAAGTTAACCTATTTCTGCTTTATCCTCCTATCTATAAATACCAAAACATAATATATTATCCAAAAAATAATTGGTATTAGCATATGGTCTTCGGCTTGCTGGTAGATAAAATATTAAAAATAACCCGATTATGAGCATAGGTGGCATTACAAAAAAATAATATTTCTTTTTACTCATATTTACTCCATCCCCCTAAACAACATTTTATATTCTTATTAAACATAACTGCTTCTTTAGTGAAAAAGCGTCCCTGCTTTATGTTAGCTCAAGATCTCTAATTCAATAATAACATAATATTCCATCTGTATTTTCGAAAAATAAAAGACAATCACTGATTGCCTTGTTCAACTCTAGCATCCCGATAGTTGAAAATTATTTTTTATTTAATACAAGTCTAATTATAATAAGGATGAAAAAAAGTAATTGAGATTGTGCCATCCTTAAATGGTAATCTGTAAACAACTGAACTTCTTCTTTTGTGAGTGCATGTATACTCGGATTTACAGCATCAGCTTTAAAATAAAAGTAACAAACGCATGTAGCCCCTAATATAATTAAAGCATTCAATATCTTTTTCCATGTTTTCTTCGATTTAATATTAACACCTCACTTATCTAAAGAAAGCTCCTTTCACTTTAAAAAATAAATACTAAAATGGATAAAACCAATGCAATAATTGCAAAAAGAAATCGAACAAATACATTTCTTATTTCTTCTTCTGCTTCTACTTTCCTCATATCTCTTCTGTATTCAAACCAACTATAGATAGTAAAAATGAAAAGATAAATTATCAATAGAAGTTGTAATAGCAAAAACAAAAATAAGCCTCCTTAACACTGAGTTCATATAAAAACCCAAAACCTTATTAAAGATTACTGCCCGTAAACTAAAAAATCTCTAAACAATCACTGATTGCCTACTCTATCGCCCGTTAATGAAACAAGGTGTTTGTTTAGTA
>NZ_APML01000083.1 GCF_000359605.1 Gracilibacillus halophilus YIM-C55.5
TGAGGCCGTGCCCGCGGCAAGCATTCGCCGATAGCGAATCATCTTAAAACAACAAAGTTTACGAAAACAGCCTTCTTCTATGATAAATTTTCATTATATAGTTGACTTTATCGATCGGAATAATTATAGTATAAATACAATATATAGAGATAATAGAAAGGGATGCTTAACTTTGAGTCGTGTCTATTTAGTAGGTGCAGGTCCAGGAGATAAAGAGCTATTGACAATTAAAGCGGCAAAGGCCATTGAATCAGCAGATATCATTTTATATGATCGTTTAGTCAATCCAGAAATATTAGAACACGCTAGAGAAGATGCAAAATGTATTTTTTGCGGGAAACAGCCTGGTCAACATCAAAAGAAGCAAGAAGAAATTAATCAGTTGATGGTGGACTATGCTCAACAAGGGAACGTGGTTGCTCGATTAAAGGGAGGAGATCCTTTTATATTCGGGCGTGGTGGTGAAGAAGCATTATTATTAGAAGATGCGAATGTATCGTATCAAGTCATTCCTGGTGTGACATCAGCTAGTAGTGCCGCGACATATGCAGGTATTCCATTAACACATCGTGACTTAAGTGGTTCTGTTACTTTTATGAATGGTTCCAATCCCAGTACGAAATCGATTGATGAGTGGAAACGTATCATTCAATCAACAGATACCCTTTGCTTTTATATGGGGATTAAGCAATTATATACGACATGTGACAGGTTAATGGAAGCTGGAATGGACGCATTCACTCCTGTTGCTGTGATACATTGGGGCACATATGACATGCAAAAAACGACAGTCGATACGTTAATCAATATACAACAGCAATCAGAAAGATTTACGAATCCATCGATGATTATCGTTGGAAAAGTCGTACAGCTCCACAAAGATATTCAATGGTTCGAAAAAACAGCGGATGAATTGACGGCAAAGCTGCAATAACCTGAACGATTGAAGAAGACTAATGCTTTAGTCTTCTTCAATCACTTGTTCGATTTGCTCTTTATCTTTTTCCCAATTCCATTGCGGATTGATTCGATTTAAAAAAGCTTGAATGTGTTCATTGGACAAATCTTTTTCGCCAGTGGAATTATTGATATAGGATTTCAGCTCCCATTCTCCACCTTTTTCCTCTTCCAATGACTGCCATTTCACTGTGAAAATGTAGTCATTATCATCAATATCAGCATGAATGAGAAGAATATCTTTATGCAAGATAAAGTTACTTAAAATCATTTATATCCCTCCATTTGGTCACCCTTTTCTATTCTTATTTTTATTATACCATAAATGTAAGGGTTTACATATAAAAGTTTTGATTTTCTCAGAAGCTACAAAGAAATAGATAGAACATTTGGATGAAACGTGAACCTTCTCAACGATTACGAAAGCAGAAGATTATGCATCTTCTGCTTTCGCAAGCTTTGCTTTTGGGAAAAATAACAACAAAAGAAATGATAAAATACCGATGAAAAACAAGCCCGTATAAACGGTATCCAGTGCGTGATTCAATCCATCCTGTATAGTTTGTAACTTGTCAGCTGAGATTGTTTTTCTCATTCCTTCATTGAGTAGAAGGTCGGTACTCGCTAATTCTAATGGTTGCCCTTGTTCCTTAAAATAAGCATTCATCTGAATGTTTAATAAACCACCCAAAAATGCAGCGCCAACAGAGCTACCGATGATCCGCATGAACATATGTAATGAAGTGGCTACACCTCGATTGTGCCAACTTACATGATTTTGAATGGCTACGATAAATGCGGTGCTTGAAAGTCCCATCCCAATTCCAATGACAAATGAACTGAATCCAGCATAGATAGGTCCTTTACTAGCGTTTAATAAAAAGAAAAGAAAAGTTCCAATGAATAAAGCAATGCCACCAAATAAAGCCGTCCAACGATAACCGATTTTTAAAATGAGATGACCAGCAACCGTGGCAGCAATCGGCCAACCGATGGAAAGTGTACTTAATGTAAATCCTGCAACAATTGCTGACTCTTGCATGACCCCTTGTACATATGTCGGCAGAAAACTTGATAATCCTAAAATAATAATACCACCGAATAACGTCGCAATATTAGCGATAGCAATTAATCGATTCTTCCATAAATGCAGTGGCATCATTGGTGATGTCACTCGTGTTTCCGTAATTAAAAAGCAATAAAGCCAATGATGAAAATACCAACGAAAATAAGTGTATTTGTTGACAGCCATTCCCAATGTGAACCTGTTTGAACAAATACAATAATTAAAGCAGAAATCGAGATGAAAAAAAGGCTAGCTCCCAAGTAATCAATGGATTTCGCTTCTTTATCGACCCGTTCATGAAAGTAACGACTGACACCGTAAATGCCAATGACTCCAATCGGTATATTCATCCAGAAGATCCAAGCCCAATCAATATACTGGACAATAATACCGCCCAAAAGGGGGCCAATCACAGAAGAAATCCCCCACACACTTGATAAATATCCTTGTATTTTGGCACGCTCTTCAACGGTGTACAGATCTCCTACTATTGTAGTAACAATCGGATGGATCGCCCCAGCACCTAAGCCTTGGATTAAGCGAAAAATAACTAATGTCCCCATTGTCGGAGCCATACCGCATAATAATGAACCAATTAAAAAAATAACAACACCGGTAATGAAAACTGGTTTTCTCCCGTAGAGATCAGCCAGCTTTCCGTAAATCATTGTCGTCACAGCTTGCATTAATAAGAAACTTGAAAAGACCCAACTATATAGGGAAAAACCGCCTAAATCTGCTACGATGTTAGGCATGGCTGTTGCCACAATTGTTCCCTCAACGGCAGCCATAAACATGGATAAAATAAGTGCGATTAAGACGAATGGCCTGTGTGTTTGTTTATTATTCATTGAATCCGTCCTTTTCCTACCGTGTCTAGTTACTTATGTATGTTATCATGCATTGACTGAAAAGGAAACGGAGAGTGTGTGAAAAGACATTGAGTGTACGTATTAATAGTATTTAACTTTTATTCGTCTGACCCGAGCATATCAGCAATGATTCGATAAGAGTTGATCCGTTCGTTATGGTCATATATTTGGGAATTAATAATCACTTCATCTGCGTTTGTCTCTTCAATAAATGCCTCTAATTTTTCTTTAACGGTTTCAGGATCTCCTACAATGGTTGATTTACTGTTCATTGACTTTTCGACTGACGCTCTTTCATAAAGTGTCCACTCATTATCAATATCATCAATAGGCGGTTGCAATTTAGATGGTGCTCCTCTTACTAAACTTAAAAATTGTTGCTGTTGAGAGGTAGCCAACCATTTGGCTTTTTCTGTCGTTTCAGCTGCAATCACGTTCACACCGACCATGGCGTAGGGCTTTTGTAATTGTTCTGAAGGTTGAAACCGCTCGCGATATAATTGAAGAGCTGGGACAGTGTAATCTGGTGAAAAATGACTAGCAAATGAGAACGGTAATCCTTTTTTGGCGGCAAGTCTTGCACTAAAGTCACTTGATCCTAATAACCAAAGTGGTACATGAGCACCAGTACCTGGTATGGCCTTAACTCTAGCTTCACCTGCAAAATAATTTTCTAATTCTTCCACCTGATTGGGAAAATCTTCAGGAGAGCTATTTAATGTTCGACGTAAGGCATAAGCTGTCTCATGGTTGCTGCCAGGTGCTCTACCTAATCCTAAATCAATGCGGTTTGGATGTATTGATTCTAATGTACCGAATTGTTCAGCAATCACAAGCGGTGCATGATTGGGAAGCATAATCCCACCTGACCCCACGCGAATAGTACTTGTTTGGCTAGCGATATGATTGATCACAATCGAAGTAGCTGAGCTAGCAATGCCGGGCATATTGTGGTGTTCGGCCAGCCAGTAGCGATGAAATCCCCATTTTTCCACGTGCTGGGCCAAATCGACACTGTTTTGAAATGATTGACTCGCGTCTGCTCCCTCAAGAACAGGGGCTAAATCTAAAACGGATAAGGTTGTATTTGTGAGTGTTTGACTCAATAGTTGTCACTCCTTTAATAGCTAATAGGTTATAAAAAATGATACGCTTATTATTAAGAATCATCGAATATTTTGCTTGATTAGGAGTGATCGTTATGAAGGTAAAGCGGGTGTATGAAGAAACGCAGCATTCAGATCAATGCCGTATATTAGTCGATCGGGTGTGGCCACGGGGGGTGTCAAAGGAACGAGCTCAGTTAGATGTTTGGTTAAAAGAAATTGGACCATCCCCTTCATTACGGAAATGGTTCGGTCATGACCCCAATAAGTTTCACGTGTTTAAAGAAAAATATCTTGAAGAATTAGAACATGATGCCGAAAAGAAAGAAGCCTTTGCAACTTTAAAGTCTTACTATGACAAATATAATGGCAATATTACACTTGTTTTTGCTACAAAAGAAATGACATATAATCATGTCGTCATTTTAAAAGAGCAATTAGAAAAGGATGTAAAAAAGCAGTGATGATTTTGTATCATCACTGCTTTCAATAAGGTTTTTAGTTTTTCTCAACGTTTGCAGCTTGTGGACCGCGGTTTCCTTGCTCAATATCGAAACTAACTTGTTGACCGTCTTCAAGTGTTTTAAAGCCTTCTTCTTGAATGGCAGAGAAGTGAACAAATACATCGTCTTGTCCTTCTACCTCGATAAAGCCAAATCCTTTTTCTGAGTTAAACCATTTTACTGTACCTTGTACCATATTTCTTTTCCTCCTTGTGCATGACGCACATTTCAATGTATTACTATTCTTGCTCTTGCCTCAAAACGAAAACTTTAGTTTACCACTTGAAGGTGTCATCGAACAAAATAGCAACTTTATTATATCGTGTATTAAGGAAAGAGTCAAGTGTATTACTAAAAAAAATTCACTGTTCTAATGATTCGTTTTATGAATAAATAAGGTTCGCATTTTTGTTTCAATTTATTTATACTTATGGTTGGCCTACGAGTTTGGAGTGAGGATTTTGACATTTATTCAAGCAAAGTTACAACATTTGAATGCTGGTTATTTTGCTTTAGTCATGGCTACTGGGGCGTTATCAATCAGTTTACATCTGATGGGCTGGAATGTGATGAGTCTATGTTTATTTTATTTGAATATCAGTTTTTATATTGTTCTGGCGCTATTTACGGTTATTCGACTCATCTTTTTTACGAGAGAACTTATTTATGATTTAACAAGTCACTGGCATGGCCCTAACTTTTTTACTTTAATTGCAGGAACAAATATTGTAGGAAGTGAATGTATATTTCTTCAGGGAAATATTGATGTAGCCATCACGTTATGGGTGATATCCATATTGTTCTGGTTCCTCATTATGTATACATTTTTTACAGCTGTAACGATACGGTCAGATAAGCCAACTTTAGCGCAAGGAATTCACGGAGGTTGGCTCATTGCAGTAGTGGCTACACAATCCATCGCCGTATTAGGGGCATTGCTTATTCCTTATATAGAGAATGATGCACTGCTATCTAGTGTTTATTTTACTTCATTGGTTATGTATTTATTAGGTTGTATGCTTTATCTCAGCTTAATTACACTTATATTATATCGTTTAATCTTTGCCTCATTATCTTATCATGCGTTAACACCTCTATATTGGATTAATATGGGGGCTATGGCGATTTCGACTTTGGCAGGTTCGATCATGATTATGCGTGCAAGTTACTGGGATTGGATGAATGAGCTGTTGCCATTTTTAAAAGGTATTACTTTATTCTTCTGGGTAGCTGGCAGTTGGTGGATTCCGTTATTAATCATCTTAATGATATGGCGTTACGTGATTCACCGCTATCCATTTATGTATGATCTAAAGATGTGGGGGATGGTTTTTCCTCTTGCTATGTATAGTGCGTCAACCTATCAATTGGCAAAAGCGCTACATTTACCTTTTTTAACCAAATTGGCACAAGCATTTGTGTACCCTGCTCTTATTTGTTGGGGGATTGGGATCATCTTATTCGTCTCGCATATGGCGTTGGACTATCACAAATTCAATTACAGCTCTTGAATTCAAGGGGAAAACATTTTATGATGTAATAATGGAATCACATATTAACCGAAATGGGGTTCAATCATGGAGAAACGTTCAATATATGGACTGACATTTAACGAACTTGTTGAATGGATTGAAGAACAGGGACAAAAAAAGTTCCGTGCGAAACAAATTTGGAACTGGTTATATAAAAAAAGAGTAGATCACTTTTCAGATATGTATAATTTAAATAAAGAAACGATTCAGTTATTGGAAGATCATTTCGTTATGGGAAGTCTAACGGAAGAAATTAAGCAAGAATCTGAAGATGGTACGATTAAGTTCTTATTTAAATTAGCAGATGGTAACTTAATCGAAACGGTTTTGATGGAATTTTCATACGGCCACTCTGTTTGTGTGACAACACAAGTTGGTTGTAATATTGGTTGTTCGTTCTGTGCTAGTGGATTATTAACAAAGAATCGAGACCTAACGAGTGGTGAGATCGTAGAACAAATCATGAATGTCCAAAAGCATATGGACGAAAAAGGTAAGGGAGAACGAGTCAGCCATATCGTTGTCATGGGAATTGGTGAACCTTTCGATAACTATGATCATACGATGAGCTTCTTGCGTATTGTCAATGATCAAGAAGGTTTATCCATTGGTGCGCGTCATATTACTGTTTCAACAAGTGGCTTAGCTAAGCAGATTTATGATTTCGCTGATGAAAATTTACAAGTTAATCTAGCCTTGTCACTTCATGCGCCGAATAATGAATTGCGTACGAAAATTATGAAGATTAATAAAGCATTTCCATTAGAAAAATTAATGCCTGCCATTGATTATTATCTAGAGAAGACCAATAGACGAATCACGTTTGAATATATTTTATTAAAAGACGTCAATGATCATGAAAAAGAGGCGAAAGAATTAGTGGAATTGTTGAAAGATAAAAAACATTTATCCTATGTTAATTTAATACCGTATAACCCTGTCGATGAGCACAATCAATACAGCCGTAGTGAAAAACGGTCGATTTTGAAGTTCTATCAAATTCTCTTAGAAAATGGCATTCAATGTGGTGTGCGTGTCGAACATGGAACGGATATTGATGCTGCTTGTGGACAATTACGAAGTAAACAGATCAAGAAGGATAAACAACGTGCTTAAGTCAATTTTGTTAAAATCTTAATAACGAATGTGAATGTTTAGTCGAGTGCAGAGAGATAGCACTCGTCTTTTTTTTATGGTATCTTTCGAGCTCGTCAGTATTAAAGTGCGCTTACGATAAAATGAATATAGCGCAAACGTTTTCTATAATAATAATAAATTTAACAAGTATTATTGACACAATAAAATCAAATGTTAATATAAATGTATGCGCAATCGATTGCATTAATTGTTAGGTGTGACATAAGAAAGGCATCTATAATGGCTGAAAGGGGTTACGAGCATGATACGGAAATGGTGGAAAGAAGCGGTTGCTTATCAAATTTATCCGCGGAGTTTTATGGATTCTAACGGCGATGGAATAGGTGATATACAAGGTATTATTCAAAAATTAAATTACTTATCTGATTTAGGTATTGATGTCATTTGGATTTGCCCGATTTACCAATCGCCTAATGATGATAATGGATATGATATTAGTGATTATCAAAAGGTGTTGTCGGAATTTGGCACGATGGAAGATTTTGATCAACTGTTGCGAGAAGTTCATCGACGTGGAATGAAACTCATTATGGATTTAGTATTAAATCATACGTCTGATGAACATCCTTGGTTTATTGAATCGAAGTCTTCAGCTCGTAATCCATATCGCGATTATTACATATGGCGTTCGAGTGAAGATGGAGCTGAGCCTAATAATTGGGAGTCGATTTTTGGCGGTTCTGCTTGGCAGTATGATGAAAAGACAAATGAATATTATTTACACGTTTTTTCAGCTAAGCAACCTGATTTGAATTGGGAAAATGAAGCTGTTAGAAATGATTTGTATAAAATCGTTAATTGGTGGTTGGATAAAGGGATTGATGGTTTTCGTATTGATGCGATATCACATATAAAAAAAGAACCAGGTTTACCGAATATGCCAAATCCCGATCAAAAACGATATGTTCCCTCTTTTGCGGGACATATGAATCGTCCAGGCATTGAATATTTTTTACAAGAATTTGTCGATCACACCATTAACCATTATGATGTGATGACAGTGGCAGAAGCGAACGGAGTGTCCGTTGAGCAGGCGGAACAGTGGGTTGGTGAAACGGACGGTTATTTTGATATGATTTTTCAATTTGAGCATTTAGGTCTTTGGAAGTTCAGTGATACTGGTGGATTGGATATTCATTCATTAAAACAGACGCTTTCCAAATGGCAGTATACATTAGATCAAGTGGGATGGAATGCGTTATTTTTAGAAAATCATGATCAACCACGCTCTGTATCTACTTGGGGAGATGATGGTGCTTATTGGGAAGCATCAGCGAAGTCATTAGCAACCATGTTTTTTTTCATGCAAGGAACGCCATTTATTTATCAAGGTCAGGAAATTGGAATGACAAACGTACAATTTGATTCCATTGATGACTATAATGATGTTGCGATTCGGAATAAATATCATCAAGAACGATCGGAAGGTAGAAGTCATGAGGAAATTATGCAGGAAATATGGAAGAATGGGCGTGATAATTCACGAACACCGATGCAGTGGAATGATAACATTCAGGCAGGGTTCAGTCATGCTACTCCGTGGATGAAAGTAAATCCAAATTTCAGACGAGTGAATGTGGACGAGCAAATACAACGAACAGATTCGATTTATCATTATTACAAAGCAATGATACGATTACGCAAAATGCACGATGTGTTTGTGTATGGGAGTTATCAGTTGATTGAAGAAGCGCATGATTTTGTTTATGCTTATACGCGTACATTAGGGAGGAAAGGTGCTATTATTATTTCCAATATGTTTGCTCAATCAACAAGTATTACTTTGCCGGAAAACTTACAAACAAAGGAGTTAAAGTTGGTGTTATCTAATTACAGTGAGGAACAAAATACCCGTCATCCGATTTCTCTTCATCCGTATGAAGCAAGAGTGTATGTATGGGAAGAATAGTGCCCTGAAAAGTTCGAGCTATAGATCTCCTTCCTTTCTTGACAAAAATCAGACATTTCTTTAAACTAACATCAAGTCTATTCTTATACATATTGAAATGATCAAAACTAATAACAATGATGAGGCTAAGTAATAAAGCAATCAGGTGAAGAGAGGTGACGGTTGGTGTGAGTCACTCCTGACCTTTATGAACTCACCTCTGATGTTGCAGGAGTGAATATAATAGCTTTTGCCGTTATCCGCGTTAAGGAGATGAAGTGAGTGTTTAGTATACACTAAATTTGGGTGGTACCGCGGGAATCTCTCTCGTCCCATGAATTTTGGGGCAGGAGAGATTTTTTTAACTTCAAGAACGTATGTTTGTTTAAAGCGGTTGTCGTACATAGAATGGAAAAATGGAGCTAAAGGAGGAAGGATTATGGCTTTTGATCACGTAAAGATTGAAAAAAAGTGGCGTGACCATTGGTTGAATCATAAAACATTTAAAACTGATATCCATGCGAATAAGGACAAGTTTTATGCATTGGATATGTTCCCTTACCCTTCAGGTGCGGGTTTACATGTTGGACACCCAGAAGGTTATACTGCGACAGATATTTTATCGCGAATGAAACGGATGCAAGGATATGAGGTTCTTCACCCAATGGGATGGGATGCATTCGGGTTACCAGCTGAACAATATGCGTTGGATACAGGAAATGATCCGAAAGAGTTTACCGAACAAAATATTCAAAACTTTAGACGCCAAATTCAAGAACTAGGTTTTTCATACGACTGGGATCGTGAGGTAAATACAACCGATCCGAATTATTATAAGTGGACACAATGGATTTTCCTAAAACTTTATGAAAAGGGACTCGCATATATTGATGAAGTTCCAGTAAACTGGTGTCCAGCGTTAGGTACGGTATTGGCTAATGAGGAAGTCATTGATGGGAAAAGTGAGAGAGGCGGTCATCCGGTCGAGCGGAAACCGATGAAACAATGGATGTTGAAAATTACGGCTTATGCTGATCGTCTATTAGAAGATTTAGATGAGTTAGATTGGCCAGAAAGTATAAAGGATATGCAACGAAATTGGATCGGTCGTTCAGAAGGTGCTGAAGTTACATTTGATGTTGCGGATTCTGATAAGACTTTCCAAGCATTTACGACACGACCAGACACGTTGTTCGGAGCTACGTATGCCGTGTTTGCGCCAGAACATCCGTTAGTTGATCAGATTGTAACCGATGAGCAAAAGGATGCGGTTGATCAATATTTACAAGAAGTTCAAGTGAAAAGTGATTTAGAACGAACGGATTTAGCAAAAGAGAAGACGGGTGTGTTTACAGGAGCATACGCTATCAATCCGATTAATGGTGCCAAGTTACCGATTTGGATTGCCGATTATGTACTGATGTCTTATGGTTCTGGTGCGATTATGGCTGTTCCCGCACATGATGAACGTGATTATGAATTTGCGAAAACTTTTCATTTAGATATAGTGCCAGTGCTTGAAGGTGGCGATGTAGAGAAAGAAGCCTTTACTGGCGATGGTCCGCATATTAATTCAGGCTTTTTGAATGGATTAAATAAGCAAGAAGCGATCGATAAAGCCATTGATTGGCTAGAAGCAGAAGGTAAAGGTCAGAAAAAAGTAACGTATCGATTACGTGATTGGTTATTTAGTCGTCAACGATACTGGGGTGAACCGATTCCAGTGATTCATTGGGAAGATGGGACAATGACTCCTGTACCAGAGGACGAATTACCACTTGAACTTCCAAAGACAACAGAAATTAAAACATCTGGAAATGGTGAGTCCCCGCTTGCGAACATGGATGAGTGGGTACATGTAGTAGATCCTGAAACAGGTATGAAAGGTCGTCGAGAAACAAATACGATGCCACAGTGGGCAGGAAGCTGCTGGTACTTCTTGCGCTACATCGACCCGCATAATCCAGAGAAGTTAGCTGATTATGAACAATTGAAAAAATGGTTGCCGGTTGACGTCTATATCGGTGGTGCAGAACACGCTGTACTTCACTTGCTTTATGCACGCTTTTGGCACAAGTTTTTATATGATATTGGGGTCGTACCGACGAAAGAGCCGTTCCAGAAACTGTTTAACCAAGGAATGATTCTTGGTGAAAACAATGAAAAAATGAGTAAATCAAAGGGCAATGTCGTAAACCCTGATGAAATCGTGAAAACACATGGGGCAGATACACTACGATTATATGAAATGTTTATGGGGCCGTTAGATGCATCTGTCGCGTGGTCTACTAGTGGTCTTGATGGTGCTAGAAGGTTTTTAGAACGTGTATGGCGTTTATATGTTACCGATGAAGGTAAGTTAACTGATAAAATCACTGCCGATGCTCCAGAAGAAGAGTTAGAAAAAGCTTATCATGAGACAGTGAAAATCGTCACAGAAAACTTTGAAGAGCTTCGTTTCAATACTGGGATTTCTCAAATGATGGTGTTTATCAATCAAGCATATAAAGCGACGCAAATTCCGCAATCATATGCAGAAGGCTTTGTTAAGCTTTTATCGACCGTTGCTCCGCATATTTGTGAAGAAATATGGCAATTACTCGGTCATGACGATACCATTGCTTATGAATCATGGCCGACATTTGATGAAGCGAAATTAGTGCAAGATGAAGTTGAAATTGTCATTCAAATTATGGGGAAAGTGCGAGCGAAAATGACGGTTGATCGAAATGCTTCTAAAGAAGAAATTGAGCGATTGGCATTAGAACAAGAAGCAATTAAAGAACGTATTGAAGGAAAAACAATTCGAAAAGTAATTGTAGTACCTGAAAAACTGGTAAATATCGTGGCAAATTAAAGTAAGTGCTGTAATCAATGGTTGTCATTGATTACAGGCACTTTTTAAATATCGAAAAATGGTTTATGTATTATGAAACCAGTCAGCTTTTTCCATGTGCAAGAAAGGGATATCTGTTTCAATTTCACCAGTTATTTTGGTAGTCGTAAATGGGTGTCCTTGTAGCCAATTGCCAAAGTCGAACATCGCCGGTTCCTGGTCGCTTCCTAAAGTGAACCACGTTTTTAATTGGTCGGAACAATATGCTGAAGTATGTATGGTACCCGCCCAATTATGATATTGGGTGGAGAAAATACCATATTGCGAGCTGTTGAGTAATTGGAATGCTTCGTCTCTAGAAATGTTGATGTATGGTGTTTGTTCCATTTTTGATAGTCGATGATAGGAATCTTTTAAGAAATGCCGGTTTTCGCTTGTTAAGTATTCAAAATGGTTGGTACAAACATTGCCACTTCTCAATTTGACACCTCTTGGTGAGGTTTCGACAATCGTAGCCTTCTCACTATGAGCATCGCTTAGTACATAACTGAATGACCCGCGATGGGGGATTTCTTTTAACAACATGGCAGCTTCATCGACGTTTTTGCAATTTTCTAATACTAAGCGGCCGACCATATGACAAACAAAACCATTTCCAGGACGTTTCCGATTGATAAAAGTATATCCGAGTGCTAACCCCTTTTCGTTCATGCCATCTGAACGACCAGTTACTCGCTGACTCACACCGATAGAAGCATAGCCGTTATCTGTTGGTTGAAATACAACATATCGTCCGTCGTAGGTTTTGGGATGATAATCGTAATTACGTATCATATAGTGATTGCCGACAAAAATCGAACATCCTGAACGTTGTATATTTAATCGATATCCTCCAAATTCAAGTAGCACCCGATCCATCGACCAGTTCAATGAATCTCTTAACCCTTCAAGTTCTTCCCATATAGAGGAATTGAAATATCGAAAAATCTCTTTTGTTTCTTTTACTCCAATACGAAACCGTGGTTTACGTATTTGCCACTGCCTATTTCTATTAGCAACTAAATAGGAATTCCTTAAATGTTCCCCTTGTTTATATCCAAAGTCGTAGTGTGTACCTCGAAATTGAATAAGATCAGTATAAATCTGTTTCACATTATTTCATCCTTTGAGAAGATAATCGTTCTTAAAAAATTATAACTGACTCTTTTCTAAAAATCACTAAATAAAAACAATAAGCATATATTTGATTGATGAATGAAAGTCAGAAACAAGTAATGAATCTCAATTTTACTGATGAAGTTATATTATCAATAAGTGTTGAACATCATAAAAATAAAAGATTTTATATTTTTATTGACAATATATTATAGAACCTGTATTATTAGAAGTCGGCGTCAAAAAGACAGCAGTTAAAAAGAAATAATGAAAACAAACATCAATGTTTGACAATTTATTGTCTTTTTGCTATAATCAATTTGTCGCTTTGATGACATTGATCTTTGAAAACTGAA
>NZ_APML01000084.1 GCF_000359605.1 Gracilibacillus halophilus YIM-C55.5
GTCAAACAGAGGGAAGAGAAGCATCTGTTAGCCTCGAAAAAGCGGATATGCGTCAAACGGAGGGAAGAGAAGTAGCTGTTAGCCTCAAAAAATAAAGTATGGCGCGTTTTTCAGAAATCCTCGTATCAACAAAATGTACGATAGCCACCTTCAGAAAATAAAAAAAGCAGCTAAATGGAATTAGCTGCGACGTCTTTCCTATATCTTGATGAATTGGATGGGAATGTTCATCACCCTCATACAGCAGGATAAGAAGGATGAAAGAAACGAAAGATATAGGGGATAAAGACTTATGTTAACTAGCGGTGTGACGGCAGTTTTACAGGCAATTTTCGAACAAACTACCTATGCGACTGCCTCACGTCCGCATGTTACACACCATTTTGGACAGAAAAAGTCTAAAAATGTCCTCTATCCTAAAAATGAGTTGTAAACTATTGTATTATAACAAAACGAAAAAATCAAGTATTTGTATTACAACAATTTAGAATTGTTAGTCATCTTTATTGTTTTCTTAGGGTTCTTCTTTTATACTTGGCATTGGGCAATTCTGTATCATAAGGAGTGTAGCTTGATGAAGTTCATCGATAATAAAGGGGTAAAAGATCCACATATTAATTTAGCGATTGAAGAGTATGTATTAAATAAATTTGGACAAGATGATACTTACTTGTTGTTTTATATTAATCAGCCATCGATTATTATTGGCAAAAACCAGAATACCGTCGAAGAAATCAACACAGATTTTGTTGATGAGAATGGAATTAAAGTAGTTCGGCGTTTATCTGGCGGTGGTGCTGTGTACCATGACGAAGGGAATTTGAATTTTAGTTTTATTACGAAAGATGATGGAAACAGCTTTCAAAATTTTGCGAAATTTACTGAACCAGTGGTTGATGCGTTACGAGCATTGGGTGTGCCTGCTGAATTAAAAGGGCGTAATGACTTAGTAGCAGATGGACGTAAGATTTCTGGTAATGCACAATTTACTTCAAAAGGGCGTATGTTTAGCCATGGTACGTTAATGTTTGATTCTGAAGTTGAAAATGTTGTCAAATCATTGAATGTAAAAACTGAGAAAATTCAGTCAAAAGGAATTAAATCGATTCGTAGTCGTGTAGCCAACATCTCAGAGTTTTTGGAAGAGAACATTTCAATTGAAGAGCTTAAAGCACACATTTTACGTCACGTGTTTGAAGTCGAACATACAGAAGATGTTTCAGAGTATGTACTCACTGATGAGGATTGGGATCATATTTATCAATTATCTAAAGAACGTTATCAGCAATGGGACTGGAATTATGGCAAATCACCGAAATTTAACGTGCAACATTCACACAAATTTGATGGTGGTCTTGTTGATGTGCGCCTTGATGTGCATAAAGGGATGATTGAACAGTGCAATATTTATGGTGATTTCTTCGGCATTGGTAATGTCGATGAGTTAGAAGAGAAACTTGTCGGTGTAAAATACAACCGTGAGGCGATCGCCGAAACTCTAGAAGACGTGGATGTAAGTCATTACCTTGGTAAGATTACGAAAGAAGATTTTCTAAGTCTCGTGTATTAATACGTATCCTCTTATCTTTAACGGTAAGAGGATTTTCCGTAGATAGGAAGAGGTTTATGAAGAAGATTTGGTTGTTGTATGTGAGTTATTGCTTGCTGTTATTTGGCTATTTTTATTGGCTCTATCCGCTAGAAACACTTGGAGATACGCGCTATGGTGCGTTATCGCATGCATTTTATTTTGCCATGTGGCCACTCGAATTGCTCGTGTTCTATTTGTTTATAAAACAACCTACTTTTATCGAATGGGTCGAGCGATTTCAGTTACCATTTGTACGTGTGATCGCCTACGTAACGCTTGTGATCATCGTGAATAATTTCTTTCATTGGCCATTTCGTATCTTGTGGTATTTCATATCTCGAGAAGAAGGTGTACGCACACAAGCGTTTGGATCATGGTTTTGGGATATGTTACAAAGTAGTTTTCTGTTGTGGCTGGCCTTATTCGTAGTGGTTTATATCGCGCAAAAGGTGATCAAACAATTCCCAAAATGGTGGGGACTTGTGTTATGGGGATTATCGATACCTGTTGTCATATTTGTCGTTTATGTACAACCGATTTGGATTGATCCGCTGTTTGATGATTTTTCTCAGTTAGAACAAGGTGCTTTACGAGAGAATATTGAACAGTTAACGGAACGTGCAGGGCTAGAAGATGTTGATTTATTTGTCGTTGAAAAAAGTGAGAAAGTATCTACTTATAATGCTTATGTGACTGGATTGTTTGATCACGCTCGAATTGTTATATGGGATACGACGATACATGGGATGGAAAATCAAGAAATTTTGTTTATATTGGCGCATGAAGTCGCTCATTATTTATTTCAACATGTCTATATCGGTGTCGGTCTTTATGTACTGCTCAGTCTTGTATTGCTGCTTATCTTACAACGGATAGGCAGACGCTGGTTACGTGAACGAAAACAATCGCCCAGTTTTTTGACTGTTACAAAATTGCTTCTGGTCACCGTGTTGTTAATGATGCTTAGTCAACCATTGGTGCAATACGTATCTCGCCAAATGGAAACCGCTGCTGATCAATATGCTATTCGTCATACTGAGAATCTTGAGCCTGCTAGAGAAAGTTATCTGAATTTAGCTAGGCAATCGAAAACAGATATCGATCCTGCTGCTTGGATTCAATTTTTTCGCTCTTCGCATCCGTCGATTGCTGAACGCATGGAACGTATTGACCGAGCGATGGAATGACGTGATACCCAATCATAAGTGTTAACAACAAGAAATCGCTGGATAAAACTTTGCCACAGTTTTGCTACTGTGGTTTTTCTTGTTGCGTACAAAACAGAATTGACTAAAGTGTTTCTGATAAATAATAAAAATTTATTGAAAAACAATAAATAATTGTGTATGCTAGAAGCAATGAATGTTTGAAAGAGGTGTTGTAAATGAAGAAATATGCAACTTTTATTTTGAAGTTCGCATTATTTGTCATCGGGTGCATCGTTATTGGTTTATGCATATGGATGGTTCATGTAGCTGCAGAGACGGCAGCAACTTATCCCGAATTTGCATATTTGCAATATCCAGTTCTCATCTATTTGTATATAACGACAGTACCTTTTTTCTATGCCTTGTATCAAGCATACACGATGATCAGATACATGGATGTAGGAGAAGCATTTTCAGATCAAACGATCGATCGTTTGCGAACTATTAAATATTGTGCGGTGATCATTAGTGTGCTGTATGTTATCGGCTCCATTTTACTGACGTTACAGTCTGCTATGCATCCAGGGATTGCTTTAGCCAGTATAACGATCGTTTTTGCTTCCGTTGTCATAGCGTATTTCGCTACGTTATTACAAGAACTATTAGCACGCGCAATAAGCATTAAAAAAGAAAATGAATGTACAGTATAAGGGATAAGATGAGGAAAGAGGTGTTCACGTGTCTACTCGCTTTTTAAAAATCGTTATTGCTTTTATTGGTTTAATCGTACTGAGTATTAGCATCTTTGGTTTACCGCGGATTGCAATAGATGTAGCGGATAGCCCAAGGCTGGTTCAGTTGGTAGTATATTCAATATTAAGTGGAATGTATATTTCAGCGATTCCGTTTTTTATTGCGCTTTATCAAGCCGTACAGCTTTTACGTTATATTGACAGAAAAAATGCATTTTCAGAGTTATCTGTTCAAGCCTTAAAAGTGATCAAGCGTTGTGCTTTATCTATATCTTTCATATATGTTGGTATAATGCCAGCTATTTATTTGTTCGGGGAAAAAGATGATGCACCAGGAGTCATTTTAATAGGTCTTCTTATTATTTTTGCTTCATTTGTCATCGCGGTTTTTGCTTTGGTATTACAAAAACTACTAAAAAGTGCGATCGACATGAAAACAGAAAATGATTTAACCGTGTGAGGTGAGTAAATGGCAATCAAGGTACACATTGATGTAATGTTAGCAAAACGAAAAATGAGTGTGACAGAACTGACAGAAAAAGTAGGAATTACGATGGCCAATCTCTCTATATTAAAAAATGGCAAGGCAAAAGCTATTCGTTTTTCTACACTTGATGCGATTTGTAGGGCGTTAGACTGTCAGCCAGGTGACATTTTAGAATATGTGAAGGACGAAGAATAATGATACAAACATACGATGACTCAGTGTTAGACTACTCTAAGTGAGGAATTTGTTTCATGACCTTTTCCATCGTGAAAGAAATGCAAGGGATAAGAGGTGAATGTACCACTTCTTTTCCTTGAAAAACATTATGAATGTGATATATTTCGTTTTGTAAAGTATATACTTCGACAAAGCCGATTTCTGGTTCAACAATCCAATATTCGGGGATGCCATAATAAGCATATGTTTCTAACTTATCCATCTTATCTCTCTTTAATGTAGAAGGAGAGAGGATCTCCATTACCATATTAGGTGTCCCTTCTATACCGCGTTTACTCAGTATGTCCATCCGCTTTCTGTCAATCAGCACGATATCTGGTTGTCGCACTTCCTTGTTAGATAATATGAGATCGATAGGAGCATATAATATGAAATAACTCGAGGCACAGCTCTGCGAAATCATCTTCTGGATTTCAAAACTAACCATTTGGTGGGTAACCGTTGGTGCTGGGCTCATTAATTCCAATTGCCCACGGACTAATTCATAGCGATTGCCGTCTTCAATTGCCGCGTAATCATGATACGTGAGATCACTTTCTTTCACCATGTCTCCCTTTTTTCGAGATTTATCATTCATTTCACAACACCTCTTGCATTGATTATATCATCATTTTCAATTTATGACTTTTCGACGTGATGTATTTGATAAAAATTTGTGACATGAGGCAAGTGAGTGGATAAATGTCATCATATTTTATCAAATTTCCTTAAAAGTTGTGGATAAGTTAAGAATTTTCTACGTTTATAGGGTCATGACTCCTCCTTTTTATCAAACGTTGGTACAGTATAATTGTTCGTAAAAAATTTTTGAAGGAGGAAGCATGATGGAAGTAGTTGTTGAACAGTTTTTTGAATTAAGCCCATCGACACTTGCTGTTATTGGATTGCCGAATGAAACGAGGAAAGGATATTTCACACGAGTATTAGATTATGATGAAACTTTTGATTATGAAACCGCTTATAGCACGCAACGGGTGATGGACTATACTTGTAGAGAATTTGGCATCAGTTTGCGCGGATTAATTGAAGGAGCACGGAAACTTAGTGGTATCACACATAAGCCGCCCATTGCTATTGATCGCATCAGTGGGATGTATTTTTTCCCTGTAGAGTCACCGATGAAAAAATCGTGTACATGGATTGCTCATTCACATGTGAGCAAGGTGGAAAAGCAAGATCCATATAATTGTACGATTATCTTTAAAAATGGTCGAAATATAACGTTGGATATTTCGTATGCTAGTATGATTAATCAGTTGTATCGTACCGCGCAATATCGTTATCTACTCAGCAATCGTGTAGAAGATATTATTGAGCATGCTCATCATGTGGCAGAAAGGCAGAAGTTTTAATAAAAAGAACATAACGCTCTCGCTAAAAGGCGAGAGTGTTATTTGTACATAAGCGGTTCAGTGGTACGGTCGGCTTGTTTCATTAAGTCTTCTATGATGCTTGCTACCTTTTGTCGTATCGCTGGATTAAAATAATTACGTTTTTCCTCTTTTCCTTTACAGACAAATAAATAAGAAGTAAAGGACTCATTCTTTTCATCTAATAGCACTTGCAATTGCTCTTCTCTCATTTGTTTGCGTAAGTGCTTACGTTCTTCAGTTGCATTGGCTTCCATTTTTTTTAGTAAATTTATATAGGGTTCATTGATTTTAAAAGGAGTGGATTGACTCAATTGGTGTAGATCCAATTTAATGACACGTAATGCCATAGAAAGAAATAAAAACCGTGAAGCGATTTTCCATTCGTGTTCGTTTAAATATCTCATATTTTATCCTCCTAAATGAGAACGTGTGTTCTATTATATACTGAAACGATCTAAAATACAACAGGAAAAGATTGATAATAAAAAAACAGGTAAACAGATCAGTGTAAATAGTGGGAAAAAGTAAAAAAATTTATTAAAATATAAGTGAGAAATGTGTTAAAAATTTCGGTATCCAAGCTTTATAGAGGGGATTTTTACGAATGTTTACATATACTATAACAAATATAGAAAATATTGATATCGAGGAGATAAAAGAGCTCATTGAAGCAAATGAATATGATCGGCTCGTTAATTTCTTACTGAGCACGTATGAAAGCCTAGGTCCTATTCCAGGTCTATTACTCCCGTTTATTGAAGCATTTCTGCCGTTTTTACCGTTAATTGTATTTGTGATGACAAATGCCGCTGCTTATGGGTTGTTTGAAGGGTTTTTGTTATCATGGATCGGTGCAAGCTCAGGAGCCATTGTTGTGTTTATGATTATTCGACGGATAAAAGATATGCGCTTCTTTAGATGGATTCGTAAAAATAAACAAGTGACCATTGTGATGAATTGGTTGGAGCGTCACGGGTTTGGTCCGTTATTTTTACTTCTGTGCTTTCCATTCTCTCCATCAGCTGTGATTAATTTAGTTGCTGCGTTATCAGGGATCAGCTTATATCAATTCGCGCTCGCCGTACTATTAGGAAAAACAGTGATGATTTTTACCATATCCTTTGTTGGAGATAGCTTAGCATCATTGCGCAAAATCCGGTACGAACGATTGTAGTGGCCGTTTGTACGCTTGTTCTATGGATTGCTGGAAAGTATATAGAAAAACGTTTAGAAAAAAGACAAATAGCAGGTGATTAAGACAAGGAAAAAAGGGGTAAAATTAGTAATAACATCCTTGTAGGGAGGCGCCTGTCATGAGAAAGATCAAATGGATATCTGTGATTCGAATTGTATGTATTTCACTCATTTTTGTCTATATATTTCGGTCTTATCTATTTGCTAGCTATGTCGTGAATGGAAAATCGATGGAACCTACATTGCATGATGGTAATTTATTAATGGTAAACAAAGTCATTTATGACGTTACTGCCATTGACCGATTTGATGTGATTGTGTTTCGAGCAAATGAACAAGAAGACTATGTCAAACGAGTGATTGGTAAACCTGGCGATCATATCAAATACAGAAATGATGTTTTATATTTAAATGGAACAGAGGTGGAAGAGTCCTATTTGAAACCATTTAGGAAAAAATACGCGACACCGTTAACAGAAGATTTTACACTACAAGAAGTGACAGGTGAGACGGAAGTGCCTGAAGGGAAATTATTTGTATTAGGAGATCATCGAAAACGAAGTTATGATAGTCGCGACATCGGATTTGTGGATCGAGAAACGGTCATCGGAAAAGTGGATATTCGTTATTGGCCGATATCTGAATTAAACTTTCAATTTATCCAATAAAAAGTAAGCGCTTACTAAAAAGTAGGGCAGGTTTGAAGGAACTCAACCTGCCCTGTGTAGATTTTGACGTCGGAACAAACGTTTGGTATAATGTCTATATTATATTAGATAGAGCGATGATTGAGCTTATAAGACGGGTGTGTGATAGCTTGTTACAGTTTATCGTAGGCAGTGCAACGATGAATAAGAGCGAATATTGTTTGGATAAAATCAAACAACGACTCAAAGAAGATCCACAGGGAAAACCGATCATTTATTTAGTACCTGATCAGATGACGTTTCAACAAGAGTATGCAATGCTTCAATCTCCTGATTTAACGGGATCGATCAGGGCGCAAGTATACAGCTTTTCACGGTTAGCTTGGCGGGTTATGCAGTTAACCGGTGGTGCGACAAAAAAATATATTACGTCCACTGGTATGCAAATGATGTTGCGAAAGATCATTGAACAGCGTACAGACGACTGGAAAATGTTTGAAAAGGCGATTGAAAAGCAGGGCTTTATCGAAAAATTAGAAGATATGATCACTGAATTCAAGCGCTATCAAATTACACCAGATTGGCTGGAGCAACAAATAGCAAGTATCGATCGCTTTCAACATCAATCGATTAGTGAACGACGTCTTCGTGATAAATTAGACGATCTGTATTATATTTATCAGCAACTGGCCGTATCACTTGAAGGAAATTATATGGATAATGAAGATCGCTTGCAAAAGCTGATTGAACAATTAGAAAACTCTACATATTTACAAGGCGCAGATGTTTATATTGATGGGTTTCATAGCTTTACACCGCACGAGCTCGCAGTTGTTGAAACGATCCTTAAACAAGCCAATCAAGTGACCGTAACGCTGACGGTTGATGATGTAGCCGAATCAGAGCCATCTTCATTGGACTTATTTTTACAGACAAAAGAAACCTACCAAATGGTGAAACAAGTAGCTGATCAGCACTATATTGAAACAGAAGTGACACAGTTAAGGCCGAATGATCAACAATACCTCAATCCATTTATTCATTTGGACAAGCACTTTGAAAGTCGTCCATCAGTACCGTTTATGCAAGAGGCGCCTGTTCAAGTGGCTGAAGCCGTACATCCGCGTGCGGAAGTAGAAGGCGTGGCTCAAGAAATGATAAAACTTATACGTGACGAAAATTATCGTTACCGTGATATGGCGATTTTTATTCGTGAACCTGATGTATATCACGATTTAATTACAACAGTTTTCCAAGATTATCAAATCCCGATATTTGTCGATGAAAAACGGACTATGTTAAATCATCCGTTGATTGAGTGCGTTCGTTCTCTGCTTGATGTAATCGAAGGAAATTGGCGATATGACGCCGTATTTCGATTATTAAAAACTGGTTTTATACCAGCGTCAGATGAGCTACTTCCACTCGATCAAGAAGCCATTGATGAGTTAGAAAATTATGTGTTGGAGTATGGTGTGCGTGGTAGAAATCAATGGTTCAGTGATAAGCCGTGGATGTTCCAACGCTTTAAGGGACTCGATCAATCGGCACAGACCGACCGTGAAAAAGAGGTGCAAGATCGAATCAATGCATATCGTGATCAAGTGGTTGACGTATTGTCCCGAATTGATCAAGATTTGCGAGAGCCAACAACGATTAAAGAAAAGACGGTACGACTCTTTCAATGGCTTGAGGCGATTGATGCACCGAAGCAGTTAGAAATGATTCGTGATCGTTATGATGAGCAAGGAAATATCGAAAAAGCAAGAGAGCAAGATCAAGTATGGGATGCGTTGATTCAATTACTAGAAGAAATGACGGAAATGGCTGGCGAGGAACAAATGAGCCTGCGTATGTATCGCCAAGTATTAGAATCTGGTTTTGATACGTTGCAATTTTCCCATGTTCCGCCAAGCATTGATCATGTGGTTGTTGGGTCTATTGATCGCTCGCGCATGCAAGGGGTAAAATGCGCCTTTTTATTAGGTGTTAATGAAGGAACATGGCCGATGAAACCAAGTGGCGATGGCTTGATTTCAGAAGAAGAGCGGCATTTATTAGCAGAACACGGTATGCAATTAGCTGAAGGTAGCAAGCGTCAATTGCTCGACGATCGCTTTTATGTGTATTTAGCGTTTACCATTCCATCGGATTACTTATGGATTAGCTATCCGATCAGTAATGAAGAAGGAAATGTAAAAGTAGCTTCTCCATTTATGAAACGAATCGGAGAGTTATTTCCATACCGCTATTCGCCGCTTTTATTGCAAGATCCGGAAGAAATGCAAGATGCCGATCGATTTATTACGACACCAACGAAAACACGCGGGGCTCTCACAGCGCAATTAGCCAAGAAGTTGCGAGGGTACCCAATCGATCCAGTATGGGACTATGTCTTAAACTGGTTTATCGAAACAAAAACAAATCAAGCTACCAACCAAAAGGTGCTACGCAGTTTATTTTATGAAAATAAACCGAATGATCTGGCGAAAGAAACGGTGGACAAACTATATCCAAAAGAAATGAAGACGAGTGTGTCAAGGTTAGAAATGTATTATCGCTGCTCCTATCAACATTTTGCAAGATATAGTTTAGGATTGGAAGAACGGCCCGTCTATAAACTCGATGCCCCTGATATCGGACAATTGTTTCACGAGGCATTAAAACAGATTACTGAATGGATACAACAAGAAGGAAAGCAGTTTGCTGCGATTGATCAAACGACCGCACAAGGTTATGCGCATCGAGCGATTGATCAGCTTTCTCCCATCTTGCAACATCAAATTTTACACAGTTCAAATCGTTATCAGTATATTCAACAAAAATTGCAACGGGTGATTGCTAGAGCGACTTATATATTAAGTGAACAAGCAAGAAATAGTAACTTTGCACCGGTCGGTTTAGAAGTAGCCTTTGGTGAACGTGGCCAACTTGATTCACTCGACATTCCGTTGCCGAATGATTATACCTTACAGTTACGTGGCCGTATTGACCGAATTGATCAAGCGCAGGAAGATAACCAGTTATATTTACGCATTATTGATTACAAGTCGAGTGCCAAAGGCTTGAATTTAACCGAAGTCTATTATGGATTAGCATTACAAATGCTTGCCTATTTGGATGTTGTCTTATCCAATGCAGAAGGTTGGCTCGGATTACCAGCTTCACCAGCAGGCGTATTGTATTTTCATGTTCATAACCCTATGTTGTCTGCTTCTGAGAGGCTATCGGATGATCAAGTGGAGCAAGAAATCTTTAAACAATTTAAAATGAAAGGCTTATTAGTAGATCAAGAAGACGTCGTTCGAATGATGGATACCTCTCTTGAGACGGGGCAAAGTCAAATTGTCCCCGCAGGTCTAAGCAAGAAAGGTACATTTTATAAGAATTCAAAAGTGGCTGAAGCTAATACTTTTGAACAATTACAGACCTATGTTCGTTCACTCATTGAACAAGCGGGACTTTCTATTACAGAAGGGGATGTTCAATTAAATCCTTTTCAACAGAAACAAATGACAGCTTGTTCGTTTTGTTCATTCCGTTCGGTGTGTCAGTTTGATCCAACGTTAAAAGAAAATAATTATCGAACATTAAAAGAATGGAAAGATGAAGATGTGATCGAAGCCATCAAGCGAGGTGAAGAATAATGACGAAATGGACAGCTGAACAAGAAGAAGCCATCTATCAATCAGGAAAGGATATACTCGTAGCAGCAGCAGCAGGTTCAGGGAAGACAGCTGTACTAGTTGAGCGAATTATACAAAAGTTATTAGATACGAAAAATCCTGCTGATATTGACCAATTGCTCGTCGTGACCTTTACAAATGCAGCGGCACAAGAAATGCGCAACCGAATTGGTGAGGCATTGGAATCGGCCTTAGAGCAACAACCACAGTCCACTCATTTAAAAAAACAATTGTCATTATTACAACAAGCTTCAATTTCTACATTACATGCTTTTTGTATGGAGCTTGTTCGAACATATGCGTACCAAATCGATATTGATCCGAATTTCCGTATTGCTGATACAGTCGAAGCAGATATGATCCGACAAGAAGTGTTAGCTGATTTGTTCGAGGATTGGTACGGTGAAGAAGATCCGCAAGAACAGGAAGCATTTTTTCAAGTCGTTGACCGGTTTTCAAGCGATCGTAATGACTTAGAAGTCGAATCGTTAATTTTAAAATTATATGATTTTTCCATTCAAAATCCAGACCCAGAACAATGGCTGAATGATATGGCGGAGAAATATGCGATCGAATCAGATGTTGATGAGGATTCAATTGAATGGCTACGTATGTTAAAACAAGAAGTGTTGCAACAGTTGACGGTCATGGAAGAACATACAGATCAAGCACTAGCACTTACGCGAGAGAGTGATGGACCGTATCATTATGCGGATGCACTAGATCAAGATAGGCAGATGATTCAAGAAGCACGTGGCGCTCTTCAAGTGTCTTGGCAAGAAGGAAAGGAATATGTTTCCAATAAAAAGTTCCAAACGTTGTCGCGGAAAAAAGTGGACTGCGATGAAGAAAAGAAAGGCCAAGTTCAAGCGATTCGAAATCAAGTAAAAGATCGCTGGAAAAAGATGCAGGGACGTTATTTTTCTCGGGATTTAGATCAGCATCTTGCCGATATTCGCCAGTTATATCCGACGATTAAGAAAGTGGCTAAAATGGTCCAAGCCTTTAAGGAATCATATCAACATGCGAAAAAGGAAAGAGGTCTCGTTGATTTTTCTGATTTAGAACATTTCGCGCTCGATATTTTATTAGAAGATCGACAAACGAAGCTGCCATCTACCATAGCGCAAGAGTTACAGCGACAGTATACGGAAATTATGATCGATGAATATCAAGATACAAATATTGTACAAGAAACGATCTTGCAAGCCATTGCCCAACCAAGTCAAACGGGGAATCGATTTATGGTTGGAGATGTAAAACAAAGCATTTATCGCTTCCGTCATGCTGAACCTTCTTTGTTTATTGATAAATACAAACGTTTTGAACATAACGAAGAACAAGGACATCGTATCGATTTAGCTAAAAATTTCCGAAGTCGTGAACAGGTTATCGTCGCTGCTAATTATATTTTTCGCCAGCTGTTTGACGAAAACGTTGGTGATATAGCCTATGATGAGAAAGCAGAATTGATTTACGGAAATCAAGATTATCGAAAGCACCCAACGAATCACGCAGATACAGAGCTTGTCATTATTGATCAAGAAGCCACTGATAAAGAGCAAACAGAAACGGATGAAGATTCAGAAGCTGAAGAAGAACTCGAAAAAGCACAATTAGAAGCAAGAGCGTATGCAGAAAAGATCAAACATTGGATTGGTACCGATCATCAAAAACCTTTACAAGTGATGGATAAACAAACAGGAATGATGCGCGATGTCAAATACCGGGATATTGTCATTTTATTACGCTCCATGACCTGGGCACCAACCATAATGGAAGAATTTAAAAAGCAAGGAATTCCGGTTTATGCTGAGTTATCCTCGGGTTATTTAGAGGCAATTGAAATACAAATCATGTTGAGCTTGTTGAAAATTATCGACAATCCGCTACAAGATATTCCACTTGCCTCTGTATTAAAATCACCGATCGTAGGATTAGAAGAAAACGACTTAGCAGAAATCCGTTTAGCGAAGAAAAACGCGCCGTATTATCAAGCGTTGAAAGCTTATTTGAAGCAAGGTGAACATACAAAGAAACAAGAAACGCTACAAAACTTTTTTGATTCATTAGAACATTGGCGCACAGAAGCAAGACAAGGATCTCTGTCTGCGTTAATTTGGAATATTTTTCAGGAAACAGGTTATTACGATTTTGTCGGTGGTATGCCAGGTGGTAGACAGCGACAGGCGAATCTACGGGCACTTTATGACCGAGCCAAAAGTTATGAATCGACTTCTTTTCGCGGGTTATTTCGATTTTTACGATTTATTGAACGACTCGAAGATAGAGGAGAAGACTTGGGGGCAGCCAAAGCACTCGGAGAACAAGAAGATGTTGTTCGCATGATGACGATTCATAAAAGTAAAGGGCTGGAGTTTCCAGTTGTCATTGTTGGCGCCTTACATAAACAATTTAATCAGAGAGATATCCATGCTTCCTATTTATTGCATAAGACATTTGGCTTTGCGACAAAGTATGTTGACCCAGAGAAACGTATCATGTATCCGACTTTGATGTATCATGCGTCAAGCATGCTATACACCGTGAGATGTTAGCGGAAGAAATGCGAGTGTTGTATGTCGCCTTAACTCGGGCAAAAGAAAAACTCGTTTTATTAGGAACCGTTCCGTCGCTAGCAGACGTAAAGCAAAAATGGCAAATGATCCAACAACAATCTGAATGGGTATTACCTTCGTATTATCGTTTAGAATCGCGTACATTCCTCGAGTGGATTGGTGCTGCATTTACGCGTCATCAAGATGCAGACATTCTTCGTAAAGAGGAATTAAGTTATCAAGTGCCATCAACCATTGTCAATCATGATGTACCTGTTTCAATTGAGAGGGTTCATAGCAAAAAATATCAACAAATAGATGAATCGCAAAGAGAGACGATTGAAGCGTTAGAAACGGCTATTTTTGAATGGCAACCACAACAACTAATCGATCAAAAACAAAAAGAAAAGGTCGATCGCGCTTTGAATTTTGTCTATCCCTATCAAGATGCGCAGTTTTATCGAGCGAAACAATCGGTAACTGAAATGAAGCGCCAACAAGAAGTGAAAGATATGTATAGTGATGCCCAACTCATTGAACCGTTTCGTGCACCGATTCGAAAAAGGCCTCGATTCATGCAGGAAGAAGAAACGCTGAGTCGCGCAGAAATCGGAACTGCTATGCACACGGTGATGCAACATATTCCATTTGATCGACAGTGGGATCGGTCAACGCTAGAAGAATGGCTAGATTCGTTACAAATGAACGAATTAATCACCGAAAAAGAAATCGAAGTCATTGACCGGGAAGCCATTCTAACATTTTTACAATCTGATTTAGGTCAAATGTTACAAGAAACAGAGACTGTGGAGAGAGAAATTCCATTTAGTTTAACGTTACCAGCAAAGGAGGTCTATCCGAACTGGCAAGATGATCTAGAGGAGCGGATTTTTCTACAAGGAGTGATCGATTGTTTGATGTGGACAGACGAAGGTTGGATATTAATTGATTATAAAACCGATCAAATTCATCAAACAGTGAATAAAGACCTGAAAGCTGGCTTGCGTCAAAGATATCAAATTCAAATTGATTTATATGCACGAGCTTTAGAAGAGATATGGGAACAACCAATTGTGAAAAAGTATTTATATTTCTTTGACCAAGCATTATTAATCGAAGCGTAAAAAATGCGTAAGGGAGGGACTACTCCTTTACGCATTGGCATTCATGACTTGATCAACAGCATCTGGGTCGACCGTGTTGGTGAGGTTAAAACCTGTATTTGTGTTGGAGAAGTCTCCTGTATTATTGGCACCAGCACCCGAAGCCGATTTTCCAGCACTTTTTGGCGACAGATAAAAACTATCCCCAAAATTAATGACGCCGCCTTCTACACTATTAATTTTAATCGGTCCAACAATGGCAGGCATTGTTCATTCACATCCCTTCAAAGTGAATATGTGAGACTTACGAATCCTCTTCTTTTATAATACGTATATGTTTTAGTTTTGCCTGTGCGTTTAATTGTTTGACATTGCCAAGTTGTAAAATGGCAGAAGTAGATAAAGCGGTCACACGAATATAAGGTGTGCGTATTTCTGGATGATGGTGATAACGAGTTTGTGTGATCGAATAATCAGTGGGGATCAAGGCTGGTTTTGCTTGAAAAATCGGATAATTGGAAAGTTCAAACCCTTGGTCATTTTTGAATCCACCTTCCCTTTGCACGGCTAAACCATCCATATTTGGTGTCACATATTTGGCATCCCCGATGTGGAAAACTGAGCTGTGTGATAAACCACCGACTTTGACCGCTTTAGATTTAGTCGTCCGTTGCCGCATTTTCTTGACCACTTAATGTCGTATCAGTAGGTGGTGAGGTTGCACCCACAATGTATGATTCAGGCGGTGTGTCAAACATCGAGGACAAACGCATCTCTTCACAATCACCAACGAGTACAATAGCCGAGCTCGACAAACCAATAATGAAATATTTCCGACTTCTAATCCATAATTGTGCACTTCATAATTCATTCGTTTTACTCCTTTCTTTCTTGGCTCGAAAACCATTCTCTTAGACCTTGCTGAATTTCATTTTTAATATTGATACGAATATGTTCATGTAACTGAGGAGGGGGCATATTCGAATTCTCATAATAAGCGATTCGTTTGGGTAGTTGTTGAATGAGATCATTGATAATGTTGTCACGGTCACTTGAATGGATGCGATGATGAAATTCTTCTTCAAGCTCACCGAGATAAGATGGAATCTCTTGACGAATATAATGGCAAAGTTCATCGTAAATAGTAGACTGGTTAGCCGTGTGCTGTGATTCTGTAGGTATACTAACATCATTCATACTTGATAATTCTTCTGGTGTAATACCGATATGAAGTGTTCCATCTAGTCGATCAATTTTTAATTGGTCAAAGTGATATTCTAATTTTTCAACGGTTGTGTGAGGAGAGGGTTGTTGCGTTTCCAATTGTTGTATTCGCTGTTCTAATGAATGAATATGTTGTTGTAGTTGATGAATGTGTTGTTGTAATTGTGTGATATACGTCCACGCACGGTCATTCATGTTATCTACTCCTCATTCACATAATTAAACTGGTGATAACGGAACAAGCGGTGGTTCAACAGTTCCTTCCTCAGGAGTGGGGACTTCGGCTGGTTGTTCATATCCACCTGTATTGAATTGCTGTGACATGGCAAAAGATTTTCCGGTACTACCAATTTGTAAAACTGAAGAATTCGTGATACTACCAACTCGTAATGTGTGAATATATATTGATTGATGCACAGTTAATTGCATAACATCACCCTTTACATACCAGTTACATTTTGATCAAATGTATCATCATCTGTAAACTCTGTATTGGCATTTTCGAGATAAACTTGAATGCCATCCCCTGTGTTGAACGATCCACCACCAGCAAATGTTTTCGAAGCTGTATAAGGCTCATCGAGTAAACATCGCCAATATGAAAAATGCTTGAAGCCCCCATATTAATCACTTTAACAGCACCTACGAAAGCTGGCATTTCACAACATCCTACCTTTCATCGTCTCTTTCTTCTTTATTTTATGAACAAATGGGCTGTTTGTGAAAGATGGAAGAAAATACTCGTTTCTTTTCCAATTATCGGTTAAAATATGAAGAGAGTTCATAAAGAAATGAGGGACGAAGGATGACAAAACAAGTGCAACCATTGGCACAAAATCAGCGACTGCCATGGATTGACGCGGCGAGAGGGTTTGCGATTTTTGGTATCTTTGTGGTAAATCTGCTATCGTTTCACGCTCCTTATTTTTTGTACGGCAATCAAGTCAGTTATTGGGGGGCAAGTGATGCGAGCATATGGCACATGATCATTGACATTTTCTTTCAAGCCAGTTTTTATTCGCTATTTTCTTTCTTGTTCGGCTTTGGTATGCAAATCATTTTTGAAAATGTAAAGCAAAAAATCGATAAACCAAGAAAACTGATGGCCCGTCGACTTGTGATGTTGTTGCTATTTGGAATCGTACATGCCTTTTTGATTTGGTATGGCGATATCTTAATCACTTATAGTATCATCGGTTTTCTATTATTGTTGTTTGTCTATCGCAAAAATGTCACGTTATGGACGTGGGCTTTATGTTTATGGTTGATTCCAGTATTCCTTTACACAGGATTATTATATATAGCTCAAGATATGATGGGGGATATCAGTAATTACCAAGCGATTGAGAAGGCATTTGAGCATTATGGATCAGGGTCCTGGATCGATGCATACCAACAAAATCTTCATGATTGGTTATATGCAAATGGTATTGGGAGTATGATACTATCCGCTTTAAATTTGTTACCTATCTTTTTATTCGGCGTTTTGTTTGCACGAAAAAAATGGTTACATGACACGAAGACACATAAACGTACATTACAATGGTTTGCCTTAGGAAGTGGTTGTTTATTTGTATTGTGTAAGGCCGGTCCTTATTTGATTGGAAATCCACTTTGGCTAACGATGGTACAAGATTATATCGGTGGCACTGTATCGGCGGTGTTTTATGTCGTTATGATCACATTGAGTTATCGTTATCTTCAAAGGATCGGTCGTTGGTTTGGTTATGTCGGCAAAATGGCTTTAAGTAACTATATCTTACAGTCGATCATCGGTGTCGTTGTATTTTATTCGTTTGGCTTTGGGTTGTATGGTGAGTTATCGCCGTTGCAGACCGTAGCAATCGCTTTTATCGTCTTTCCATTACAAGTTATCATCAGTCGGTTATGGCTCAAGAAATTTAGTCGCGGTCCTTTGGAAATCTTGTGGCGCAAATGGACATATCGAGGTCTTGATAAACATCAAGACGAGCAGCAAACCTTACGAACGGCAGGAAAATAAGAAAATGACAATTGCGTGACGAATGATTTCACAAATGAAAAATATTGTGATACATGATAAGATAGCGTTGTTGGATTAAAAATGAAGGAGTTGAGCGTATGACACATCTACATATTACGGCATGGGCACTAGCGCTGATTCTATTGATTGTATCTTATGCGTTGTACAAAAAAGGAAGCAAAGCAGGGAAAATTGTGCATATGATTGTTCGGTTGGATTACTTATTGATCCTTTATTCCGGCGGTGACTTATTTGCACAATATGCGGCAATGGATTTTCCGCAACTTGGTGAATTAATCGTAAAGATAATAGCTGGATTATGGGCCATCACAGCAATTGAAATGATTCTAGTGAAAACTTCAAAATCTAAACCCGCAGGAAGCTTTTGGATTCAATTCATCATTGCACTCATCATAACAATTGTTTTAGGATTTGTACGTTTACCACTATCTGTGTAAAGAAAAAGCATGTTTGGCATCGACCAAGCATGCTTTTTTATTGGCTAGAATATGATAAAATTCAGTTTTCTGCCTTGAAAAAGCATATATGCGTCAAACAGAGAAAAGAGAAGCAGCTGTTAGC
>NZ_APML01000085.1 GCF_000359605.1 Gracilibacillus halophilus YIM-C55.5
TTTGTTCGTCGGGGACTTTTTTTCCGTCTTCATAGGTTGAGTATCCTGGTGCTGGGCGTCCCTCATTCACTTGAGAAAACGAACACTGCTGTAGATAAAGTGCATTTGGAAAAAATATATGAAACAGTAAATAAAAATGGAGAAACGTTATTTTTTTCGCGTCTTGATGTAATCATTGTGGAAGAATATTTTCACGCCCATCTTCATAAGAGTTACCATTGGTTATATCAATCAAAACGAACACTACAGAACTTCTTTCTATATCTATATAGAAAATATGACTTTCCGATTTTAACCGAAGAAATGACCTTTGTTTTAGATGAACACAAACAAAAACCACCAAAAAAAGATAGGATTGTGCCGACTAGACATGATCTATTGAAGCTGCTACAGAGTCTTATGAAAAATAGTTTAAATATAGAGAGGGATGCATTATTTTTTATCTTATTAATCTCTACCGGAAGTCGTTCAAACGAGATTATTCATATTAAGGTGAAAAATATAGATTTTCAGCACGAAACCATTTTTGTAAAAAAGACAAAAAATGGATCTAGTAAATGTATTGTATTAAGGGAAGGATTTGGATCTGTTTTACAAAGATACATTGATAAAAATCATTTGAACAGAGATGATTACATAATAAACGAAAGTGGTAAGCCAATGAAAAAAGAGGAATTTCAGCGCCTTTTTAATATGTTTCTTCAAAAGGCAAACTTACCTTCTTTTACACTCCATAAATTAAGGCATTCCTTTGCAACAATTATGGAAGAAAGTGGAGTAGAAGTTTTTGTGATTCAACAATTATTAGGGCATAAAAAGCTAGACTCCACGAGGCTTATATTGATCCAAGCTATATTAGGAACAATGGGATGGAATTGCAAGTGAATAAGGAGATTTATAAGCATATTCGGAAAACTATTAATTACTCAAGTTTCGCACCTTGAAAACTCAAAAAAAAGCCTTTTTAAAAGAGATGAAAAGGCAATAAGAACCCGCATGAACACTGGCATTTTGATAAAGTTACCATACCTCTTGATAGAAAGGAAGTCTTGTAGAGAGAATTCTCTGCAGGCCTTTTCTTTGTATATCTCAATAGTCTAACAATTACATTTATATAATTGATCAAAAACGTAACAATATATTATAAGATTAACTTATAAGTTAAATAAATACAAAAAAATTATCTTTTTTTGTAAAAAATCCTATTTTATTGTAAAGATACCGTTTACATTTAGTTAGATATAGTGTAGTATAACTCTTGACATTTACTTATTAGTAAATTGAATATATCTTATATTTAATCTACTAACGTTGAAAGGTAATGGTATTAAATTACTTATATAAAAAGGAGATGATTTAATGGTAGATACTAAATATAGTAATGAAGACAAAATCCTACTACAAATTGCACAAAATGTATCAGAAGATTGGTTTAGTGACAATCCTCTTTTAAGAAATGTTGATAATGTTAATTGGGAAATACTATTTGAAAAAGCTAATCATCATAAAATTTTCTTATTAACATATGCAAGAATTAATGAAATCATACCAGACAAATACAAGCAAATATATGAAAATAGATATGATTTTATTATAGAAAAAAGAAAAAAATACATTAGTGAATTGAAATATATTATAGAGGTATCCAAAAGAAAGAAAGTAGACTTCATTTTAGTAAAGGGATTAGCATTGTCAGAATCAATTTACAATAATCTATACGAAAGGGATTTTGGTGATTTAGACATTTTGGTTAGTAAGGATCAGACTTCCCGTTTTTGTGACATATTAAGTGGAGTAGGATATAAACGTAGTGTAACGAATGACGGATTTATTCCCTTTGATGAAGAGATTTCTACTGAAAAAGGTATTTTTCATGAATATTGGTACTATAGGAAGGTTGGAAAGAACAATTTATTAATAGAGGTGAAAAATTCGACAAGTGCCATACCGGAAAGGTTGATAGATCAGTTCTTTTATAATAGAGACAAAATAAATATTGAAAATTTTGAAGTAGATACGTTGGATATAACTCATAACTTTTTACATTTGTGTGCAAACACTTATTCTGATACGGAAAAAAGATTAGGTGTAGAACATAATGTACGATTAAGAGACTATATAGATGTATATATGTATATTTAAATATAAAGATCAATTAGATTGGAAAAAAATACAATATCATGCGAATAAGTATGAAATGTTGCATCAAGTGTTTTGTATTTTTAATAATTTAAATGAAGTATATGTTAATTTCATTGATGATCGTATTTTAAAATTATTTCATCCTCGTAATAAGAATTATTCTTATTTTGGCATGTCATCAGGATCTGTAGTACCTTGGAAAAGTAATTTTCTTTATAGATTATTTAATCAAAATGAAAGAATTACTGAATATAGAAAATTAAATTTAATAAATTGGTACAGTGATATTAATGAAAATTATAAAAGTCCTTATGTAGTTGGTAGGCGATCTGGAAAAATTAGTTCAGAATTCACTCAGTATGTAGAGTTTAAAGATCTAAGAAATAAGGACATAGCTTTCAAATATGCATTTTCATCTGATAATGATAATGTGTATATTTCTTTAAATATAAATGACTTAGCAAGTTTAGACAACTATGTTTTTGCCTTCTTTTTTATGTACGATACTTTACTAAATACACATCCTCAAGAATATAAGTTCAAATGGGTTTTATTTGAGAAACGTAATAATAAAATTTACACATGGACTGTACAAAACTTAGATTTGAACAATTATGATAAAAACACTTCTAAAGAAACAGCTGATATAATTTCCGAGACAGACCTCCAAGTTATATTTGAAAGCAAAATTTGCAAAAAAAAATTATTAAATGAAATAAAGAACGAAAATAGTATGCTTTGTTATAACGCTTTTATTTTTATGAAGAATAATAATTATTTATTTCCTTCGAGCATTAAATTTAGTCATCCAGATTTCCCTGAAGAAACTGAACATATGGGAGTTATACGTCTTTAATTTAAATCAAGGAAGGTGAAATATGAATATAATTACAGTGAATAATTTAACCAAGAGTTATTTAGTACAAAAGAGAGAACAAGGTATTAAAGGAACTTTTCAAAGTTTGTTTAATAGAAAGCACGAAAAAATTACTGCGGTTAGCAATATTAATTTCCAGATTGAAAAAGGTGAAATTGTTGGTTACTTAGGTCCTAATGGTGCAGGAAAATCAACAACTATTAAAATGCTATCAGGCATTTTGTCCCCGACAAATGGAAACATTGATGTTAACGGCTTGAGTCCATTCTCTAATCGCAAGGAACATTCTCTAAATATTGGAGTTGTTTTCGGACAAAGGACTCAGCTGTGGTGGGATATACCTGTATCAGAGTCATTAAATTTAATGAGGCACATGTATAAAATTCCTAAAAGCGACTATTTGAAAAGGTTAGAAGTTTTCAATGAATTTCTAGATCTAAATCAATTCATAAATGTACCAGTAAGACAACTTAGTTTGGGACAAAGAATGAGAGCAGATCTGTGTGCAGCTTTACTGCACCAACCAGAGGTATTATTTCTTGACGAGCCAACTATTGGATTAGATGTTGTGGTTAAGGATAATATCAGAACTTTTATACAACAGATAAATGAAAACCTAAATACAACAGTAATACTCACAACTCACGATATGTCTGATATTGAAAAACTATGTAACAGAGTAATTGTAATTGATCAGGGTAGTAAGGTTTATGATGGAACAGTAAAAGAGCTAAAGAAAACTTATGGTTCAGAAGAGCTTATTATTGTTGAAACTGAGAACAAAATTAAAGATTATAATTATCTCTTTAGTCCTGGAATTTTATATGTAGAACAACAAAACAACACATTATTCATTACTTATAATAAAAGTAAAATAAGCTCTTCAGTAATACTAAAAATATTGATGAATAAAGAAGAAATTCTAGATTTCACAATAAAGGAAACTGAAATTGATGAAGTAATAAGGAGAATGTACATAAAAAGCTTAAATCCTATATCTGCAGGTGGCGCTATGAATGAATAAAGGATATTTTCAAATAATGATAAATGAGTTCCAAGCAAATTTGGCTTATAAAGTTAATTTAATTTTCCGTATGTTTAGCTATATTATAGTTATACTTATTCAAATTACTATTTGGAAAGCACTTTTTAATGGACAAAGTGAAATTAATTCACAAATGGGTACACCTATAACTCTATTAGAGATGACAACGTATGTTATTATTAGCACTTGTATTTCAATAGTAATTAGTAACCAAGTAATAGACATTATGGAGAATAAGGTTAAAACCGGAGAAATTTCTATGGATTTGATAAAGCCAATTAATATTAAGTTGATGTTTTTATTTAATACTATAGGGAGTAATGCTTTCAAAATATTGTTTCAACTTAGTCCGCTTTTAATTGTATGTTCAGTTGTATATAAACCTCAACTACCTAATATCGAGCATTTTTTTATTTTTACATTAACCTTATTAAATGCGTTTATAATATATTTTTTATTAACCTTTATAGTTGGACTTTTATCATTTTGGTATATGGCTATTTGGCATATGAAACGTTTTTTAAACGATCTTATATCAATTTTATCTGGATCAGTCATTCCTTTATGGTTTTTCCCACAATTTCTAATAGACTTAACAACATTTTTACCATTTAAACTTATTTACTTTTTACCATTATCTATTTACTTAGGAAGATTAGAATATATGGAATGTTTAATGGTAATTATTCAACAGTGTTTTTGGATTATAATACTTCTTTTATTAGGAAAGTTCATTTGGAGTAAAGGAATAAATAAATTAGTAATTCAAGGGGGATAGCATGAATTTTATTAAGCTTTATATAAGGTTTATAGTGGTTTTTCTTAAAAGTAAAATGGAATATCGATTCTCATTCTTTATGGATCTTTTTACAAATGTTTTCACTTATTCACTACTGTTTGTTAGCATTTGGGTAATTTTAAATAAATTTCAGCATATTCAAGGATGGGGATTTTATGAAGTAATGTTTTTATACAATCTTAATCTATTTACGTATGCTATAAGTGGAATGTTTATTAAACATCCCATGTTAGACCTAGAAAAGATGGTGCAAAATGGTGATTTTGATAGCGTTTTAATAAAACCAATAGATCCACTTTACCATATTGTGGTACGACAGTTCGAGTATACTTTTTTTGGGCATATATTGCTGTCAATTGTTGTATTTTGTATTTCTGTCCCAAAAATAGGAATTCCTTTAAATTCATTTAATATACTCTGGTTTGCACTATTTATCATTGGTGGAGTATTAATACATTCTTCTATAATGATTATTTCAGGAAGCATGAGTTTTTGGTTTGTCAAATCCACGTCGATTCTGGAGATGGGTATTTATGATATTAGAAGCTTTTTAAATTATCCAATTTCTATTTATCAAAATAGTATTCAAATATTTTTAACATTTGTACTACCATTTGCTTTTGTTAATTTCTATCCAGCTCAGTTCTTTCTTCAGAAAGAGGGAAATGATTTGTTTCATCCGCTGCTACAATTCGGTACTCCCATTGTAGGAATAATAACAATTTTTATAGCCTATTATATTTGGAGTGTAGGTGTAAATAATTATCAAAGTACAGGTTCTTAATTGAAGGTTAATTATTTTTCAGGCCAAGTATTAATGATAACTAAATAATTTAAAGAATGTAGAAAGTTAAATTTGTAATGTAGAACGTTGTCCAGATCACTCGTATGTTCAAAACCTTCGTCGAGCGTCTCTGAGTCTCTGGCGTCCTGATCATGTAACGAAGCATCGATTGCAGTCTGGGATGACCAAATCAAACAATCCCGTTCCAAAAATAGAGATAACCGTCCGATCGTCTTTTTCATTATAGACGATACAGTGTAAGAAGGATCCCTTCACCCAAAAACATGGAAGTACTGGATCATTACTTTTCCCATTCGGATGGGGAAACGATCAGTTCTCACTGTGTTGTTACAACTCATGTTGTTTGTGAGAACAAATTCTGCGATTGAGACTTTTGCACTAATTTCGGCAATCCTACTGTAAACAAGAAGGAATTTCCTTTAAGACTTCAATTCCGTTACCGTGGATGGTCATTCCTATACGTTGTATGAGTATAAAGGATATCTGAGTGATGTCGAAAATGCCAAAGTTTTGTTGTCTTGGGAGAACGAATTCGATTCGAGTACAACACAATTTTGTATTCTCTGTACCGATAGTAGCCTGAATCTTGTGACCACTCTGAGCTATTATAATGTACGATAGAATATATAAACGGGTTATCTTTATTTCAAGGGATTTACTCGGCTTTGATGAATACCCGTTGCTTTCAAGCAAAGGATTTAACGTTTTTGGTGCTGGATTATATAGAAAAGAAGTAAATAAGATGAGCAATTTCTTAAAAAGTAAAATGTGGTAGTGATAAGAGAAGTTTTCGAGTAACTAAAAAATAATTAATTAAAGGAGATAAATTAACAGATGAAAACTAAAAAGCTACGGGAATTACTAAAATCTGAGGAAGTAATTAGGGTTATTGGTGCACATAATGGGTTAAGTGCAAAACTAGCTGAACAAGCGGGTTTTGATGCAGTATGGGCTAGTGGATTGGAAATTTCAGCAACCCATGCGGTGCCGGATGCAAATATTTTAACTATGACCGAAAATCTCCAAACTGCCATAGTAATGAATCAGTCTACTTCTATACCGATAATTTGTGACTGTGATTCGGGGTATGGAAGCGTTAATAATGTGATTCGAATGGTAAAAGAATACGAACGTAATGGAATTGCGGGCATTTGTATTGAAGATAAACAATTTCCCAAAATTAATAGTTTTGTTAATAGTACGCAAAAATTATCTCCAATCGATGAGTTTGCTAGTAAAATCCGTGCAGCTAAAGATACACAACAAGACCCCGATTTTGTTTTAATTGCTCGTGTAGAGGCTTTAATTGCTGGTCAAAGTATGGAAGAAGCTATAAAAAGAGCTTCAGCTTATAAAGATGCAGGGGCAGATGCAATTCTTATTCATTCTAAGATGAATGAAATAGATGAAATCAGAGAGTTTGTTGAATTGTATAAGGGATCCATACCAATAGTAGTTGTTCCAACAACCTATCCTAATATAGGGGTAAATGATCTGAAAAATATAGGAATTAGTATGGTCATTTACGCAAACCATGGTCTTAGGAGTTCTATCTCAGCAATGGAAAAAACTTTTTCTAGAATTATTAAGGATGGAACTACGGCTGGTATTGAATCAAATATATCTTCTATGCATAAAGTATTTGAGTTACAAGGAATGTTTGAGATGCGTCAATTGGAAGATAAATATAATGATTCTAATTTGAAGGGGGGTGAGAATGTATGAAAATTTCTTGTATTGTTTGTAATAGGGAATATTCAGAAAAGATTTCGAAACCATAAATATATTTATAATAAGGTTTTATTTACTTTATTTTTTAGAAATTAATAGCTTGCTTATAACAGTACTATCGGTTATAAGCAACCAATTACCTAATTATACAGAGAATTCTTCAAAATTTAATAACATTAAAAGGAGATAATTGGTATCACAAAACCCGCTATGCTCTTAGTACTAAATTAGTTGAAGATGTAGGCTTTAATGCAGTTTTGGACCAGTAGTTTAGAAATATCTGACTCTCTTATGTTTACCAGTTGCAACTAATTAACTATGACGGCATGTTAGATGCAGCTTAATCTATGAATTCAAAAGTAGATATTCTAATTGTTGTAGATTGGGACACTGGTTTTTGGAAATTCCAACAACATTATTCACTTAGTAAAAGAATATGAAAGCAAATGCTTACCCATTAAGATGCTATTTATTATTTCATTATTGAAAGGACGAGATTATTGACTAAACTACTAGATTATGAATCCAAAGTTTTTGCTTCAAACACGCGTTTTAAATTTAACGAAATTGAAAATATAGGAATAGTTGGTGGTAGAGGTAAAATAGGAGATATCATTTTATTAAGATCCATAACTTCTAACGGTGTTTATGACACGGTGGAAGATATTAACGGAAGACATGTCAAGATCTATAAAGGTGATTGTTTTGTTGGAGTATTAGGGAATAGAGAATCTAGTAAGTTGCTATTGGGTGGCATTCCTGAGAAAGGTCTGGATATCACAGAAGGCACTAGGCTTCATTTATTAACAGATGGAGGAATTGTGGGACAAATTGTGTATACACCAGACTATTTAGAAAAACCTATGGAACTGGAGTGCATAGGTTTGCTAAAAAAAGATAATGTGATTCTAAATACATTAGAAATAAACGGAAAAAAGTCCTCTAAATTAAATAATATAGTTCCAATAATCTTAACTACGGCTACTGGTACAAGCGCTGGCAAAACAACATTAACATCAAAAATAATTAATCAATTATCAAAAGATTACAATATAGCAGCGTTAAAATTAGCAGGTACAGGATGCCTAGAGGATATACTCCGTTTAAAAGATGCAGGTGCTAAATGGACAATGGATTTTCCTGATGTCGGTTTACCTTCCACATATGTACATAAGGATATTTATTTACCTAGGATTAGATATCTTATAAATAAAATATCTGAGTACACTCCAGATTTTATTATAGCAGAACTAGGTGGAGATTTACTTTGGGCGAATATACCCAGTATACTGCAGGATAAGATGATCATGAACAATGTTAGTTCTATATTACTAGTTCCATTGGATTCAGTTGGAGCAATCGGTTCTGATTACCTCTTAAAAAAATGGAATGTTAATTGTGACCTATTTATCATTAATTCACCATTTCAAAACTCACAATCTAGTAAACGACGTGTTAAAAAGTACTTGGATAGAGTATCTTATGATATGAACAAAGATGATGATCTTCATATAGTTATAGATAACTTAACTAAAAGTATTAGTACATTTAATACAAATTCTAATATTAACCAAAAAGGAGAGTGAAGCTGTTGACTATAAAATTTTCTTGGTATGCACCGACCCATGGTGACGGACGATTTATAGGAGGCGAAAAAAGTGAAAGAAATGGCTCACCAGAATATATTAAAAACATTGCTCAAAAATTAGATGATTATAATTTTCATAACATCCTAATTCCTGTAGGTCCAAATTGTAGTGATAGTTTTATTACCGCTTCACATCTTCTTAATCACACCAAAAATATTAGACCTTTAATTGCAGTTCGTCCAGGATTTATTGTGCCGACCTATGTGGCTAAGATGGTTACATCACTTGATCATATAAGTAATGGTAGAATTTCTTTAAATGTGATTACTGGTGGATCTCCTAAAGAATTAGCTATGGACGGTGATTTTTTAGAACACGATAAAAGATATGATCGATTAAGAGAGTTTACGGACATACTACAATTATCTTGGACAAATCCTTCAAGTTTTAACTACGAAGGAGAGTATTACAGCATAAAAGAAGCACAACCCCAAAAGAAACTTATTCATAGGCCAACTCCTGAGTTATATTTAGGAGGAGCTTCCGATAATGCTCTAAGTGTTGCTAGTGAATTATTTGATACTTATCTTATGTGGGGGGAGCCTGTAGAAACGGTTGAAAAACAACTATTCAAAGTAAATTCTCTTGCTAAGAAAAAAAATAGAGAAATAAGCTGCGGGTTAAGGATTAATTTATTTTTAGGGGAAACAAACAAAGAAGCTTGGAACAAAGCTCTGTTTGCTATTAGCAAAGTAAGTGATAAAAAACAAGAAAGATTAAATTCTTATATTAAAAATTCGGACTCAGTAGGTCTAAATAGGATACAAGACTTAAAAAAAAATGAATGGAGTGATAAATGCTTTTGGACGGGCATGACACCATACCGTTCTGGTAATTCCACAGCCCTTGTAGGCACGTACGAACAAGTGGCGGACAGCATAATAAATTACTACAAAGTTGGAGTAAGTGAATTTATTTTCTCTGCATATCCCCATTTAGAAAGTATAGATGATGTAGGAGAAAAATTAATACCTGAAGTTTTAAGAAAATTAAATCCTAGAATACAAAAAACTTATAAATAATTATTGTTTCAAAGGAGGTTTTTATATGAAACTACAAAGTATAAGTTATTTATTAACTAACCAAATTGTTGAGTGCTTGAATAATTACAATATAAAGTTTCTTTTAACTTTGCCATGTACTATCTTGAATAGTTATGAAATTCATAAAACTAAAGCTAAAACTATATATCTAAGCAGAGAAGAAGAAGGTATCGGTCTAACGGCTGGTATTAATCAAGGCGGAATTAATAGCATTATAATGATTCAGAATTCGGGGTTAGGTAATTGCATAAATTCAATAGCATCGCTTTTAATTCCTTATAAGATTGGAACCGTAATTATCGTTTCTATGAGGGGAGATAAACTTGAAGATAATCCTGTACAAATTCCGATGGGTGAAGCGACAAAAAAAATAATCCTAGCTATTGGTTGTGAATACATAGAAGTAACGAAAAATAACAATTTCTATGAATCTTTCAACTATGCGTTAAACAAAGCTAAAACATATAGTACACCTGTATTTATATTGCTACCGAGAAAGGAAATACTTGTATGAAAAGAATCGATTTTATCTCATCTTTAATGCATAAAGTAAGCAATGAGTTTGTATTAAGTTATTTAGGATACTGTTCGAGAGAATGTTACTCAGTTAGGGATAGGAAAGAAAACTTTTATTTTTTAGGCGCAATGGGTATGCCTATTCCATTTGCATTGGGAACATCTTTTATAACCCCTAATGATGTTTTTGTAATTGAAGGAGACGGATCATGCCTAATGAATATGGGGGCATTAACTACAGTAGGTACCATTCAACCCAAAAATTTAAAAATTGTTATTATTAATAATAAAATTTATGAATCTACAGGAGGACAACCAACAGCTACTAGTGAAAATACTGATATAACAGGTATTGCAAAAAACTGCGGTATATCTGACGTTAGGGTTTTGAATGATTTAACTGATTTTAGAGAATATTGGGAATGGCTGAAAAGTTCAGGTTTAAAAATGTTAGTAGTTAATGTGAGCCCAGGGAAAGAAAATGTTAAAAGGATTTCTATTACACCAGAAAAAATAACGAGTAGATTTAGGGAAAGTTTAATTACGGCTAGTAATACTCTACACTAATTAATATATACTAAGTGGAGAAGTGGGTAAATTTAACACAGAAGAGTGTAGGTTTCTGAAGTTAGATATACTAAAAGTGAAATTTGAAAAGGAGAGCATATGTCACAATATAAATTAATTGCTTTTGAGGGTATTGATGGATCCGGAAAAACAACATTGATAAAAAATTTAGAACAGCATCTATTGGCTAAAAACAAGAAAGTTTTAATCGATAGATTGGGCAAAGAAATGGTTAATATATTTAAAACGTTAATCGATAATAAGACAGGGAACATCGGTGAATACCAAAATTTTTTCCCTGATGAGTTTAGATTAGCTTCCTTTATTTTTGAATATGCAATTGAAACAAGAACTAAAGATGTTATATACCAAGAATATGATTATATTTTATTTGATAGATGGCTATATTCTGATCTAGCATTTAATAAAAGTGTGAATTGGAATGATACTTATTTTGATCTACTTATTCATAAGATAATACCGCAACCAGATATTACATTTTATTTGAATATTGAAACTTGTGAGGCAATCAAAAGACTAAAAGAAAAAGAGGATTGGATGCTTACAAGATTTAATGATGAGGAACTTTATAGTAGATTAAACTATTTTGACAAGGGCTTTAAAACCTTACTTAGTAATAAAGATAAAGTAGTTTTTTTAGATTCAACACAAAATAGAAAAAATTTGTTAGATAGCGCTTTAAGACATATCCCTATTTTAAATTAGTATTTTGATTTTTCTTCTTCAATATTTAAAATGAAAAAATTAATAGTGAATAAATGTATATTTCCATAAAATTGGTACTAGATTATTATTTACAATAAGGGAGATGTATGAGTTGATTAAAGAGGAATTAGAATCTGAGTTAGAAGACATCCTAGATGAGATTGAACCCTGGCTTATTGCAACGAGGAGACATCTTCATCGACATCCAGAGCTAGGTTACAATGAACACAAGACTTCCCAATTTATTGAAGAACTTTTTGGCTCTCTTGATATCCATGTGAAATCTGGTTTAGCTAAAACCGGTTTGGTTGGAACCTTAAATGGAAAAAGTGAGAAACCAGTTATTGGCTTAAGGGCTGAGTTGGATGCCTTACCAATAGAAGATAAAAAGGAAATTGAATATAAAAGCAAGGTGAAAAATGTAATGCATGCATGTGGTCATGACGCTCATATGACTATCCTTCTTGGAACTGCTATAGTATTGAATAAACTAAGGACTAATATCAATGGAACAGTAAAGTTTATATTTCAACCAGCTGAAGAAGGACCTGGTGGAGCTATGAAGATGATTGAAGAAGGTGCGACAGAGGGAATAGATTATGTGTTTGCTCAGCATGTAGATCCACAACTTCCAATCGGAACTATTGGATTCCAGGAGAGAGAAGCAATGGCCTCCATCGATAAATTTAATATAAAAATTGTCGGTAAAGGAGGCCATGCGGCCTTTCCACATAAAGTGGTGAATCCTTTAGAAGTTTCTGCCCACGTTATTTTAGCTTTGCAATCAATTGTTTCCCGTACAGTAGATCCATTAGAAAGTGCAGTATTAACAGTAGGGAAATTTCACGGGGGTACTAAGAAAACAGTAATACCGGAGGTAGTAGAAATAGCAGGGAGCGTCAGAACTTATAAACAGAATATACGAAAACAAATTGAGTCTTCTATAAAAAAAGTTTTACATCATACTACCAACTGTTATGGTGCAAGGTATGAATTAGAGTATGTATATGGGTATGATGCTCTAATAAATCATGAAGAAGCTCTTAACATACTCAGGGAAACAACTAAGACAATAGATATTGAAATAAAAAAAATGCCGCCAGTAATGTCATCAGAAGATTTCGGAGCATTCCTAAAAAAAATCCCCGGTTGTTTTTGGTGGCTGGGTGCTGAAAAGGAAGAAAAAGAAAATGCAAAAAATTTACACAGCCCTTACTTTGATATAAATGAAAATGCAATTAAACATGGGGTAAGGATCATGTCTAAACTTATTTTAAACGGTTCTTTTAAAAGTAAGAAAAGATAGCACAAATATTTCTTAAATCTATATGAAAACTTTAACTATAGTAATATAAGCTTCCCCTATTTATTTAATCTAAATTCTATTTTCATCTTGAAAAATTATACAAGGAGGTCTTATTATGCTAATAAAGATGGCTACTGTGTCTGATGCAGCAATAATTTATAATTTAATGATGAGAGCATTTTGGGAATATAGAGATGAAACCCCACCCTCAAGTGCTTTAGAGGAAACATTAACGTCTGTTTCAGAAGCATTAAAAAAAGGAGAAAAAGCAATACTTGCTTTTGAAGAATATAAACCAGTTGGTATGGTGCGCTTTAAATACAAAGAAGAGGGCTTATACTTTTATCGTTTGTCAGTTATTCCAGAAAAACAAGGAAAAGGTATTGGGAAAAAATTATTAACATCATTAGAAGAATACGCAAATAAGGCTAACCTATCCACAATCTTATGTATGGTCCGGTTGACTATACCAAAGAACATACAATTATATAGCTCCATAGGTTACGAGGTTTACGATGAAGAAGTTGTACATAAGCCAAGCGGGATAAATATTAATGTTGTTTCCATGAAAAAAGAACTTCAGGCCTTCAAATAAACAAGAATTGTAAGCGTTAAATAGGTTCTTTTGCTTGTCAAAAGTGTGTAAGTTATTCTAACGGATTAACCCCTGTAATTTGGACAATTACACTTT
>NZ_APML01000086.1 GCF_000359605.1 Gracilibacillus halophilus YIM-C55.5
TAGCAACAACCTTTTAGAAAACAGCGTTTTAAAATAAATAATACCGTTGGGCGAGTCCGATTTCGCTTGCTGGTTCACAAGTTATCCATTCACCATCCAATTTTACTTCATAGGTTTCAGGGTCGACATCGATCTTCGGTGTCTTATCATTAAAAGGCAAATCTTCTTTCTGAACGGTACGACAGTTATGAACAACGCCGATTTTTTTCCTCAGTCCTAACGCTAGATGAACTTCATTGTCATAAGCAGCTCGAGAAATGAACGTCATTGAAGTAGAATGTTTAGCTTTTCCTAGTGCTCCAAACATCGGACGCATCATAACTGGTTGCGGCGTCGGAATCGATGCATTCGGATCTCCCATTTGCGCATAAGCAATCATCCCGCCTTTTACCACAGTTTCAGGCTTGGTACCAAAAAATCTCCGATCCCAAATGACCAAATCTGCTAGTTTACCAGATTCGACGGAACCAATTTCATGGCTCATCCCATGGGTTCGTGCAGGATTAATCGTATATTTAGCGACATAACGTTTTACTCGTGTATTATCGTGATTCGTTCCATCATCTTCAGGCAAAGCCCCTCGTTGCTTTTTCATTTTATCGGCGGTTTGCCACGTTCTCGTAATGCTTTCCCCAACGCGCCCCATAGCTTGTGAATCAGAAGCAATCATGCTAATGACACCTACATCATGTAAAATATCCTCTGCTGCAATGGTTTCTGGTCGAATACGGGAATCAGCAAAAGCGACATCTTCTGGGACATTATGATCCAAATGATGACAAACCATTAACATATCTAAATGTTCATCGATCGTATTCACTGTGTACGGACGTGTCGGATTGGTCGATGATGGCAACACATTCGAAAACGATGCGACTTTCATAATATCTGGCGCGTGCCCACCACCTGCTCCTTCCGTATGATACGTATGAATCACGCGATTGCCTATTGCATGGACCGTATCTTCTAAAAATCCAGCCTCATTTAACGTATCCGTATGAATGGCGACTTGAACATCCAGATCATCAGCAGTTGATAGACATTGATCGATGGTTGCTGGTGTCGTTCCCCAGTCTTCATGAAGCTTTAACCCAATAGCCCCTGCTTCAATTTGTTCACGTTGCGGATCAGGTGAAGATGCATTCCCCTTTCCGAGAAAACCCATATTGATCGGATATTCTTCTGCCGCTTCAAGCATGCGTTGAATATTCCATTCGCCTGGTGTACACGTCGTAGCATTCGTTCCTGTTGCAGGTCCAGTACCACCTCCTAGCATGGTGGTGTAACCGGCAGCTAGTGCGACTTCAATCTGTTGCGGACTAATAAAATGAATATGCGCATCAATCGCTCCAGCTGTAACCATTTTTCCTTCACAAGCCATTACTTCAGTCGATGCACCGACAATTAAGTGTTCATCCACACCTTCCATAACATCGGGATTCCCTCCTTTACCAATTCCAACAATACGCCCGTCTTTGATTCCGATATCCGCTTTAACAATGCCGGTATAATCAATAATTAAGGCATTGGTTAACAATAAATCCAGCACACCTTCATCTCTTGTTTTCGTACTACTTTGCCCCATGCCGTCTCGTAACACTTTACCGCCACCAAAAACGGATTCATCGCCATAACTCGTATAGTCTTTTTCAATCTCCACCCATAAATCGGTATCGGCTAATTGGACGTGATCACCTTCTGTCGGACCATATAACGCCGCATATTGAGAACGAGAAAGCTTCATCACCGTCCCTCCTTTCTTTGAAATCCTGCTTCGTCTAATCGATGGGTAATGTCTTTCAAATTCTCAATGCTCCCTTTTGTCAAATTATTAAAGCCGAAAATCTTTTGATTGCCTGCAATTGCGACAAGTTCCACTTCTTTCTCTTCACCGGGTTCAAAACGCATGGCTGTACCAGCGGCAACATTTAAGCGCATTCCAATCGCCTGCTCGCGGGCAAACTGCAATTCACGATTGACTTCAGCAAAATGAAAATGTGATCCGACTTGGATCGGACGGTCACCTGTGTTAGCAACAGTGATCGAGCATGTACGTCGCCCCTTGTTTATCTCAATTGACTCATTTCGCAGTCGTAGTCCTCCTACCACAATGGATCTCCTCCTTTTCGTTGGCTTGTGTTTTTCCTGTTGTCTTTCACTTTATACAATCGGTTGATGAACGGTAACAAGTTTGGTTCCATCTGGGAAGGTGGCTTCGATTTGTACACTTTCAATCATCTCCGGTACGCCTTCCATCACGTCTTCAGCCGATAAAACTTGTTTCCCTTCTTGCATTAATTGTGCGACCGTTTTTCCTTCGCGTGCCCCTTCTAATAAATAGCAACTGATAAGTGCCATCGCCTCGGGATAATTCAGCTTAATGCCTTTTTCTTTTCGCTTATGCGCTAAATCACCAGCCACATATAACATCAATTTCTCCTGTTCAACAGGTGACAATTTCATCTACGTTCCCTCCCTTACACACTTAAGTAACGATAAATGGTTTCATCTTCGATATCGTCAACTGCGCTCTCATAAACAATCGATCCGTGATCCATCACATAAACATAATCAGCCACATTTTTTACAAAATCGAGATTTTGCTCGACAAGGATCATGGATGTGTCTGATGATTGTTTAATATCAAGAATCACATCTTGAATTTCTTGAACAATATTTGGTTGAATGCCTTCAGTCGGTTCATCCAATAATAAAAACGAAGGTTGTGATACGAGTGCACGGGCAATGGCTAACTGTTGTTGTTGTCCTCCGCTTAAGTCACCACCATTTCGCTTGGTGAAATCTTTTAAAATCGGAAAATACGCATACACTTTTTCGTCAATCGTCTTCTGATCGCCCGCTTCTAATCCAAGTAATAAATTGTCATGCACCGTTAATTTCGGAAAAATCTCTCTTCCTTGTGGTATATAGCCGATTCCCATCTTGGCACGCTGTGAAGGTTTCAATGTTGTCATGTCGGTTTGATTGAATTGAATGCTTCCATGTTCCGGGTGAAGAATTCCTATGACTGTTTTTAATAAAGTCGTCTTTCCTACACCATTACGACCCATGACACAAATCACCTGATTGTCATCCACATGCATATTGATATCACGGATGACCATGCTCTCATCATATCCAGCCTCAAGCTCCTGTATTGTCAGCATCTTCTTCCACCTTTCTGCCTAAGTACACTTCACGAACTTTCGGGTCATTCTGCACCTCGTCCATACTCCCTTCAAATAGTACCTGTCCTTCATGCATGACCGTGACAATATCGGCATACGACTTTACAAAGTCCATGTCATGCTCAACGATTAAAACCGCTCGATCTTCAGCAATTTTCGTAATTAATTCACCGGTTTTGTCTCGTTCTTTCTTGGACATACCAGCAATTGGCTCATCAAGTAAAACGATATCTGGCTCTTGAACTAATACCATTGCGATTTCAAGCCATTGTTTTTGTCCATGTGCTAACGTTCCTGCAAGTTCATCTTTTTCTTCTATTAAATCAATTAAATCTAGCATGTCATGAATCGATTGTTTTTCTGTCTTCGTCCATTTTGCTTTCATCATTGCAAATAATCGTTTCTTTTGTTTCATGGCAATTTCTAAATTCTCCATAACCGTTAACTTATGAAAGATAGACGGTGCTTGAAACTTACGAGCAATGCCTTGATGAACGATTTTCTCTTCACTCCGTTTGGTTAAATCTTTCTTGCCATGAAGCAGAATAGCACCAGAAGTAGCTCTTGATTTGCCACATATACAGTCGAGCAATGTCGTTTTTCCTGCTCCATTGGGCCCGATAACGAAATGAACATTGTTCGGAGCGACTTGAAAATCAAGCTCGTTAATGGCCTTAAATCCACTGAAATCAACGGTAACTTTTTGCAACGTCAACATGTTTTCCGACATTTTGCGATTTCCTCCTTGCCTTCCATGTTTCAAATAAACCAGTTAATCCTTTTGGTAAAAATACCACCACCAGAACAAATAATAGTCCGAGAAAGTACGTCCAAATATCTGGATAGGACTCACTAAAACCGGTTTTGGCTGCATTCACTAATACAGCACCGATGACTGGACCGATTATCGTTCCACGTCCGCCAAGAGCGACCCAAAGAACCATTTCAATGGAAGGAATAATACCAATCATCGTCGGTGAAATAATTCCCACTTGTAATACGAATAACATTCCAGCCATTCCAGCAATCGCTGCAGACAATGTATAAATGAATGTTTTATAAGCAGATGGGTTATATCCCAAAAACCGCATTCTGTTCTCACCATCACGAATACCAATCAATACATTGCCAAACCGCCCATTCACAAGACGTCGACAACCCAAAAAGATCGCAGCGAGCACAACAACAGTTATTATATAAAACATCGTTTGTGTCGACGCTTCATTCATCGGAATACCGAATAACGTCTCAAAATTGGTCAGTCCGCTCGTTCCTCCGGTTAAATTTTGCGCACCGACAAATAAGGTCACCAAAACTAACACAAGTGCTTGTGATAGAATTGTAAAATACACACCACTAATCCGATTACGAAATGTTAATGATCCAAGGACAAAAGCGAGAAACGCTGGAAATAAAACTCCAAGTATTATCGCGACAATTGGGTACTGAAAAGGTAACCAGATGAGAGGTAGCTCACTCATCCCACTCCACGTCATAAAGTCTGGTAACCCTCCTGCATTGGCTTCCAATTTCAAATACATCGCCATACAATAAGCGCCTAAGCCAAAGAAAATCCCATGTCCTAAACTTAATACACCTGTATAACCCCACAGTAAGTCAAGACCGATGGCTAGTATCGCAAATGCGAGAAATTTTCCTAGCAAATTCAAGCGGAAATCAGATAAATAAAGTGGAGCTGTTAACAACAAGATAAATAGAATACTAAAAATGATCCGGTGACCCAGTAACTTCTGAATAATTGTACTTTGCATGTTTCAACGCTCCCATTTTTAATCTAGTGATCGAGACCTTGATACGACAAGTCCAGATGGTCTCCATTGTAAAAAAGCAATAATTAATAAGAAGATAAGTACTTTACCGATGGATGCACTGGTGACATATTCAAAGACCGTATTAAAAATCCCAATCCCAAATGCTCCTGCAACCGCACCAAATAATGCACCAACACCACCAACGACAACGACCATAAACGCATCAATAATATAGTTCGTACCTATCGTTGGCCCAATAGCACCTAGTAACGTTAACGCACATCCTGCTACACCAGCAAAGCCAGAGCCAATCGCAAAGGTGATCATATCCACCTTTCTTGTTGATACACCTAAACATTCAGCCATTTGGCGGTTTTGCATGACCGCTCGTGTTCTCCTGCCGTTTGCTGTACGGTAAAAGTAGTAATAAATGCTAACTAAACAAACGATCGACAATGCTAAAATAAATAATCGTGAATACGGTAGGCTTAATGAACCTACCATTAAGCCTCCGCTTAAAAAGTCTGGGCTTTCCACACCGACATTTGGTGCACCGAAAATGGACCGTGCCGTTTGCTGTAAGATGAGCCGACTCCCCATGTGGCTAATAAGCTATCGAGCGGACGCTTATATAAGTGTCGTATCAATGTCGTTTCCATCAATACACCAATACCAGCTGAGACAAGTAAAGCGACAGGTATTGCTAAAAGAAAATACCAATCAAAATATTTTGCAGGTGCATAGGATAAAAATAGATTTTGTATCACATACGTAATATAAGCACCAGCCATAATTAACTCCCCATGTGCCATATTAATCACATTCATTAAACCAAATGTAATGGCCAAACCAAGTGCAATTAATAAAAGCACTGAACCTAAGCTAATTCCGTTAAACAATGTAATGAATACCTCATTCAATCCAAACATCCCTTTCTATTCCTCGGGTTTGGTTCTTTCATCTGATGTATGTTTTATTAACAATCAATGTGAACTTTCAGTGAAAGAAAAACGCAGGTTCACGCTACAAGTAGCGATCCCCTTTGTTTTTTCATTTTATTATTCGGCTAATGATTCACTTAACTCATTCGCCCAGTCATAACCTTCTAAAAATGGATCAGGTTTAATCGGTTCTTCTGATTGCCACACTTGTTCGATCATCCCGTCACTTTGTACTTCACCAATGCGCACTGTTTTATATACGTGCTGATTATCTCCGTCAATCGTGACTGTTCCGTTCGGCGCATCATAGCTGATTCCTTTGGCCGCTTCTTTCACAGCTTCTACATCGGTTGTTCCAGCTTTTTCAACTGCTTTTGCCCAAAGGTGAACGCCAAAGTAACCCGCTTCAATGGGATCAGCGGTTACCGCATCATCGCCATAGGCTGCTTTATAATTTTCGACAAATGCTTCATTCTCAGACGTATCAGTCGTCTGATAGTAATTCCAGCTTGTTAAGTGACCTTCAATGACTTCTGCACCGATCCCTTTTATCTCTTCTTCAGCAACACTCACTGATAATACTGTTGTGTCTTCTGGCGTAATACCAGCATCACTGAGCTGTTTAAAGAAAGCAACGTTACTGTCACCATTTAACGTGTTAAAAATGACTTCCGGCTGTTCACTTCGAATCTTAGCAATGACCGTGTTGTAATCAGTGTGTCCAAGCGGTGTATATTCTTCACCAACAAGTTCACCACCTTTGGCTTCTAGCTGCGCCTTAATCGCTGCATTCGCTGTCCGTGGGAATACATAATCAGATCCTAATAAGAAGAAAGAATCTCCTTTGTTCTCTAACAACCAATTGACTGCCGGTACGATTTGCTGGTTCGGAGCAGCTCCGGTATAGAAAATATTTGGCGAACTCTCCATTCCTTCATATTGCACTGGATAGAAGAGTAAACCGTTGTTTTCTTCCACAACTGGAAGCATGGCTTTACGACTTGCCGATGTCCATCCACCAAAAATCGCCGCTACTTGATCTTGTTCTAATAATTTGCCAGCTTTTTCAGCAAATGTTGGCCAATCGGATGCGCCATCTTCTACAACGGGTTCAAGTTGTTTACCTAAAACACCACCATTTTCATTAATCTCTTCAATCGCTAGTAATTCAGCTTGTTGGACCGATGTTTCACTAATCGCCATCGTTCCGCTCAACGAATGAAGAATACCGACTTTAATCGTGTCTCCGTTATCAGTAGATGTGTCTTCAGTTGATTCATTATCCGTTTCTTCTGGTTCATTTGCATTGGCTGCGTTCTCTGAAGCCGAACATGCAGCAAGCACACATAAAAATAATCCCAATAATACAAATGCGATGAATGGCTTTCTCATGTTTTATCCCCCAATGTTTTTATTGATTACATGATACAGAGTAACAAAGCATGTAAGGTGCCACTATTTTTGTGTTAGGTTTTCTGACAGATTTTTTTTATTTTTCTGACATTTTTAACCGTTATCATTCCCTCTATATTTAACTTTTGATAGTATTTAAGAAATCATCTTAGATCGATCGTTGAAAAATCTGTCAATTGATAAAAAATACTACAGGGGACTTGATGTTTGTGATAAAATAGGTAAGGTTTTTTCTAATGGAATGTATAAAATATAAAGTGAGGAGTGAACGAAATGGAACAGGAAAAGAATTTAGAACAAGCTACTGGAAATACAAGTGTTACTTCCCTGTCCTTTCGTCTAGGAGCTTTCGGAGCAGCAGTACCTTTACTGTTTTTTGTCATATGGGCGATTACAACAAGTGTCCTGAAATTATCATCGGAGATCGGATTAGTATTAGGGGCCATTATCGGAATTTCACTTGGTCTTTTCTTCAGTAAAAGTAAATGGGCCGATTATGCACAAGGGCTGTTTGATGGACTGGCACAACCCATTGGCGTTGTCGCAATGGTGGCGTGGTTTTACGCCGGGATGTTTGCTCAAGTCTTACAAGTTGGCGGTTTAGTCGAAGGATTAGTTTGGGTCGGTGCCATCACAGGTTTCACCGGTGGACTCTTTGTTGGACTCACCTTTTTACTAGCGGCCGTATTTTCAACTGCAGTCGGGACCGGTTATGGAACGACGGTTGCATTTAGCACTTTAATGTATCCAGCTGGTGTAGCTGTAGGAGCAGATCCAACAATGCTATTTGCTGCGATTTTAGCAGGGGCTGTATTCGGTGATAACTTAGCACCAGTGTCAGATACAACGATTGTTTCAGCAACGACACAAGATGCAGATGTGCCTGGTGTTGTTCGTAGCCGTTTTAAATATGCAGTAACGGCAGCAATTCCGACATTAATAATATTTATTGCATTTGGCGGCGGTAGCTCCATCGATCAGCAAGTATCTTTAGATGGTGATATCAGCGCTTCAGGATTGATTATGTTAATACCATTTGCCGTTGTGTTAACACTTGCGTTAGCTGGTCATCATATTATCACGTCGTTAACATGGGGCATTATTGTTGCTTTACTTACGATTTCCTTTATGCCAACGGTTGATTTTTCTGAAATTATTCGTTTCAATTCGGAGTCAGATGCAGTCGTGGAAGGTGCTTTGATTGATGGTATTACTGGCTATGTAAATATGGCGATTTTAATTCTACTCATTGTTGCCGCTGCCCATTTACTCAAACTAGGTGGCACCATGCGTGCAGTGACAGAAACGTTAACCAAATGGATTAAGCGCTCGGTTCGACGAGCAGAGGTTGCCATGTGGGCCATTGTTGCTTTACTCAATAGTGCCATTACAATTAATACAGCTGCTGAAATTGCCGCAGCACCTTTCGTTCGTGAAATTGGCGAAAAGTATCAGATTCATCGTTATCGCCGAGCCAATATGCTTGATGCGGTAACATCCGCCTTAGGCTATATTTTCCCATGGGGCGCGCCCGTTTTACTCGGTTGGTCAACCATTCAGACTATGCAGGGAACATATGAATGGCTACCCGTTGTTGCACCAACAGCTGTGTTCCCATTTGTCTTCCAAGGCTGGTTTTTAGTCATTGTCATGCTCATTGCCGCATTAACTGGCTGGGGCTTACGCTACCAAGGAAAAAATGGTGAAGAATTAACGCAACCACCTGAAAAATAATTACTATGCTAGGCTTATTCGCTTCTAAGGGGCGAATAAGCCTTTTTTGATTGAGTCATCATCATGATGACGGTACTTTATCGCTATTTTTTATAAGAAAAGTGTCGTCATTGCTGCTATGATGACAGATATTCTGGTTTTTAACGATAAAAACTACCGTCATCTCCATCATGACG
>NZ_APML01000087.1 GCF_000359605.1 Gracilibacillus halophilus YIM-C55.5
CCTAAGGAGTGCGCAGCTTCTGCCTGTCCTTTATCAATGGATTGAAGGCCTGAACGAAAGATTTCTGCCACATAAGCTGACGAATTTAACGATAACGTCACAACAGCAGAGATAATCGCTGTTCTGTCTTCCAATATAGCGGGTAGTATCGCATAATGGAAGATAAACAACTGTACAAGTAACGGTGTGCCTCGTAACACATTAATATACCACGTAAACGGTAACCGAATGATCAACTTGCGTGACATTTTCCCCAATGCGATAAAAAAGCCAAGTATACAGCCTACGAGCACACCGATCGCAGACATCATAATAGTGATAAGCATCCCTTGTAAAAAGAAAGGCAAATATTCGCCAATAATATCAAAACGTATATTCATCTTCTCACCTCTTTCTGTTTCTTATACTATAAACCGTTCTTACATACAATTGAGATAGGGGGAGGTGATTAACCTCCGACCCTCTCACACCACCGTACATACGGTTCCGTATACGGCGGTTTCATTCAAGTCCAACGCGCGAATTTATAACGCATAAACAAACTCTTCAGTCCTTGACGACGCCAATAATGGTCGCCAAGGGTTTTGTGTAGGATAGGGCTTTCAGATATTCGCCAATAAGCTTTACGTGTATTTGCCCATTTCCATGCTTTTCCTTCGGAAACTCCTCTTTTACGTAATTCCGTGTATCGTGCTTTAATCGTTTTCCATTCTTTCCAACGAATCATTCGAAGCCGTCGCCGTATCCACCCGTCTAGATGTTTCAGCACGGTTGGTGTTTCCGTTAATTGGTAATATCCAATCCAACCAACGAGATAACGACTTAATCGTTCCAATCGCCATTCCATACTAATTCTTTCTTTCCTAGATGTTAGGGAACGAATGCGATTTTTGAAACGTTTGATACTTTCTTTTGGAATCCGAATTCTCGTATTTTCTTTCTCTGATGTAAAAGAGAAACCCAAAAAACTTTCGTTTCCACGGACGTCCTACTGCACTCTTTTCTTGATTAACCTTCAGTTTCAATCGATTCTCCAGAAATGTCGTCATGGTGTTTCGGACACGTTCTCCTGCGCGTTTTGAACGAACATAAATTTGACAATCGTCCGCGTAGCGGACAAATCGCAATCCTCTTCTTTCTAGTTCTTTGTCCCATTCGTCCAGGACGATATTTGAGAGGAGAGGACTTAAAGGACCACCTTGCGGTGTGCCCTCGGTGTTTGGTTGTATCAATCCGTTCTCCATCACACCTGCTTGGAGGTACCTGCGGATAAGTCTCAGCACTCTTTTATCTTCGATACGTTTACTTAATGTTCGCATTAGTCGGTCATGGTGTACTTTATCAAAGAATTTCGCTAGATCCATATCGACGACCCAACGATAGCCTTCTTTAATATATTCTTTGGCTTTCCTCACCGCATCATGTCCCCGTCTTTTGGGACGGAAACCATAACTGTGTTCTGAAAATGTCGGATCATAAACTTGTGTTAATATTTGTGCCATAGCTTGTTGAAGGAGTCGATCTGTCACGGTCGGGATACCTAACTTCCTCTTCCCTCCATCTGGTTTCGGGATTTCGACACGACGGACAGGTTGCGGTCGATAGGTTCCCATTTCAAGTTGTTGCTTGATATCGTCCCAATGTTCCACGATATGCGCTCGTAGGTTTCGTACAGGCATATCGTCCACACCGTGACTTCCTTTATTCTTTTCGACACGTTGCAGTGCCTGTAATAAATTTCCTCGCGACAGTATCTGTTCCAACATACGTTATCTCTCCTACGTGCCCCGTCTTTCTCTTTATGTGGCAGGAATGTTCCACCCTTCTCATGTCCCCCACGGGATTCACCGTTTCCTCCATGAGGAAGGAACTCGTGTTTCTGTGTCATCACATCCTGCGTATGCCGAGTGACGTTGCTCCTTGTTTGATTCTGCCCTTCCCTGTTCATCTAGAATCAACAGGTACTATGGCTTCTGCTGACTTCTGATCGTTCAACGAACGTTCACACATTCGCTTACGGTATGAGTACCGCTTGCCGATCAGACCTCCCGGGGTAAGTACACACACTTCCTCCCCATGTCCTTGCTTCATTTACTGCCTATTCCCTTCGGCAATACGGACTTCGATTTGTTTAGCAATCTCATCCAAGAATAGATAGCCTTCTATGAAGTTCGTGTCCCTCAAGGCGGGGATTTGCCTCTGACTTCCTCCAGATTCTAGGTCGCCCTAGACACCCTTGTCTTTAGCTAACTGGTACTACTGCCTTCCCAGTTCGGGACTCTAACCCTATAGCCTGTGCACATGCCCGGCACACTAAGAGAAAAAGCGTAACGTGATCGCTACGCTTTTCTTCCGATCTATTGTGCCGCTTGTTGTAATGCTTCTGTATCAGGTTTTGTATCAAACCATTCTTGATAAATCTCTTCGAATGTACCATTTTCCATGATCGTTTGTAACGCTTGATCAAGGTCTTCTTTCAACGCTGTATCTTTTGGTAAAAGGATACCGTAAAACTCTGATTCAAATGTTTCTGAATCAGTGATCATATCTAAATTCGCATCTGGATTATTTTTTACATATTCATTCGCAACCACATTATCGGTAACAACTACATCTACATCACCTGATTGTAAGGACATAAACGCTAATGAGTTCGATTCAAATTTAGAAATGCTCTTATCATTGTTGCCCACAATTTGTTCCGCAGCTTCTGCGCCAGTCGTCCCTGTCTGCACACCAATTTTTTTACCTTTTATATCTTTAGCACTTGTAATTTGTTCACCTTCACGAAAGACGATTTTATGCGTTGATTCAAAGTATGGCTGAGAAAAATCATATGTTTGTTTACGATCTTCATTCATGGTAATACCAGCAATTGCAAGGTCAGCTTCACCACTTTGTACGGATGCAAGCATAGATTCCCAGCCTACATTCTCTAGGTTGTATTCATAACCTGCTTCACTTAACACTGCATCAATCAAATCAATGTCGAACCCAGTGACTTCACCTTTATCTAAGTATGAAAATGGCTTGAATCCTGATTCCGTATACACGGTTAACGTCTTTTTCCCTGACTCGGCATTGCTACCTTCCTGGTTCTCTGATGTGCCACACGCTGCTAACAATACAACGAACGTTAGCACGATCATTTTTAGTATCCATTTATTCATAAATATTCACTCCAGTTATTATTTATGCATTTGCCACTACATATTATCTAATATTTTCACGTAACACAATACAACGATAAAATTTCTATATTTTAAAATTGTTCTGAAAATTCAGTGATCCGAGCTTTCATGAACGGAAGTTGAGAATAAATGGGCCGAAGTCGAGGATAAACCCGCTATCGTTGAGAATAAATTCATTTCCTATTCAATAAAAAGGCTAGCTGTATTTCAAGCTAACCTTACAAACTTATTTTTTTATAAATAGCTGTGTCCAATAATCACCATTGCTCGTATATCCAACACCGATATGCGTTACTTCTGGATCAAGCAAATTACGCCGATGTCCTTTACTATTCATCCAACTGTCAACGACATCTTTAGCTGACTGTTGACCTGCTGCAATATTTTCTGACGCCTTTGAATAATCAATGCCATTTGAACGAAGCATATCAAACGGTGATCCGTAAGTAGGAGATGTATGAGAAAAGTAATTATTTTCTGCCATATCCTCTGATTTCATTTGGGCGACACCCATGAGCTCTTGGTCAATTTTCAGCTCACTTGCACCGTTATTTTTTCGTTCTTGATTCGTTAACCTCACAACTTCCTCTTGAAATTGTCCAACATCACCGCCTGCATTTGGTGTTTGTTGATTGTTTCCTTGGTTGGAATCTGCTTGGTTATTTCCGCCTGCATTTTGATTATTATTCTGATTCCTGTTCTGATTATTGTTCGTATTTCCGTTTCTATTCATGTCACCATTCTGATCACCATCGGGATTGTTTTGACGATTCCACTGCAACGAACCTTGTCCACGGTCGCCTTCAAAAATATTCTGCTCACGACCGGGATCAACTGGTACACGGAATTGATCATCGTTTTGCCCTTGATTTGGATTCGTTTGATCATTATTTTCACTATTAAAGCCTACATTTTGTGGCTCGACATCATTATTTTCTGGATCAGCTGTATTTTGATTACAAGCTGTTAAAACCAAAACAAACAGTAAACTCATGCATAAAATGAGCATTTTTTTCATAAGGATCACCTCTTCATGAATTGATGTGCATCCTTACGTTTTACCTTCTTGTGCTTTTTATACATCACTTTACGGGTAATTTTTGTCTCTAACAGCTTCATTTCCGTCATCGATTGGCAGGAAAAATTTATTTTCACTGCAAACAAATGCTCTTCGACCTCGTATTTGACGCATATATTCTTCATTTTCGATGCAAACAGATACTCCTCACATCATCTGTTTGACCCATATATAGATTTTCCGTGCAAACAGCTACCTTCGTTCTCCCTGTTTGACTCAAACCATGCAAAATAGGAATTTCAAACAATATACTAGTTAAAAATACGCTTGTGACGCCAGCCGCCAAACCGGTAATATAAAAATGCGATCAAACTGCTAATCAAAAAGCTAACACCAATGCCATATCCAATGCCCATTTCGCCGAACCAATGGGAAAACCACTGAGCCAGAGGATAACGTAGCACCCAAAACGAGATAAGATTTAGAATTAATACCTGATACATAGCGCCAGATGAGCGTACAATACCATTAAGGACGAAATTAATTCCTAAAAACGGATAAAAGAAGGCAATAATCGTTAAGTATCTGGCACCAAAATGAACCGCTTCTGGGTCTTGAATAAATAATCGGATACCAAAATCAGCAACAAATACAATGAAGAACGCAAAAGTAAACATGATCACCGCATTATAAACTATTCCAAATGAAGCGATCTTCTTCACGCGTTCCCATTTCCCAACGCCCATGTTTTGTCCCGCCATACTGTTCACTGATGCACTTAACGCATGAGCAGGTAATAAAAATAAACTATCAAGCCGTTGCGCTGCACTGTACCCAGCGACTACCGCTTCACCGTGACCGTTCACGACACTCATAATCGCAGCTGACCCTGCTGATATGACCGCCATTTGCAATCCAGATGGGATCCCTAAATGTAAAATTAAACGAACTTCTGCCCATAATGGAATACTTGGCCGACGAAACGGCACGAGTTGCTTTCGCAAAATATAGACGGCTCCGTATATAAACGAAAAACCTTGCGAAAAAACCGTAGCTAGCGCCGCTCCACGAACCCCTAAATCAAATACAGAAATCAATAATGGATCAAGGACAATATTCAATCCAACCGCAACGGCAACAAATGTTAGCGGCGTCTTACTATCACCAATTGCCCGCATCACGGTACTAATAAAGTTATATCCAATTAAAAATATAATACCTAACGCATTCATCCTTAAATATAGGACAGCATCTCCCATCATCGCTTCAGGTGTATTTAACAACAATAAAATGGGTTTTGCCATCACAAATCCAACGGTTCCCATAAGGATTGCTAAAGCCGTTAACGTAACGACAAATGCATTTAAATAACTCGCCAGCCCTTGTTCATTTCCTTTTCCTTTTTGTTGTGATAAGACGGTTAGCGTTGTGTTGTTGATACCAATAATAAAGGACAGTATCGTAAACATCACCGTACCAGCAACATTAACCGCCCCTAACGCATTCGATCCCAACAAGTTTCCGACCCACAGGCTATCGATAAATTGGTAAGAAACTTGCAACAAATTGGCTAGCATGATGGGCGCAGAAAAGAAAAATAGCGATTTGCCAATATGTCCTTCCGTGAAATCTCGCTGTCTACTCAATCGTTACTCCCCCTGTATGTTCTTCGCATAACGAGATGAAATCATTTCCCCGTCCCAAATCCGTTCAGTCGTTGCTTGTCTCTGTTTCATCGCAGGTTCTTCTAACAATAAGAAAAAATTCTTCGTTGGTAAATGGCCGAGACCGTGTTTCTCTGCCAGCCGATCTAAATAATAACGCATTTTACCTAATTGCTTGGATTGATTCGTGCCTGTTTCAGAGAAATCGTAAAGCACGCTAGCTACAGCCACTCTTTTTACTCGAAATTTTTCCTGTACACGAAGAAAAAAATCCCAATCCCAATAATTAAACAGCGATTCATCTAATAACCCGATCTCTTCATGTATCTCGGCTCTATACATACTGCCAGAAGGCACAAACGTTGAAAATTCACGCATGTATTGTTTATCATATGTATATGCAAAGACTTTTCGAGATAACGGCACGCGCCGATTATCTTCCTCACGGTAGTTCACAATTTCAGCATCTGCATACACAAGGTCACTGTCATCAAGTGCTTTCACCATCGTCTTCATATGGTCGCACAATATTAAATCATCATCATCAATAAACATAATATACGCACCAGCGGCATGCTGGATTCCTTGATTCCGGGCATATACATGTAACTGATTCTTTGGTAAGTCAATCAAATGAATCGTTAACTCCGGATATAATTGCACAATGGCGTCTACTGGTTCTCCCGCATCATTTATAATAATGACTTCAAAATGTTGATACGTTTGCATCGTTAATGCTTCTAACAACTCTGCTAGCGCACCAGGTCGGTTATATGTAGGAATAATGACAGAGACAAACGGCCGCTTCATATGTAAACACCTCGTAACTTTTCATAAATTGTATGTAAACTTTGTTGACATGTGCCATGACAAGGTTACAATTATGGCATAAAGTAGTATTAAATCTTCTATTTATTCTACCATAGATCAAAGTTGAAGGAGTAAACATTCACACAACATGAAATAACATGTCTTCATTACAATTCGAATACATTCACATCACATTTCTTCTACAATTGCATATAGCTATTTCGTATAACATATAACAATCATGGTAATACTTACAGGTAAAGTGATTAACATTCCAATTTGATTCGAGGAGGATGTTCCATGGCGTTTTTACGAGAGGCAGTGGAAAAACAGAAGGCGTATTTGATCGAGCAATTGGTGGCAAGTGGTGTTGTAGATAACGAACGTAACGATTTATACCAAAAACCGATTAGTGAAATCGTGAGCGACTACGAACAATTTTGTTTAGACATTGAGCGCAATAGTCAAAACCGATTAAAATTCACAAGATACCAACCCAGACAAGAAGAGAAGCCTAGGCTACATTAGGCTTCTCTTCTTTTTTTCTGATTTACCTTTCCTTTTGAATACCAAAGCGTGCATTGATTTCCCCTTTTAGTAAACGGCTGCGCATTTGCTTTTCTTTCTTTTTCTCTGCACGAATCATATCTTGTCTGATTTCATAGGTTTGCACACCTTCTTCGCGTTTGTTGGCAATATCAATTAACAGTTCAACATCAGCAAATGAATACTTCCGATTTCCTTTTGGTGATCGTTCTGGATAGACGAGTTTTCGTTCTTCATAATAACGAATTTGTCTTTCTGATAAACCCGTTAATTCACTTACAACTCCGATTGTGATAACCTTGCGTTTTTTATAAGAATATTGGTCTTCCATACATTCACCACCTGTTTTGCGCTCCGGATTGTGAAGTCATCTTACTGAAATTATATATGCTTCATGGATCGAATTCGAATTATATGTAAGAAAATCTTACAATAAATATCGTATTCAGTCCGGGCGACTTTTGTGTATATTTTTGATATATTATGAGTATAGGGAGGAAGATCAAATGATGAATATGTCAATTACTAAACCAGCTGCAAAATGGTTTATTGAGGAGATGGATTTAGAAGAGAATGATGCCATTCGTTTCTTTGCTCGATACGGAGGATTCGGTGGTGTACATAAAGGTTTTTCACTGGCATTAGACAAAGCCCAACCGATTGACCCAGGGGCAGGCGTAGAAAAAGAAGGGATCTATTTCTTTGTCGAACGATCAGACTTATGGTATTTCGACGAAAAAGACTTCCATATCAAATATTCCAGAAAATACGATGAAGCAGAATACGTTATTGAATAAACATGAACTGATAACACTTTTTTTCTGTTTTCGAGACTGTTTTGTGTCTTCATTGACGGGATGATGGCATTTTTTTTCGATTTTCTTCCGGTTTTCTGTCTTCATCACCGGAATGACGGCATTTTTTCTCGATTTTCATCCGTTTTCTGTCTTCATCACCGAGATGATGGAACAACTTTTTAAATAGATTCCTGATACAATAAGTACAAGAGATACTTGAAAGTCGTATAAAGA
>NZ_APML01000088.1 GCF_000359605.1 Gracilibacillus halophilus YIM-C55.5
TCCCAGTAATTCGTGATTTATCGGGAAAACTAGTGAGAACCACGTGCAGATTTCCCAGTAATTCGTGATTTACCGGGAAAACTAGTGAGAACCACGTGCAGATTTCCCAGTAATTCGTGATTTACCCGGAAATCTAGTTAGAACCATGTATGGATTTCCCAGTAATTTGAGATTTACCCGGAAATCTAGTGAGAACCATGTGTAGATTTCCCAGTAATTTGAGATTTTCCGGTATACCAAAGGCACTCACGACAGATATAGAAATGATGACAATCACAAAATCCGAACCATCGCATAGCGCTGACATCATTTTTCCTCGTACGTAAACAGATTTCCTCTTATTTAGCACAAAAAAAACTATGATATGTCCTGTTCAAAAAGAAAAACCCGCGCAGGAGCTGCTTCAGTGCCAATCATTTTCAGCGGAGCTGCTACCATAAAATAGTTTCCAGGATTTATATGGGCAAGGCGTAAACCTTCCAATATAATCTTCTGTTTACGGAATAATTTACGGTGTGTTGGGTTTCCTTGTTGACTTCGTTCAATTCCCAATGTATCTATACCGACTCCGATGATATCTTTCTCAATTAAATAATCTGCACCGTCTTCAGTTAAATAAATAAATTGAAAATCAAATGACTGATCTTGATGAAATGAATTCTTCGTTTGGAATAAAAGAAAATCACCTTTTTTAATTGGATGCGCTTGCAAATCGGCGCGTGTAATTCCATCAGTTGCCGACTGAAGGTTGAGCACCTTGACTTGGCGGATTAATTGGTTCATAGGAATGGTTTCGAAGGTGTCAGCATCATTTATCATATGTAATGGTGCATCAATGTGTGTCCCTGTGTGCAAATTCATCGTTATTGTGGATTCGGTAATATGAGCATTCGTTTCCCTTTTTACATTTAAGCGCTTACTATCTGAATCTTCCCATACTTGCATGTCTTCATGAATCGCCATTGAAATATCGTGAAATTTCATGATTGATCTCCTCCTTGTGAAATAGAATAGAAGCAATCAATTCGACATTTGAACTGATTGCTTCTGATTCATTTTATTCAGATACGTCCCACCATTTGAAACCATCTTTTTTCAACAATTCATCTGCTTCTTTTGGTCCATTCGTACCTGATTCATAATTTGGAAAATCAGCTTTCTTCTTGGACCATGCATCTGCAATAATATCAATGAATTGCCAAGATAATGCGACTTCATCCCAGTGGGTAAAGTTTGTGGAATCACCGCGCATACAATCAAAGAGGAGATTTTCGTATGCTTCTGGTGTATTCATTTTATCTTGAGCATTATTGTCATAACTCAATTGAATTGGCGTAGATGACGCACTGTAATCACCTTTTTTCGCGTTCACATGTAAAGTGATACCTTCATCTGGTTGAATATGAATGACTAATAAATTAGGTTGCGCATCATCATCTTTATCATAGTAAAGGTTCATAGGTAGATCTTTAAATTCTACAATAATTTCTGTTGATTTTCTCTGCATACGTTTGCCAGTTCGTAAATAGAACGGCACACCAGCCCAACGGAAATTGTCTATTAATAACTTGGCTGCGACAAAAGTATCTGTATTGGATTCAGGATCAACACCATTACCTTCTCTGTACGCTGGTAGTTCTTCGCCATTGACAATGCCACGGTCATATTGGCCACGAACTAAGTAATTCTCGATTTCATCTTCATTGAAGAAACGCAGCGCGCGAAGGACTTTCACCTTTTCACTACGGATTTCTTCAGGTGTTAGTTTAATTGGCGGATCCATAGCAATCAGTGCGAGCATTTGTAACATGTGGTTTTGCATCATATCTTTTAGCGCACCAGCACTGTCATAATAACGGCCACGTTCTTCGACACCGAGTACCTCACTTGAAGTGATTTGAACATTAGAAATATATTGGTTATTCCACAGTGGTTCAAACAGTGCATTTGCAAATCGAATCACTTCAATGTTTTGGACCATTTCTTTTCCTAGATAATGATCGATTCGATAAATTTGATCTTCGTTGAATGCTTCGCGAATTTGATCGTTCAGTTCTTTCGCTGAATCGTAATCATGACCAAATGGTTTTTCGATCACGAGGCGCGTCCAGCCTTCTGTTGTCGTTAACCCTTCTGATTTAAGGTTCGCAGCTAGCGTTCCAAAGAAGTTCGGAGCCATAGAGAAGTAGAATAAACGATTTCCGTCTGTTTGATATGTTTTATCTAAGTCTGTTATTAACGATTCGAGTGCCTTATAATGTTCGAGATCTTGAATATCGAACGGATTATAATGAAAATGGCTAGCAAATTCATCAGGGTCAATGTTCGGGTCATCGAAATCATTAATCGATGCTTTTACATTGTTACGAAAGTCTTCATTGGTGAGTGGTCGTCTTGCTACGCCAATAACCGCAAAATTGTCGGATAGTTTGCCATTGCGGTAGAGTCGATAGATCGACGGATAAAGCTTCCGATTGGCAAGATCCCCTGTTGCGCCAAATATTACGATTACTGCTTTCGGGTTATTCGTTGTCATTGACTTTAACTACCTTTCTCTCATTTATTTGCCTGTACGACATTACTGATTACATATGTGTCACGATATGCTTACAAAGTAACGGCGTATGATATGGAGCAGGCAATCATAAATCATACTTATCCTATCATTATATTCTACCACTTAAAAGGCTTCTGTGAAATCATTTGACATGATAAGATAGAAAATAAGTGCCATGGAGTGACTATCATATATTATAGTATCATGTATGTGAAAAATGACAAATGAAATACATGGAATTTTCAAAAAATTTCTTTCTGTCAAAATATAAGGAGGAACGTATGAAAGAGTATCGCGGTTTTTTAATTGATTTGGATGGAACGGTTTATAAAGGTACAGAAAAAATAGATGAAGCAGTTACGTTCGTAAAACAGCTGAAAGATAAAGGATTCCCTTATTTATTTTTAACCAATAATTCGACCAAGCATCCGAGTGATGTATCTGATAAGCTCAACCAGATGGGCGTTCCAAGTACCACTGATCAAGTGTTTACGAGTAGTATGGCAACGGCTCATTACATTAAACAACAAGAGCCGAATGCAAAAGTATATCCAGTAGGTGAGAAAGGGTTACATATGGCACTTGAGGATGCAGATTTAGAAATTGTCGACGAGAATGCAGATTATGTTGTGATGGGATTGGATCAAACGATAAATTATGAAAAATTAGCCAAAGGAGCTTTAAATATTCGCGCAGGTGCTACCTTTGTTGCGACCAATGGCGATGTTGCTTTACCGACTGAACGCGGTTTTTTACCTGGAGCTGGTTCACTTATTTCCGTGCTATCGGTGACAACCGGTGTCGAACCTACATTTATTGGAAAACCTGAATCGATCATTGTCGATCAAGCGTTAGAAGTACTTGGTACCACAAGAGACGAAACACTTATGATCGGAGATAATTACGCAACAGATATTCTAGCAGGTATCAACGCAGGGATCGACTCGCTGTTAGTTCATACGGGGGTAACAACGAAGGAGGACCTCAAAACTATTCAAAACAAGCCAACCTACACGATCGATACGCTGGCTGAATGGACAATTGAAGATTAAAGAAAAACCCACGGAGCATAGCAACTTCGTGGGTTTTTCTATCATACTGGGCCTCCCGTTATACATTAAGTATTTCTCATAAGTAAAAAGATTCTAATATTTACCTATAATTAACATCATTTTAAAACTAGATTAATGTTCTATCTTTATAGTAAGTGTTGGAAGAAATTACACATACAAAGGGGAAAGGTAATATGAAAAAAATCGTTACATTCAGTTTAATTGTACTGTGTGCTGTTTGGGTCGTCGGTTGTTCAGAGGGAGGTTCGGCCAGTTCTGGCGACACGCTAACCTTTACCTGGCTACCCAACGAATCTGGTGAAGATTTAAAATCTGCTAGAGAAGAAATCGGTAATATCGTAGAAGAAGTAACGGGGAAAGAAGTAGAACACGAAACAACAACAGACTATATCGTGGCCATCGAATCATTAGCAAATGGAAATGCTGACTTAGCATTCTTAGGTGCACAAGGGTATGTAGAAGCACATGAGAAAAATGAAAATGTATTGCCTATCGCTGTTGCATCCGGTCCCTCGGGTACATTGGAAGACGCTGTATATCATAGTTGGTTAAATGTGAAAAAAGGCAATGAAACAGATTATAAAGAGGGAGAAGAATTTACAATTAATAATATTGAAGGTCAATCATTTTCTTTTGTTTCTAATAGTTCCACATCGGGATTTAAAGTACCTTCTGAAGGGATTGTTTCCTATTTTAATGAAATCGAAGGCCATGAAGATTTAACTCAGGAAGACTTATTAGAAGGTGGGACGTTTTTCAGTGAAGTCATGTTTGGAGGGTCACACCAGGGATCAGCTGTGAATTTATTGTCAGATAAAGCTGAAGTAGCGGCTTTTTGTGACACTTGTGTTGATAATTATGTTGAGCACGTTGATGGTGAAGAAAATAAATCAGGTGCAGTATACCGAGTAAGTGATGATGCAGTGGAGCCTTTTCATACAGTTACCGGTGAAGAATTTGTTCTCATTTCGGTAACTCCTGTCTTAAACGCACCATTTACAATGAATACTGAAACGTTGAGTGAAGAGGATCAGGAAGCAATTGTTGAGGCGTTCACATCCGAAGAAGTGGCAAACAATGAAAGCATATTTATTCCAGAAGATGCAGAAGAAAGTGGCTTATTCTCGAAAACGGATGATGAAAGATTCCTTGAAGTAGAAGATTCATGGTTTGATCCTATTCGCGAATTATCTAACTAATCCGTTCAATCATGAGAGGAGTAGTGAGCATGGCCTTATTAGAATTATTCAACTTGTCAAAGCGATACGATCAACATACGATCGCACTTTCAGATATTAATATCTCCGTCAACAAGGGAGAATTCATTGCTGTGATCGGCCCTTCTGGCGCAGGAAAATCGACTCTCCTGCGCTGTATCAATCGTATGATCGAACCGACAAACGGGGAAGTAACGTTTGATGGCGTAGACTTGCTTCATGTTAAGCGAAAAGAGCTGAGGAGACTACGTACAAAGATTGGTATGATTTTTCAGCATTATCATTTAGTCAATCGATTGACTGTTATCGAGAATGTGCTTCATGGCAGGCTGGGTTATAAGTCATCGGTTGTTGGTGCATTAGGAATCTATACGAAGAAAGAAAAAGAGCAGGCGATACAGCTACTGCGAATGCTTGGACTCGCAGATCAAATGTATAAAAGAAGCGACAAGCTAAGTGGGGGGCAAAAACAACGTGTAGGAATTGCTAGAGCTTTAATTCAAGATCCAAAAATGTTACTTTGTGATGAACCAATAGCCTCATTGGATCCGAATGCATCAAAAATCATTATGGACTATTTGCAAAAAATCTCACAATCTTTGGGCATTACGGTAATTGTCAATTTGCATCAAGTTGATGTCGCTTTGCAATATAGTGACCGAATTATAGGTGTTAGTCAAGGTCAAATTGTATATGATGGGACACCGACTGATATAACTCAAGAACAAATTCATCAGATTTATGGCTCCGACTTTGACGATTTAATGGTAGAAATGAATAAGGAGAAACATTATGCAGGTTAACTTCTTTTTTAAAAAAAGATTAAGAGCTTTACTCGTTTTCGCTTTCTTAGTATCGGTTACCTATGGTGGCATTATGATTACGGAATATGATGTGATTAAAGGATTTTCATCAATTCCAATGGCGATTAGTTGGGGAGTGACAAACTTTTTTCCAACTACAGATTCTTTCGAGCATTTGCCAAAAATTTTAATAAGCTTGTGGGAAACAATTTTACTGTCCATTGGATCTGCAACATTAGCATCTCTGTTCGCATTATTTTTTGCTATTCTCGGTTCCAATACGACGACAATCAATCCATTTTTTGCAACGATTTGTCGATTTATCGCAACGTTATTCCGTAATATTGATGTGGCGGTTTGGTCGATGATATTGCTGTTTTCATTTGGTCAAAGTGCGTTAACTGGATATTTTGCTTTATTTTTTGTCTCATTCGGTTTTCTAACGAGAGCGTTTATTGAAACCATTGATGAAGTTAGTAATAGTGGTGTGGAAGCATTACGAGCGACTGGTGCGAGTTACATTTCAATAGTTATTCATTCTGTCATTCCTTCAAGTGCTTCTCAAATGCTTAGTTGGTTATTATTTATGATCGAAACCAATATTCGCAGTGCAACATTAATAGGCATACTGACAGGTACAGGTATAGGGTTTGTATTTGATTTGTATTACAAGTCTGTAGATTACAATACAGCGAGTTTAGTTGTTATTGCAATTGTAATCGCTATTTTAGCTTTAGAGGCAGCTTCCAATTACGTGAGAAGGGTGATTATATAATGGACTTTGAAAATATAATGAAACGTATAGCACCCCCTTCAAATCGACCGGTCAGGGTGAAACCAATGAATCAATCTGCCATTGTCATTCGCCTTACTCTACTTAGTTTAGTGATATTAACAATTATCGGTTTTTTTACTTATGATGATACAGATGTGGGGATGTTGGAAGGAATAACGGCTACATTTACAAATTTCAAAGTAATGTTCACAGAACCACATTTTAATCACTTTACGTTTATGGAAGGACTTTATCAAGTGCTTGTAACAATAAGTCTGGCTTTATTAACAACAGTGATTGGTGCAGTCATTTCACTGATGTTAGGCTTATTGGCTGCCAAAAATTTATCAACACCAAAAATTTCGAATTCTATTAAAAACTTTGTTGCTGTTGTCCGTGCAGTGCCTACTGTTCTTTGGGTCTTGATCTTTGCTATAGCAGCTGGTTTAGGTAGCGTAGCAGCAGTGATAGGGATGACCTTTCATTCAGTCGGTTATTTAATTAAAGCTTATTCTGAGTCCTTTGAAGAATTGGATGATGGTGTGATTGAGGTTTTGAAAGCAAGCGGTGCCAATTGGTGGCAAATCGTGTGGCAAGCTGTCATTCCCTCAAGTATGACTTATATAATTTCATGGACGTTTCTCCGATTTGAGATTAATTTTTCTGTAGCTGTAGCAATGGGAGCTGCTGCTGGAGCAGGCGGTATCGGTTATGATTTATTTATGGCAAGTTCATTCTATTTAGATTTGCGTGAATTAGGGACAATTACCTTTTATATTTTGGTCTTTGCAATACTATTAGAAATTGTTGCTATTCGCATCAAACGACACATAAATATTACCTAAATTCCAGTGTTATAAAGCTATAGTTGACTAGGAAATGCCAGAAGAGATTATTTTCTTCTCTTTCATATAATTATTATGAATTATGAGGTGATTTATGAAAAACAAGAAGACTATATACAATGCAAACATCGTTACTCCAACTGAGGTGATTAGGCAAGGAAGTTTGCAATTAGAAGGTGACCGAATCTTGAAAATATATGAGGGTAATCCTGTAAAAAAAGAGGAATCAGATCTCGATGCAGCAGGTGATTGGTTGATTCCTGGGTTCATAGACTCTCATTGTGACGCAATCGAGATCGAATTAGAACCCCGTCCCAATAGTAGAATGCCTATTGAAATTTCCTTTTATGAGCTGGAAAAGAAATTAGTAGGTCAAGGAATTACAACGATTTATCATTCATTGTCGTTATTAGAAGATCGAGCTAGTCAATGGATCAGACGAACAGATCATGCACTTGAGATGATCCAAGCCATCCATGAGTTTGCACAAAAAACACATCTCATTCGTCATAAAATTCATCTCCGTTATGAAATCAATAATATTGCAGCACTAGACATGGTGAAGCAGTTGATTAGAGATCGTTCGATTGATCAACTCTCGTTTATGGACCATTCTCCAGGACAAGGGCAATTTCGAGATTTAGAGGTATATAAGCGATATTTAATTGAACATCGACATCATACGGTGGGAACGGCTGACGAACTCATTCAAAAGAGCAAACAGTTCCAAAAGTTAGATGGAAAAGCGTTAAAGGAATTAGCTCATCTAGCCAGCATTCATAATATTCCAATTGCATCCCATGATGACGACTCAATCGAAAAGTTAGAAGTTATTCAGGATTGGAATGCAAGCATAAGTGAATTTCCGATTCGATTGGATGTCGCAAAACATGCAAAAAAGATAGGATTAGATGTAGTAATGGGTGCACCTAATGCATTATTGGGGAAATCACACAGTAACAATCTATCAGCAATGGAAGCAGTTCGTCACAATGTTGTGGATATATTTTGCTCAGATTATTATCCGTCCTCTTTATTGCATACAACCTTTAAGCTTTTTCAAGAGGGAATGCCATTACACGAGGCAGTCAATAAGGTTACGCATAATCCAGCACATGCACTAGGGCTATCTAATCAAATAGGTTCAATTGAAGTTGGTAACGAAGCTGATTTTTTATTGATTCGAGAAGACAACGATCGGCCGATGATTGAAAAAGTTTTTGTTAAAGGAAAAGTTATTTGTGAGATGAATTATCAGTTCACCTAAGAACAGAATGTATATGTTCGTATGATAAAAAAAGTCTGTACCTGTGATGAGCAAGTGCTTTAAAGAATCAAACCAAAAAATGAACCCGACTTTTATTTGATTAATCTCAGAAAAAAGTCGGGCTTTCGTAGTTTCAATGTTTTGTTGCAGTCTCTATTTTCTTAATTTTCTTCTTGCACTCTTCTGCTCGTCCGATTGGTAATGAGGACACCTGTAATGACAAAGACGGACCCAACAAATTGAATGATCGTCAATTGTTCACCTAAGAAGACAACCGCTCCAATCATCGTGAATACTGGAATTAGATTTAGGAAGACAGAAGCGCGTGAAGGTCCAATTTCTCGTACTGCCGTGTTGTAGCAGATCAATGCGATAACAGACGGAAAAATCCCCAAATAAAATAGTCCGGCGATAATTTCTCCTGACCATTGAATACTTGAAAATTGATTGAATTCCAGTCCCATGAGAGGGATGAAAACGATATTTGCGACTACAAACATGACCAAGAGGACACCATAAGTGGGAAACTTCCAAGTGTGTTGTTTTATAAAAATTGAGTAAAAGGCCCACGTAATCATAGCAAGCATCATAATAAAGTCGCCACCATTGATTTCCAGATTCATGATAACCTCTAGCGACCCTTTTGTAATTACAAAAAACACACCGAATAATGAAAGAAAAACCCCGATTAATTGTTTGCGCGTAAATGTCTCTTTAAACAATAAGAACGCTATTAGTAATGTAAAAATCGGAGTAGACGCTTCGACAATTCCAGCGTTAATGGTAGTTGTATGATTGAGTGCCAAATAGACTAATACATTAAATAAGACAAGTCCCGTTAAAGATAATGATAGAACCGCTTTCCATTCTTTTTTCCACAATTCTTTGTTTCGTTTCCATTCTGAGTAACCAAACGGTAAAATGACGATCACTGCAATTATATGACGAATAAAAGCAAGTGTAATAGGTGGAATTTCTTGTGTCACCGGCTTACCTACGATTAGGTTTCCCGCATAAAAAATTGTCGTTAAAATAAGCAAGATATATGCTTTCATGCGTTCACCTCCAATAATGAGGATATTAACATGTTTTGCGGAAACTTGGAAGTGAAGTGAAAGAGAAGCCGGTATGGATTTCCTCCGATTCACCTCAGTTTTTAATGCAAACAGAAGTTCTCTTTTTCTCTGTTTGAAGCATATATTGTTTTTCGAGGCAAACAGCAAATCTCTGTCATGTTATTTGAAGGATATATGGTTTTTCGAGGCAAACAGCGGATTCTCATACACCTATATGACTTGAAAATGAATCTTTCCATGCAAACAATAGATTCCAATGGTTCTGTTTGCCTAAAAAACGATCAATAACAGTTCATCGAGGAGATAATTAGTTAGCACGCAGATTTTTTAATGTCGATAATTGGAATTTCATGTTAAACTTAATGTAAGTAATTGTTATTAAAGGAAAATATATAATTTTTGTTTATCATGATGTAGGAGGATAAAAATGACACAAGTGTTAAAGCGGGAGTTCATTGATGCATTTAAAAGTGTACGGTCAATTTTAATTTTACTATTTATCACATATGTATCGTATCAGTCAGCTAAATTTTTTGACCAAAATCAAGACATGATTAATCAATTTGCTGAAGAAAGCGGAATTGGAACGGGGGCATTATATACAGCAGCGATAGCATTCGTCGTGTTGATCTTTGGATTTCTATTTGTGTTTGCGATTTCGCATGATTTGATTAATAGAGAAATAGAGATGAAAACGATCAGACTACTCGTAACGAAGACATCAAGAATCCAAATTGTATTAGGCAAGTTTTTGGGAGTTTTGTTATTTTGGGTTGTTACGATTTCAATTTCTTTTGCAATTATATCCTTGATCACAGGTGCTTGGTTCCTAAAAGACTATGTTCAAACAATGATCTTTTTATTCTACATTATCAGTTTCGTACTGTTTATTTCTACCATTATATCAAAAACGAAATTAACAATGTTTATCGGGATTTTTCTAGGAATTGTGTTACCGATAATTGGACTAATCGCCGTTTACTCTGATAAATGGTATTTTATTCCTTTTAAATATTTGTTGCCATATAACTATTTAGAAGGTTCGATTGTGATGACGTTTATCCCCTTGGTCATTGGCGTTTGTTTTATTTCAATAAGTATAATGTTGCTAAATAGAAAGGATTTTTAACATATGGAAATGATGAATGTGAAACAACTGACAAAGAAGTATGGATCAACAAATGTCTTAAAAGGTATCAACTTAACAATTTATCAAGGGGAAGTATTTGGATTTGTAGGACATAATGGAGCCGGTAAATCGACCTTAATTCATATACTCACAGATATCGTTAACAAGAGTGGTGGCTCTTTTGAAATATTAGGTATCCCTGATCAGCATATGAATCAAGTAAAAAAACGAGTCGGAGTAATGCCTGACATATCAAATCTTTATGAAAACATGAAAGGGATTGACTTCTTAAGATACATGGGAGAATTGTCTTTAGCTAACTCTAGTAAAGAATATTATCTATCCCTTATGAGAGATGTAGGGTTAGAGGGGGCAGAATGGAAGAAAATTAAATCTTATTCATTCGGTATGAAAAAGAAAATCAGCATTGCACAAGCATTATTGGGCAATCCGGAGCTTATTATTTTGGATGAACCAACATCTGGCCTAGATCCTGAATCGGCAATCGAGATTCGTAACATGATAACGGAATTGCAGAAGAGTGGAAAGACGATTTTCTTAACATCACATAATTTGGATGAAATTGAGAAAATATGTGATCGAGTGGGGATTTTAAGTGAAGGTGTGATTAAAAAATTAGGAACCCCACGTGAACTAAAAATTGCAGCCAATGAATCTAAAGAGGCTATTGGTTTAATCATTCGTACAAAGCCTGTGCTCACAGCAGATCATATTTCACAAATCTCTGATGACTTAGACATCAATATCTCATTTTTACACACAAAAAAGGACTATACATTTTTGAAAGTGACTTCTGAAGATGGCCTTCCCCAACTGTCCAAAAAAATAATGGAATCTGGCATTCTTCTCTATGAAGTAAAGATGGAAGAACAATCATTGGAAGAAGTATTTATGAATACAAAAGAAGAGTAATTGGTGCGATGATTTTCTTATTTTAAATAGTAAAGGTCAAAGAGTAGCGAATCCTTTTATATCGCTTAGATGATGTTTCGGATGATAAGCTGTTGAAAGCAAGTGTTGAACCCCGTGGTGGGAGCGAGCAACCTACTGGTCCTGAGCCATTCTTTGTTGATTTTTAGCGGTGATGATTTGTCTGAGAGAATGAAGAAGAGTTAAGTTCATTTTCATAAACCGATTTTTTGAAGCTTCTGTTTTCTATGCAAACAGAAGCTATCTTTTTCCCTGTTTGAAGCATACATTGTTTTTCGAGGCAAACAGCAAATCTCTGTCATGTTATTTGAAGGATATATGGTTTTTCGAGGCAAACAGCGGATTCTTATACACCTGTATGACTTGAAAATGATTCTTTCCATGCTAACAGTGAATCTGATCTTCTCTGTTTGCATGGAAAGCGTACATTTGTAGAGTACAAGAGACTATTTTTTGTAAAAGGTATAACATTTACTTATTTAGCAGCTTTTTGTAGCTTTTGAATCATTTTTAATGAACGGCCTGTACCAATTGCGACGGACTCTAATGGGTTTGGTGCGATATGCACTGGGACATTTACTTCTTGTGATAGCCATTCTTGCATGCCTTTCAATAAAGCACCGCCACCAGTTAAGGTAATTCCTTGATCAACGATGTCACCACTAAGCTCAGGTGGACAGTTTTCAAGTGTATCGCGGATAGCTGTTAAAATTGAATCAAGTACCTCTTTAATGGCGCTTTGCACTTGAGATGAACTGATGGTAATCACTTTTGGAAGTCCAGTCACCAAATCACGACCTCGTACATCCATTTCTTCGTTGGAGTGATCGACTAAAGCATAACCAATCTCCATTTTAATATTTTCGGCTGTCGAGTCACCAATTAATACGTTAAATTCTTTTTTTACATATTGGATAATTTCCTCATCGATATGATTGCCGCCCACTCGAACGGAGCGGCTAGCAACGACACCGCCAAAGGAGATAATCCCCACTTCACTTGTACCGCCACCAATATCCACGATCATACTCGCTTGAGGTTCGGATACAGGTAAATCAGCTCCAATGGCAGCAGCGATTGGTTCTTCAATAAGGTGCACTTCTTTAGCACCGAAATTTTTTACGGCATTGTCAATTGCGCGTCGTTCGACGGCTGTACTTCCTGCTGGTGTACAAACGACAACGCTCGGTTTACGCATGGATACGCCTGCTTTTTTCCCGACTTTCTTAAGAAACGCTTTTAGCATTTGTGTGGTTGTGTCAAAGTCTGCAATCACACCATCTTTTAAAGGACGTATAGGGACGATATTTTGTGGTGTTTTACCGATCATGCTTTTGGCTTCTTCACCGACAGCTACGACGGCATTGTTTTTTACATCCATAGCGACAACTGCTGGTTCATTTAAAATAATACCTTTCGATTTTGTATATATTAAAACGTTCGCTGTACCTAAATCAATTCCTATCTCAGTAGTCGAAAACATGTTGTTACCTCCATCTATGTTAAAACATTCGATTCTTTTGACACGACTTATTATAATTATTCTATAAGAAAAAGGAAATTATGAGGGTTGGTCGGCAGAAAAAAATTTACCAAAAAAATAAAACAGGTGCACAGACCTGTTTTTTAAGTAAGCGATTATGCTTCTTTTTCTGCTAGTAGGTTAGCAAGAATATGACTTTTGTACTTTTCAATTTTTCTGCCTTCATAGTAACGTACACCGTGCTTTTTCAATTGCGCTACATACCAACCTTTGCTTGCGATATGCATATCTATTTCCTCCTCGCATCATTGTTGTAAGATTACATCAACATTAATAATAACATGGATAGAATGTAATGCAAAGAGGGAGTTGATGGATTCATTATTTTACAACTTCATGTATAATAGATCGTAGCATAATATAAAGGATGAGCGAGCTATGGAAGCAACGATTGTCTCATTAAATATGGGCAAACCTGACACGTATGTTTTAGCTGATCGTGAAGTTCAGACAGGGTTTTTAAAACAATCCGTCAATCAACCTTGTTATTTATCGAAAACAGGTTTTGTCGAAGACGGGCAAGCCGACTTAAAAAATCACGGTGGAGCAGAAAAGGCCGTCTTACTTTATCCTTATCACCATTATTCATTTTGGCAAGAGCGATATCATCGAACCTTTGATATACCCGCCTTTGGTGAGAATATCACGATTCAAGGGATAACAGAGCAAGACGTGTGTATTGGTGATGTGTTTCAACTAGGAGAAGCCGTCATTCAAGTATCTCAACCGCGACAGCCGTGTTACAAAATTTCAGCTGTTCATCAAATTAAAGATATGCCACAAACGGTTATTGAAACGGGGTATAGCGGCTTATATTTCCGTGTGCTACAAGAAGGAATTGTAACGCCGACGGACAGATTGATACGAATCGAGAGAAGCAATCACCAAGTGACCTCCTATGAAGTATTTGATTGTCTGTTTCGAGACCGTAAAAATAAAGAACGTATGCAACAATATGTGAGACTAGAAGGGTTAGCGCCAAATGTTGTTGCCTCATTCAATAAACGCCTGCAAAAGTTAGGATGATAGAAGATGGATGTTTTTACTCAACTTGCAGAAGAACGTATAAAAAAAGCGATCGAAGACGGAGATTTTGATCATATGCAAGGAAAAGGAAAACCACAACAATTGGATGATCTTTCAAATGTCCCAGATGATATGAGAATGGGATATCGAATCATGAAAAACAGTGGCTTTTTGCCGGAAGAAGTAAAGCTCAATCAACAACTGTTTTCGATTCGTGAAGCGTTAAAAGCTTGTGAAGACCCTGAAGAAGAGAGGCGGTTAACGAAGCGTTTGTCGGAAAAAGAACTAGAATTTCAATTAATGTTAGAAAAACGAAATATTAAAAAATCTCCAGCTTATAAAAAATATCGCCATAAGATGCAACAGTTATTTTGAAGGGAAATCATATCAATGAATATTCTTTCTCTTTCGGTTTTTTTTCGTTATACTAGAATAAAATAACAAAAACTTAGGTGAAAAGCATGTCTTCTCTAGAATTCGATAAAATCATTGACGGTAAAAAAATTCGTCAATCTTTCGCTGGTTTAAAAGCGAAACATTCTCATCCTGCATTCATACAAGATATTCAAGCGGTGGAGACCTTGGTTGTACAGCAGATGAATGTGATTGGCAACGAATTGGTCTCATCAGTTGACCACCAGTATAAACGTATGCTTCAGGAAGTCATGAATATGATTTTCCGAGTAAAAATCGAAAATGGACAATATATATGTCCGCTGATTGAAGGGAAACTCGCCCAACAATTATATCTTACGCCAGATTTGTTGGATGCTCACTTTATTCAACCATACATTGATCAAGAAACGATGAATATATTTAAAGAAAAACTGGATCAAGCATTCTCAGGAAAGGAACAGATTTTTAAGCACTCTTATAACGCTTACCATCTATTCACGATGCTCTCACCGGTGTTTGAACAAGGGGAAGTTGTCGAAGTAGTCGGATCTTCAATTGATATTACATTACTGGAGAAATCACAGCAACAAGTCGAACATTTAGCGACCCATGATGCATTTACAAACTTACCAAACAGACGAAAATTAATGCATGACCTCGAACAGTTTTTCCAATCAGGTGAAAAGCCGTTGTCAATTCTGTTATGTGATATCGATCGGTTAAAAAATATTAACGATACCTTGGGGCAAAACGCTGGTGATCGAGTGATTTTTATAATTGCCCAGCGATTGAAAAAGGCTATTCAACAGCTAGGGACGGTTTATCGTCTTGAAGGAGATGAATTTGTCATTGTGTTAGATGGCTCCTATGTTTCTACTTTTGATGCAGTGGACCGCGTCATGAAGTTTATTCACCAGCCGTTTTATTTAGAGGGAATGGAACGTTTTATCACAGCTACAATTGGCATAAGCTATTTTCGCGAACCAGCAGAATTTGCTGAAGATTATATTAATCGCGCCAGCATTGCGGTTCACCATGGGAAAGAAAAAGGCGGGAATCAAGTTTACGAATACAATCGAAAACTTAGCAAAAACTATCATGACATTATTTTATTGAAATCAGATATTTATAAAGCATTTAAATATAATGAATTTAGCTTGTCTTATCAACCGAAAGTAGACGTGAAAACAAATGAAGTCGTCGGTGTTGAAGCCTTGCTTCGTTGGAAACATGGTAAGAAAGGGTATATTTCTCCTTCTTTATTTATCCCGATTGCTGAAGAAATTGGTTTAATTCATGATATTGGTAAATGGGTATTAGAAGCTGCCTGCCGACAATTTGTAGAATGGCAAAAGCGTGGAGCAAACGTGCTACTGATGGCTGTGAATGTATCTGTGAGTGAGTTACATCAACCCCATTTTATCGATGATGTCCAAGCCATTCTTGAAAAGACAGGAATGGACCCGAATTATTTGGAGATGGAGATTACAGAAAATAGTGTTATGGAGAATACGGAAGACTGCATTGATACGATGAATCAACTCCGCGATATGGGAATTTCATTGTCCATTGATGACTTTGGTACAGGCTATGCTCGATGGGATATTTACAGAAATTCCCGATCAATTTTTTGAAAATCGATCAATCATTTATTAAAGAATTATTTATGGACACGGGCAGTGCCGAAATTATTAAAGCGATGATCCAACTGGGACACACATTTGGTTTAAAAGTGGTCGCTGAAGGTGTCGAAGGAGAAAATATGTTAAAGTTTATACGGCTTCAAGATTGTGATTATTATCAAGGGTATTATTACAGTAGACCACTCGAACCAAAAGAAGTAGAAAAGAAATTATTACGTCAACATGAACATTTTCACATGGATCATAATGATTAAATTTTTGAATAGGTGGTATAGGTATGATTAGAGTATTATTTATTTGTTTAGGAAATATTTGTCGTTCACCGATGGCAGAAGCAATCTTCCGTCATATTGTTACAAACAATAACCTACAAGATCAGTTTACGATTGATTCAGCTGGCTTAGGAACGTGGCACATCGGCAATCCGCCACATCAAGGGACAAGAAAGATATTAGATGAGAAGCAGATTTCCTACGAGGGGCAAAAAGCGCGAAAAATTGAAGCGGAAGATGGTGAAAAGTTTGATTATATTATAGCGATGGATCAACAAAATATTGATGAATTGCAATCCATTCGTCAAAAGCATCCAGATGTCGTTGTAAAGAAATTATTGGATTTTGTACCAGATGCGAAAGAAGCAAATGTGCCAGACCCATACTTTGCGGGAAATTTTGATTATACATATGAACTTGTGGAGGCTGGTTGTCAACAGTTGTTTAACTATATAGAGGAACAACATCATTTAGATGATTAATGTGACGTAGAAGAGGAGTGGGCGAAATGGCTAGACAAAAAATAATTGGTGGAATGATGATTGGTGCTGTAGCAGGAGTTGTGCTCACGCTGAAGAATCGAGAGACAAGACGTTATCTTATTCGAGCATTGAAACATCCAGCAGAAACAGTAAACCAGCTACATATAGGATACCAGCGTTGTTCAGATCGATTGTCACAAGGACTAGCCACTACAGCGAACATTTGCCAACAACTTGAACAGATGATTAATCGTCTGGATCATGATGAATAAAAATCAAGGTAGTCAACCGACGATGACACGTTTATGGGATTTTGGTAAACAATTGTTTCAACGTTTTCAAAATGATGATGTGCCTGGTCTTTCAGCTCAGCTTGCCTATTTCTTTTTACTATCCTTATTTCCGTTTCTCATCTTTTTAATGACATTAGTCGCTTATATTCCAGTTGAGAATTTGAATATTATTGGGTTTTTAGCAATGTATACCCCTGATGAGATTCTGCGATTAATTGAAGAAAATATCACCCAGTTAGCCCATCAACGTAATGGTGGTTTACTATCGATTGGTATTATCGCAACGTTATGGGCTGCTTCTAATGGTGTAAATGCATTGATGCGTACATTGAATCAAGCATATGGAATTGAAGAGGAACGTTCTTTTTTTGTCACCCGTGGGATCTCGATCTTGTTAACCATTGCGATGCTTTTTGTCATTATTGTTGCTTTTTTATTACCGATCTTTGGTCGTATGATTGGTGTAGCGTTATTTTCTTGGTTTGGCCTTAGTGAAGGCTTTTTAAACACATGGAATGCCTTGCGCTGGTTGATATCAACGGTGATTTTCTTTCTTGTCTTTGTCATGTTATACCGTATGGCTCCAGGTAAAACCGTTTACTTTCGACATGTAGCAATAGGAGCGGGTGTGACGACGATTATGTGGCAAGTCGTTTCCATGTTGTTTTCTTTTTATGTGACGGAATTAGGTAATTTTTCTGCAACATACGGCAGTCTTGGTGCTGTCATTATATTAATGATCTGGTTTTATTTATCTGGTGTCATTTTACTTCTTGGTGGGGAAATCAATGCATTATTAGAATCAAGAGATAATCGTGTGAACATGATGAGCGATAGGCGATG
>NZ_APML01000089.1 GCF_000359605.1 Gracilibacillus halophilus YIM-C55.5
GTTATCATTATCATTTGAAGACATGCCAAATAAGCCTGCACTTTTGGAATTTTTTGCAGACTTGCTGAGAAACGATTTATTTAATAAATTTCGTCCTTCAGGTTTAGGTTGCGAACATTGAATAGATTCGTTTAAAGACTGAAAACCACGGGCTTGAGTTCCCGAATTTTAAATATACCTTCCGAGCGTGTCGAACCATTTTAGATGCAAGGGTAATAAGGTTTTGTATAACGGTTTTGACACGATGTCGAACTACCCTCTGTTTTTCCTAGTGAAATATATTTTGAAATGAACAACGTTCATACATCAATTATATCAAGAGGTGCAAGAAATTCACTATTTTATCTTGTTACGGGATTCAGGAACATGTTCGGTTGGAAAAGATAGGATTGAAGTTTGATGGAATTGTGTTACAATGGGAACTAACAATTTCATGAAAGAACACACTAGGGGAGCCAAATGATTGGCTGAGACGTTAGATCGGACCCTTTGAACCTGAACTGGTTAGAACCAGCGGAGGGAAGTGGCGTGATTCGAATCGATAAGTCAATTGACTCATCATCATCAACACCACTCGTCCAGCTGGATGGGTGGTTTTTTTATTGGGAAGAGGTGCTTAAGATGAAAGGGCCGAAACTACATGTCATTACAGATGGGAAAAAACCAATCAATCAATGCGTATCCATATTGAAAGCGATACATCCATTTGTAGACTATATCCATTTACGAGAAAAGCAAAAAACAGCAGCGGAACTTTTGCAATTGATTGACATACTACAAGACGCGCAAGTTCCTTTATCAAAATTGATCATAAATGACCGTGTGGATGTTGCGATCGTAGGGCAATGTGCAGGTGTTCAGCTTGCTTATCACAGTTTAGGAGCTGATCAAGTGCGTGAGGCATTTCCACACTTATTCATTGGTCAATCGGTGCATACAATGGAAGAGGCAGTGCTTGCTGAGCGGAAAGGGGCGAATTTTGTGTTATATGGACATATTTTTTCAACTGATTCGAAACCTGATCAACCACCAAAAGGATTATCTACACTGCAATCATTCGTCCAAACGACACAGCTTCCAGTGATCGCTATTGGTGGTATGACAGACAGCAATATGAAACAAGTACTGCGAGCTGGAGCAGATGGTGTTGCGGTCATGTCAGCAATTATGGACGCTAGTAATCCAGGTCATGTTGCTGAAACAATGAGACTGAGATTGGATAAGGAGGGGGAACGTGAAGAATAGATATGATCAAATTGTTGTTGGTGGTGGTGTGATTGGTTTATCCATTGCCTATCAGCTTGCCAAACGAGGGTATAGCGTACTTGTATTAGAGAAAAACCGTGTCGGACAAGAAGCCTCAAGGGCTGCAGCTGGCATGCTCGGTGCGCAAGTCGAATTTCACGAAGATAGTCCGCTATTCCAATTTGCTAGAAAAAGTCGGCGTATGTACCGCAGTTAGTAGATGAATTATTTCAAGCAAGCGGGGTCGATATTCAATGGATGGAAAAAGGCATGTTGAAAATCGCACGAACAGACGAAGAAGCATCGCATTTTCAAGATTTGATTCGACTTCATTTAGACGCGGGTGAACAGGCCAGTTGGTTTACAACCGAAGATGTGCTGTTAAAAGAAAAACATTTACATCCTGATATTAAAGGGGCCATGTATATCGGTAAGGATGCACAAGTTTCCGCTCCTCATGTAACGAAAGCATTTTTAAAAGGAGCACAAGCCTATGGTGCTGTTGTCTATGAGAAGGTGCAAGTAGAAGAATTGCTTATAGATCATAACGTGATGAAGGGGGTGAAAACAAAAGAGGCAACATATTATAGCGACCAAGTGATCGTGAGTGCAGGCGCATGGAGTGAATGTCTTTTACAAAAATCGTCATTGGAGCTTCCAATGTATCCAGTCAAAGGAGAATGTTTATCTGTGAAACCAAGTTCTCCATTGATTCAAGCAACGATTTTTTCCGAAGGTTGTTATTTTGTCCCTAAACAAAACGGTCGTATTTTAATTGGTGCCACTGTAAAACCGTATACTTACGATCAAACGGTTACATTTCAAGGCATTCAACAATTGATGGAGCGAGCTGTTCAACTCATGCCCGCATTGCAACAGGCCGAAATGGATCAGTTTTGGGCTGGTATTCGGCCGCAAACGCTTGACGGTCTCCCGTATTTGGGCGCATACCAAGAAGTTGGCGGATTGTGTATCGCGACGGGGCATTATCGGAATGGGATTTTGCTTGCGCCAGCTACCGGTGAATTGATTGCCGATTTAGTAGAAGGAAAAGAAATTGATCCCGTTTTTCGTGAAGCATTTGATCCGCAAAGAGAAGTAGCGATTCAATTATAAAGGTGGGGTGAAAGATGAAACTACACATCAATGGTGACGTCATCGAATTGGAGCAACAAATGAGCACAGTGGAAGAACTTCTCACGCATTTAGGGTTACAAGAAAAACCGCTCATCATTGAGCATAATCAATCAATTTTAAAAAAAGAAGATCATTCAAGTCGTGAGATTCAAGATGGCGACCAATTTGAGATTGTACATTTCGTAGGAGGGGGATAATGATGTTAACTATTAATGATCAACAATTTCAATCAAGACTATTTTTAGGAACTGGAAAGTATCCGAATTTTGATGTCCAAAAAGAGGCAGTAGACGTATCCGAAACCGAAGTGCTCACCTTTTCTGTTAGACGAATGGATATTTTTGATCCCGAACAACCGAATTTCTTAGAAAAGATTGATATGGATCGTTATCAATTTTTGCCGAATACAGCTGGTGCCAAAACGGCAGAAGAAGCTGTTCGAACAGCAAAATTAGCTGATGCATCTGGACTTTGTGATATGATTAAAGTAGAAGTGATTGGTTGTGACAAAACGTTACTACCAGATCCCGTCGAGACGTTAAAGGCAACGGAAATGCTACTTGATGAAGGATTCACCGTTTTACCGTATACGTCAGATGATGTGGTATTGGCTAAAAAATTAGAGGATCTTGGCGCACATGCGATTATGCCAGGAGCGTCCCCGATTGGATCAGGACAGGGCATTATCAATCCATTAAACTTACAATTTATTATTGAGCAAGCTAACGTACCCGTCATTGTTGATGCTGGCATCGGTTCGCCTAAAGATGCGGCCCATGCGATGGAATTAGGAGCAGACGGTGTGTTATTAAATACAGCTGTTTCTGGTAGTGATGATCCAGTTAAAATGGCACAAGCGATGAAACAAGCGATTGAAGCTGGACGCTTAGGATATGAAGCGGGCCGCATTGCGAAGAAAGATTATGCGGTAGCAAGCAGTCCGAAAGAAGGGATTAGTGTTGGAAAATAATCGCTATCATCGTCAAGAATTGTTCCAGCCAATCGGAAAAGAAGGGCAACAAAAACTTCGCAATTGTCATGTATTGATCGTTGGTGCTGGTGCATTAGGATCAAGCAGTGCTGAACAACTCGTCCGCGCAGGTGTTGGTACCGTGTCTCTAGTGGATCGAGATTATGTTGAATTAACGAATTTGCAACGTCAGCAGTTATATACCGAAGAAGATGTATCTGAACAGATGCCTAAAGCCGTAGCTGCCGAACAACGGTTACAAAAGATTAATCAAGATGTCACTGTGCATGCGCATGTAATTGATGCTGGTCCTGAAGAATTATCTTCTTTTGCGCAGTATGTCGATCTTATGATTGATGCAACGGATAATTTTGATACACGTTTTGTCATGAATGATGTCTCACAAAAATATGAAATACCATGGATATATGGTGCGTGTGTATCAAGCTATGGGGTGACATTCACCGTGCTACCGGGAGAAACGCCTTGTTTGCAGTGCCTGATCGATTATATTCCAAAAGATGGTGCTACCTGTGATACAGTCGGGATTATTAATCCAGCTGTACAAATGGTTGTGTCGTATCAAGTGACTGAAGCTTTAAAATATTTAGTCGGTGATACGGGTGCGATGATGGGGCAGTTGATAGGGTTTGACCTTTGGAAAAATGAACGAATGGAATTATCCGTCGCTTCATTAAAAAAGGATGACTGTCCTTCTTGTTCAGCGCAGAGAACGTTGCCGTATTTGGCGTACCAAAACCAATTGAAGACAGCTGTACTGTGCGGTCGTGATACGGTACAAATTCGTCCACCACGAGAAGAACGGGTGAATATTTCAGATCTTGCACAGTCCTTAAAACGCAATGAACAAGTAAAGTTGTTTGAAAATCCTTATTTGTTGTCAATGGAAATAGATGATGTGCGGCTCGTTTTATTTCAAGATGGTCGAACGCTCATCCATGGCACAAAAGATATTACCGAAGCTAAAAAGATTTATTATCAATATGTAGGATGAAAAAAGTGAAGTGACGAGCGCTTCACTTTTTTTATGTCGAGATCATCGTTCATTAGATTGTCAATGTTAGATGATTTTCTTTTACGAGTGTTCTATGTATAATAAGTGAATAGAGAGGAGATGAATCGTTATGAATAAAAAAAGTGAGACGCTCTCTTTTGTGATATGGGCCCAAAGCTTAGTTGCGATGTTAGGAAGTTTATTTTATTCAGAAGTTATGCAATACATACCTTGTGAATTATGTTGGTATCAACGGTTATTGATGTATCCACTGGTCGTCATTTATGGTTATGCTCTCTATAAGAAAGACATTCGTTATGCATTTCCAGGGATTATTTTAAGTGGCATCGGTTTGTTTGTTTCCGTGTATCATTATTTGGTGCAACATGTACCAAGTTTGCAGTCAGCAGGTAGTTCTTGTGGTGCCGTTCCATGTACAACGGTTTATGTTGATTACTTCGGTTTCATAACGATTCCATTTCAAGCATTTATCGCGTTTCTGGTGATTTTTATTTTACACGTTGTCATTTTGCTGCAACAAAAAAGGAGAGATTAAGATGAAAAAAATGGTTATTTTTATACTTGTGGTTGTAGCGATTTTTGTTGCACTTTGGTTTGTCGTTAATTATCAGCAGCAAGAACAATCAGAAGGAAATCCATATAATAAAAGTAATCTACATCAAGCCACGATTGATCAATTAGATAAAGAAATTTATCAAAATCAAATTTTACCCGATGAATTGGCAACTGATTTAGAAAATGATGAAGATAAGACCGTCTATTTTTATAGTCCGACTTGTCCACATTGTCAGCGGACAACCCCTGTTGTGGTACCACTTGCAGAAGAACTCGGTATTGATCTTGTCAAAATGAACTTGCTTGAATTTGATGCTCAATGGAACGTATATAGCATCGAAGCAACACCGACCATCGTACATTTTGAAGACGGGGAAGAGGTTGCTCGTATTATGGGCGAACGAGAAGAATCTACCTTCAGACAATTTTTCCAAGAAAAGGTGTTAGATGAATCGTAAAGATAGAAGTAAAAAGTTGTCGTTTTTTGCATAATACATATTTTTCTCCTAAGTGATCATCATAACTGTTGATGATGATTTCAAGGAGGCTACAATATGGCGAAGCAAAAGAACCAACCGAAACCAGATGATCGTTCTGATAATGTAGAAAAGTTACAAGAACAGGTGCAGCATACGATCGAAAATCTTGAGGAAGCGCATGATACGATGCAATATGCGAGTGCAGAAGAGAAAGAAAAAATCGTAGACAAAAATCGCCGAAGAGAAGAGGCGATTTCAGGAATGCGTGCAGAGATCAAAGATGAAGCGCGCGATCAAAAACAATAAAAATTTTGGAAGACCGCCTCTGTGCTAGGCGGTCTTTTTTAATAAGGGAAGAAAAATTGGCAGGATACGCGTCAAACAGAAGAAAGAGAAGCAACTGTTAGCCTCGAAAAAGCGGATATGCGTCAAACGGAAGAAATAGAAGCAGCTGTTTGCCTTGAAAAAGTGGATATGCCTCAAACAGAAGAAAGAGAAGTAGCTGTTAGCCTCGAAAAAGTGGATACGCATCAAACGGAGTAAAGAGAAGCAACTGTTAGCCTCGAAAAAGCGGATACGCGTCAAACAGAGTAAAGAGAAGCAACTGTTAGCCTCGAAAAAGCGGATACGCTTCAAACAGAGCAATCAAAACCAGCTGTTAGCCTCGAAACATAAAGTATGGCGCGTTTTCCGGGAAATTCACGCATCATCAATTGACGATTTCCCAGTGATTGAATGATGACTAGAAAATCGCCGCAACTCCTACATGAATTTCCTCAACATTTTTCAGAAATCGTTAGCCCCTAGACGGTTTTATTCATTCTCTCTTCTTCGCCGACTTGCAAGCTTTCCGAATAGGAAGGTCCTGCCATGTACGATGGCTTTTCCTTTTTGTTGTGTGCTTTTTGAAAATGATCGGAGTTTTTCCAATGCTGAAAACTAGCTTGATCCTCCCATTCCACCATGACGATATACGTATTTCCGCGCAATGGACGCAACACGCGTAACGCATAAAAACCGGATGTGTTTTCAATAGCTTCTGCGCGTTCTTTAAATTGTGTTTCAAAAAGTGGTTTTCCTTCATCTGTCACTGGAATATGATTGAGCACGATAAATCCTTCTTCTTTTAAGCCACCTTTCTCAACAATCACCTCATAATCGCGACTCGTTTCAAAAATGGAAGCTTGTTCGGATTGATAATAAGCAATGGCTTTTTCCCCGTTATGCATCACAATCATTTCATAATTATGTTGATATTTTTCCTTGATTTTTTTGAGAAACGTATACGTGCCATTTGTCATATATGCATACATAATCGCTCACCTCTTTATGGTTTAGCATAACAAATCAATGCAAAAACTGCCAATTCACAATATCACCACCTATAAAATAACTCGTTCTCGTCACTTGCTATACAGCTATGATAAAATAGAAGTAATGTGCTTAAAGGTGGTGCAGTAAAGTGGAAAAACTTCAAAGAATAACAACAGCGATATGGAAAGTGATGAAGCAATATAGATGGCTCACGATAGCTGTAACCGCTATGTTCTTATTAGCCGTTTTCGGTTATTTGTTTATTATATTCGGAGGACGCTTTATCTTTGATGAAGAGGCAGTGATCTTACCGACTCGTTCCACCATTGTGACAGATGATGGTACGGAAATTGGAAAAATATATAGCGAGAATCGGGCGTATGTCGATATCGAAGACATACCTGATCATGTGCAATCGGCCTTTTTAGCTGTCGAGGATCAGCGCTTTTTTGATCATGCAGGGATATCATTTCCGGCGGTAGCGCGAGCGGTTTTCCGCGATGTGATAGCAATGGAAAAAGCAGAAGGCGGTAGTACGATTACCCAACAATTGGCCAAAAATTTATTTTTAAGCAATGATAAAACGTGGATGCGTAAGACGAAAGAAGTCATGGCATCGCTTTATTTGGAACGCAATTACAGTAAAGAGAAGATTCTTGAATTGTATGTCAATGAAATTTATTTTGCGCACGGTATTTACGGGGTGGGGACGGCAGCCGACTATTATTTTGATAAAGAAGTGTCTGCGCTGACGATTGAAGAAGCAGCAATGCTCGCTGGATTAGTGAAAGCACCGAATACGTATTCTCCTTATCAAAATGTTGAACAAGCGAAACAACGAAGAAATGTTGTCCTCGAACTGATGCAAGACTATGGAACGATTTCAACAGAACAGATGATTGAATACCAACAAAAAACAATTGATACAGCACCACAACATGATACTCAACCAAAGTGGGCAGATGATTACATTGACTACGTAGTCGAAGAAATTAAAACAAATTATAACATTAGCATAGAAGGACTCAAACGGGGTGGTTATACGATTGAAGTGCATCTCGATCCTGAAGCGCAAAAAATAGCTTATCAAAAGTTTCAACAGGATGAATATTTTCCTGGCTCAACGAATGAGGTAGACGGGGCATGGGTACTAATGGAAAAGCAGACTGGACATTTAACCGGATTGTTGGCGGGACGCGCTTTTTCATCCAATCAGACCAATCATCCGATGACGAAAAAGCAGCCAGGATCATTAATGAAACCGATCGCTGTTTATGGACCAGCAATGGATCAGGAAGATGTGCGCCCGTATGATCTGATTCCAGATGAATTACGTTCTTATGGGGATTATCGTCCTCGTAATGCTAATGATCAATATGCAGGTGAAGTTTCCGTATATGAAGCGTTAGTACATTCAAAGAACGCACCAGCTGTCTGGTTGTTACATGAAATCGGAATGTCTACGAGTCAATCCTATCTAGAAAAGATGAATCTCCATATTCAAGATCAAGGATTAGCGGTCGCGTTAGGTGGATTAACGCATGGTTTGACACCGATCGACATTACTGAGAGTTACCGTACATTTGCTAGTCAAGGCAACTGGATCGAAGCAAGCAGTGTGGCAGCGATATTTGATCATGATGGCAATCGATTACACACTCCAGATCGTCAAGAAACGAATGTGTTTTCCGCACAAGTCGCTTGGAATCTATTACGAATGTTAGAAGGTGTTGTGGATGAGGGAACTGCACAAGCTGGACAATATGAAAAAGCACTCGCTGGAAAAACCGGTTCAACTGAGCACCCTCAAGTGGATGGAATGGTAAAAGATGCATGGTTTTCTGGTTTCACGCCAGAATATGTCACAACTACATGGATCGGGGTAGAACATGCCAATAAAGATCATTACCTAACAGAAGGTAGTGCAGTGGCGACCAAACTAACCAAAGCAATTTTGTCAGATATGGATGCCCAACAACCGTTACAAAAACATTTTGAACGGCCTCATCATGTCGATGAATTACCTGAACCGATTGATTTACCAGTGATTGATGATTTAACAGCAGATGTGTCCTTTGGTGGATTTACCGTACTGCGCGGTGAATTAACTTGGACGGCGTCGTCGGATGATCGGATTGAGTACCGTATCTATGAAAAGAAAGAGGGAAGTGATGAACAAATCGGTTCAGTGACTGGGGACGGGTCATTTACGGTGAAGCTGTTTGATGCTTTTCGTTCAGCATCTTATTATGTTGTTCCTTATGATCCATTAACGAAACAAGAAGGCAAGTCTTCGAATGTAGCAAAGTTATCGTTTGACTTTTAATCAACAACTAATTACAATTACTTTTTAGTTATAATCATTACAATTTAGTGAACATTTTTAAAAATACTATACAGATTGATGCAAAAGTTCTATGCTAGAATTGAGGCTAAGAAAAAGGATGAAGCAGATGACGACATTCAATGATACGATTTTACGAGCGTTTCGAGGCGAAGAAATTGATTACACGCCCGTATGGTATATGCGCCAAGCGGGACGTTCACAGAAAGAGTACCGAGAGTTAAAAAAGAAATACTCATTATTTGAAATTACACGACAGCCAGAGTTATGCGCCTATGTAACGAGGCTCCCTGTCGAACATTACAACGTGGATGCGGCGGTTTTGTATAAAGATATCATGTCTCCGCTGCCTGCCATCGGTGTTGATGTTGAGATACAGCCCGGCGTTGGTCCAGTAATTGATGACCCGATTACGTCATTAGCAGATGTTGAAAAATTGGGAACAATTGATCCAGAATCGGATGTGCCTTATGTGTTAGATACGATCCGGTTATTAACAAAAGAACAATTGCATGTGCCACTCATCGGCTTTAGTGGTGCGCCGTTTACGTTAGCGAGTTATATGATTGAAGGAGGACCATCGAAAAACTATCATAAGACGAAAGCTTTTATGTATAGTGATTCAAAGGCTTGGTTTACGCTGATGGATAAGTTAGCAGACATGACTATTGCATACGTATCAGCGCAAATTCATGCCGGTGCACAAGCGATCCAAATATTTGATTCATGGGTGGGTACATTAAGTGTAGAAGATTACCGAACGTATATTAAACCAACTATGGATAAAATTTTCCGTCAACTCCGCATGCATAATGTTCCGTTGATTTTATTTGGGGTCGGCGCCAATCATTTAATTCGTGATTGGAATGATCTCCCGGTCGATGTGATTGGATTGGACTGGCGTATTTCCATTCGTGAAGCGAGACAAATGGATATCACAAAAACATTACAAGGAAATTTAGACCCCGCCTTTTTATTGGCAGATTGGGAGACAATTGAAGCAAAAACGAAACAAATTATTGATCAAGGAAAAGAATTACCCAATCATGTATTTAACTTAGGGCATGGTGTCACGCCAGAAATTCGTCCTGAACGTTTAAAGGAACTTACAACATTGATTCATCGATATTCGAAACGTAGATAGAAAGGATGTTGAATGATGACAAAGAAAAAAATCGGATTACTTGTGATGGCTTATGGTACGCCTTATAAAGAGGAAGATATTGAACGTTACTATACCGATATTCGTCACGGTAACCCACCAACACAAGAAATGCTTGATGATTTAACTGAACGTTACCGAGCAATTGGCGGCATTTCACCACTTGCTCGCATTACAAAGGAACAAGCAAGTGCATTAGAACAACGTCTTAATGAAAAGCAAGATGAGGTTGAATTTGTTCAATATCTCGGATTAAAACATATTGAACCTTTTATTGAAGATGGCGTAAAGCAAATGGCGGAAGATGGCATTGATGAAGCTATTTCAATCGTACTTGCTCCACATTATTCGACATTCAGCGTCAAATCGTATAATGGACGTGCGCAAAAAGAAGCAGAAAAGCATGGCATTCAGATTCAATCAGTGGAAAGCTGGTTTGATGCCCCTGGTTTTATTGATTTCTGGAAACAATCGATTTTACACGAATTTGACAAAATGACAGAAGCAGAGAAAGAACATGCAGTACTTGTAGTTTCTGCCCACAGTTTGCCAGAAAAAATCTTGAAAGATGGCGATCCATATCCGAAGCAATTAGAGCGTACGGCTTCATTGATTCAAGAAGCGACTGGCATCGAGCATGTGGAAATCGGATGGCAAAGTGAAGGCAATACACCTGATCCTTGGTTAGGGCCAGATGTACAAGATTTAACGCGTGATCTTTATCAAGACAAAGGCTATCGTACCTTTATTTATGCCCCTGTCGGATTTGTCGCAGATCATTTAGAAGTTTTATATGACAATGATTATGAATGTAAGGTCGTATGTGATGAATTAGGTGCTCATTATTATCGTCCAGCCATGCCTAATGTGCACTCGACATTCATCGATACATTAGCAAACGTTGTCTTCGATCAATATCAAGGTAATGATAAGTCATGAGTAAGATCACAGTCATTGGCGGCGGTATAGCAGGACTTACCGCTGCTTATTATTTGCAAACAAACATAAGAGATGAGTCGTCACCCTATCAAGTGGAACTGTATGAAGCGAGCAACCGTATCGGAGGCAAAATTCAAACTGAGAAACGGAACGGATTTACCATTGAACGCGGGCCCGATTCCTTTTTAATTCGAAAAAAATCTGCTGAGCGTTTAGCGCGAGAAGTTGGTCTTGGTGACAAATTAGTCAAAAATGGGACAGGCAAATCATATATCCTTGTCGGAGATACTTTGCATTCTATGCCACAAGGCTCTCATATGGGGATACCGACGCAATTACGGCCCTTTTTATCTTCCAGTCTTTTCAGTTGGTCGGGAAAATTTCGAGCATTGACTGATTTCGTTCGTCCAAAAGGTGAGGCGATCTCAGATCAATCTGTCGGTCAATTTTTTCGGAGACGGTTAGGTGATGATGTACTTGAAAATGTCATCGAACCGTTACTTTCTGGTATTTATGCTGGGGATATCGATGAATTAAGTTTAATGGCGACTTTTCCCCATTTCTATCAGTTAGAACAAGACTATGGTAGTTTAATCAAAGGGATTCAGAAGACAACAGCGAATAAAGGACAGCAAACTTCAGGTAAAAAACGAAGCATGTTTTATAGTATTGAAGGAGGCTTGTCTCGCTTAGTGGAAGCGATCGAAGAACAACTTCACCCTGGAACCGTTCAGACTGAAATGCCGGTAACTGCCATTGAAAAGGCAGGCAATCAATATAAGCTTACGTTTGAAGATGGATCAGAAACAGTTACTGATGCGGTGATTGTGACAACGCCATTTCCAGTGCTGAAGCGGATGTTTACAGAAGATGAAGCGATTCAGTCATTGGATGATATGCATGCGACTTCGGTTGCCAACGTTGCCTTAGCATATGATCAGTCGGCCATTAAGCAGGACATTGATGGTACTGGGTTTGTTGTGTCGCGAAATAGTGATTATCGTATAACGGCTTGTACTTGGACACATAAAAAATGGCCGGAAACCGTAGCGCCAGAAGGAAAAGCGTTATTGCGTTGTTATGTAGGCAAACCTGGCGATGAAGATGTGGTCCACTTATCTGATGAAGAACTTAAGCGTATCGTGTTACATGATTTAAATAAGGTGATGGATATTGAAGGTGATCCGCTGTTTTCTGTCGTGACACGTTGGCATGATGCGATGCCACAATATCGAGTCGGTCATAAACAAATGGTCGACACGTTAGAAGATCATTTACGCACGGTTTTTCCTGGTGTATTTGTGGCGGGGAATTCTTATCGAGGTATCGGGTTACCAGATTGTATTGACCAGGCTGAGCGAGCCGTCCAACAAACATTTGATTATTTCGCAGAGCAGAGTCGTTATTAGACCACTCTGCTTTTTTATTGGCTAGGCATTCAGTTCTTGTGAATCACTTTTATAATGATGAGATTTTATTTAAATTGTTTCGTATCGTTTTAATTGAGTAGCTATTTGCATCGAAAAAGCGAAATGAGTCAAACAGAGGAAAGAGAATCAGCTGTTAGCCTTGAAAAAGCGGATATACGTCAAACAGAGGGAAGAGAATCAGCTGT
>NZ_APML01000090.1 GCF_000359605.1 Gracilibacillus halophilus YIM-C55.5
TTACTTCTTTTCTTTATCTTCATTTGTTTCGGTTGGATCAGATGGTTTTTCATCTTGTGTGGCTTCATCCAAGCTGATGATACCACAGACGATTCGTTCTCCTGCATTGCCAGCTGGTTGTGAAACACCATCATCTTGACTTGAATGAATAATAATCGATGTACCACTTTCTCTTAACAATGATTTGTTACCATCCATCAGTGTGGCACCCGGTAATTCTAATTCAGCATCTGCCGTGCCATCTGCTTCTACTTCAATATTCGGCATATCTCCTAAATGCGCACCATCTGGATGCATGAGTCCATGTTCACTACCCTCAGGATTAAAATGATTACCAGCTGTTTGAAAATCGGGAGCATCACATTTAGGATATTCATGAATATGAATACCATGTAACCCTTGCTCTAATCCCTCTACCTTTACTTTCACCGTCACTTTGTCTGCTTCTTCTTTAAAGGTAGCGGTACCAATGGCATCATCATCTGTATTATACAAACGAACGTCGAGTGGTGAGCGTTCTTCCGCTTGACATCCAACTAAGATGAGTAGACAAACAGATAGCATTATCTTTTTTATGTACATACTAGATCTACCTTTCTTTCATCTTCTCTCTCTAGTATGGACAAAAAAGACCATCATTAAACCTCATATTCACCTTATTGTAAATCTTTATATCGTTGTTTCCATTCTTTTTCTTCTTTTTTAGAAATTCGACGAATAAAATACATCGCGACAGCTGCACCTATCATAAATACAAGTAACATAATGACAGCTGGAATGTATTCTGTTTTATCTTCTGGAAAGTATAAAAACTCCATCATGGTAACATCACATCCTTATCATTACCATATCACATTATCAAGTGATTATGTAAGATATGAAACGTTATCTCACGAAAAAAGCCAGCTCTAGAGGGCTAGCTTTTTGTAACCGGTTTATTATGCAAGATACTCATGCATCGTCTCAGTAACTCCATCCATCGCTTGTTCTTCGTCATTACCATCGATGGTAATACGAACTTCAGCGCCTTTTGGTACACCGAGTGACATCACACCCATAATTGATTTTAAATTGACTGTTTTCCCATTATAATGCAACTCAACATGTGACTCATACTGACCTGCTTTATTTACCAGTAATGTAGCTGGCCTTGCATGAATACCTGTGTCACTACTAATTGTAAACGTTTGTTCTTTCATTTACTTTTTCCTCCTCTTCAACTAATCCAAACGGGTATCACCTATTGTTTCTGTATTTGTGAAAGGGTTAACTAAATCTATTATATACAATTTCACTGCATTTAGAAACTAATATGAATTATCTTTTCAAATTTTAGTACCTATATTAGTTCTATTTGTATTTCCCACATTCTTATGATAATTTTATGACAAATCTAATTTTTTATGACAGGGGGAATTACATGAGTGTTCATCTTGGTGCAAAGAAAAATGATGTAGCAGATACCGTTTTATTACCAGGGGATCCATTGCGCGCAAAATACATTGCAGAACATTTCTTAGAAAATGTATTTTGTTATAACGACGTGCGCGGTATGTATGGGTATACGGGTACATATAAAGGAAAGAAAATCTCGGTCCAAGGAACAGGAATGGGGTTACCCTCCATTTCCATCTATGTCAATGAACTGATTCAAAGTTATGACGTACAAAACTTCATCCGTGTAGGCTCATGCGGTGCTATTCAAAAGGATATTCAGGTAAGAGATGTGATTCTTGCTAGTACCTCTTCAACAGATTCACAAATGAACCGAATGATTTTTGGTGGCATTGATTATGCACCTTCTGCAGACTTTTCGTTATTAAAGACAGCTTATGACATTGGAGAATCAAAGGGACGTTCTTTACATGTCGGCAATGTATTCAGTAGTGATAGTTTTTATCGTGATAATATGGATGAACTGATCCAATTATTCGAACAATATAATGTATTGGCGATTGAAATGGAATCCACTGCTCTCTATACGTTAGCGGCTAAATTTAATCGCCGGGCATTGTCGGTCCTTACTGTTTCAGATCATGTAGTTACAGGCAAAGAAACAACTGCAAAAGAACGCGAAACAACATTTAACGACATGATTGACATCTCACTCGAGACAGCCATGCAATTTTAAGAGGATGAAGCCACTATCTTTATATTTCTTAACAATTCACCTCGTCACATGTGATAGGTAATTGTGCTATAATGTAGTTGGCGTAAGATACATCAGTTGGCTTTTGGCCAATGTTAGATATAGAGAGGATGTTCGTTTTGGATCTGTTGGACAATTTCCCACTATGGTCTGCTCTACTTGCCATTATATTTGCCCAAGCTGTAAAAATCCCCATCCACTTCATCGCTACAAAGGAATGGAAACCGGGATTATTTCTAAGCACTGGCGGCATGCCAAGTAGCCATTCTGCTGCTGTGACAGCCGTAACTACAGGTATAGGTATGGAACACGGATTATCGTCAGGGGTATTTGCCATCTCCTGTGTTTTCAGCATTATTATTATGTTTGACGCAACAGGGGTACGAAGGCAGACGGGAGAACATGCGATTTTATTAAACACACTCGTCAAAGACTTTAATTACTTTATTTCTGAAGCCAAAGGATGGAGTAAAAAAGGCGAATATGAAAAACAAAAAGAGCTAAAGGAACTTCTCGGACACCAGCCCATTGAAGTTTTCTTCGGTGCAATTACTGGGCTACTCCTTGCTTTTCTTATTTATCCAATATTCTAATACATAATGAATGATGAAAAAGAGACTGGGACAAAAGAGTAATTAGAAAGGAAAAATCCGAACATTTAAGTTCAAGTTTACATACCGCTTAGGCAAAA
>NZ_APML01000091.1 GCF_000359605.1 Gracilibacillus halophilus YIM-C55.5
TGACGCATATCCGCTTTTTCGAGGCTAACAGCTAGCTTCCTTTCCGCTGTTTGACCCATAAACGCAGGTGCATCACGACCAAAAAAAACACAACAAATTGTGAATAAGTCAATACTTTATCCACAATTCGTCGCCGCTTGTCCATAAGTTATACACATTTATATAAAAGTTATACACAAATTTATCTCTTTTCTTGTGTATAACTGTTTGCTGTGAGTGATTTTTCTGGATATGTCATCCACCATGTGCCTTGATCGATCGCTTCAGGAGCTTCATCCGTCTGTTGATAGGATAATTGATGCAATAATTGATCTAGCGCATCTGAATCACTGTGGATAAATAACTTATGAGCACCGTAATTATAGGTTAATTGCTCCGCTGTTTGAATCATCGTTAAAGGTAAAGACACCGTTACTCCTTGTTTCATAATAAATGTACGTAACCAGTAGGCATCATGCTGGACAGGATATAAGGCAAAAAATCCTTTCGTCTCCTCTTGGTCACAAATAAAATAGCCGTATTGTTTCATCTCATCCGTTATTTGTATTTTTTCACTATCACCAAAAAAGGCTTGAAACGTTTCTGAATCTACCGTTTTCGTCGCTTGTAACTCCATGTTTTTCACCTCTATCAAATCGTTTACTATGATTCTATGAACGAATTGATAGATTTATGACGATTAGAACCAACGCAAAAAGAAAAAGGCATATTCCACATCTTCATCATCATCTTCTTTTTCTTCCTTCTTATCCACATCTTCTTCTTCTGACGCTTCTTCATCTTCTACCGTTGTCCCAAATGAAAAGTCAAGAAAACATAATGGCGGAAACACGACACACCACCAATTGGCGCCTTTTGCTTCACCTAAACTGATTAATATCGCTTCATATTCCCCAGCTGGATATAAATAGTTGCCATAAAGTTTTGTCGGAAATGATACGTCTTTTGCGTATTCCACATTGTAATCGGTGGATAACTGCTGATCTTGTAATACATCAGCGACAATGGCGTCTAACTTATCCACACGTGAAGCGATCAATGTTCTTGCTTGATCGATGTCTGTTAGATCCTCGACCCATTTTGTCACTTCTTCATTGACCGCATCTCGCACGTCTCTTTTGATCTTTTGATCTTCTTCTCGATCACTATTAGCTAAAATCCGTAATCGAATCGCTTCATCCGGTATCACTTGATAATCGGCTTGTTCGGTATTACTCACATTCATACTCGGTAAATGTGGATAAATGACTAAGATAACACAAATAATGGCTACGAATAAAAAAAGTTTCCGCATGTCTCTCATCCCC
>NZ_APML01000092.1 GCF_000359605.1 Gracilibacillus halophilus YIM-C55.5
ACACAATGGAGATGTAAGTTTCACATTGTTTTTGCCCCAAAATATAGAAGACAAATTATCTATGGAAAATATAAAAAAAGCATCGGAGAAATAGTAAGAGAACTTTGTGAAAGGAAGGGAGTTGAAATACACGAGGCTAATGCATGCAAAGATCATATTCATATGCTAGTAAGTATCCCACCAAAACTAAGTGTATCTCAATTTATGGGATACTTAAAGGGTAAAAGTAGTTTAATGATCTTTGATCGTCACGCCAATTTAAAGTACAGATATGGTAATCGCAAATTCTGGTGTCGAGGCTACTTTGTAGATACAGTGGGCAGAAATAAACATCAAATACAAGAATATATTAGAAACCAGCTTAGAGAAGATTATATGAGCGATCAGTTAACCTTATTTGAAGAATTTGATCCGTTCACTGGAGAGAAAAATAAGAAAAAATAAGAGATTCTTTTAGAATCAGTGAGTGAGTGTGGTGCAGAAGGGAAACCTATTCAGTGGGCCTTTCAGGCCGAGGCCGGTAACAAAGGCTTTCAGCCGCAGTTCAAACCACCAGTTCACACTGGTGGTTTTGATTTTCTAGTTGAGAATAAAAAGCCGAAAGTTGAGAATTAAAGGCTTAAAGTTGAGAATAAAAAGCAAAAAGTCGAGAATAAAAAGCAAAAAGTCGAGAATAAATTCCCGAAAGTCGAGAATAAATCTATTTTAAATTTCTTTTAATAGGTTCAAAGTCAAATAGTTTCCCTTCATAGATCAATGTCAGATGTTGATTTTGTCGATAATCTTCTGGTGTGACCATAGCAGGGAGTTTATCCCACAATTTAACTCCGGAACGTCTAAGAATTTCTGCAACAAATTGCGAACAAAAGAAGGAATTACTAAATTCGATTGGTTCGTGCACAGAAACACCAATAATTCCGAGAATATTATAAAGATATTTATGATGATTTTTTATAAATACTTCTAACAAGCGCTCCATTTTTTCTTTTTCTCTTTCTGTCACTTCTAGCTGATAAATGACACAAGTTGTATCTTTATACTGACTGTAAGTTCCAGTGAAGACATCTTCTTTGACAAATCCGCCATAAAAAGGGTTTTTCGGATGCTTACGACCAAAGCTATACATCTCTTTTAGATCAGGATCGAATGAGATTGATGCATGGTTATAGGGTGCTTTAGTATATTTTTTAATTAAACTAGTAAAAAACGTCCCCGTATCTGAAAGGACAATATATACGTTGGGCATAATATCATCACCACCAAAATAACTGCCTATCTTTCTATTATATACAAAATCTTGTAAAATGTATGCAGTATATAAGAAAGGCAGGTGAAATGATTGACGCAAACCATTTGGACGTTATCGATCATTTGTTTCGGATTATTTGTTTTAACTTTGATATTTCAAATGGCTAAAAAGAAACAAAAGGATAAAGATTTTACAACGCTCCAGTTACGGATAAAGACATGGTGGGCGATGTTTATTGTATTTTGTTTTGCTACTTTATTTAACCCTATGATTGCAGTGATCGCCATAATGATATTATGCTTTTTTGCGTTGAAAGAATATTTTTCAATGTTGAAAACAAGAAAATCGGATCGTCGAATCTTTCTGTGGGCCTATATCATGATACCGATTCAATTTTACTGGATTGCAATTGGCTGGTATGGGATGTTTATTGTGTTTATACCGGTGTATGTTTTCTTATTTTTACCGTTACCTCGTATTATCGGAAAGGGAACAATAGGTTTTTTACGTTCTGTCAGCATCACCCAATGGGGAGTGATGTTAATGGTATTCGGATTAAGTCATTTGGCATTTTATCAAATTGCATCACCCATCTATGGCGCTAACTTGGTCTTATTTTTACTTATATTAACGCAAATGAATGACGTGATCCAATATGTTATATCAATGTATATTGGCAAATCGAAAGTAGTGCCTACAGCGAATCCGTATATTAGTTGGGAAGGATTTACTGGTGCTGTTTTATGCACCACTAGCCTAGCTCTTCTTCTCTATCGTTATTTGACGCCATTTGACCTGATTTTTGGAATCATATCTGGATTGCTTATCAGTGTATCAGGATATTTTGGAATGTTGACGATTTCCGTTTTGAAACGAGACTTACTCATAGGCAATGATAAGAATGTAGAATTGATAAAATACCGTTATTTAAACCGAATAGACAGTCTCACCTACACAGCGCCCGTTTATTTTCATGTGATCCGTTACTTTTTTGATTTTATGTAGCTGATATGATATTTATAAGTTTTTGGATCAGACTATGAATAGACTTATTCATGAAGGAGTTAAACAACATGAAAAAAATCGTTATCGTTGGCGGGGCAGGTACAGTAGGTAAAATCTTAATGAATGGCCTTCAACAAAGGTATGAAGTGCTTGTTTTGGATCAGTCGATTACCTCCCCTTCTTCTACAGAACAGTATGTCGATGCAACGAGCTATCAACAACTTTTGCAAACGATTCCTCCTGATACCGATGTGCTTATCAATTTGTTACGCATGGAAACGGATCAAGCGGTTGAACCGGTTGAAACATTTGAAAAAATGACAGCTGTCTTTTTTAAAGCGACGTATTATCTTCTTTCTGTAGCAGAGCACTACCAGATACCTAAGGTTATATTCGCTAGCAGTAATCATGTGACCGATTATTATGAAGAAGATGGGTATTCCACGCTTGGACGTGAAATTACGACCGACGATTATCCTTATCCAAAAGGGTTATATGGTGTGTTAAAAATAGCTTCTGAACAAGCTGGATTTATTTTTTCATTAAACAAACAATTATCTGTTATCAATATTCGAATTGGATCGGTGCCTGAAGGAGATGAGACGGAAGCCGTAGAGAAGAACGATCGGTTGAACCGAACATTATTATCAAGAAACGATCTTGTTAATTTGTTTATTGCAGCGGTCGAAACAGATGTCGCTTATGGTACTTATTATGGTGTATCAAATAACCCTGATAAACCATGGGATCTCTCCAATGCCAAAAATGATTTGGGATTTATATCAAATCACGAGAATTGATAAACACGGAAGGTATAATTGGTCTATGTATGCTCATTCATATAAGCATTTTTATTTTGTTTCGAACGACAAATTGATACCATTATGATGTAACTTCATAGAAAAGAGGCGAAATATATGGCCAATATCAATATACCTTTATCCGTATTAAATTTAGTCCCTATTCGTCAAGGAAAGGATGCCAAAGAGGCGATCGATGATATGATTGACTTAGCGCAAGCGACGGACGAAATGGGATATACACGTTATTGGATTGCAGAACATCATAATACGTCAACGTTAGTCAGTTCGGCTACGACCATGTTGATGAAACATACGTTGGAAAACACCGAAAATATACGTGTTGGTTCAGGTGGTGTGATGTTACCGAATCATGCACCATTAACAGTAGCTGAACAATTTGGTACGATGGAAACACTTTATCCCAATCGATTGGATTTAGGATTGGGGCGAGCACCGGGGACAGACCAGCTAACGGCTAGTGCGTTACGCAGATCAACAAAAGATCCTGTCTTCACTTTTCCAGAGGATGTGCGGTCATTACTTACGTATTTCGGACCAGAAGATCGTCAAGGTTATGTAAAAGCAACGCCTGGAGTAGGAACGAATATTCCAGTATATATATTAGGTTCTTCCACTGATTCAGCACATTTAGCGGCGCAGTTAGGCTTACCATATGTGTTTGCGGCTCATTTTGCTCCGACCCATTTGGAGAATGCATTAGCCATTTACCGTGAAAAATTTCAACCATCGGAATACTTAGATGCGCCATATGCGATGGTTTGTGTCAATGTGATTGCAGCGGAGACAGATGAGGAAGCAGCTTATGAATCGACAACGATGCAACAATTCTTCTTAAATGTTGTTCGCGGTTCACAAACGCCACTAAGTCCACCAGTTGAAGATATGGATGCGTTATGGAGTGCTCAAGAAGAACATGTTGCTTCTTCGATGTCGAGTGTGACATTAATGGGGAGTCCGTCATCCATTAAACAACAATTAGAAGACTTTCAAACAAAATATAACGTGGATGAATTAATGGCCGTTTCCTACATTTTTGATCCAGATAAACAAAAACGGTCGTATCAAATTTTAAAAGATATTGTGGACGGAAAATAACAGGCCATTCATTTATTGGGCCGTGTGACAAATGAATCATTTTCTCAAACGTTCGTAGTAAATCCTGCATTTTGCGGGATTTGCTTTTTGTTAAATGATAGGGGGCTTACGAGATGAAACTGAGTGTGTTAGACCAGGCGCCGATTTCAAGGGGTTCGAATCCAAGAGAAACGTTAAAACAAACGTTAGAATTAGCACAAATAACAGACAAATTAGGGTTTCATCGATATTGGGTCGCTGAGCACCATAATACCAATGGGTTGGCTAGTTCTTCACCGGAAGTACTTATCACAAGAATAGCATCAGTGACGAGACGAATTCGAGTAGGTTCTGGCGGTATACTTTTACCACAATACAGCCATATAAAGTGGCGGAAAATTTTAAAACACTTGAAGCGTTTTTTCCAGGTCGCATTGACTTAGGCGTCGGACGTTCGCCGGGTGGTTCTGAGTTAACCCAACAAGCATTGACAGATGGCGGAAAGAATCGTTTGAATGAATTCCCGCGTCAACTGGCAGATTTACAAGGCTTTTTACACAATACGTTACCACGTGAACATAGGTATCGATTGGTAAAGGCCGGACCGCGTCTTGAACAAGCGCCCCCGATTTGGGTGCTCGGATTATCAGAACGTTCAGCAAAACTTGCAGCTGAAACAGGTGTCGGTTATATATTTGGTCATTTTATTAACCCAGAAAACGGCCAACGAAGTTTAGCAGCTTATGGTGACCACTTCAAACCGTCAGTGACATTTGAGAGACCACATCGAATGGCATGTGTTTTTGTTATTTGTGCTGAAACGAGTGAAAAAGCAGAAGAACTTGCCCTCAGCCAGGACAGATGGTTACTTAGTACTGGGAAGGGTGGAGACACGAAAGTACCTTCTATTGATGAAGTAAAAGCCAAAACGATTTCACCTGAAGATCGTCAAACAATCGAAGAGAACCGTCAACGTACCATTATAGGCACGCCCGATGACGTGAAGAAGAAAGTAGAGGCTTTAGCTCAAGACTATCAAACCGATGAGCTCATGATCATTACGAATATTTATGATTTCGAGGCAAAAGTACACTCATATCGTTTGCTTGCAGAAGCCTTTCAGTTAGATAAAGATAAATAGATTGATTGAGGAGAGTGATTGTTATCCAACAAGAAAAACAAGTGACCGAGATGCACAATCCAACAGGTAAACAAAGAATTGGCTTAGCATTATTACTTGGGATGCTCGCCATGATGGGACCATTTAATATTGATATGTATTTACCAAGTTTTCCACAAATCGCAAATGATTTAGATGCAACTGCCTCGTTAGTGCAACTGAGTTTGACAGCTTGTCTCGTTGGATTAGCTGTCGGACAGATGGTGATTGGATCGATTAGTGATGCAATAGGAAGAAGAAAACCGCTTTTATTATTTTTATCCTTATTTGTGTTGGCTTCATTACTTTGTGCCATCGCTCCTAATATCGTAGTATTAATCATCGCCCGTTTTATCCAAGGGTTTACAGCATCAAGCGGTATTGTATTATCTCGAGCGGTTGTCCGCGATATTTTCAGTGGCAAGGCATTAACGCAATTCTTTTCATTATTAATGGTGATTAATGCGACAGCCCCAATGATTGCTCCGATGTCAGGTGGTGCTGTGTTGTCTATTCCTTTTGCCACGTGGCATACGATTTTTTACTTTTTGTTTGTCCTCGGTCTGATCATGGTACTTATCGTGGCATTCAAGCTAAAAGAATCATTGCCACCTGAAAAGAGACAGCCGAGTTCGATTAAACAGTCGATCAAAACAATGGGTAGCTTATGGAAGGATCGTTCCTTTATTGGATATGCGATCGTCGTTTGTTTTGTGCAAGGGGGAACGTTTGCTTACGTTTCTGGTACGCCATTTATTTATCAAGACATTTATCATGTTTCATCGTTCGTGTTTAGTATTTTGTTTGGTATGAATGGTCTGGCGATTATATTTGGTAGTTTTCTAGTTGGAAGACTCAGTGGTCGATTTGAAGAAAGGAGCTTATTACGCACAGGTGTATTGATTTCGTTAACCGCCAATACGGTTTTATTAATCATGACCATCATTCAAGCACCTTTAGTCATGATAGTATTACCATTGTTTTTCCATCTGAATGCAGTAGGGATTATTTTAACGAGTAGTTTCACCTTAGCCATGAGAAATCAATCCAGCCGTGCGGGGAGTGCCAGTGCACTGTTAGGCATGCTTCCATTATTAATGGGAGCGATTGTGGCACCATTAGTCGGTTTAAATGAATCGACAGCTATACCAATGGGAGCTGTTTTATTTACGAATTCTTTCATTGGCGCGATTATCTTCTTTACATTGACGAAAGAAAAAGAACAATCTGACAATGAGGAGCTTGTGGAAAACGGATAAATATTAATTTTAAGGTAAAAAGGTGACAATCAAGCAGTAATTGTCACTTTTTTGCGTTATCATAAGTGTAAGAATATATATAGGGGAAATCTGCATGAAACAAATATATAGCACAGGCTTAAAGTTATCGATCATTGTGTATACGATCCTTCATTTTATCAGCTACTTTTATGAAAATAAAAGAATAATTGTAGCATTAGCTATAAGTGGATGTTTATTATTATTATTTGCGATACTGACTCGTTCCTTACGTCAATTAAAAATGCCAATCGGACTCGTTATCGCTGGTCTCTTGATCATGTTCGTAACGGACACATCAATGGTTCAAGGACTATATAATGGTTTTCTTGAAATGCGCAATATGATCGGGTTGTTATTTATCGTACCTACGATTAGTTGGGTGCTTCATGAAGAAGAGTATATTGAATCGATTATGGGCGTGTTTCACCACTTACTAGACACAAGTCGTAAATTTTATTTCGGCCTTGTCTTTTTTACGCAAATCATTGCTTATTTTTTATTATTTGGTGCGATTACGATGATGTATCAATTCGCCAGCTCCATATTAAAAAACGAAAAAGGGGAAGCATGGGAAAACTATAAAGGAACCGCACTGATTCGTGGTTTCTCATTGTCCGTAATGTGGGTGATTAGTATTCCTAGTTTTGCTTATGTCATCGAAGTTATGAATGCACCACTCGGACTTTCGATTATACAAGGATTTTTGATCGCATTTATAGGTATACTGATTGGCTTATGCTTTTCCTTTTTTGAAGAAAAACATTATCATGTCAATTTATCGAACGGTTTACAAACAGAAATCAATGATGTGTTAAGCCATCATACGGACTACAAGAAAATGCGCCGTCACGTGATGGAATTTCTGATCTTGTTTATAACGTTATTTGGTACGATTTTTCTATTGCAAGGAATTGTTTCAATTGAGCTTTTAGTGCTCATTCCTTTGGTCGTGATGGTGTGGATCGTTCTGTATTTTGTCATCAAGGGAAGGCTACTGACTTTATTTCGTAAAGCTACCTTCTTCTATCAAGAAGGCATGGTTCATCAATCTTATCAACTATGCGTAATGTTAGGTGCTGGTGTACTGATTTACTCGCTCAATCAAACAGCGTTCGCTACTTTAGTCGTTGATGGGATTTATCAACTGCAATCAGCCATCCCGTTTTTAAATTTATTATACTTTTTACCGTTTATTATTATTTTACTTGGTTTTGTTGGTTTAGGTCCTTTAACGGTTATGGTACTCGTTGGTGGTATTCTTCAATCGATTGATCTAACATATCCGCCTGAGCTTGTCGTATTAGCAATTACATCTGGAAGCACAATCTCAATCGTTCTATCACCTTTAATTATGCCGATCATTGCATTGAGTAGTGTCAATGGTCTTAGCCCTGTTAAGAATGGCGTCGTTTTTAATTGGAAATTTGCATTTGCGATCTATGTTATCGTGCAAATCTATATCCAAGGTCGCCTAGCATTATTATAAAACACGAAATGAATAAAAATCATGCATGATAAGTCATGAAATAGGGAAAAGTATATTGAAAATGTATAAAGAAAGGGAGTTGTATGATGACGGAACCCATTGAGATTCATGCCATGATTAATGGTGAAACGTATAAGACAGAAGAAAATAAACCAAGAGAAAACCCAACTCATCCGGATGAGATTGTTGGCTATGCGCCAGTTAATACAAAAGAAGAAACGATTCAAGCAATTGATGCTGCTCACGAAACGTTCAAAACATGGCGACGGTCAGAAATTAGTGAGAGAGTTGAAAGGATGCGTAACGCCATTGAAAAACTGAAAGAAGAAACGCCAAATCTTGCTGAATTATTGTCACGCGAACATGGTAAGCCATTGTATGATGCAGAAGGTGAAGTGACGATCTCGATTATGTGGATGGAATATGCTTGTGACAACGTAGAAGACGTATTAAAAGATCAAGTGGAAGATCACGATAACGGACGGACCTTAATTGCGAGAGATGCAATCGGCGTTGTATCTGCCATATCACCATGGAATTATCCGATTTCATTATCGACGATTAAAATCGCGCCTGCATTACTTACAGGAAATACAATGGTACTAAAACCGAGTCCGATGGCGCCATTAGCAGTAAGCAAATGTACAGAAATGATTGCGAATGAATTTCCAGCGGGCGTTTTAAATATGGTACATGGTGAAGCGGATGTGGGTGTGGAGTTAACGTCCAATCCAAAAGTCGCTAAAATTGCATTTACGGGTGGAACGGAAACAGCAAAAAGCATAATGAAATCAGCAGCTGACACGATTAAGCAAATGACGCTCGAATTAGGAGGCAATGACGCAGCGATTATACTCGATGATTTTGATGTACATGATGAAGAAGCGATGCGTCGACTCGTCATTTCTAACTTTTTAACAGCTGGTCAAATTTGTATGATTGCCAAACGCATCTATGTAGCGAAAAGTATTTATGAAGAATTCGTCGAAAAATATATTGAAGCGGCAAATAAATGGATTCGTGTTGGCGATCCATTTGGTGATGAAGTGACCATTGGCCCAGTAAACAATAAAAATCAAATCGAACACGTACAAAGCTTGATTGATGATGCGAAAGAAAAAGGTGCTGAAGTGATCAAGTTAGGGGAAATTCTTGATTCTGATTTATTTGAGGAAGGCTATTATATGCAACCATCTGTCGTTTTAGGTGCTAGTCAAGATGATCCGATTGTTCAAAAAGAGCAGTTTGGCCCAACGGTTCCGATTTTACCATTTGAGGATGATGAGCATGCCTTACAATTGGCAAATGATAGTATTTACGGCTTAACAAGTTCTGTATGGGGTGAAGAAACGCATGCATTAGAGATTGCTAAGCGGATTCAAGCAGGTACTACGATGATTAATACGGCTGCCGTACAAGGCTTAGATGTCCGTTTTCCATTTGGTGGTGTCAAACAGTCAGGCATTGGCCGTGAATATGGAAAAGAAGGCTTGTTAGCATACACTGAAACGCACGTCATTAACTTGCCAGATGAATTAGACTTGCCATACATCCCTAAGTAATCATGCGTAAAACTTGTATAGTCCATGAAGAAAGAGGCTGGGACATAACTCTTTGCGTCAAAACAAAAACGAAATTTATCTGTTTTTTATTAGATAAAGTTCGTTTTTTGATGTAGTCACGATTCACTGCTTTGTCAAAACACGAGACTCCTGCGGGAAAGCACAAGCCGAAAATCACCCGAAACTCGTTTCGGGAAGTTGAGGCTGTGCCCGCGGAAAGCGACGTGTTTTGACAAAGCTTTTTTTATTATCAAATTCAACGTTCGTTTTTAGGGATGTTGTATTATGTTTCGGCTCAGCCTCGTTGCTTTAGAATAAGGCATATTGCTTTTTCGTAAGATCAAATGATTTTGCTTGGATCGGTTTTATGTCTTTACGGTTGGCGATAAATTCTGGTCGTGGTGAGGTATTGGCAAAGGGTTCAACTAATTGATTGTCAATACTGTTAAACACGAAAAAGACGTTGCTTCGAGGCATTGGTGAAATATTGCTGTTGGAACCGTGCATTGTATTGCTTTCAAAGAATAGGACAGAACCAGCAGGACCTGTCGCACTATCAATTCCTCCACCTTTTTGCATCAGCCAGTTAATACTATCATGATCAGGTACACCAATGTTTTGCATTTTCAACGACTGTTCAAAGTGATTGTCTGGCGTTTTTCCAACACATTGTACGTACCAACGATGAGACCCAGGAATTAATAATAATGGTCCATTGTAATGATAATTATCAGTTAGAATAATACTGCAACTTACGGCACGCATATTTGGCATACCGTCTTCCATATGCCACGTTTCAAAATCAGAATGCCAATAAAAATCCTTTCCTTTAAAACCAGGTTTAAAATTAATTCTTGATTGATTGATGTAAACCTGGCTTCCAAGTAATTGCTCGGCAATCCTCACAATGCGTTCATGTGCAGATAAGTTTTGGAAGAACTCGTCATTATGGTGAACGTCAAATACAGAGCGAATGTCATTGCTTTGGGACTCTCGAACAACATAGGATTGATCGGATTGTTTGTTATCATCCATATTTCGATGTAATTCTGCTTGTAATGTTTTGACTTCTTGTTCTGAGAAGAGAGTTGGCAGAAAAAGATACCCATTTTCTTCATATGAAGTTAGTTGGTCTTGATTGAGTGGCCCATCTTCTGGTGTGGAGCTGTGAATAACGGGATCTTTCCTTTCGAAGATTTCTGGATAGCCGTTAATACGAGAAGGATATAAATCTACCATCGATCACCACTCCTTTTATCGAAATTATTGAATATTTCTATTCACCTGCATTATATGATGTTAGCTATTATGCCACAAGCTGACTTATCACGTATATTACCCCTTATAAACGTCTCAATTTGTATGTTTCTTATTGAGATAACTGTAACTTGGTTTTGCCCTTTTTTTCTGTACAAAACATGGCGTTTAGTCGTTTTTCTCCTTCTTCGTTTCCTTATGAGACTATTATTTTACATGCTGTGTCCTATAAAAACGTTCCCATATGTGATCGGTGATTTATGAAATTGTATAAAATTTGAAGGATAAAAGTATATGGCGTCGAATAGGGTGTTAATGAGGTAATATTTAAGTTTTAAATAGAAGGAGAGGAGTTCTAATGGGAGACAGAGAATTTAAAAGAAGATTTACCCTAGAAACGACAAAGAATAATGGCAAAATAGAAATTAAAGCGTATGATAGTAAGTTAGATCAATATTTTGTGTATGGGGAAAATGAAATTAAAAATATGCCTAGTCAATTGTCTGAATTGAAAGCATTTATTAGAGACAATTGGAAGGATATTAAGAAAGGGAAATACGGTTAAATGAACGAGTCATATGATATATTTATGATATCATCAGTGATATATAAGTCATAGTATGAATCGGAAGTTTTAGCCTCCACGACAAGAACACCACTTGTTTGTGGAGCTTTCCACCCTTTTCTATCGGTGTCTACGAGCATTCGGATTGCCTCATATCAGATTCAACATTCTTTATAGATTTTCCCCATTGGATTGAATGACTTGTTTATACCAATGAAAGCTTTTCTTTTTACTTCGATCAAAACTACCATTTCCTTGGTTATCACGATCGACATGTATATAGCCATAACGCTTTTTCATTTCACCAGTGGAAGCACTAACGATATCGATTGGTCCCCAACTGGTGTAACCAAGGAGCTCGACACCGTCATTTATCGCTTCACGCATTGCTTTGATATGCTCACGTAAATACTCGATACGGTAATCATCTTCAATCACACCGTTTTCATTCGCTTGATCAATGGCTCCGAGACCATTTTCGACCACAAATAACGGCTTTTGATAACGATCATATAACTGATTGGCCGTGATACGGAATCCTTTTGGATCTATGGTCCATCCCCATTCAGACGTTTTTAAGTAAGGGTTGATAATCGATCCAAACACATTACCGCTTGTCGTGTTTTTCTGGATTTCGGGATCGGTACTTGTTACGCGGCTAGAATAATAGCTGAACCCAATGAAATCGACAGTATGTGCTTTTAGGACTTCCTCATCGCCAGCTTCCATTTGAACGGATATGTTATTCTCTCGGAAGAATCGCTTCGCATAACCAGGATATTCACCGCGAGATTGAACATCAATAAAGAAAAATGAATCGCGATCTTTATCCAAAGCATCTTGTACATCATCTGGATCACTAGAATAAGGATACGTCATACCAGCAGCGAGCATACAACCTACTTGTACATTCGGGATGATCTCATGTGCTGCTTTGACAGCTAAACTGCTTGCCACTAATTGATGGTGGGCTGCTTGATATTTGATTTGCTCCTCATCTTCCCCATCTTGAAAAACAAGACCTGCTCCAACATATGGGAGGTGCAATAGCATGTTGATTTCGTTAAACGTGAGCCAGTATTTGACTTTATTTTTGTAACGGGAAAAGACAGTTTGAGCGTATGTTTCAAAAAAGTTTACTAATTTGCGATTGCGCCAACTCCCGTATTCCTTCACTAGATGAACAGGTACATCAAAATGTGCGAGTGTCACAACAGGTTCAATCCCGTATTTATGTAGTTCATCAAAAACATCATCGTAAAATTGCAACCCAGCTTCATTTGGCTCAGCGTCATCCCCATGTGGGAAAATACGCGCCCATGAAATCGAAAGCCGTAATGCTTTAAATCCCATTTCCGCAAACAGTGCGATATCTTCTTTATAACGGTGATAAAAATCAATCGCTTGATGTGACGGGTAAAATTCGCCATCTATTGGTGTAAATGACGTGAGACCGCCTACCATAAAAGGGAAACGTTTCTCACCAGTCGGCAAAAGATCTACCGTTGTTAATCCTTTTCCATCTTCTCGATAAGCACCTTCAGTTTGGTTAGCGGCAATGGCTCCACCCCATAGGAAACCTTCAGGAAATTGTGCTGACATGCTTCATTCCTCCCTGCATAAATAATGGAATAAGGGGATAGCCCCCTTATCCCTATTTTGGTGTTACTTCTAGTAATACATCTTGTGTTGTTACGTCTGGTTGATCTGTTATTGATAATTCATAATTGTCATGGTTACTAATCACAACTGGTGTGGTAATAATATAACCGTCTTTTTCAATTCCGTCTTTATCAAAGCTCAATAGTAACTGTCCTTTTTCAACACGGTCCCCTTGATTTAAGTCGGTTGAGAAGTGTTCCCCTTCCAATTGTACGGTATCAAGACCGATGTGAATTAAAATTTCAGCACCGTTATCAGATGTTAATCCAATGGCGTGTTTCGTTGGAAATAGGGCTGTTACCGTACCTGTTACAGGAGAATGTACCACTCCCTCAGTAGGTTCAATGGCTGCCCCTTTTCCTAGAGCGCCTGTTGCAAAGGCTGTATCTTCTACGTCGGAAAGGTTGACGACTTTTCCTTTTAATGGACTAGCAATTTGTTCTTGTGTAAGCGAATTTGTCTCATGATTTGAAGTAGATTCACTCGGTTCTTCTTGGGTATCATTTGTATTTTGATTCACACCACCAAAGAAGTACGTGAGAACAAAAGCTAATATTAATGCAACTACTGCTGCGATAATAGCGCCGATGATTGCGAAATCGAATCCGTTTTCTGGATGGATAAAGCTTGGAATCTGGAATAAGCCAAGTCCCGCCATCTCATATCCGCGTGTTCCGAAAGCACCGATCAAAGCACCACCGATTGCGGAAGATATAACGGTAAAGATAAATGGTTTTTTCAGTGGTAAAGCAATACCATACATACCTGGTTCTGTCACACCAAATATGGCTGACACAATAGCTGGTGGTGTGAGTGTTTTGGTATTTTGATTTTTCGTAATCAGAAGGACTGCTAATAGTGCACCTGCTAATGCAAAAGAATGCGCAAAAATAAGAGCTAAAATCGGATCCTGACCTACTGTAGAGAAGTTATTAATGGCAATTGGTACTAATCCCCAGTGTAAGCCGAACATAACGAGTACTAACCAAAATCCACCGAGTAGCGCACCTGCTATGATTGGACTTAATTCATAGAGCCCCACACTTCCATCACCAATTAATTGGCTTAACCATGTAGCAATTGGCCCAATAATCATAAATGTTAATGGAATAATAATGACCATCGTAAGCATTGGCACTAAGAACATTCTGACAACTGCTGGAATAATTTTTGTAAAGAAATTTTCAAGTTTTGCTGCAAAGAAAGTAGAAATAATGATCGGAATTACTGACATAGAATAAGACATTAAGATGACGGGTATGCCAAGAAATTCGATATAAACAGGTGATTCAATCATCGTTCCCGCAAATAGCGTATACAATGGATCTCCTGAGCCTTGTAAATTTTCAAGGTCTGGATAAACGAGCGCCATTCCGATAACCATACCTAAGAATGGGGTTCCGCCAAATTTTTTCATAGCTGTATAACCGAGTATGATTGGTAAGAAGTAAAATAGTCCATCACCAATAGCGTTTAAAATTTGGTATGTTCCGCTTTCTTCCTTTAACAATCCTGTGGCAGTAAATAATGCATTTAGCCCTTTTAGCACACCAGAAGCGACTAATACTGAAAGAATAGGTGTGAAAATGCCTGCAATAAGGTCAATAAAGCGGTTTAATAAACTCCCTTTTTCTTCCTCATCATTTCCGTCGTCTTCTTTTTGTGTTTGAAAACCACCTTCAGCGACAACGGCTTTATAAACGTCTGCTACGTGGTTGCCGATTACCACTTGGTATTGACCACCGCTTTGTCGAACGGTTACAACACCATCCATATTATTTAAAACTTCAGTATTTGCTTGACTTTCATCTTTCAATTTAAAACGAAGACGTGTAATACAATGAACGACACTATTTACATTTTCTTTCCCACCGACATTCTCAATGATGTCTTTGGCTAACTGTTCATATTTCATCATGTTGACTCCCTTCTTTAATTGGTTGTGAAAGCTAGCTTTCGTATACGATCAGTAAGGTCAGGAACAAAGGGATTGCATTTGGATAAATAAAAAACCTGAACAGAGTAGGAGCGTACATAGATCACCTATGCGCTTCTAAACTGTTCAGGTTATGCCCTAAGTAGGTAACATTCCTTACTTTTTCGTATATGTTTGTCGTTAATTAATTAACAATTTTAATGTAGCATGGTTCTTTAACCGTGTCAACAAAAAATATAAAATCGTTTTCAGTATTAGTTTACATCATTGACATGGATAGATCTTCTATGGTATAAATGTACTAGATATGATATACAAACGTTTTCATCATAGGATTGTTACTGTTCGGCAGGCAAAACCTAAATTTGTGCATGCATGGATACCTTGTGAGATGTGGTATAGTATATGTACAAGTTTAGGTTTTTTTTATGGGGACTCATATAAGGAAGACGTCAAGGTAGATGAAATATCATGATAAG
>NZ_APML01000093.1 GCF_000359605.1 Gracilibacillus halophilus YIM-C55.5
CTATACCGTGGGCACGGCTTTAGCTAACTGTGTGAAGAAAAACTCTTCACACAGTGGATCTTCAGCTCGCGCTGCTCCCACAGGAGTCTCCGTATTTTGCCTACGCTTCATGTAGATTGTTCAGATTATTGTTCTTCTATTTAGTTTTGTCCTAGTCTCATTCTTTATTAAATAAAAACCCTTATGCAGAAAGGGGGAAAGAATATGAAAGTGTCCTTATTTATAACTTGTCTTGGCGATATATTTTATGTGAACGCTGGTAAAGCGGCGGTTGAATTACTTGAACATTTAGGATGTGACGTTGACTTTCCTCATGCGCAAACATGTTGTGGACAACCTGCATATAACAGTGGTTATCATCAAGAAACAAAGGAAATCGCCAAACGAATGATCGAAACTTTTGAAGATTCTCAATATGTTGTTGGTATTTCAGGATCTTGTGTTTACATGCTAAAGGAGTATGTGAATTTGTTTGAAGATGGTTCCAATTGGCGACAACGGGCGCTTGCATTAAAAGAGAAAACCTACGAACTGACACAATTTATTGTTCATGTGTTACAAGTTGAAGATGTCGGTGCTTATTACAATGCAACCGCTACGTATCATACATCTTGTCACATGACACGACTTTTAGAGGAGAGAGAGGCTCCTTTTACACTCTTAGAAAACGTGAAAGGATTAACATTAGTCGATTTACCGAATCAACAGGACTGCTGCGGATTTGGCGGAACTTTCGCAGTGAAAATGGCAACGATTTCAGAGCAAATGGTTCAAGAAAAAGCAGAGAATATATCAGAAACAGGTGCGAACGTTTTACTAGGAGCCGATGCTAGCTGTTTGATGAATATTGGTGGCCGATTAACAAGAAACCAAGAACCCATTGACGTGAAGCATATTGCCGAAATTTTAAATAGTAGAGGTGATTCATAATGCCAATGCAGGTCGGCGAACGAGATTTCCGAAACCGAATCAGCGAAGGATTAAATGATCAATTCATGCGAGGTGCAGTTAGATCAGCGCAGGAACGTTTACAAACCAATCGAACGAACGCAGCAGAAGAGCTTGGTGATTGGGAAGATTGGCGTCAATTAGGTAAGGAAATTCGTGAGCATACAATTGAACACCTTGATTATTATTTACATCAATTAAGTGAGAAAGTATCTGAACTGGGTGGTCATGTTTACTTTGCAGAAACGCCAGAAGAAGCAAATCAGTATGTTCAACAAGTGGCTAAAGAAAAAGAAGCAAAAAAGATTGCCAAGTCTAAATCGATGGTGACCGAAGAACTGTCTATGAACGAAGCATTAGAAGATATTGGATGTAATGTCGTAGAGACCGATTTGGGTGAATACATTCTTCAAATGGATGATCATGATCCACCTTCCCATATCGTTGCGCCTGCACTTCATAAAAACAAAGAACAAATTCGCGATGTGTTTCATGATAAATTGCAGTATGAACAAACTGAGAAACCTGAAGAATTAGCCTTGTTTGCGCGAGAGAAATTGAGACAGGAATTTTTAGAAGCGGATATTGGCATTACTGGATGTAATTTTGCAGTTGCTGAATCTGGCTCGATTACATTAGTGACGAACGAAGGAAATGCACGTATGGTATCTGCTTTACCAAAAACACAGATTAGTGTAATGGGAATGGAGCGGATCGTCCCAGGTTGGGAAGAATTAGATATCGTTGTGAGTTTGTTAACGAGAGCAGCTGTCGGGCAAAAATTAACGAGTTATATCACTGCGCTAACTGGACCGAAACAAAATGATGAAGCGGATGGTCCTGAAGAATTTCACTTAGTCATTGTTGATAATGGTCGTTCAAACATATTAGGCACGGAATTTCAAGAAGCCTTACATTGCATTCGCTGTGCGGCATGTATCAATGTATGTCCTGTATATCGTCATGTTGGGGGGCATGCCTATGGCTCGATTTATCCAGGGCCGATTGGAGCGGTTCTTTCCCCGTTGTTAGGTGGATATGATCAATATAAAGAATTGCCATATGCCTCTAGTCTATGTGGTGCGTGTACAGAAGTCTGTCCTGTGAAAATTCCTTTACATGAACAATTGATTATGCATAGACGTCGTATTGTTGAAGAAGAACGAGAATCGCCATTATCTGAACGATTAGCAATGAAAGGGTTTAAGCAAATTGTTAACTCGAGTCAGCTATATCGAATTGCGACCAAATCAGCCCCGTTCTTAACGACACCGTTTCGTCATGGAGAGCTCATGCATAAAGGACCAGGCCCGTTAAAACATTGGACGTCATCAAGAGATTTACCAGCCCCATCAAAAGAGCGGTTTCGTGATTGGTTTAAGACACATAAAAAAGGGGAGCAAACATATGACACGAGGACAAATTAAAAATCGTGAATCATTTTTAGCGACCATTCGTGAAAAAATAGGTAGTATATCCATTGAAAAGAAAGTTGCAAAGCCAACGTATTCAGTGACACCACAGTATCAAGTGCATCAAGATGATTCACAAGAAGCGTTAATCGAAGTGTTAAAACAACAATGTCAACACATTCATACGGACTTTTATCAAACAAACCAAACAACACTCAATGAATGTATTCAAAAGGTGCTACAAACTTATCAAGCTCGTACTGTTATTTATCCCAATGATAACCGTTTTGACGATATTGAGTTTCTTGGATGTGATACATTCCAGTGGGACAACGAATGCAGGAATGAATCAATCTCTTTCAGTGAACAAGCCGATGTAGGCATAACGTATAGTGATATCACATTAGCAGAATCGGGAACGGTCGTTTTGCTGAATAGGGCTACTCAAGGACGTTCCATCAGTTTGTTACCTCAATATTATATTGCATTAATCCCAAAATCGACCATTGTCCCACGAATGACACAGGCAACAAATGAGATTAGCGATCAAGTGGAAAAGGGAAGTACATTATCAACGTGTATAAATTTCATTACAGGGCCCAGTAATAGTGCAGATATTGAAATGAATCTAGTCGTTGGCGTTCATGGTCCAACGAAAGTTTCTTATATTGTGATCGAAGATTTATAAACATATTTATTGTTTTCATAGGTATGTTTTCGTTTATCTTCAGTGCCATTCTCCAATGTTCTGTAAAAATTCGACAATTATTTATAAACTGAATTGCCCCTATTGGATTTCTTACGTTATCACTGTTACTATTATTAATATCGAGTTATATGTTATGAAAGAGGGGTTACGCCAAATGAAGATCGTAAATAATGTCACAGAATTAATTGGAAATACGCCCATGGTACGTTTGAACCGCATTGTACCAGAAGATGCAGCAGAAATCTATGTGAAGTTAGAAATGTTTAATCCTTCTAGCAGTGTAAAAGATCGTGCTGCTTTTAGCATGATAGAAGAAGCAGAAAGACAAGGGGTAATAGAAGAAGAAGCCACGATTGTTGAACCAACGAGTGGCAACACAGGTATCGGCCTTGCGATGACAGCAGCTGCAAAAGGATATCAAGCCATTCTTGTCATGCCTGATAATATGACAAAAGAACGGATCAATATTTTAAAAGCTTATGGTGCAAAAGTAGAACTCACTCCAAGTAGCGAAAAAATGCCTGGTGCCATTCGAAGAGCAAAAGAGCTTGTTGAAGAGATTCCAAATAGTTTTATGCCACAGCAATTTGAAAACATAGCCAATCCGGATATTCATCGCCATACAACAGCCAAAGAAATTTTAAATCAAACAGGCAAAGAATTGGATGCTTTTGTTGCAACTGCTGGGACAGGTGGCACCATAACGGGTACAGGTGAGACATTAAAAGAAGAACTTCCTGATTTACACGTTGCTGTTGTGGAACCAGAGGGGTCTCCAGTTTTATCAGGAGGTCATCCTGGTAAGCACAAACTTGTCGGTACGAGTCCTGGCTTTGTACCGGATATCTTAAATACAAATGTCTACGATGAGATCATTCAAATTAGCGATGACGATGCGATTAACACGTTTAAAGATTTAGCTGCAAAAGAGGGGATCTTTGTGGGTCCATCTGCAGGTGCTGCTGTTTATGCAGCCATTGAAGTAGCGAAAAAATTAGGAAAAGGAAAACGTGTAGTATGTATCGCACCAGACACAGGTGAAAGATATTTAAGTATGAATCTTTTTGATGAAGATTAATCAATTACTTTATAAGTAAGGCTGTTTTCGTAAACTT
>NZ_APML01000094.1 GCF_000359605.1 Gracilibacillus halophilus YIM-C55.5
AAAAAATCAAAGAAACGTCGTCATTCTAAGAAATAATTTTTGTATTGAGGGAGGAGATACGAGTTTGAAACGTACTGCGGAAATAACTTTGGGGATTATCGCTCTTGCACTTCAGTTACTTATAATTATTCTTTTGGTCACATTTATGGCCTTTTTCAACTTTCAATTTCCTGAAATGTTGTCTACAAAGTTTGTACCATGGTATGCATGGTTTGTCGTCGCAATTCATCTGGTTGGGTTCATTTTCGGCGTCATTGCTCTCATCTTGTTAAAAGATAAGCCAAAAACATCCGGAATTGTATTAGTCGCAACAAGTATAGTGATGCTAATACTCACATTAGGAGCGACAATTATACAGTCTGTCCTATTTATCATTTCAGGGATTATGTGCTTGGCAAAGAATCCTGCTAGCAAAAGACTGACATCAAAGCATGTTTAATCAATCCCCAAATGTTAGCAGATGTTGATCAGTTAACATTTGGGTTGTTTTTTTCCGCTTGAGGTGATTTTAACAGCAATGCGCCAATTTTTAGAAAATTACCAATTGATGGTGCGAGGATTTCTTGGAAAATGCGCAATATTTTATTTTTCGATGCTAACAGCTGCTTCACTTGTCTCTGTTTGACCCGTATCCACTTATTCGAGGCTAACAGTTACTTCCTCTTCCCTCTGTTTGACGCATATCCACTTATTCGAGGCTAACAGCTACTTCACTTGCCTCTGTTTAACCCGTATCCAGTTTTTCGAGGCTAACAGCTGCTTCTCTTGCCTCTGTTTGACGCGTATCCACTTTTTCGAGGCTAACAGCTGCTTCCCCTCCCTCTGTTTGACGCGTATCCACTTTTTCGAGGCTAACAGCTACTTCACTTGCCGCTGTTTAACGCATTTCCTACCAAATCAAAAGTTTTTCAACAATTTGACTATACTCCTACTTTTCAGTCTTTTTTCAATCAGCCAGCACAAATTCTGCTGTAAAATATGTTAAAATAGATTGAGAAAATTTCTCATTTACATGGTATATGTTTTACAGGAGGATTTATATATATGAGTAATCAATCATTTAGAAAAGCGATGAGCCATTTTGCAACAGGCATTACGATTGTCACCACAGAATTTGATCAACAAATTCACGGCATGACAGTGAATGCTTTTATGTCCGTTTCACTCGATCCGCAACTGATCACCATTTCTTTAGACCAAAAGACCAATCTCTATCAAAATGCAGACAAAATCGAGCGCTTCGGTGTCAGTATGTTACGAGAAGAGCAAAAGGACATCTCACAAATTTTTGCTAAACAAGTCGATCAACCTTTTCATGACTTCACCGAATTAGATCAAATACCCGTGATCAACCATGCGTTAACGACACTCGCCTGTACCGTCGTCAATCGCGTAGAAGCGGGCGATCATTTATTATTAATCGCAGAAGTCGACGACATAAAACTTAATGAAGGAAAACCAATCATCTATTACAACAGCCAATATCACACATTAAAAGACGAGTAAGGTGAGAAGATGTCGATCATAAAGCAATTCCGTAATAGTCTCAAGCTCCCAAACAAACAAGCATTATTTCAATTAAACCGTGTCAGTATGCGCGATACACTTGTTTATTTATTTTCACTCTATTTTTTACTATTTTTGCCGAATGTAGTCATGATGATCGCTCATTTTGATGTTTCGACATCTCCCTTTTCCTTTAGCCAATATTTATTACAGATTATTCTGTTTTATCCTTTTTTTATGCTATTTCTCGTGGTGACGAGTATATCGCTAGTCGCCCTTGTGTCTTGGGGAGTGAGTATTGGGTTAGGAAGAAACTTGATTTACCAGCAATTATGGAAAATGACTGGTTTTGCATTAACCATTCCTTTATGTGTGTATCAACTGTTAACATTACTTTCTGTTCCCGATGGATTCGTCGGTGTGTTTGCATCTTGCATTTTTTTCTATACGATCATTCGTATGATTTCACATTATCCAAAAAAACGTACCAACAGAAGGGAGAAAAAATTATGAGCGATCACTCATGGAAAGTCGCTTCATCACATACGACACAAGTTGATCGATTTAAGATAACCATTGATGAAATCGTCCTCGCCAATCAAGAAACGAAAAATTATTCGTATATTGAATTCCGAGATGGTGTTTGCGTGCTAGCAATGACGACGAAGGGGGAGATTATCGTCCTTCATCAATACCGACATGCGTTCGATACGTGGGAACTGGAATTTCCAGCGGGTATGATTGATGATGAAGAAACGCCATTACAAGCGGCTCAACGAGAGTTACTAGAAGAAACAGGATATCAAGCAACGAAATGGCAAGCATTAGGTGACTTTTACCCTTCCCCAGGTTCAACGACAGAAAGAATCCACCTCTTTTTAGCGAAAGATGCGACAAAAGAAATGGAACAATCGTTAGAAATGACAGAAGATATTGATGTACGACTTTGCGATACCCATGAATTTTATCATCTCATTGAAAACGATCACTTCAAGCATGGTGCAGGATTAGCTTGTTGGGCGAAATACCTCAGCCTTCCTAACCGAAGAACCGATTCCTAAACCGGACATCGGTTCTTCGTGTTACAGATAACATTAAAATTCTTCCATTATCATAAAAGTATGAAAATTTTATTGACAATGACAACAAATAAAAGTAAACTGTCATCAGTGAAAATGATTCTCAATTTCATATGTATATATTGTGTAGGAGGAATTGATATGTATCGCTTATTATCAAAGACAGGCGCTATCCTGAGCGCTTTTGTACTATTTATCTTTCTCGTTGCTTGCGGAGATTCGACCGATTCTTCAGAAAATGGTGAAAATGAATCTGATCAAGCTTCCAATGAAGAAGAAACAGAAGAAACCATCACGATTGAACATTCGATGGGGACAACAGAAATAGAAGGTACTCCTGAAAAAGTGGTTACCTTATATCAAGGAGCAACAGATACGATTACATCATTTGGAATAGAACCTGTAGGAATTGTTGAATCTTGGGTAGAAACACCTATTTATGAATACCTTCGTGACGACCTAGAAGGGACCACTATTGTTGGACAAGAAACACAACCGAACTTAGAAGAGATCGCTTCACTTGACCCTGATGTCATTTTTGCTTCAAAAACGAGACACGAAGACATTTATGAAAAATTAGACCAGATCGCACCGACAATCGCCATTGAAACGCTCTATGATTTCAAAGGAACCGTGGAGTTAATGGGACAAGCATTCAATAAACAAGACCGAGCAGATGAAATTCTTAACAATTGGAATAACCGCGTGGAAGACTTTAATACAAAAGCTGAAAATGAACTTGGAGATAAATGGCCACAAAATGTAGCACTACTTAATTTCCGAAGTGACCATGCACGTATCTACTTTGATAGCTTTGCAGGTTCTATTTTGCGTGAAGCTGGTTTCGAGCGTCCAGAAAATCAACAAGGCGACGAGTGGGGAATTAAGCTCACCGATAAGGAAAGTATCACGGAGATGAATGCAGATGTTTTCTTTGTCTTTATGGGGGATGATCCTGCTGTTGAAGAAACGTATAATGAATGGACCAATCATCCACTTTGGGAAAACCTTGACGCAGTGAAAAACGATCAAGTATATCGAGTCGATCAAGTGATATGGAACATGGGTGGCGGAATCAACGCCGCTAACTTAATGGTAGATGAACTATACGAACATTACGATTTAGAGAAATAACATGAGACTGGGACCGTATAAAATCACCAAATAGTAAGAACAAGAATGCAAATCTATATGAAGCGTAGGCAAAATACGGCGACTCCTGTGGGAAAGCACAAGCTGAAGATCCACTGTGTGAAGAGTTCTTCTTCACACAGTTAGCTAAAGCCGTGCCCAAGGGAAAGCGACGTATTTTGCCAAAGCGTCATGTGCACTCGGACATTCATGTTCGGTTTTTCTTGTCAAATCACTCTTTTGTCCCAGCCTCTTTTATGGAGAGATAGAAATTGAAATTATTTATGACACATGCATATATAAGATGGATCTTTTTAGCAAGCGCTATGTTGTTATTAGCCATTACAATCTTATTCAGTCTAACGTTAGGAAAAATATCTATCTCTACTGCTACGGTTTGGGATGCTTTTTTTCAGTATGATCCAAGCATTACCAATCATGTCATTGTTCGCTCCTCTCGCGTCACGCGAACGCTTATTGCCATCGTAATCGGTGCTACTTTAGCGATTGCTGGTATGATCATGCAAGCCATTTCTCGTAATCCCTTAGCCGCTCCTGATATTTTTGGCGTCAATGCAGGTGCCTTATTTTTTATTGTCTTTGCGGCAACTTTTTTATCCGTTGATTCATTAAGTCAATATATGTGGATTGGCTTTATAGGAGCTGGCATTGCTGGTGTTTTTGTATATTTATTAGGCTCTGTGGGGACAACTGGTCTCGCGCCCATACGTTTAGTCCTTGCGGGTGCAGCGATTAGTGCTCTATTCACTTCTTTTACACAAGGAATGCTCGTTTTAGATGAACAAGGAATGCAAAGTGTACTTTTTTGGCTTTCTGGTTCTGTAGCAGGAAGAGACATGGATATGCTTCTTCCCGTGCTCCCTTATATCACTGTTGGTACATTCATTGCTTTTTTTATGGGAAAGCCATTAAATATTTTGATGTCTGGTGAAGATGTTGCTAAAAATCTCGGTCAGAACACGTTACTTGTCAAGTTACTTTCAGGATTGGTTATCATTGTTTTAGCAGGTGGATCAGTTGCTATCGCTGGATCAATTGGTTTTATTGGTTTAGTCGTTCCACACATTGCCAAAGGGATTGCTGGACCAAATTATCAATGGGGCATTCCACTAAGCGGCCTATTTGGCGCCATTCTTCTGCTTCTGTCTGATATTATCGCAAGGTTGATTATTGCGCCTCAAGAAATGCCTATTGGTGTAATGACAGCTATCATCGGGGTACCATTTTTTATTTACGTAGCAAGAAAAGGAATGAAAAAATCATGAGTAAGCATTTTACGTTACGCAACAAAACAGGTACGTTTTCGATTCAAATTCATAAACAATCGTTCCTTCTGCTCATTCTTCTCGCTATATTAACGCTTGGCGTGTTTATGGTTAGTCTATCAGCTGGTAGTAATTATATTCCTCTATCATCTGTTATTAAAGAACTATTTATGGAAAGTGAACATTCTTTTGTTCTCAATGAGTTACGCATGCCTCGTGTAGTAATGGGCGCTGTTGTCGGAGCAGCACTCGGTGTTTCCGGACTTATTTTACAGCTTATCATTCGTAATCCACTAGGGGCACCTGATATCGTCGGTGTGACTGGCGGTGCATCCGTAGGGACAGTTCTTTTTATGGTATATTTCTTGGGTGAAGTAAGTATTCATTGGCAACCTTTATCATCGATTATTGCGCGGCGATCATCACTGCACTTATTTATCTTCTCTCATGGAATAATGGTGTCACACCGATGCGACTGATTTTGATTGGTATTGCTATTTCTGCTTTAACCGATGCTGTAGTAACGATATTTATGGTATCCAGTGAAGCGACCGTTGCTAGTAAAATATACTTATGGTTAACAGGTAGTTTATATGGAGCCAATTGGGAAGAAATTATGATACTAGTTCCGATTACGCTTGTATTACTCATCATACCTTTATTTCTAACAGGAATTGTCAACGCGAAACAACTGGGCGATGATTTAGCCACTGGAGTTGGCGTACGCGTACAATTTTATCGTTTGATTTTACTCATGTTAAGTGTCGGTCTGGCTGGAAGTGCCGTTTCATTTGCAGGCGGGATTGCGTTTGTCGGTTTAATTGCTCCCCACATTGCTAGACTTCTGCTTCACCGTTCTTTTGGTAATCTTGTATTCGGATCAGCATTAATCGGCGCTTTAATGGTCATGTCTTCAGATATTGTGGCCCGTACGGCTTTTTTACCTTCTGATATTCCAGTCGGTGTCTTCACTGCTGGCATAGGAGCTCCTTTTTTCATTTATTTACTATACAAAAATCGAGAGGGGATACGATAATGATTGCCACTCCGTCTCTATCAGAGCCATCTTCGAACTTAGCTTTTTTAAAACATCAACAGGAAAGAATCCATGCACCGAATGTAAAAGTTGCAGCTTCTATGACTATGAAAAGATATGCGCAACTACTTCTTCCTTGGGTTTTAGATCCTATGATTTTAGAGGAAAAAGCGTATTCGATCCCCACACACGCTTGTACATTAACAACAGAACTAACGTTGACTGTTGAAACGGCATCCATTACGGAAACAACGACACGACAAGAAGCATGGAAAAGCCTTTTTGCCGATCATTTAACTTTCGTATTACATGCTCTTCATCGGACAACAAATGTACCTAAACATATATTATGGGAAAACATTGCGGTACGGTTGAATTCATATTTTCGTAAAGCACTCGAACAATACCCTTCATCTCGTGAACGAATTTTCGAATTAGCAAAAGAATTACGGGGTTTACATCCAGACATTTTTCATGAAAACAAACATCCGATTCAGTCTTATCTTGCTCCTATCACTGACTTATCAGAACAACACAAACGGAAAACGTGTTGCTACTTTTATAAATTGGAAAAGGAAAAAGAAATGCCTTATTGTCTGGTTTGTCCATTAAAGGATGTAGGTCATTGATTGATTCATTCGTCGCTAATTAAAATGGATGATGATTACTAAAAAAACTGAACACCCAAACTATCAAATACATTGGAATTGCAACAATGATCATCCCTGCAAGTAAATAAGAAATCGACCTTATAATAAATTTTAAAATATCATATAAAGCACCTGCTAGATCATCAATAAATCGCAACACGATAAACCGCTCCTTCCCAATATATCTTGCTGATTTTATGTTTTATTCTTGTTATTGATGTTTTTATCTTATTTTCGAGAGTTTACTCTGCTCTCTATGTCCACAATTTGGACATGATGTCAGTGTATCATCATATTCATAGTCGCAATTTGGACATTGTATGGATGCTTTATGAAGCTGTCTCGTAAACCGATTTTGTACTTGTAATTGGTATAAAATGTTTAGCTGATTCTCTATGATTTGAGAAAACGCAAATAATATCAAGCTTACGGAAACTCCACCCGTTAACCAAATGAAAAAGCCAAATAAAGCGCCAGTAGACAGTCCAGATATGACACTAATAATGATTACGATCACGCCAACGACAACAAGTGCCACACTCATTTTAACATCTCCCTTCCTCACAGAATCATCCTTCCCCTTACACGCAATCAGTGTTACGTTTCTTAGTCCAGATAAAATATGACCGCTTCGTTATTAAGAGGTCTTAACAAATGTCATATTCAAGAAATTAAGAATGAGTATATAGAACGGATACACTATCAATCCTCCGATTATTAAAAGACTAGACGCGGGGTTTGGGGAATCACCACCATAAGTTATTGGGAACAGAGATGCAAAAATATAAATAAAAAATACAAAATAAGGTATCCATAAAATGACAGTCCACAGGTTTGCTTTTCGTCCATTTAGCCATTTTTTTGTTAAGCTATAAAGCATTATTGTGCCAACAGTTACTTCAATTAGAAGAATAACACCTGTTAAACTAATTATCGTGCCAATTTCCCAACTTGTTAGCCTACTTATTCTATAAACATTCATCACCAGTTGAACTGGAATAAAAATCATTAGAGCATATAGAATACTGATAGCGTTTAATTTCAAGAAATATTTCATTTTACCACCTAGCTCTTACACGCAATAATTTCTACGTTTCTTGGTCCAGATAAGCACGAGTTTGTTTAAGTCTATCCATTCATAACTCAAATTCCTATCGTTCGATTAAAAAAATCGCTGTTTTCTAAAAGGTTGTTGCTATTTGACACATATTATGATGAGCTCGTAGGCGATGACGCCTGCGGGAACAGCACGAGCCGAAGACCCC
>NZ_APML01000095.1 GCF_000359605.1 Gracilibacillus halophilus YIM-C55.5
GGCTCCTAGTTTGTGAGCGATGAATAGCAAACTTATGTCTGTCTTACTTTATTGTAGTAATGCACACCATATTGTGAGCCTTCAGAGACCATGTCAGCATTATCCAACATATCGGTTTCAGGATGGCCTGCTTCTTCGATTGGCAAATCTTCAGCACCTTGCTTTAAACTTGAGCGAAGGCCATTCCATTTATTTTTTAACATCATACGACGATCTTCATTGATAAGAACACATCCAACGCCAACTAAACTAACTGTTCCAATGATTCCGACAATCAGTCCTTTATTCAAAATAGACCATCCTTTCTACATATTCTTCTAATGTTAGTATACCCGCATGTTCCATTTTAAAACTTCACTGTTGATCAACTACATTTATGTTACAATGAAAATGTGAATGATATTTGAGGTATGTCGACGAGGTGATATTGTGAGAGTAAAATGTGCATTATGTGAAAAAATAGAAAAGATAGATAATGATTCACCCGAGGCGAAAAAATTACGTAACCGACGCATCCATACGTATATGTGCCCGGAATGTAACGAGCGAATTACAACGAAAACAAATGAAAGACACGCTACTGGTAACTTTCAATTATTCCGCCAAAAGAAAACGAAAGACCTTTATATATAACAAACAGAACCCATATAGATTTGGGTTCTGTTTGTTTATGCTCGTTCTTCATCATTATGCTGTTGCTTTCTTTCACGGTGAAGACGTAAACGGTATACCCCCATGACAATTGCAATAATAAACAAACTTTCCGCTAATGGTAAGTTCAGTCCAAAAATCAAGGTAAGAAAAAACGTCCCGATCAATAACAAAATATACACAACAAGCGATTTAACAGGTGATAATTTTTTGGCAAAGCCAAATTTATATGCAAGAATCGCAAATACGACAACCGTAAGATAAAGGTAAAACCAACCTTCTATCAAAGCAGACATCTGACTTTCATTTGTCAAATCAACCGTATCACCGAGATCTTTCATAAAAAAATCGGCAACTGGCCATAAATTATCTGGTACTTCAATTACATTTTGCTGAGTCATTCTTTACCTCCAAAAATTGAGTCACTCTACATACGTTCTATCATACTAAAAGGACATGTGTTATGCTAGTAAAAATTAGATATATGAGGTGATTTGATTGCAAAATTTACAACTATCAAAGCTCATTTTAGCTATGCTTGTCATTTTATCTTTTTCACTCGTTGGCATCGCCATTGCCTACCGAAATATTCTTTTCATCATTCTATCTGCAATTGCTGGTTT
>NZ_APML01000096.1 GCF_000359605.1 Gracilibacillus halophilus YIM-C55.5
GTAGATAATCTCGCACCAAGCCTCCAAAAATGTCCTCATTCATTACAGTCAAAATCTTTAAAACAATTGTAGCTTATCAATCCGGTCACAAGCTTCGCGTAATCGTTCTTCTTCATCTAATAGCCCAATACGTACATACCCTTCACCGGACGGACCGAATCCATTTCCCGGCGCAACCATGACATGCGCTTCTTCAAGCAAGAGATCCGCAAATGATTCAGAACTGTAACCTTTGGGCACAGGCATCCAAGCAAAAAAAGATCCTTTCGGTGCATCACCATGCCAGCCAATACGATGAGCATAATCAATAAATGCATCTCTTCTTTTTTCATATGTATCGACTAAATCGTGTATCGCTTGATTCCCATGTTGTAAGGCTTCATGTGCGGCTTTTTGAATCGCACCAAAAATACTGACATAATAATGATCTTGCAACAATTCGATCGCTTGAATAACAGAAGGATTACCAACAGCAAATGCGACACGCCAACCAGCCATATTAAACGTTTTCGACAATGTGTAGACTTCAATGCCAATATCTTTGGCACCTTCTGATTGTAAAAAGCTCCGTGGTTTTTCACCATCAAATCCTATCGCACCATAGGCAAAATCATGCACCACACAAATATGATGCTGTTTAGCTCGCTCTACTGTTTGATCAAAAAACGCTTTCGTCGCTGTGGCAGCAGTCGGATTGTTCGGATAATTTAAAAACATCAATTTCGCTGCATCTAAATCATCTGGATCTACATCTCGATAATTCGGCAAAAAGTTATGTTCTTCTATCAACGGCATATAAATTGGATTTCCACCAGCTAAGGCAATTCCTGATAAATAATCTGGATAACCGGGATCTGGTACAAGCACTTGATCATGAGGATTTAACAAGCATTGGCTAATTTCCACTAACCCTGTTTTCGCACCAAATAAAATCGCCACTTCGTGATTTGGATCGACATCCACATCGTATTCTCTTTTATAAAAATCAGCAATCGATTGCTTTAAAAACGGATAACCTTGAAAAGGCGAATACTTGTGAAATGTTGGATTTTCGCTTGCTTCTTGCAACGCTTCAACAATAAAAGAAGGCGTCGGCAGATCTGGATTTCCTTGTCCTAAATTAATAACGTCATAGCCTTGTCCCTTTTTCTTACCAACTTTTTTCACTAGATTGGCAAAGAATTGATCAGGTAATCGGTTCAAAGCATCAGAAAATTGAAATTTATGCATCATGTTTCCCCCAATGATTGTCGTATAGCTTAGGTACACGGCTCTCAAATACAGGAATTTGTTTGCGTGTGTCTCTAACTTTCTCTAAATCCACTTCTGCATGGATGGTTGCTTCTGCTTGTGCTGGACCATCTGCTACTAACTCACCTAATGGATCAATGACGAGTGATTCACCTGCGAATTGGGTCCCGTTACATTCACCAGAACTATTACAGCTAACGATGTAGCATTGATTTTCAATCGCACGAGCGTGGAGTAAATATGTCCAATGATTTCTTCTTGCTGCTGGCCATTGTGCGACAACATAAATCACTTCCGCTCCTTGCAATGTAAGTGAGCGCATCAATTCAGGAAAACGAAGATCGTAACAAATCACAACGCCCATTTTCACGTGATCGAGTTCAAATAATTCTGCTCGGTTGTTACCACCTTGCAAATACTTAGGTTCATCAAGCATCGGTACTAAGTGCATCTTGTCATACTGGTGTACTTGCTCTCCTTTTCGATTAAAAACGAGGTTTGAGTTATATATGCCGTCTTCCTGCTGATTCGCTACAGAACCACCGATTATATTCACTTGATAGCTCCATGCTAAATGGCTCAAAAAATCATATGTTGGTTGTAGCTTCTGATCAGCTGCTTCTTCTAATTGATCTAGCGCATAACCAGCGTTCCACATTTCTGGTAATACAATGGTATCCGGATTCGTTTCTGCTATTTGATATTCCGCCCACTCACGTATTTTTTTTCGATTCGTTGCTGGGTCAAGAACTTCTACATCCATTTGATAAATCGCATGTTTCATCTTTTATCACCTACCTGCCTCTAATTGTAAAGGATTCGATAGGGAAAGGGAAGTCGGCAAGTCAAACAGCTCGCCAAAAATATACGCATTCATACATATATAGGTTTATATAGGGCAAAATTTCTAATGACATGAACGAAAGGAGAGGACCAATTTGGTTAACAAAAAATTTAACAGTGAAGAAGAGAAACTCACCAATCAGCAAGGACATATGGTCACAGATAATCAAAATACCCGAACCGTTGGCGATCGTGGTCCAATGACATTAGAAAACTACGATTTCCTTGAAAAAATTAGTCACTTTGACCGAGAAAAAATTCCTGAACGAATTGTCCATGCCAGAGGTACGGGTGCACATGGCTATTTTCAATCCTATGGTACCGTCAATGGTGAACCAATTTCGAAGTACACACGGGCTAAAGTTTTTACCGAAACCGAAAAGCAAACGCCTGTATTTGTCCGTTTTTCTTCGGTTGTTCACGGAAAACATTCACCGGAAACGCTACGTGACCCACGGGGATTTGCGATTAAGTTTTACACAGAAGACGGGAATTGGGATCTTGTCGGCAATAACTTAAAAATATTTTTTATACGAGATCCACTAAAATTTCCTGATATGATTCATGCGTTCCGTCCTGATCCGGTTACGAATATTCAAGACTTGGAGCGAATGTTTGATTTTGTCAGCCAATCTCCTGAAGCGATGCATATGATTACGTTTGTCTATTCACCATGGGGGATTCCTGCAACATACCGTCACATGCAAGGTTCTGGTGTGCATACGTACAAATGGGTGAATCATGAAGGAACATCCGTCCTCGTCAAGTACCACTGGGAACCAGTTCAAGGAATTAAAAATTTAACCCAAGGGGAAGCAGACAAAATTCAAGGTAAAAACTTTAACCATGCGACACAAGATTTGTATGAAGCGATTGAAAAAGGTGATTACCCTGAATGGGAATTGTACGTGCAAATCATGGAAGATAACGAACATCCAGAACTAGATTATGATCCACTTGACCCAACGAAATTATGGTATAAAGAGGAGGCGCCTTGGCATAAAGTCGGGAAAATGGTGTTGAATAAAAATCCGGAAAATTTTCATGCCGAGGTAGAACAGGCGGCATTCGGTACGGGTGTGTTAGTCGATGGGCTTGATTTCTCAGACGATAAACTATTGCAAGGAAGAACCTACTCTTATTCTGATACACAACGTTATCGTGTGGGGCCAAACTATCTACAACTTCCCATCAATCGTCCGCTGAAAAATATTGCTACCAATCAATCAGGTGGACAAATGGATTACCGTCAAGACTATGGTGACCAAAATGATCCTCATGTCGATTATGAACCATCGTATATTAGCGGACTAAAAGAATCAGAAAATCCTGGTCGCGAACATCAACCATATGTTGAAGGACATTTGCAACGTGAACCGATTCCTCGAACCAATAATTTCGGTCAAGCAGGAGAAACTTATCGCCGTCTCAATGAATGGGAACGAAAAGATTTAATTCATAATTTGGTATCAGCTTTATCTGACTGTCGGAAAGGCATTCAAGATAAAATGATCGAGATGTTTTATCAATGCGATCAAGACTATGGTAAGCGTGTGGAGGACGGATTGAAAATGGCCATGAACAAAATGAAAAGCCAAGAAGATAAGATGGATCAAGCCGTCGATCAAGCAGAAGAAATGGGACACGTCTCCGATCCATATTAAGCCATGAAGGGTGCAATGATTGTACCCTTCTTTTTTTACGCTGCTATAGATTGATTTATGTTATCATTTGATTAGAACTATTTTTTGAAAGGATGTCGCTTATGAATTGGGCATATACATTATATGCTGTACTGCTAGCAATATTATCAATTATTACTGGGGAAATTGTCACCTTTGTCATGCTGGGGATTATTTTAATCACGCTACATAATATCCAAAACACGTTGAAAGAGTTATTGGAATTAAAGAAAAGAGAGTCAGATGATAACAACCAATGAGACTGATATTGCCGAGTGGTATGACCATCATTGATATCGATTGAATCATTTAAGTGAATTTTACGACACTTGAAAATTATATGCTGTTGTAAAAAAAGCACCGCTAGCACTTTTTGGATTTGTCTTGTGGTACGGTCTCTATATATCGAAACCATGAAAAATTTTATCTTTAAACTATATAATCTATTTACGATATGAGATATTGGTGGATATATTACTATTCCTCTCTACTTCGATCAACTACTCACTGTTGATTTTGCCATATTATGATCCGTCGCTTAGAAAAAGGATACTCTATGAAGAACGAACAATTTGTTGTTGTCTAGCCGACGTAGATTTCCTCGTAAAACTGATATAAATGGTGAGTAAAATGCAGGTGAAAAGGATGGAATGGAATAAGACATGTAAAGTATTTGGGGTTATTCCATTCATTTCAGGTAAAAATGAATGTGTTTGCCCAAACATTTCTTGATACCTTTGTGTTCTCTGATCCGCCCCATAACCAAAAAAATACGGAAACCACCAATCGAATAATGCACCAACAAAAATACTTATTTGATGAATGATAAGCCATAACTTAATGATGATTGGATAACGTTTGCCAACATAGCAAAGAACTCCTATTAAAATGAGGAGAACCTGTCCTGCGCCGACTGTACTTTTAATGAATATTTCATTTACCGTACTCTCTTGTAGAATAGCCTGAACATCATTTAAAGGTCCTAAGGGAACCCAATCTTGCACAATCATAAATAGAAAAATTAGACTTAAACCGATCACTAACAGTTTTTCAGACAGACGTATATTACGAGGCATGCCACTCCTCCACTATCGTTCTAGTTGAACATATTGTAACATACGGGAATTAATATTTTTCTATACACATAAACATTTATAAAAATCTTAATATTCTTCGTCTAATTTTCACTCATTATACGACTGGCAAATCGTTTGTTTTCTAAAGTAGATTTCCCAGTAAATCGCAAATTAACAGGAAATCTCGGCTGCTTCTCCTATAGATTTCCCAGTACATCGCAAATTAACGGGAAATCTCGGCTGCTTCTCCTATAGATTTCTCAGTACATCGCAAATTAACGGGAAATCTCAGCTGCTTCTTCAATAGATTTCCCGATAAATGAAATGAGCTATTTATAAATATCCACGCTCGTACTGTTTCGGGATATCTACATCTTTATTTAACGAAACAGCAGCGTTTAATGCCCAATAAGGATCACGCAACATACCACGTCCGACAGCAACCAAGTCAGCATCACCATTTCCAATCACAGCGTCTGCTAAGAATGGATTGTCTAAGCGCCCAACAGCAATCACTGGTATATTCACGGCTTGTTTTATTCTCCGTGCAAAAGGAATCATGTAACCAGCGTGACTACCAGGGAAACGTGATGGTGAAACGGGCCCTTCTCCACCTGCACTAATATGAAACAAATCGACGCCTGCTTCTTTATACTGTTTGGCCAAAGCGACACCACCCTCAAGATCATAACCATCTTCAGCAAATTCAGTGGCAGATATACGCATAATGAGTGGCATATTTCCTGGCATTTCCTCTTTCGCTGCACGTATAACTTCTACGCCAAACTTGGATAACTCCCCATATTCATCATCACGCTGATTCGTTAAATGAGAATGAAATTGATGGATTAAATAACCATGAGCGCCGTGTAATTCAATCGTATCAAAGCCAGCTCGCACTGCACGACGAACCGATAGGCGAAATTTTTCTATCATTTGTTTCACCTCATCAGTTGTTAAAGCACGTGGGGTTTTATATTTCTCGTTAAAACGAATGGCTGATGACGAAACGGGAGTGTCTGCATCTTCGGCTTTGCGACCGGCATGAGCAATTTGAATACCAATCTTGGCACCCTGTTGATGAACCGCATCGACAATTTTTTGATAGGCAGGAATTTGTTCATCTGACCAAAAACCTAAACAATTATTAGAAATTCTGCCATCTGGTTCTACATTGGTCATCTCCATAATAACAAGTCCAGCCCCGCCAACTGCTCGACTAACATAATGGGTATAATGCCAATCATTTGGCGTACCATCTTCTTTTCTTACGGAATATTGACACATCGGTGGCATTACCACTCGATTTTTCAATGATAAATCTTCTATATCAACTGGAGTATATAAATCAATCATTACCTCATCTCCCTTTTATTGATCTGTCACTTGTAGTATACCAATAAAATAACTTATGATCACTTCATTGATTTTACAATAGAAAAAAATCCCTCTACTCTTAATCGAGTAAAGGGATTTCTTGATATGTTACTTATTCAACATCTGCAGTCCATTCGTCAACTTTATCTTGGTTATCTTCTACCCAGCTGCTGCTGCTTCTGCTGGATCTGCACCATTTTGAACTTCAAGCATAACAGAGTTCATAGATTCTTCTGTCCATTTGAAGTTATCTAGTACACTGTATGCATTTGGAAGGTCTTCTTCTAGGCCTTCACGAACCATTGTTTCAATGTTCTCAGCTTCACCAAAACCTTCATTTGGATCTTCTAGATATTTAAGATCAAATTTAGAGAATTTCCAGTGCGGAGACCAACCAGTAACGATGATCTCTTCTTCATTGTTAATCGCTTCTTCTAGTGCTGTAGCCATTGCACCACTAGATGAAGTTTGCAATTCCCAATCGCTTAGATTATCATATTCTTGAATTGCAGCTTCTGAAGCAGCTGTAACACCTGCCCCTGGCTCAATTCCAGTGATTGTTTTATCAGCTTGATCTGATAAATCTGCAATAGAATCAACATCCATGTATGAAGGTACAACTAAACCTGTTTTGGCACCTTCTAGGTTAGCTCCTAGTTCTACCATTTGATCTCCATACTCAGCATACTGAGATTCGTGAGTTAATGGCAACCATGCCGCTACCATACCATCAGCATCGCCATTGGCAACAGCTTGCCACATTGCTGCGTTATCTAAAGATGTTAGTGTCACATCATAACCTAGGTCTTCCAATACTTTGCCAACTACGTTTGTAGAAGCAATTTCTGTATCCCAGTTCACATATGCTAATTCGATCTCTTTGCCTTCACCAACTGCAGTTTCTTCTTCACTACCATTTCCTTCTGATTGGCCTTCGCTATCATCGGAGCCTTCTCCTCCGCCACATGCAGCTAAGACCATAACTAGTGCTAAAACAGCCACTAGACCTAACTGTTTCCATGTTGTTTTAAACATGAATAGATCTCCCCTTTTTTGTAAATTTTTATTATAAACTTCCCAAAAAGATTGGGAATGTTTATCGCATTATTTGTTCACGTTTTGAGAAATACGGTCAATGATAATCGCTAAAATAACGATCCCTAGACCGGCAACAAAACCAGCACCTTCATCAGCACGCTGTAATGCTGTTAACACATTATCACCTAGGCCAGGTGCACCAATCATTGATGCAATAACAACCATAGATAATGCAAGCATGACTGTTTGGTTCACACCAGCCATTATCGTTTTCTTAGCCATTGGTAATTCAACTTTAAATAATTTTTGTGAACCAGTGGTACCAAAAGCTTCGGATGCTTCAATTAACTCACCGGATACTTGGCGAATTCCTAAATTGGTAAAACGCACAACTGGTGGTGTTGCGAAGACCACTGATGCAAACACCCCTGGCACCATACCAATACCTAAGAAGATAATCGCAGGAATTAAATAAACGAATGCAGGCATTGTCTGCATAAAGTCCAATATGGGTGTAATAATGGTCTGAGCCCATTTACTCTTGGACATCCAAATCCCTGCTGGAACACCAATAATGACTGAAATTAAACTTGCAAAGAAAACAAGTGTAAATGTCTCCATCAATGCTTCCCATAATTCCTGGTTATAGACAAACCATAACCCGATGATAGAAAAGATTGGTAAGCCAATTCTTTTACCAGAAACAAAGAATGCAATGACTGCCACAATTAAAATAATTAAAAGTGCGGGTAATTGACTTAGCCATTCGGCAGTGGATTCAATAAAAGTACCAAAATGTTCTTTGATCGGATCAAAAATGAAATCAAATGTTTCTTGTACTTTTTCAACAAACCAATCCACGCCATCGGCTAATGGAATCTTCGGCATAAAATCAAGCATCTTATTCATTCACCTCATTTCCGTTTGCCAATGCTGCAATGACTGAACCACGGACAATGATTCCTCTTAACTTATCATCTTCAACAACCGCAACGGGTACGGGTGCATCATAAATGATATCGAAAATCTCCTGAATCGCAGCATCTTTACTTACTGTCGGCATATCTGTACGCAAAATATCGCGTAAATCATTCTTCTCTTGTTTTCTCGCATCTGATACATCGTCAGCCGTGACATAACCGTGTAAGTTACGTGAACGATCAACGACATAAATACTGGATAGGCCTTGCTCGCGAATACGCTCTAAGGCAACTCGTGGACCGTGTTTCTCAATATCTACTGTCTCTGGTCGCTTCATAATATGTTCTGCTGTAAGTACTTTCGAACGATCAACATCCTCTACAAATCGTTCAACATAATCGTTGGCAGGATTGACTAAAATCTCTTCTGGTGAACCAATTTGTACAATCGAACCATCTTTCATTAGTGCAATCCGATCACCAATACGTAAAGCTTCATCTAAGTCGTGCGTAATGAAAATAATAGTTTTCTTCATTTTTTCTTGTAGATCTAACAGTTCGTCTTGCATATCCTTACGAATCAGTGGGTCTAACGCAGAGAATGCCTCGTCCATTAAAAGAACTTCTGGATCATTTGCTAATGCACGAGCTAGACCGACACGTTGTTGCATACCACCTGATAGTTGTTCAGGATATTGATTAATGAAACTACCCAGTCCAACTAATTCAAGGGCGTTCTTAGCTTTTTCTGAACGTTCTTCTTTACTAATACCTTGGATTTCTAGGCCAAACTCTGTATTTTCAAGAACGGTTCGAAATGGGAATAAAGCAAATTTTTGAAAGACCATGCTCATTTTTTCTCGACGAACAGTACGTAAGTCTTCTTTATTCATATGAGCCAGTTTGTCACCTTCTACTTCTACTTCCCCTTCTGTTGGTTCAATTAAGCGATTTAAAAGACGAACAAGAGTTGACTTCCCACTACCAGAAAGCCCCATAATAACGAAAACTTCGCCTTCTTCGACTTCAAAATTAGCCCGATTGACCCCAACAGTACAACCAGTTTCTCCTAATACTTCTTCTTTCGTATAACCTTCATCTAATAATTTTGTTGCTTCCTTTGTTTTTTTGCCAAATATTTTCGACAAATTCTCAACCTTTATCACAGGCATGAACCTTCCTCACCCCACTTAATTTAACTATGACTTTTTTACTATTATGTTCGACTGCCTAAATCCACTTTTTCTACTTTACTGGTTTTTTGCCTTATTATCAAGAAATAAATAACTAGATGTGCGTCCATTTAGACCGTACAGTTTAAACTGAACGAACTTATCACGATGAAACTCAAAGATTACTCGCTATATCTACAAATATCGACCATAATT
>NZ_APML01000097.1 GCF_000359605.1 Gracilibacillus halophilus YIM-C55.5
GGCTTTTAGATGTTGTAATTGACGAAAATTATCGAAGAAACAGGTTGGGTTACTGGTTGATGGAATGTATTTTAGAACATCCTAAAATAAAATATACTTGTTTTGCTTTAGCAACTAAAGATGCACATGATTTTTATAAACAATTTAGCTTTAAAGAAAATGAGTGTATGACGAGAGGGTTAATAGTTGATTAAGAACTTAATTCTAGTTTTGCGAAGTATATTACTTAAACTATTGTGAGCGATTGAAGAACCAGGGTGGTGGTATAGATGGAAGATAAAAAAAGGAAATTGCAATTTAAATTATGGTTAGGGGCAGTATTTGGGTCAATCATTGCATTCTTAATTGTAAAACTCTTGTGGAAAGATGCTAATCCTATGCTATTGCTTGTATTCTTAATCCTTGGTTTTCTAATAAATCTTATTATCACTCTTTACAATCAAAGCAACTGGGAAAACGGTTATTAAATGAACGGATGGCGAATATAGAATAAGGAGTTGTCGATGCAGTAACTCCTATTGTGCTAAAGGGCAGGATAGCACAATAAATAATTTTAAGAAGGGGGAGGAATGTATGACTTTTTGGACTTGGTTTGCAATAGCTATTGCTTTAATTAGTGGTGTATTTGCTGCTAATGCTGGAAAGAAGGAGACTGAAAGAAAGTATGTTATTGCATTTATTTGGTTTATAGTAGCAGTAATTTTATTTTTTATTTGGTGGTTTACACGATAATCTTTTCAACAAAAAAGTGGCTAGAGTTCAACCAAGCAATCAATAATTGACTTTTCTTTGTTATTGGATTAGAGATTTTGAGCTAAAGGGAGCGTAGTGGAATAAGAGTAATTATTTTTGGAGGGATAATATGATTAATGTCTACAGTTATGTACTAGACACATTAGCAGACTGGGAGATTGGGTATGTAACGGCAGAGCTAAATTCGGGTCAATACTTTAAAAAACAGAGTGATAAAGTTTCTGTTAAGACCGTGGGAGCTACAAAGGAATCAATTGTAACAAAGGGAGGTATGAAAGTTATACCTGAGATAACTACCGATGAAATCATTTTATCTCCTTCAACCGTTTTATTGTTGCCTGGAGCAGATACTTGGGATGACCCAAGGCACAAACCAATTATAGAAAAGGCAACTGAATTGTTAGAATGTGGTGCAACTGTTGCTGCAATTTGCGGTGCTACAACTGCACTTGCCGCATCTGGTGTATTTGACGAGCGTATACACACTAGCAACAGTCTTGAGTATCTTAAGATGATATGTCCGAACTATAAGGGAGAAGCATATTATAGAAATGTTAAGGCAGTTTCTGACAATAACTTGATAACAGCTAGTTCAGCGGGTGGGTTGCTTTTCGCTAGAATTATATTAGCTAAGATAGATGTCTATTCTGAAAATACCCTTGAGTCTTGGTATAACTACTTTAATACGGGTGACCCAAAATACTTCTACAATTTAATGGATACACTGACTCACTAATTGAGGACGAATACTTAGCAAAGGTATTCGCTTTCCTTTGTTGAAGTAAAGGGCAGATTTAGTAAAAAATATGAGGCTTTTCTCTAGGCAAATAAATCTAATTTAATGGATTTAAATTAAAGTGGAGGTGAAATAGTGGGTCAAGTAACAATATATAAAAGTGAAAAAGGAAAAAAACAAAAATACCTTAATAAAATCACTGGAGTTATGTCGGATAATACGATGAAGGAAGTGGACAAAAAATTATTGGGGATATATTTAAATACTTAAAACTAGAGCAAGACATGCCTAAACTGTTAGTAATTTAATTGAATTCAAAACTTATAATATGGGGCATTTT
>NZ_APML01000098.1 GCF_000359605.1 Gracilibacillus halophilus YIM-C55.5
TAGAGACCAAAAGAAATAGAATTTTTAATACTCTTTTCTATTGTTTCTTTCGTTCTATCCGAAGCCCAATATGTACTCGATAACAAGTTAAAGACAGTATCTAAATTTAGCAAAGAAATATCATCACTTACTATAAAATTACCTTTATTCCAATTCAACGCCATCCCCCCAATTATTCTCCGCAAATCAACATTATACTTATAGAATAACATAATTTGTTAATGATTATGTTAGAAATAGGTAAACACTTTGATGACAGATACGCACCTTTTCACCAACCACATGTACTGCTCGGACTGCGGCAAGGGAATGTGGTACCGCCAGAATAGACATGGATATATTTGCGGATTCTACGCGAAACATGGGACCATTGCTTGTACCAATCATGCGATTAAAGAACAGGACCTTAAAAATGTCATTTTACGCCGTATAAAAAACATGGCTGAGTTTATACATGAACAGGGATTGGAATCAAAACTTAGAAATTTGGACCAACGACACGCCGAGCATTCTCAGGAAGAATTACAGGAGATAAATGAAAAATTAGCTGGTCATCTTGAAAAAAGCGTCAGTACATTCATTTACTAGCCGATGAGCTTATCACGCTCGATGACTACCATGATTCATTAGGCTCGATAAAAGCAAGGATAAAGGCATTGGAAAAGAAAAAGGATGAACTGAAAACGTCAGCCCACCCTAAAACGATTATAAATGAGCTTCAAACGATACGAAACATTTTCCGTCAGCTAGAACCGATAAGTGTTGTGACTGCTGAATTGCTTCACCATTTTGTGAAAAGAATTGACGTGAACAAAGACGGAAAACCGAAAGTGACGTATCGCTTCCACTTATTTCACACAGAGTTATTCCTTCTGTTCATTCACAATAAACTCGTAACACTTTTCACCCCTTCAACCCGCTTTCCACCGTCGCCTTTCATAATAAAGTCGTAACACAAACCCCGATTTTTACCGATTTGTTTCAAAAAATGTGTCATGACTTTATTCACACACACAATAAACTCGTATCACAAAAACGCCTGAGAAACGCAGGCATCAACCTTATCTCTCAGACGTCTGTTTCAACTTTATTCTCACGAATTAGCCGATTTGTTATGACTTTTT
>NZ_APML01000099.1 GCF_000359605.1 Gracilibacillus halophilus YIM-C55.5
TAGATAAATATGAGGTATGAATGCGAGTTGTAGTTCCTTTGGCACCTATCTTTTATGGTAGGTGTTTTTTCTTTTGGAATTTTTGATTTTCTATTTTTAATATTTTATAATCGAAATTTGTGACGATAATAAGCACAAAGGAGGTATTAATTTTGGATAAAATATCAAAAGTTCTGTTTTGGGGCGGTATAATTTATTTCATTATCATGGTATTTACAAACATGGAGTCTACTTTTCATTTAAATGCTACTCAATATATACCTGAAGGAGAGGAACCAGAACCAATACGGATTGCGCAAATCATAAGCGATATTACACAACCTGCTTATAATGGATTAGTATTAATTGCTTTATCCTACATTACTAATTATTTTAGTCAAAAAAAGTTAGATTGATTTTCAACGAAGAAAGGGCACCTACCGAATAAGTAGGTGCCTTTTAATCCACCCACAATCACACCCACGAAACACCCACAAATTCTGAAAATCATTGAGTATGATTGATATAACTAATTATTTAAAACACGGATTTATCAACTGTTTGAATGAAATTTATCGAATTTCATTTCGTAAAAGTATGTTCCGTACGCAAGTTCACCCTTGGGAAAGAGAACAGTATATTCAAATGTATTAATCAAATTAACCCTTGGCACTGTTGGTGTCGAGGGTTTTGTTTTATAGTTAACAAGGTGTGTTTTTAGTCAACTACAACAATGGAATGTAGATTTGTCTAACTATATCTGGCATACTTTGCTATTTTTGTTTGCGACAGTTGAGTACTATACTACATACTATTCTTATTTTTTATAATTTTAATTTCTTTTGCTTCACTTTGGTTAGGTAATCTCTCAGATAAAGACTTATTGACTGTTAAATCTATATGCTGACCTTCTTTTAATGATTCTAATGTTACTACATCTCCATCAATATTCTTGATCATAGTATTTTCAGTGATCTTAATCGAACATTCGTAACCTACATCGGAACTATCATCTATTAAATCTGAACATTCTAGTGAAACTTTATTATCATTTATACCTTCTATAGCGGCGGTGAAATTCAATTTTGCTGAGCAGCCTGTAATTATAACTAACATTATGATTAAATAAACAAATATATATTTCTTCATTTTAAACTCCCCTTTGCTTCATGTAATATAATTAACAATAAATGGTATGTTTAACTTTCTTCCTGAATCCGTGACATAACAAAAAATAAATATTAATTGCTTGGATATTCATTAAAATGCCTTTAGTTTTTCGAATAAAAGATGGAATCTTTCGATTTTCGCTTCAGACGGGCGCTTGCCGCGGGCACGGCGCGGGCTTTCCGAAACTCACAAGTTTCGTTTCGGGTGATTTTCGGCTCGTGTTGTTCCCGCAGGCGTCGCCG
>NZ_APML01000100.1 GCF_000359605.1 Gracilibacillus halophilus YIM-C55.5
CGATTTGTTATGACTTTTTTATGAATGTTACAACTTTATTGTTGGGTTACATAGTAGAAAAAGGGGGGATAGTGTTAAAGGAAAGATAGGTGAGTATAAAACATCCATTATCTAACATCTTTGATTTATAAAACTGTTAAACACCTGTTTTTTCTTCTACATCCCTCACTCAATGTTCTTGCATTGATTCTCAATCAGGTCATTCAGCTAAAACCCTTCATCACAAGCACACCATAATTATAGGTTCTATCAATCACTAAAAGTATAATTCACCCAAGCCTCATATTTTCCGTTAGCTTTCTTATAAATTTCGCGTTCTATTGGATTCAAAATTGAAATTACAGCTAAATAAATTGAAATTAAAGGTGCAATATGTGTTATATTTAACCAGTAAAAATTTTTTGTTAAAAACGCATAAAATTTGTCCTCAGAAAAATATACTTCTAATTCAAGGATTGCTAAAAACATCGATAGCAATGTAATTGTTGTGAAGAATAATAACTTTACAATGGTTATATTAGTCAATGTAATTTCTTGATTCAAACTCATGAACTTTGATAACCTTTTTGAGGAAGGTCTTTGCTCATAAATGGTTTCCTCATAAGGAAATTTAATTTTTACTATCCAATAATAAAAAACCTCTACTATATATTGTAATGAATATAAAATTGACAATATATAAAACATCCATAATATTACCAGTACATAAAGAAGAAGTGATTGCTCCTCTAATGGAGTTGGATATAAGAACATTATCAAAACATATGTATAAAAAATAAATGTTATATATTGAAAAAAATTTACCTTTACTTTATTTTTTTCATTCATATAGTGATGAAAAATGGAAACAGAATTTAATAACAATAAAATTATATTAGCTATAAATTGCATTACACTTTCAAATTGAAAGAGTAAAATCCCACCTAACAACAATATATAAAATCCAGTAACCTCTATTAGTGAAAAATCACTTAATCTCGATAGATTGTACGCTTTTCTTAACTTAAACATATACATTTTACACCCTTACAGATCACACTTGGAACTAAAACCTACCTTTACATATTCATTATCGGTTACAATGATTACTCATTAAAGACCAGAACTTGCAAATCTTCCATTTTCGTCATAGTTTATACTTTTTGAAACGTCCCACCTTAAATGATTAGAAATAGGAAACGTCTCTTATGACACCCATTCAGAGAACCTATTGTAACCATTATCACTTATCCAATCGTAGGTCGAATATAAATCTGATATTTTTTGAAAAGTTCCTCTCATATCAAATGATGCTTTTTTTAATAATTCGTAAGAACTTAAATCTCGATAGAAGAAAGTGACTATGGTGAGTCACAAGAAGAAGAAAGATATAGATATGAGAAAATACGCCAAGAGTTAAAGTGTGTATAATCCAAGTATTCCTGTCCATCAAAGCTTTCCTTATCTCCAGTTTCTTTATTAATCGGTAATATAGACACTTTCCCTTTCCAACCATCAAAATATCCCAACTCCCACGGCATCCACTTTGAATCAGAAGAGTTATCAGATGTAGCATAAAATAAACATTTACAAGACTTCATTCTTCTTTTTAATCTACTCGCAGTATAAGTATTCACACACACAATAAACTCGTAACACAAGAACGCCTGAGAAACGCAGGACATCAACCTTTTATCCTTTGTCTCTCAGACGTCTGTTTCAACTTTATTCTCACGAATTAGCCGATTTGTTATGACTTTTTTATGAATG
>NZ_APML01000101.1 GCF_000359605.1 Gracilibacillus halophilus YIM-C55.5
ATTAAGTCCGTAAAATTGTGTAAAAAGAGAATGGGCCATATCAATTCTTGGATACAATGTTTTTAACCAGAAAATATTGTAAAGGAGAATTGATGATGACCCAGTTACAGTTTAACCTAAATATGGATCATTTAAAAGATTCTGTTATGAACTCGAATATTGATGCTGTAGTTAAATCAACGATAGTTCTAGTATTAAACGAATATATGGAGAAAGAGCGAGATGAGTACTTGAAAGTTCCAGCTTATGATCGTTCAGGAGAACGTCGTGACTATCGTAATGGCTACTATGAGCGGGATTTCATGATGAGCATTGGAAAGATCAAATTACGTGTACCTCGTACACGTAGTGGTGATTTTTCGCCATCAGTATTTGAAAGGTATAAACGTTGCGACAAGGCGTTAATCCTATCTATGCTTGAAATGGTAGTGAATGGTGTCTCCACTCGAAAAGTGAAGAATATCGTGGAAGAGTTATGTGGGGAAAGTGTGTCGAAATCCTTTGTATCTTCTCTTACAGAAAAGCTTGATCCTCTCGTTAGAGAGTGGGCAAATCGCCCTTTAAACACAGCATATTATCCATATGTTTTTGTCGATGCCATGTATATCAAGGTCCGCGAACATCATAAGGTTGTATCTAAAGCCGTCTATATTGCGACTGCGATTACTGAACATAATCAACGGGCAGTACTTGGTCTAAAAGTTAGTCATGAGGAATGCTATGAAGCATGGCAAGCATTTCTACAAGAATTAATAAAACGTGGATTACAATCACCAAAACTCATTATTTCTGATGCCCATCCAGGACTGAAAAAGGCAATCAAGAAAGAATTTGTTGGAACCTCTTGGCAACGCTGTACTGTTCACTTTAAAAAGAATCTCATAGACAAAATGCCAAAAAAGAATATGGCAGAAGTTAAAGTTGATTTAAAAAGAATTTTTGATGCTGTAAAAGTGGAGGACGCAAGAAAGTTTAAAGAGGAATTTATCCATCGCTATGAGAAAAATCCGAAGTTAGAAAAAGTAATAGACGCGTTGGAAGACGGGTTTGATGATGGCATACAATTTCTAAATGAACCAACGAAATATCACATGTATACTCGTACGACAAACTCTCTTGAGCGTTTAAATGAAGAGGTTAGACGAAGAGAAAAAGTTATACGTATCTTTCCGAATACGCAGTCTGCTTTTCGATTAATTGGAGCAGTGTTGATGGACTATGAAGAGAAACAAGAAAAGAAAAGACCTCTTTTCAGCACAAACTAGCAGGGAACGAAAGCGCGCAAAAATTTGGTATGGTAGGAAGGGGGTACCCCTTCCTACCATACCAAA
>NZ_APML01000102.1 GCF_000359605.1 Gracilibacillus halophilus YIM-C55.5
GTCTTCCCTATGAACCATCTTACTACAGATTTAATCGAAGCACTAGCCCAAAAACAAGATATTGAAGAGGTTTTTCGACGTCATTTGGAAACAGCGATCAATCAACTGATGAAACATGAATTAACAGCTTTCTTAAATTATGAACCTTATGATCCAAAAGGAATGAATTCGGGGAATTCACGTAATGGTTATTACCAAAAGAGGCCGTTCAAAACGGAATATGGTGAACTACACTTGAGTATTCCTCGAGATCGCAATGGTGCTTTTCAACAACAAACGTTGGCACCATATCAGCGCTCCAGTGATACATTGGAACAGTTTGTGATTCATCTGTATGAAAAAGGCATCACAACGGATGAAATTGCACATTTGATCGAGCGTATGTATGGTCATCATTACTCCAAGCAAACGGTATCTAATTTAACGCAACTCGTGTCCGAAGATGTCCGAGCCTTCCATGACAGAAAACTGGAAACACGTTATGTGTGCATTTACCTAGATGCGACCCATATTCCGATCCGACGCCAAACCGTAGAGAAGGAAGCTGTTTATATAGCTATTGGAATTACAGAGGATGGAGCCAAAGAAGTCCTAGACTTCACGGTCGCACCAACAGAGTCAACGCATGTATGGGAAGAATTGATCCAACGCCTGAATCAGCGTGGGGTAGAAAACGTACTTCTCTTTGTTTCCGATGGTCTAACAGGTATGACAGACGCCATTCAACGTGTGTATCCAAAAGCGAAGCATCAAATCTGTTGTGTACATGTTTCACGTAACATCGCCAGCAAAGTACGGGTTAAAGACCGTTCATCGATTCTCGATGATTTTAAAGCTGTTTATCAAGCGAAAAATCGTAAGGAAGCTCTCGAAGCTTTAGAGCAATTTCAAAACAAGTGGAAAAAGACCTACCCAAAAGTCATCGAGTCGGTGGTGGGCAATGAACAATTATTAACTTTTTTCAATTTTCCATCTTCGATTCATCGGAGCATTTACTCTACCAACTTAATAGAGGCCTTTAACAAAGAGATCAAGCGTTATGTCAAACGTAAAGAGCAGTTTCCGAATGAAGATGCGTTAGAGCGGTTTTTAGTAACACAATTTTTAGATTACAATCATAAATTTAGCATGCGCTGCCATCGTGGTTTTGAAAAAGCAAAATCCGCTATACTAGAAATGTTTGATGCGCTTGAATCCTAGTTGTAGAAATGGGGGGTTCGCCATCCTTGACCTTGTTTACGGTCGTGGTGGTGTTTTCTATTGCCGAATGGAAAAAATAAAGCCCTACAAGGGCTCCATCCGCACACTTAGCGTACCACGAACCGGTTTCTTCTATGTTCTCGCTGGTCGGGTCCCGATACCCAACACAGCGAATCACGAAGAAGAAGCACAAGGTCAAGGACTCGCAGCTATCGCTGTGGCTCTCTGCCTTTATAAGAATTGATATACTCAACCGAATTAAACAAGCGAGCTAACCGTTCTACTATAAAAGGGGATTTACACAAAATTCTTGACACTCC
>NZ_APML01000103.1 GCF_000359605.1 Gracilibacillus halophilus YIM-C55.5
ACAAAATTCTTGACACTCCCCACTAGTCTAGTTATTAAAATAGTAGTTGTGTTAGATTTAATGGATTCTTATTTAAATAAAAGATTCTTCTTTTATTGTACTAATAATTGATAGACTGAATAAATTTACTAAGAGATTTATAAAATTTTATATTACCCGCTAGCATTTTTAATTTTGACTCACAAATGACTCACATTCACCTTAATCCCATTAAATTAAGTGAAATTCATAAATGGTTAATCCCTGTCATCATAAGGTTTCTTCAAATCTGTTGAATCACCTAAAACCCTGTAAATAAAAGAAAGGCGATGGCTGTGGTGATGTCCCGATGTATTGCGATTGATTGGTACCGTGAATCACCCGTCTTCGTCCGGGTTGGCATAGCGATGACGATGATAAGGGCGTAATTAAAGTGGTGATGACCGGAAATTCTAGTGATACGGAAGGTTGGCATAAACACACCGGCAACAAGCGTCATAGGGATTACCTGGCGAAAAGGATGAAAGATAACGAAGATCCCTTGAAAATCGTGATTGTGCGGGACATGTGGCTCACTGGTTTTGACGTACCGTCGATGCACACGATGTACATCGATAAACCGATGAAAGGCCATAACCTGATGCAGGCGATTGCTCGGGTCAACCGCGTATTCATCGATAAACCCGGAGGCCTGGTTGTTGACTACATCGGATTTGCAGACAATTTGAAAGAGGCACTGAAGCAATACACGGAAGATGATAAGAAAATGCCGGTGTAGATACAGCCTTGGCAGTAGAAATCATGCAGGAGAAGTATGAGCTGTTGAAGGAGATGCTACACGGTCATGATTATCAGAAGTTCTATTCAGAAAAACAGACCGAGCGCATGCAGGCGATTGTAGAAACGGTCGATGTGGTGCTGGCCATGCAGGAAGAACGGAAGAAAGATTTTCTGCGACTGGTTACGGAACTGTCAAAAGCGTATGCCCTTTGTGCAACAACAGAAGAAGCACAGGAAATGAATGAAGAAGTAGGCTTTTTCAAATCCGTGAAGTCGGTTGTCGTGAAGCTATTGCCGGAGGAAAAGCAGAAGAAAACGGCGGCTCAAATAGATGCACATATTAACCAATTGATTTCGAAATCTATCATTTCGGAAGAAGTGGTGTATTTGGCAAGTAAAAA
>NZ_APML01000104.1 GCF_000359605.1 Gracilibacillus halophilus YIM-C55.5
GGTTAAAATTCCAACTATAATTTAATCTAATGAAAAGAAATGAATCGAAGGTAACAATTTAAGGAAGAATTGATAGAGGGAAGTAGGTAGATATGTATAACGGCAAAGGACTAGTTGTTGAAAATCTTGCTCAGACTCGAATTCTTGGAGTGAGGCTAGAATTAATTCGGTGAGACGAGAATTCCCTGGAGCCAGGCGAGAATTAATTTGGTGAGGCGAGAATTCTCAGAGTGAGGCGAGAATTATGCGTCCGAAGCGATGGATGCATATGAGACATCTTTTATGAATTGTCGAAGTCGGGAGTCTATTTAAATAGAAAAAGTAACCGCCTGCTCATAAAAAATGGATAGAGACGGTTACAGAGAGTTAACTTGCTTTGTTACTCTTCATAGCTTTCTTGAATAGTAATAATTTGATTTATATCATGAATATCTAATGCATTGGCGATTTTTTCAATATGCTCTAACTGTATCCTTTGTCGTTTTCCATTTGCCAGTTCACTTAACGTTGCTCTGCGAACGCCCGTCAGTAAATGAAGCTGATGTAAGCTAAGATTATATTCATGCAGTAGTTCATTGAGGGCAATTTTTACTCGCTTCAAAGGAATACCTCATTTCAGTTAAAAACATTGACTGTACTTGTAAGCGTACTATATAATATACACAAGTGTTGTACGTTTATAAGTACAGTTTTTTGAGGTTTGAATGATTTTAAATAGAGGAGGCGAGAGGTTGTGGAGATAGATGAACAAACTGAAATGGTATCCAAACGAATTGAAGTGTTGCGGGATGAATTTCTTATTATAGGATTTAGAGATGGCTTAACAGTACCGACTACTGTCAGGAAAAGTGAATTATTGGATGAACAAATCGATCTATATCAAAGGTTGAAGGAGTAAAATAAATGTTATAATTCACTGTTAAAAACTAGTCATTCATTCTTGTAAAATTTTTTTGAATTTATAATTGAAATCGATTTCAAGCAATGTTATTATATTTTCAAGGTAAACGTTTACGTTAATTGAAAGGAAGCATTAATATGTCCGTAACAATAAAAGATGTGGCAAACAAAGCAAATGTTTCAATTGCAACTGTTTCTCGAATATTAAATCATAAACCCGGGTATTCGCCAGAAACAGAAAGAAAAGTATTATCAATCATTGAAGAATTAGGATATTATCCCAATGGTCTTGCGAGAGG